>NZ_JBNDKS010000004.1:0-695218 GCF_050435665.1 Paraburkholderia sp. GAS333
TAGCTGGCTTCGTCCGCTTGCGTATCGGTCTAACGCAATCGTGCTTCCCACAGGCCTTCACTAACCGGCTGTTCTGCACGTTTTTACACAGCCTCCGCCGATCGGGGGAGTTCGCCAGCGGCCGCTTACTGGCACTCCCGTTCGCTGAACATGGATTCGGCTGAATGACCGGTTTGGAGGAAGCTGCCTGACCGGGTTGGGTCGACCAGAGCCGGTCACCGTCGGATCGGGTGCGGCCATGAACGGTCTAACACTCCGACCGGCCATCGACCATTCGTATGGCGCAGTTTTCCTCCACACCGGACGTTAGACGCTCGGTCGTCAGTCGACAAGTTGAATACGTGTTGGTGATTTGTAGAGTACAGAGCGCTCCACTCGACCTTTAAATTTCAACTTTTCCTTGAAATAGAATGTGAATGCATCCACCAATTCCTGCGGGGCCCGCGGATCAAGTAGTATGCTGTCGATAATCTTGTGCGGGTTGACGGCTACGGAGATTCCTTCTCGATCCACCGATCGGTCGGCGTCTGGGCAATAAATGGTCGCACGCCATTCTGATTCGTGTTCGAATGCTTCGCGCTTCATGTACAGGATCTTTACCGCAGTGCTCAGATCAAATTCTTCTTCGAGAGAGTCAGCAATCTTACGAATTTCGATTTTGATGTCTCGCTGGCTCAAGTAGCTCACCGGTCCCGCTTTCCAACCGTATCCGAGTTGACTGGCATATGCTTTAACTGCCAAGGAAAGCTTCTTCGTCGACGTTGAGATTCTCACCCCCATGTGCGTAGGCGAATAGATGCGCCACATTGCGTCTGAGACGCCTAGTCGACACCAACATTGCGCAAAGAATGCGTGACTTCCTTGATGCTCGACGTGAGCTTCATAGGGATCCTCCCATGTTCGCGGATGCGCGAAATACAAGCTCTCGCTCTCGAAAATCTGAACTGCTCGGCTAAAGTCTAAGATGCGATAGAGTCTACCGGCACCAATCCCCGATGCGTTTGACATTACCAGTCTCTCCGTATGTCTTCACATTATCGAAAATGAAAAGTTGGCCATAATAAGCCCGTCCGCATGCCAACCTAGAGATCGAAAAGAAGGAACGTCTCGTCCACGACTTAAACTGTCTACAAACATCGCATCTTGGGCTGAGAGCGGCAACGAGCTGCTGTTTGCGAGATTTAACATGTTGACATGAACGGTTGACTTAAAGCCTACGCTACAACTTCCCGGTTTTGTGCTGCCACGCGATAGGCATGAGACAAGCGGAGCATTGCTTGGTCCTGAATGACGAAATAGGCATCTTCAATGCCGACCAACCTGACAACGTTGATAGCTCGCCAGTTCTGCGATGGCGAAATGCTGTGCGGAAAAAATTCATGGAAACGACTACGAACGTCCGCTTCCACCTTGCGTAGCTCGGCGTGCAACGCCCAATACCATCCGTAGACCTCAATCGGCACTCCGGTCGCCGTAACCCCAACCTTGGGTAAAACGGTACGCCCATTAACCTGTATAGCGAAATTTGTGTGGTTCGAGCGAAGGTTCTTCACTTGCTGCGGTGTGAATGCTTCGCCAGTGATTGACTTCGCCGCGAAGTGAAGTTCTGGCCAGTTCCGGTCCACGACCTCTAGCAATCGTGCGTTGTCAAACAGATCTGGCTCGTCGTGCGAAACGATGTCTATTAGGTAGGCTGTCTGTTCCTTGATGCGCAATAGTAATAGTTCGGACGCGCCCCGCCTTCGGGCTACAAAGCCCCGCTTATCGAGCGTATCAATAGTGTTGAGGTGTAGATGGTGAATGCCCCAAGTCAATAGTAGAGTGTCTTAGAACGCGGCACGAACCGCTAACGTTGAAAGATAAGGACGGACGCTTTGTCCATTCCGCAGCCGTAACACGATTTCGTCAAGAGCCTTTCTGTGCGTCCTGTACTTGGAGTTCTGTTGAATCTCGTCTGAAAGACGCACTACGTACGGCACTGGTGGAATAACGCGTTCGGCGCGCGTGTACAGCGCGGCGAAACGGCCCAACGCGGTATCGAAAGGCTTTGGTTTGTAACCAAGACTGGCTAGAAGCTGAACGGCTCGGAAATCCGCGTCAAAGACGAAATCCATCGCTACAAGTAACGGCATACCGAGCTCCTCGAATCAGCGTCCCAAGATTGTAACCGTCGACCAGATCGCGTCCCCCGCTGCACCGAGCGTACTGATACTAGTATCTGCAACGCTGGATGGGAATGTCTCATTTTGACGAGACAGCGGACTGGAGCCCAAACTGACCGAGTGACTCCAACGGGTCGGGAAGACGCATTGGCAAGTGGCCGCTTCCAGGCAGGTGAATTTCAATGACCGCTTTCCGGCGATGAGTTTGAAGAGCGGACGGACTCAGCCCGACCCACAAAGGACAGCTAAGCAGCTCTGAAGCGGCCATTCCGATGTACGGTACGCCACTTCTATCGTCTAGATTAGCTCGGCGACGCGTACGATGAGAAGCGCAGCCGGTACGAGGATTACTTGTGCACACACGGTCCCAAGAACACGTGCCCCGGCAAGGGTAGTGATAGCTCGCCGAAAGCTATTCTCGGAGATTCGGCCTTCGATCACGTCGTCCGTCATGACAGAAACCTGCGGGTCGATTACCACCGCCAGAACCACAGTCGCAAATCCATTAATGACCGACGATAGATTGGCGCACGTCACGCGCAAATCTGGCTTCAGGTATCCCGCGTAGAGTGACGCGAAAACTCCAACCGTCCAGATGGCCATCGCGCAGACGTTGAGAACTATCACCCGTCCAGAGACACCCGCACCGCTCGTCAGCTGCGAGATGTTTTGGCGTGACGGAATACGTGCACCGTCACGCATATAGTTGATGCCGCCGCGATTGAAAATGTGGAGCAAAAGACGCGGCAATGAACGATTGGCTTGAAAGTGCTCGACTGCGCGACTGAAATAGCGCTGGAACGTTGGGATCAGCAGCGCGCCGACTATGCTTGCCGCAGTGGCTGTAACCAGAAAGAGACGAAAGTCACTGAGCAATCCGCCTTCCAGATGCTGAGCTATATCAAGCTCGACACGTTTGGCGATGAACGGCCCTTGAAACGAGTTCGCCGTTCGGGAGACAAGGGCGATGATCCCGAACAAAGAGAACGACACGGCGATACGCCGCGTGCGAACGCCTGCGATCCGTACCGCATAGGCCAGCGTCGCGATGACGTGAATTACGAATGTAAGTCCGCAGATGATGAAAAGCTGAGTGTCCATGCTATCGCGACGAGGTTGGGCAAGTGTTGGAGTCTACCGGAGCCCGTCCCCGTTCCGATTGTTATCAACCAGACGTCCGATGCCGAACGTCCAATCCTGGGCGATCGGGTGAGTTCGCCAGCGGCCGCTTACTGGCACTCCAGTTCGCTGAACATGGGTTCGGTTGAATGACCGGTTTGGAGGAAGCTGTCTGACCGGGTTGGGTCGGACTGAGCCAATCAGCATCGGGCAGTAGTCGGCCCCAAACTGCCGTTCACATGCGTCGTGGGTCGAACGTTCAGACGTCGGGTACGTCCCGGTAACTGGCATTCGAGTGGCAAAGACGAATGCTCCTTCATCGGCCTAGTTGTTGCTTCGTCCGTCTAGCGGCTCCGCCCAACCTTGAAAGCGGTTATTCGCGATCGCACAAAAGGCGCGCCACCTGGAGATTTGTGGCGCGGCAAAGCATGTCAGCAGTGAAATCGCCTCTTTTACTCGCTGGCGGCCGACCGGCTGCGCGTGTTGCGTCTTTGTCGGAAGCCATGAAAGCGACTATCTTCCATGTCAGTGCCTCATCGGTGGGAATTGGAGATGACATGAGCGTCGTCAAATTCGAGTGGAAACGCGCGGCTTTTCTACTAGTGGGAATGATGCTAGGTGCTTTCGGGACGGCGTCGTAGCTGACTATCAAGTCCCTAAAAACGGATCGGTCCCCGTTATTCTGGACGTCGGTGGGCACGGTCGCGACTTGCATCGGCTCGGCCTTCACGGCTTTCAGTGTGTTGGTAGCGGCGTGGAGTTTCGCGTCCCAGGCACGTCGGGCCAGAGCCTCGCAGGACGTCGTTTTGCTCTTGCGAATGAGCGATGAGTTTGATAGTCCGCGCTTCCAGAAGGTAAGAGCATCTACGTGCGAAGGCTTGCTCGAGACCCCGCCTCAAGTAAGCCATGCAGTCATTGACTTCTTCGAACAAGTGGGTCTGCTAGAGCGCTACGGGCTCATAAGCACAGAATTCGTATGGCACAAATTCTACTACCCAATTTTTCATTACTATCATCTTACACAGAAATACCGAGAAGAAGTCCGTAGATCAGATAGCACTGTATGGGACGACTTTGAATCGCTTTACACAAGAATTTCGGCCCTTCAAGAGAAACGAGTACCTCATTCACCGGTGCGTCCAACGATGCAAGAAAACGTTGATTTCCTGAACGCCGAAATGCGATTCAGCCAAGAATAATGCGATTGTTGCGTAGGCCGCTGGTACCCTGGTCAGGGTTGACCTTTACACTATGCACCAGCAATTCCAGCCTGCTGTAATAGCGCGTCAAAGCGGGCAAATGCCCGGTCGCATTCGCCTGTCTGGTGGCGCGTTCCCGGTATTGCTGCTTCGATCTTGGCTCCATGCTCGGCAATGGTCTGCCGATGAACGCCAAACTCTGCCGCCAAGTGCATCGCCTTGCGAAGCAACCCCCTCGGCGGCGTCGGCGATTCCGGCAACACAACCAGTCGTTGAACACCACTTCGTCACTCGTGAACTGAGAATAGTACGTCATTATCAAACCGGCGCGCCGTCGTATGCGAGCTGATGTTTCCATTTAGAAAAGTCTTCCGACCAGATGCGGTATTGCGACATTGGTTGTGACGCCAACTGCTCTGCGTAGCCGCGTTGCTTCTGCAAGTCAGGCAACACTTTTTGGGGGATAGCGAGTCGAGCTGTTGCATCCTTCACCCATTCGTCGCTTAGGTCCGGCGGCGGAACGCCGAGATATACCTTCTGACTTGTAGCGTGCTCGAATTTCTCCAAGATCTTCACCTGCTTAGATAGAAGCCGGTCGACCGTCCGCACGACCCAAGAGTCTTTGGGCTGGTTCCGTCCGAACTCTGCCAAGAACTTGCTGACATGATCGTTCGCTTCCACATGGTCAAAAATGACGATTTCGCTGATAGGTTCGCAGTGCATTGCTGCCCGGATCGCATAGACCAGTGACCCTATGCTTTCAAGGGCTTGACCTGCATCGCCTTGGATGACCATCAATCGAGCGAGTTCCTCGGGGTCGACTGCGCTGGCAAACACGGTACTCTGCTGCAGAAAATGGCCGTAGGCCGCTTGGGCATCACTGAATTCCCGTTCTGCCCAACTCAAATGTGTTTTAAAAGTTTCAAAAGTTGCATCGTTGGTTCGGGAATAGCCCTCCATCTGTTCGAGCGTCATATTGCCGTATGTCATTCCACGACCACTTGCTTCGTGGATGATAGAAAGAAGTGAATGCTGTTGGGCCGACGTCAGTGCATTGCCAAGATGGACAAACCCCATGGCGGTACGCTTGACTACTCTCGTCCAGTCGCGCAGTAGCAAGTCGCCTCCGACCTTCATGGCGTTACTACGCTGTTGCTTCTGGCGGCGAAGAGTGAGCGCCGCTGTTACCGGAGCCACGAGCAAAACACTCAACAAAACGGGAAGCCCCGATGACAAAACCCAATTGCCTATCTCGGACAGTGTTGGCAAATGGCTTGTAAGTAGCGTTGGCACGTTCATCGTCAAAACTCCTAGGAAGCTTATGTCGCAGGCCTGTTCAACGGAGCCGTTCTACTGCCGCTTCTGATCGCGCATCCAAGAGGAGCGCGTGAACAGCTAGCCAATGTGACACACGAAACGTCCGGCGTCTCTTCACTCGGTTCGTCGTGCGGCGAGCCAATTGTCGACTAGGTGGTCGGAATTGCAATGCGGGCGAACGACTAGTATCGAATCGTGCAACTTGAATAGCTGAAGTACAAAGCAGGTGAAGCGCGAGCTGAGAATGGAACGGAAGCAGTTGACCGTTTCACTGCTTGACCGAGTGCGAGGAGACCTTGAATTCTGCGAATGACCGCTGTAGAGCCTAAGGTCGGCCGCTTTCTGTTGGAGTTGACCCTGTAATTCAGGAGACTTGGACACCGTAGGTTGATGATGCAGCGGTTCGCCGGAACTCCCGGGAAAAGCGGTATTCCAATGCCTTATGCGGGTGTCGCTCGTTATAGTGTTCGCTGGATCTTGCCTACGAAGCGTTTCAGGGCTGCTGAAGCACGCATAGCCCCGCGCGACGCCGTCCAGAAACCGCGCGGATTCCTTTGGCATCTGCGCGGTATTTTGGAGATTCTGCTGCTGTTTCTGATTCTGTCGATTGCGATGTACCTGGTTGGAGGCACGGTCAATGCGAGCATGCGACCGCGTTCATCGATGAGCCAAACATTTTATTTCTGTGCGGGGACTGCGTTGACCATCGGCTAAGGCGACGTGGTGCCGATTACCGCGATTGGCCGATTTGTCGCTGTCTTGCTCGGATTGCAATGGTTTGCTAATGACCGGCGTTACTACGGCTTGCGTCATCTACGGCATCCGGGCGGCGGTCCGACGCGCGGGCATCGTGCCACGTTGAATGCGCCTCATCGAGTCACGCGTGGACGAAAACCATCAACCGATATTCGTAAACAATTGTGGTTCGTTCATGTTGTCGATGAAATGTGCAAATGGCCCGCAGCCGGCGGGGAAACCCGCGTAGGAAAGCTGGGCCGATGGTCTTCATCAATGGCCGCTGTGGGTGGCGGATTCAACCGGTCGACGTCTGGCGAGACTCCAGTTTTGTGTGACGATTGCATGACCAGGACCCCGGTCACGGGCGACCGGCTGCATAGGATTGTTACCGGATTCATTGGTGTAGACCGCGCGTAGCAGGGATGAGCACTTCGACGCACATATCACGGACTATCATCCTGCTCATCTCGCCTAGGTGCGGGTAGGGAATTGCTGTTTGAATGCGACGATCTTCCATCTATTTCGATAAATCATCATGCGGTGCAGCAACGAAATTTCAATCGATCTTCTGCGGTAGAAAATTGTTCTCCACGGTCGAAACCATCCTGTCGGCGATTAACGACGCGAAGATTGCGGCGTAGCTTATGCTATGTGAGTGAACAGTGGAGGCATACCAGAAGAAGCGAAATTCGCAAGCTGCACTACGGGTCAAGTTTTAACGAGGTGACCACTCAATGCGCAACGCCCTGACGGTTTCGATTCTTATGCAGTAGATCGCGGAATCGAGATTTTGTCAAAGTGAGTGAAAAGTAAACTCGACGCTCTCGCTTACCAAGCAAGGCACTGCGGTACTTACCTGAAACGGGTTATACCAATAAAAATGGCAAAGCAATTACGTTAGGATAACTGACTATATGCTGTGTGATGAAAGAAGCAATACTTTTGGGAGATACGGAAAATCGATGCATAGTGCACTATCAATGAGCCGCTGTAGCGGCCAAAATTTGGATCGCGGGCTACTAACGGCGAGCCGGATGATGCGAGAGGGAGGGGCTTGCCATGAAAGCCAGATACAGGAATTTTTCACGCGTTGCAGAATAGATTTCTGTTGTATGACGCAAAAAAAGACGGGAGACTTCGCTCGCAGGATCGCGTTTTCCCGGATGGGGCTTTTATCGTTCCCGCGGAAAACGATTAGCTTGATGCAATCAGCTTGGGAGGTTGAGCGATGAATCAAGGGCCGTAACGCACGACCGTAGAAAGCAAAACGGGCACCCGGTTGGCGGACTGGGCGCCCGTTCTTCTCGGCTTGATGGCAGAGAACTGACTTGAACGGTTCTATCCTCTGCCTGATCGCCCATGTTGTCAAGTGCCGATTAAAGGAGGCAGGTATGAACTCGTCAGCGGATTACCGAAACGTTAAGAAACAACTTGGAGTTCGGGCATTGTATGTAGATAACGGCACCGAATTTCGCGGGGTGCCAGCCAAGCAGCCTTTAGAGCTTGCTGCACCAGAGATGTTGCGCTCGTCGACGGCAAGGCTTAAGTCGACGACCGCACCGAGCGAGCAGCCCTCGGCAGTGGAAGAGGCAAATTACGTTGGCGAGCCGCCTACAGGGCTGATGGTCACGTCGGGTGACCACGATCCTAAAATCATCCGGTTTATCGATGCCCCGAATATCGCCATGCGTCGAGCTGCGCTGCACAGACGCATGCATGAAGTCAGCGCGGATGGGGCTCGAAATCTGGTTGTTGTCAGCGTGCGGGGTCTGGCTAGCGTCCGTCTCAATCTCGCCGTTGTCTCGGCGACTACGAAATCTGCCTCAAGGGCGCGCGCAGTCGTAGGCATAGACGGTGTGGATCAATTCGTCGCATCTCCGGGGACGATTGCATGTCACATTAAGTCGTTGACAGACATGGATGTGTCCGTTATTTGCACGATCGACTCCCGACGCTTGAGCTGGGTGATTTTGGTGTTCTACTTGCGCGTGCTTGGGCTTCTGGCGATTCGCGAGAAACTTGCCATCGACGTCTGTATCGACTGGATGCGGGAGAAATGGTCTGCGAAAAGCGAGTGGATCGTCTGTTCTCTCCCCGCAGTAGGCGCGCGCGCCAAAGCTGAGTTTATTTACAGACGTCGCCTGCTGGATGGCCGGCTCGAAATGGTTCCCGACAACCTGTTCAATGCACCTGTCAAGGCCAAAGCGCCCTCGCGACAAGTTGCGGTCCGAAGCGCAGCTTGGCTGGCGGCAGCTCGGCGTGAACGAGAGGATTGCGCACGCGCATATCGGAATTCCTTCGCCATCGGACAACTTTTGCGGGAGAGCAGGATTCACTGATATCTCAGGCGTCGCGGGGGCGCCTGGACTTCTCGTGGCGCTCCTAGGGATATTGTCAGGATTGATAGCGCCGGGCGAAAAGTACGGGCTTGTTTTTAGAACGATCGTAACGGTTCAACAACCAATTCGTCCATGAAATATAACCCCGTTCATTCGGGGATGCTTCTTCTTCATAAAAATAAACATAGGAATACATAGGTATTGAATGGATGCAAGCGAAGAATGAGTTTCCGAAGGGAGATTGAACATGTCATCACGAACGCTGAGAATGAAGGAACGCACCCTTCGTCGAAAGCTCAGCGAGCAGGAACGTGCGAAGAAGGCCGGCACGTATTTGCGCTGGTTCCATACACGCGACATGCCCGGATCGGGAACAAAGACCCGTTTAGTATGCGAAAAAGCTGCTGCTGACGAACTGCACCTTATGTCCGACGCGGAACAGGCTGTATTTCTACAGGCTTGGTATCGGGATGATGTCGTGACAATTTTTGACCAGTATGCTCTTGATCGGGAGAAAACCCAGCGTGCCGCGCTAGCCCTCAGCATAGAACATCCGAGATACGACGGTCGGACAGAGCCAGCGGTTCTAAGCACGGATTTAGTGCTCAATGTTCGGTGTGGGAGCACGTATATCCGGGAGGCAAACTCCGTTAAGGCGGCAGGCTTCAGTGACGGTGAGCTCAAACGCACACAGCTGATCGAACGCAGGACGTGGCAAGACCAAGGAGCGATTTACCGTTCGATGACAGCTAACGGGATGCACGCAAATCTGTCGAAGAACTTAGCTTGGATTTTTCGGGCTCACAACGATACCGTCGGAAGACAGCTATCGAATACCGAGTTGATAGCTCAGCGGGAAATTCTTCGTCTTTTCCGCAGGCGCAAAGACATGCGGATCGTCGATGCATGCCGCTATATCGACCGCACTTTCGAACTGGCTTCGGGATCCAGCGCACAAGCCTTTCGCCAGCTCGCTGGTGGAAAATATTTGGCATTCAATCTGGATGTCCACGATCCTATCCAACTGCTGCTCAGTGAAGTCTGGCGGACGAAAAAGGCTGTTTGAAGATTGATGATGCGTTGCGGAGGCTGTCATGCCTATGAAATCCACGTACACGGAACCTCTTGTTGTACGCGACGTATTGAAAGAGCGTTTCGGAAGTACTATCTACATAGTACTGAAGACTGGGAAAGGATCGCGCTGGACGCATGTCATCGATATCGAGCATGATAAGAAGTCTGATAGTAATCATAAGGCGTTACCAATAAAGCTGAAAACAGATGATCTGATGGATCGTCTCTGCGAAGAATACAAAGAAGAGGATGCGCTTGAGAAGTTGAAGAAACTGCCGAACGATGTTTCTGCGAGGCGATACGTGCATCCGTTCGAATTGTCAAATCGTTCAGAGGAATATAAGGAAATTGCGACTGATCCAACGAAGTCAAAAGGCTGGAAACTTATTGTTGGACTTTTGACCTTTGACCTTCCTTTGGATGAAAATGGCAGCACGCCAGAGCCGTCAGATTACGGTGATGAATTCGAAGCGCTGCTTCATTCTGAAACGCGTCGAAAACGAATTTTGCGTTACTGCAAAATTTCGAAGCTCTCTGAAGACACTGTGCATAGGACATTCCGTCGCTATTGCCAGCGCGGATTGACCCCGGCCGCCGCCGCTGATGACTATGACTTAAGCGGTGGGCGAAATCAACAGCGTGAATGGAAAATCCCTCCTGGCAAGCATCCAAGGCACAAAAAATTTCGTGGTTCTGCGTGCGATCAGGAGGTTCGACGGCTGATTGCCCTAGCTGCAGACTACTACTTCTCGTTCAAGTACACGAAAGGAAAGAGGTCGCAAAAAACGCTGGGTCAGGCCTTGGACTGGTTACGCGTAACCTTCCTGCGGGATAGGGGCGTATACAACGAAAAAGGGGAACTAATCGAACTTAAGTTGAGTGGCCGAATAGTCATTACGGTAAGGCAGCTTCAGCATTACATATTTAAGAATCTCACGTACGAAGAGCGTCGGATTCGTAAAGTGGGCCTCAGACACTTCCTGCTCCACGAGCGACCACTAAAAGGCAGCCTGCGCACGACAAAGGGACCGGGAGAACGGTTCCATATTGACGCGACAGTTCTTGATATCTACCTGGTCGGCGAGATTTTACGAACCAAAGTCATAGGCCGTCCGGTTCTATATCTAGTGATTGACGACTACTCTGGAATGGCTGTTGGCTTCTATCTTACGTACGATCCGCCATGCTGGGATGGAGCGATGATGGCACTCGTCAACGCAGTCAGTCCCAAGGTTGCGTTCTGCCGGTCCTTGGACATTCATATTCGGGAAGACCAGTGGCCTGCTTGTCGTCTCTGCGAGGGAGTCTATGCGGACCAAGGAGAGGTGAGTAGCGTGCATAAAGCGCACCCGTTGATTTCTCACTATCGGGTCAACGTGTCGAATGCACCGGCCTATCGACCAGACCTTCGCAGCGTCATGGAGCGGCGCTTCGGGATCATACCGGCAATATGGAACCCTCTCGTTCCGGGGATTGTCGAGAAGAGCTCATTTGACCGTGGAGTAACACATCCTGCGTACCACGCGGCGCTGGACCTGAAACAACTTCAACGAGTCATATGTTATTCGCTGCTGAGTTACAACACACGCGCAATCCGTGGTTACTCGACTCCTCCAGAAATGATCGAACGGGAGCTTGCGCCGACGCCGCTCAACCTCTGGAAATATGGCACCGAAGTGAATGGCTGTGGTAGGCACGTCGATATAGACGAGTTTCGGGCCAAGGTTATGACTAAAGCGACGGCTTCAATTGATGAGCGAGGAATATTGCACAATGGTGTTCACTATGCATGTCCGACGTTTGATCTCATTGAGCGCCAAACGATGTTCAGAGCCGAACGAACACAAACAAAGATTGACGTCACATTCGACTCTACCGATAACAGCGCGATTCAGATACTTGGTTTGGGCGAGCCAATCACATGTCCGCTTTCAGAAGATGAGATTGGAGCCTTACAAGGCGTCACGTATCAAGAACAGAGCCTCGCGAAAGATCTTGACACGACCAATCGGGGCATGACTAAAGAAGCGAACGAATCTGAGCGGGCTTTGACCGACTTCAACATTTCGAAGATCGCGAAGGAAGCGAGGTCCATGACAGCAAGGGCGCTAAGAGAGGCGAATATGACGCGGCCAGACATCCGGGATATGGAGGACACGCGCAACGTCGAACAGTCAGTAGGAAAGAGTGTGCCAGCAGAAGATGTATTAAAAGATGGCAATAAAGTGAAGCGGAAGAGCAAATCCGGTAGGTCGTTCAAGAACGCCATCAAGAAAATTCCGCAAGCTTCTCGCGCGGAGGCTGCTGAAGATCCGGAGCAGAAGTATGACGAAGACGGAGACGCTTATGAAGAATCTGTGGATGATGTGAAGGTGACTTCAGGTGAAACCATTCAAATGTCTGCCAAAGAACTCAGCGAGAAGCGTGCAAGAAAGTTGCTCGCGGAATTGGACGAATAGGAGCATATCATGAGCATCAAGGAAACGATTGCGGAGATGATCGCGGGTAACAAGTCGAACCACCCGGACGCTGTTAAGCAATGCATCGTGTCATTGGAAGCGCGATACTACGATGGAGATGACTTGTTGCCTGAGTATCGCAAAAATCCACTGATTTCTGCGTTGGGGCGTATCTGGGACAAACGGGCAGTCCTTAAAGCGCTCGACGTCCCTATCGCTTTTTCTGAGGATGAACGCTCCAGATCCGAAGAGTATCGCATGCATGCCATAGGTAGACTATCACGGTTCGTGATGGCGCTCCCCGCTCATCTCGACGTAGTGAACACACTGCAGGTCATCGTGCGGCAGCACTACGTTGGAGTGAATGTCGGAGATGATTACGTCCAAGGCATCAAGGACCGCTATCGTGCGAATCAAGATGGGGAGCTTATGCCTATCTATCCGCACGAGCGGTCGCATGCCTATTGCGCTGGTATCTTCGGACTTTCTGGGGGCGGTAAGACAACGGCTGTTGAGTCGGGGCTCCGACTGCTGCCGCAGGTGATTCATCACGCGGAATACGGGTTGAATCAGGTTGTCTGGATAAAAGTGGATTGTCCTAAGAGCGCCAGTTTGAAAGACACTCTAAAGCTTCTGATGCTGGAGTTTGATCGTTTGCTTGGGACGAACTACGCGGCCGAAGTGGGGTCACGGGCGACGTTGGCAGATTATGCCAATAAGCTACATCGTATTGCAAAACGGCATCAAACTGGCCTCATTGTGATCGACGAAATGCAAAACGCGCTTCACGCTGTTGCGAGGAACGATCCGCTATTTGACTTCTTCGTCAATCTCACCAACGTGGTGGGCATTCCGGTCATTGTCAGCGGTACACCAAAAGCGGCTCAGCTATTTCGGAAAACGCTGCGATCGGCGAGACGTATCAGCAGTCAAGGCGTCATCACCTGGGATGCGATGAGGAATGAGGATGATTGGAGGCGATTCTGTAACCAACTGCAGAAGTATCAATGGCTTGTTAATCCTGTGCCTCTCTCTGACAGCCTGCGGAAGTATTTTTCGTTCTTGACCCAAGGGCTGCCCGGCGTTGCGGTACCTCTTTTCCAGCTAGCGCAGTACGCGGCAATCTCTTCAGGCGCCGAAAGACTTTCCAAGCAGATCTTTAGGGACGTGTTCGATGAAAAGATGGCGTCATTGAGGCCGATGATGAGCGCTATTCGTTCGGGAAATAAATCTCGGATGACCGCATATGACGATCTGTTGGGCGACACACTCGACGATATCGTTGATTCGGTAAATTCCGAAGCGAAGCGCCATGGTTTTCAAGAATTGGCGATGGAGCACGACAAGAATGAGTCAGCGATCAGTGCCGTGTCCAGGTTGCTGCTCTTGGGTGTTCCGCAAGAGTTGGCATCGTCGCTCGTGAGCGCAGTGCAGATGGAATACCCGAAGGCTTCATCCCAGGATTTGAGTAACGAGGCTGCGCGACGATACTATCAAAAGAAGGCTCCGGCAAATTCGCTGAAGAATGGCGAGGCGGAACCTGTGATATGAGAGTGGTAAACCCGAAGGCCGCGGCGGCATTCGGGTTTGTATTCACAGAAGCAAAGTGGCGAAAGCAGGGAGGGATGATATGGCTATCGCACTGTTTCCTCATTTGGATGGCGAGACGCTTGGCAGTAATTTTGGGCGATATGGCGAATTCATTGGTGTCGAAAGCACGCTGGCCCTGAGGCGTCGTCTCTTTGGATATCCATGTAAGCCAGATACCAGGCTTCCAAGTGGCCTGAATCATCTCGCTGAGGAAACTAAAGACTACTGGAATTTGGATGCTGAGCAAATCATTAAGAAGGGCACAGAGTTCTACTACGCAACGGCCACCATGTCTGCGAAGCAGAGAGAAACGATGTTGTCAGATATGCTAGAGCAGCCTTGCAGCCGCATTTTACGAAGAAGCGCTGGTGGATGGGGCGCCGAGTCCGTCGCGAAGTTCCGATACTGTGAAGAGTGTTTGGCGCAGTGGCGAGAGAACGGGACACCTGCACATTGGATGGTAGACCATCAACTGCCGGGTGTGTATGTCTGTGCTGTCCATTCAATGATGCTGAAGGTCGCGAAGCAGGGTATTTCACAAAACCTCACAGATCATACGGTTATGGCATTGAAGGACGTGGAAGATGAAGAAATCTTGGTGCGAGCGTCGTCCACCGAGCGGGCAGCGTTCGCAGAGGTGGCAAAACTTAGTGCCCAGTACAGGATCGGGAACGGCCGTGTTCCCTCAGCGGCCATGTATCGTGAGTTGCTTCGAACGGGTGGATATGCGTGGCTTACCGGTGGCGTCGATATTCGAACGTTCACTGCTTCGATGGTTGAATATTTTGGACATGAGTATTGCCAGCTTACAGGTCTCAGCTTGAAAAGGCTTGCCATATGGCTGAAGAACATCGAAGGTGATGTAGCAGGCGGGGAGGCCTCTCATCCATTTGTATTCATTTCCGTAGTTTCATTGCTGAATGCCCGATGCGCGTCGCCTGGAACGTTTATTCCAGCCAAACGAAATGAAGATGCTGAAATTGCGGAGGTCTCGACCGAGAATGGGTATGACGACTCATGTCAACGCAGAGAGGGATTGCTATGCAAAGGAATTATTCATCGAGCTAACGACATATGGCGAGAGGATCCGAGTGATTGCCAAGGGCGCGAATTGGTTTGCTCCTGCGGCGTCACCTATAGGGCTTCCGAGGTGAGGCGCTCTGTAGACGAGGACATGAGTGTGATTTCTTACGGTGAACGCTATCGGGACTTGGTTTCCATGCGCTTCGCCGACAACTTTAACATCGGTAGCAAAGCACAAGGTTTCTCTTCGGTAAATCCTCGGCTCTTGCGTTGGGCACGCTTCTCTGGGTTTTCTAGGCGTAGAGAATTATCTGAAGAGACGATTCAGGATTTGCGTGACCAATGGATAATGATCGTTAAGAGCGCACGACCGGAGAAGCGAGTTCTAACGTCCTATCAGATTGATTCGAGATTGTATAGAACATTATACCGGCATGACAGGAAATGGATTTCTGAATTCAATAAAGAGAACCGGACTCAATTTTTTAAAAAGAAGAAATTGTAGAAGAGCATTTGGATGAGCCGGGCCCTGATTCGGATTGCAATTTTTCCGATAAAGGCTTTGTCTATGGCTAACGTTTTTTGATAACAGTGGGATGCCGACTTGTTATCGTGATACCGCTACGTGGTGGTTCGGAGTTGTCGACCCGCGGACGTATGGAATATATGGAGGGGTACTGCCATGGCCGTTGCGCTGCTGCCGCTGATGGATGGAGAAAATCTCCCAAGTAATTTTGGGAGATATGCGGAGTATATGGGCATAAAATCTACCGAGACTCTTAGAGCACAACTTTTCGGCTATTTCTACAATGCAGGCACGCGGCTCCCGAGTGCTATCGACTATCTTGCTGAGCAAACTAGAGACTACTGGAGTCTGACTGGAAATGAAATAGTTTTCCAGCACACTGAATTTCGCTATGCAACAATGGTGTCGTCTGAGCCGACTCGAAAAAAGCTGCTTGAGAGAATGCTTGGTAAGCCGTTGGGTGAAAATGGCTCGCTAAGAATATTAAGGTTTGATGGTGAGCGTGTAAAAAATTTGCGCTACTGTCCAGAATGTCTTTCGGAGTGGAAAGCCAGACAAAGACCCATATACTGGAAGATGGATCATCAGCTAATCGGCGCCTACGTTTGTTCAGAGCATTTCTGTGTTCTTAGGTCGGTCGAATTTGGGCATGTAGACACCCACGGCGATGTGCCGGTCATGACTTTGGTCAAGGCATCTGATGGACCGATTGTCCGTGACGTCGATTCATCAAATAAGGTCGCGATTGAGGAGGTTACTAAAAGAAGTGCTCGTCAGAGACGCGAAGGCGGTGCGTACCGGCCAGTTGGCAGCTATCGCGATTTATTACGAGATGCAGGGTTCGCTCGTTCCGCTTCCCTTGTCCGACATAGCGAAGTTATATCTGCGTGGTCTGACTTCTTTGGTAAAGAGTATTGCAACCTGACAGGGATGAGCGCTGCAAGAATTTCGTCATGGCTTGGTCGTTTAACGGGATGGGAAAGCTATGAGACACCCCATCCGTTTATGTTTATCGCGGCGGAGTGTTTTCTTGAACATCTTATTTCTTCGCCGGGTTCATATTTGCCTGTGGCGCTACTTAAATTGCAAGAGGGGGTAGCACTCGCGGAAGGCGTCAAGTGCGAAGGGGCGTTGCATCGAAATTCAGATGTTTTGAACTTTGCGGGGGGGGCTAAGAAGATCTGGAGGATGGAAGCTAGTGTGCACATGTGGCATATCATATCGAATGCTTGATTCGTCTCAATCTGCCGTTGTCAAACTGACGCCGTTTTCATACGGAGCTCGATATAAAAGCCGATTTAATGTACTTGTAAAAAAGGAGGGGGTGCCAAACTCGCCTCTGAAAAATTGCATTTGAGTAGAAGCACCGCGTTAAAGTGGGCTGGTGCGGAGAACTCGACAAAAGATATGACGCTAACTCAGCGCGGAATCAGTAGATTGCGCACAGAATGGCGTCTTGTTGTGAAGAGCATTTCATCGGAAAGGCGCATCTCTTCTGCAGCCGAAACCAAACCTGATCTATATCAGACACTTCTGAAAAATGACCACGATTGGCTTATCAACTTCAATGCAAAGCATAGGTCTTGGCGACCGCAAATCTCATACAATGTGCGCGAACCGACAACGGACGAAATTCAAAAGGCATGGCAAGAATTGCTATTAGACGAACCTCCGGTTAGGACCACTGCTGCCGCTATATGCGCAAAGGTAGGGTTCTGGGGCACCCGTGACCGGGATACACCGTCGTCTCTCCTACTGGCGCAGTTGACTGAATCTCGTTCCGCCTATCTTGAGCGAGTTTTGTCTTGGCTTGCTAAGCTGGCATCGGAGCATCGATTGGGCAACTGCGATGCGGCTTTACGGCGGGCCGGGTTACGGATACGCAGCTTCTCGGGTGTGCAGCGAAGCCGAATCCGGGAAATCGACTCGCTGGTCGCCGGCCCTGATCAATAGATTCGTGTGTTGTAGCCACGCACCCTGAACGCAATCTGGACGCGCCGATGCATCTTCAACCTTTAGCCACTACCGCGATGTCTTGGCGTCCAGTCTTGTTGAGGCAACTGGACTGTGCACCGCAAATGATCGACCGAGCCGATAGTTTTTGGTGATTCACTATAAAAGACGATTGTTTGAACAAGTGGACCTAAATCGACGTTGCCGCTTCTAGCTGCGGCAACAGAAAGGGCCATAGCTTGGAAGAGGCTGCGTGAGCTCAATTTCCCTCTGCGAACTGACTAGTTTGTCGGCGAAAACGTCGTCGTCGATGGCTGTTGCGATGCACAACATATGTGATGCGGCCCGAATTTTTGATGTTTATCTAACGCTTGTGCGAAGGGCCTCCCGCACACTTTATGTTTGCGAAATTAACGCAGTCAGGGGGATGGCATTCGCTCCCGCAGACTTTTGCAGGTTTTTGTGGACATAGATGCAACGAAACAATGGGCCTCACAGCCATGTTTTCCCGCAGACTTTAGTGTGCGCAGATAGGGGCTATGGGGAGACAACAAAGTCTGTGGGAACTGCGAAATTCTGTGTCCGTTGTCGGACTGAAGTGATCGGGTGGCTTCACTTGCGGTCGTAGTAGCCGCTTCATAAACGCCGCCACATTCGCGCCATCGCTGATCAGCGTACGCCAATGCCCTGCGCTAACAGCAGGCAGTCTTACTTGAAGCCTTCGCCTCGCGGCTGAATCCATCCCTGGTCTTCACACAGTCGACAAACCATCCGAATCCAGCGGGCCGGTTTGCGATTGGCTCCGGTCCCATCGCGGCTCGCATCGCACGAGGTCCGACAGACTACGTGGGCCTCTCTGCTCAACTTCTGATCCCGCGACTGCGGACGAGGCAGCTATCTCGTGCACTTCCGACAAGCTGGGCAGGCCGTCACCGCGTCCGGCGCAACGGCTCACGACCGTTCGGTATGGACTTTTATCGTGACGCGATTTCTCCGAAAACATATCTCGCCGCCCTATCCCACTGGGGTTGAGTGCGCCTTTTCTTGGGATTGCCCCTGCCAGGGGATTTCCCGCATTGTTCCGCATAATGGGTGGAGTTACGCTTTGCGTAATCAATTACGCTAATGGAGTTTGTAAAGTGCACGAAACCCACAGCAGCCAGTCGGCAGACCATCAGAAAGCGGTTGCGATCGTCACGGGCGCGGGCGGCGGCATCGGTGCGGCGATTACGCGACGCCTTGCGGCGGATGGTTTCCATGTCGCCGCCGTCGATATCTCGGGCGAGGCGTTGGCAAGCGTAATCGCCAGCGTGCAGGAAGCAGGGGGATCGGCGGAGGGCCTCGTGGTGGATCTGCGCGACGAGGATGCGGTCGGCGCGTTCGTTACGCGTCTGCCGCGTGTGGACGCGGTGATCAACAATGCCGGCGTGTTCGACGAGCGCGCCTTTATGGATTTGCGCGCGGAAGACTTCATGCGTCACTACGATCTGAACGTCGTCGCGCTTTTCCGCATGGCGCGCCATGCGTCGGCGCGCATGACCGCCGGCGGCAAGATCGTCAATATCGCGTCGCGCGCCTATCTCGGCGCGCGTAATCACGCTCACTACGTGGCGGCGAAGGCCGCCGTTGTCGGCCTCACGCGGGCCATGTCTATGGAACTGCTGGGGCAGGGCATCCTCGTCAACGCGGTCGCGCCCGGCCTCGTCGATACGCCGATGCTGCAGGCACTCACGCCCGAGCGTCGCGCGGCGCAACTGGCGTTGCAGCCTACTGGCCGCGCTGCGCGTCCCGAAGACATTGCCAACGCAGTGGCCTTCCTCGCCGCGCCGCACATGGACTTCATCACCGGTCAGATCCTGATGGTCGACGGCGGCAAGTCACTCGGCGGCACCGCGGCACTCTAAAGGCCATATCCACCGGACACAGCGCGCCAACCCACTACATCAACGATAAAAAGGCATGGCATACACGAGCCCACGCCTGAAGGAGACAACCATGAACGCTGCAGAAGAAGCGGCCGTACTGAAAAAGACGGCATGGCGGCTGATCCCATTCCTGTTCCTGCTGTACATCGTCAGCTTCGTCGATCGCACGAACGTCGGTTTCGCTGCATTGCAGATGAACCACGACATCGGACTCACACCTGCGATGTACGGTCTCGGTGCGGGCATCTTTTTCATCGGCATGTTGCCCTTCGAGGTGCCGAGCAATCTGATGATGGTGCGCTTTGGCGCACGCGTCTGGCTCGCGCGCATCATGGTCGTGTGGGGGCTCGTCACGCTCGCCAGTTCGATGATCACCGGGCCGCACTCGTTCTATGCCGTGCGTTTTCTGCTCGGCATTAGCGAGGCGGGTTTCTTCCCTGGCGTGCTGTTCTTCCTGACGTTCTGGTTTCCGCGCGAACATCGCACGCAGATCATCGCGCGCTTCATGATCTCGTTGCCGATCGCGGCCGCCATTGGCGGTCCGCTGTCGTCGCTGATCCTGCAGTGCTTCGACGGCGTGGCGGGTATCCCCGGTTGGCGGTGGCTGTTCGTCGTCGAAGGCATCCCGGCCGTGATACTCGGCATCGTCACGTGGCGCGTTCTGCTCGAACGCCCATCGCAGGCCCGCTGGCTGACGCCCACACAGCGCGACTGGCTGCAAGCCAGGATCGATCTCGAGATGGAAGAAGACCGCGCACAGGGCGACCCGCACAGCGCCGCACATGTGTTCAAAACGCTGCTCGACTGGCGCACGCTCGTTGTGACGTTCACGGGCGTGTGCTTCGTGATTGGCTTCTACGGCGCGGGCTTCTGGCTGCCGCAGATCATCAAGACCTTCCATGTGACGACGATTCAGATCGGCCTGCTGAGCGCGCTGCCGAATCTGCTCGGCGCGATCGCGATGCTGGTGTGGGCGCGCCGCTGCCGCCGCCGCGCGATGCGTTTGTCCGACGTGATCTATCCGTTGTTGCTCGCGTGTGTCGCGTTCGTCGTCGCCGCGAATTATCTCGACCGGCCGGTGATCGCGATGTCCGGTTTCTGCGTCGCGATGATCGGTCTCTATGCGTGCATGCCCGCTTACTGGACCCTGCCGACCATGTTTTACAGCGGCACAGCCGCCGCGGCGGCACTCGCGTTCGTCAATGCCGTGTCGAACCTCGGGGGCTTCTTCGGTCCCGCGATCATCGGTTGGCTGACGCAGACGAGCGGGAGTTTCAGGATCGCCATTGCGACGATGGGCGGCTTCGTGCTGCTCGGCGCGATTGCGTTGCTACTGCTGCTGCCCGCTTATCAACGTCACCGCGACACGACGCGTGCCCGTTCGGTTGCGGCGTAAGTCCCGTTGATCCGTCATTCGAAAACGACCATTCAAGAGAAACGACTATGAATCAATCATCGGTAACAACACGCCATACGGCGCTCGTGACGGGCGGCGCGGGCGGCATCGGCGCCGCTATCTGCCGGTATCTGGCCGAGGCCGGTCATTGCGTCGCCGTCGCCGATCTGAATGCCGGGGCGGCGGCGCACGTGGCTGCTGAACTGCCGGGCACGGGTCACTTCGGTGTCGGCATCGACGTCGCCGACGAAGCTTCGGTGCAACGCGTGTTCGATGAAGTCACCGAGCGGGCAGGGCGCCCGAGCATTCTGATAGCAGGCGCGGGCGTGCTGTTCTTCAAACCGGATGGACAGCGTCCGCTGGTCACCGAAATCTCGCTCGCCGACTGGCAGCGCACGATGACGATCAACCAGACGGGATGCTTCCTGACCTGCCGCGAGTTTGCGCGTCGACTGCCCGAAGGTCGTTCGTTCGGCAGGATCGTCACGATCTCGTCGGTGACGGCGCAACTGGGCGGCTATCGCTCAAACGCCGCGTATATCGCCAGCAAGGCCGCCGTGCTTGGTTTCACGAAAGCGTTGGCACGCGAACTCGCGCCGCAAGGCATCACTGTCAATGCCGTCGCGCCGGGTCTGATCGACGCGCCGATGTTGCGCCTGTCGCTGCCGCAGGCACGCGACGCCGAAGTGTCGGCAGCAATCCCGCTCGGTCGGATCGGCCTGCCCGAAGATGTCGCCGACGCGGTCGCGTATCTCGTGTCGGAAGGCGCGAACTACCAGACCGGCACGACCATTGACGTCAATGGTGGATACCGGATGCAGTAGCGACTCATGCCGCGCGCGCATCGCGTGCGGCAGACAGGTGCGGCGTTGCCGCACAAGGAAGGTGACAGATGAATAGTGAATACGATGTAGTGGTGGTCGGCTCGGGCGCAGGCGGGCTGAGCGCGGCGCTCACCTGCAAGGCGCGCGGACTGTCTGTGCTGGTGCTGGAAAAGACCGCTTTGTTCGGCGGTTCGACGGCTGTTTCGGGCGGTGCCGTGTGGATTCCGCAGAACATGCATATGGCGGGCGTCGGACACACCGATGCTCGCGAGAAGGCCATCGCCTATCTGCAGGCGACGGTCGGCCCGGCACTGCGTCCGCAGATGGTCGACGCGTTTCTGCAATACGGACCGGAGATGGTCCAGTTCATGGAAGCGAATACGGAAGTGCATTTCATCGCGCGTCCCGTTTCGCCGGACTACCAGCCGGAGCGCGAAGGCGCAGCGCAGGGCGGCCGCACGATCGACCCCGCGCCGTTCGACGGGCGCCTGCTTGGGTCGCTGTTTTCCGCGCTGCGCGGTCCGCTGCCGACTTTCCTCGCGCTCGGCGGCATGATGGTCAACAAGAAAGACATCGACGCGCTGCTGTCGATGCATCGCAACGTTGCGTCGCTGCGCCATTCGCTCGGCCTGCTGTCCCGCTATGCCATCGACCGGCTGAAATGGCCGCGCGGCACGCGGCTCCTGCTCGGCAATGCGCTCGCGGCCCGTCTTCTTAAATCGGCCGTGGATAAAGGCATTGCGCTCGAACGCGAAGCCGATGTCGTCGCGCTGGTGCATCAAGGCGAGCGCGTGACAGGGGTGCAGGTCAGGCAGCATGGCAAGACGATCACGGTGCACGCGCGCCGCGCTGTCGTACTCGCGACGGGCGGCATTCCGCAAGATCTGCAACTGCGCAAGATGCTCGTTCCGCATGCCGACGTACATCGTTCGATGTCGCCGGTGAGCAATTGCGGCGACGGCGCGCGGCTCGCAATGAGCCTGGGCGGGCGTCTGGCGACAGGCAATGTCGGCGCTGCGTTCTGGACGCCCGTGTCGATCATGCGCGACGCGAACGGGACGGAGACGGTGTTTCCGCACCTCGTCACCGATCGCCAGAAGCCTGGCATCATGGCCGTGAACTCGGCTGGCCGGCGCTTCGCGAACGAGGCGTCCTCGTATCACGAGTTCGTCACGTCGATTCATCGCGAACACGGGAACGTGCCGTGTGTTCCGGCGTGGCTCGTGTGCGACAGCCGTTTCCTGAAGACGTATGGCATGGGACTCGTGCGTCCGCGCACGCCGAGCCTCGACCGCTTCCTGCGCTCGGGCTACCTCAAGCGCGCGGACACGATCGACGGGCTGGCGGCTCTGATCGGTGTGCCGCCGGCCGCGTTGGCAGAATCGGCCGAGCGCATGAATCTGAGCGCGGCGAGCGGCGAGGACCGCGATTTTGGGCGCGGCCGTTCCGCTTACGACCGTTACCTCGGCGATTCCGCGAACAAACCCAACCCGTGTCTCGGGCCGATCCGGCAGGCTCCGTTCTACGCGGTACAGATCACGCCGGGCGACATCGGCAGCGCGACAGGTATCGACGTCGATGCGAAATCGCGCGTGCTTGGCGCCGACGGCACGCCGATCGCCGGGCTGTTCGCCTGCGGCAACGACATGAACTCGATCATGGGCGGCACCTATCCGGCCGCCGGGATCACGCTGGGGCCGGCATTGACGTTCGGCTATATCGCCGGCATGACCATTAGTGAAAACGAACGGGTTAGCAAGGAGGCTTTGGCGTGAGCGAGACCGCACGAAACACTTCATCTGCGATGGCGCGCGTCGCTCTTGTGACGGGCGCGGCGAGCGGCATCGGCGAGGCCGTGTGCCGGATTCTGGCGGGTTCGGGCGTAGCGATTGCAGCAGCGGATCAGAACGCGGCAGGCCTTGCGGCCCTGCAAGACCGGCTCGGCCCGGGCGTGCGCTTTCTGAGCGCAGTGCTCGACGTACGCGACGAGGCGGCGCAACAGGCGTTCGTCGCCGACGTCGAAGCAAAGCTCGGCGCGATCACCGACGTCGTACCGTGCGCGGGACTCGCACGCAGCGCCCCCGCCGAAGAAATGACGGGCGAGCAGTGGGATCTCGTGCTCGACATCAATCTGCGCGGGACCTTTCTCACCTGCAAGACGGCGGCGGCCGTGATGTTGCCGCGGCGGCGCGGCAGCATCGTATGTCTCGCGTCGATCACCGCGCGTGGCGGCCAGCCGGGCCGCGCGAATTACGCGGCATCGAAGTGGGGTCTTGTCGGGCTGGTGAAGAGTCTCGCGAGCGAATGGGGCAACCGCGGCGTACGCGTGAACGCGGTCGCGCCGAACGGCGTCGATACACCAATGCTGACCGCTGGCGTGCCCGAGCATTTTCGTGAAGGTGTGATGCTGGACCGCACGCCGCTCGGCCGCTTCGCGCAAGTAGAAGAAATCGCGCAAGGTATCGCGTTTCTGCTGTCGGATGCCGCGTCGTATGTCACGGGCACCGTGCTCGATATCGACGGCGGACTGACTGCGGGCTACCTGACCCACAAACAGGGCTCGGATTACGCACTGCATCAGCGTTGAACCGGCGTCCCATCTCCCAACTACTGGATCAGAACGGAAACATGCAAGTCTATTACTCGCCCTTTTCTCCCTTCGTGCGCAAGGTGCTGGTATGCGCCGCCGAACTCGGCATCGATGTCGAACGTCTGCCGAGCAATGCTCACCCGATTACGCGCGATCAGAACATCGTGGCCGTCAATCCACTCGGCAAGGTGCCCACCTTTTTTGCCGGCGATGGCGAGGTGCTGTACGACAGCCGCGTGATCTGCGAATACCTCGACGCAACCAGCGCTCAACCGCGGCTTTTTCCCGCCAGCGGCGCCGCGCGCTGGCAGAGCCTGCGCGAGCAGGCGCTCGCCGATGGGTTCGTCGAAGCCGCGCTGCTGATGCGTTATGAACAGGTCGTGCGTCCTGACGGATTGCGTTATCAACCGTGGTTCGACGGTCAGCACGAGAAAATCGCATCCGCACTGGGTCAACTCGAAACATGGGCGCCGTCGTTCGGTGACCGCGTGGACATCGGCACGATCTCGATTGCTTGCGCGCTCGCCTATCTGGACCTGCGTTTCCCCGAAGAGGGGTGGCGCACGAACAAAGCGCTGGCCGCGTGGCATGCGCGCTTCAGCGAGCGGCCGTCGATGAAGTCGACGCAGCACCCCGCATGACACAAGGGCCAGTTGAAATACTGGCCCTTGCAACCTTCGATCGAGACTTGTTGCTATCTATCGTTTCCTGGCATAAGCGACCGACTTGCACAACAGGGCTCCGATCGCGTAAGTTTTGGTCTCGTCCAAAGATATCGCTTTCACATGCCCACAAGTCCGACACGCACCACGAGCCGCCAGACGGTCCAATCGGCAGAAATCGGTGCGGAAATCCTGAAGGCACTCGCGCGTCTCGGGCCCGCTGCTTCGCTCTCGAGTCTGAGCGAGGAGGCGGGCATGGCGCCCGCCAAAGCGCACCGTTATCTGCAGGCAATGATCGCGAGCGGGCTGGCAGCACAGGAAAAACACTCTGGTCGGTACACGCTCGGCCCCGAAGCAATCAAGATCGGCATGGCGGCCATCGCGCAGATTGACGTGGTCGGCAGCATCTCCGAGATGCTCCCCGATTTACGCGACGACACAGGCTATACGTGTTTCATCGCTGTATGGGGTGGCCTGGGCGCGACCGTCGTGCGGGTGATGGAAACCATCGGTGAAGTCACCGTCCTGACGCGCACGGGGGCTCATATGCCGCTGCTGCGTTCGGCGACGGGCCTGATGTTCGCGACGTGGTTGCCGCCGCAAGAGCGTGATGCGGAAGCAGCGCGTGAGCCCGCGGAGCTCCAGGAGCAACTGCTCGATCCCGCTTCGCCGCTCTGCGCGCGTCTGGAATCGATCCGGCAGAGTGGCATTTCCACCGTTCAGGGCTTGATGGTGCCGGGCATCGATGCAATGTCGGCGCCCGTGTTCGGCGCGCGTTCCGAGATCGTAGCCGTTGTCACGCTGATCGGCACGGACAACGGGTTCGACCGTTCACCCGACGGCACCCTTGCGCAAAAGTTGACGGCTTTCGCTCGCGCTGCGAGTGCGAAGCTCGGCGCGCCCGACTAACTGTGCGGCTGCTTTGGGCGACGAACGTTGTTTATCCCGTCATCATTTTGGCGCGCAGGCGGCTCGTCACTCGTCGAAGTGTCGGCCTTGCGCATGGCATGCAAATCCTTGCTCGCGGCGACTCGATTGACACGGGCCCGCGCGCCTGGCTTGCCTGATGCTATGCCTTGCTGCGCGCGTTCATCTGCCTGAGGTTCGCCACGTTCGTGTTGCTTGGTAGTCTGGCCTTTGCGGATCGACACTCAATCAGTAAGTCGCTTCGCGTTTCCGGGAAGGCTAAAAGTGTCTATCCCTCAAGAGCGACCGAAATCATCTCATTGTCGTCGTTGCTGTTGACCGGGCCGAGCGACGTGCAAGGATCACGATATATCGGTTTCAGTGATTGACCAGGACCGACCCGTTCATCGTGTGTTCTGTAGCACGTCCTCAAACGCCGTCGCCATAAACTGTGCAAACGCTCTTGCGGGGGGCTTTGCAGCACGGCCGCCGGGCAGGATCACGTGAATGTCCGCAGAACCCATTTGCCATTGAGGCAGCACCTGCACCAGCGCGCCGCTGTCGAGCTCACCACGAAATCCAGGCCGGCCCGATGAGGCGATTCCGAGGCCGGCGACGGCCGATGAGATCACGGCGTCGTTGTCATCGATCATCAGTTGGCCTTCGACGCGAATCGACGTAGTGCGTTCAACTCAATACGGCCGACGACCCATTCGTTAAAAAGGTCCGGCATTTTTGGCAACTGATAGACGTAATCCTTGTAGAAAAAAGGATCGATGCTTATCAGGACTTCGCCCGTTACCCACGCTCCAACTTTCGCGAAATCTGGTGGTGGCGATTCCCAATATGCGAGAACGCCGAAGTCGATGACCCAGATCCACCAATCATCGCATCGCAAAAGGCTATCCTCGAAAAGGCTGGCTTTCATCGAATGTTAAGCCGGATCAAAACCTCCAAAAGATGTTTTGATGCAATTGGTCGTATCGTGAACGGGTCATTTTTCCTGGCTCGCCACCATGGCATCAGGACAACGGTTGGGGGACTTCGACGAAGCTATCCGGAGTGCTGGATTGCGGAGAAATCGCTTTGCAAAGGAGTAGCGAAAGCGAATTCGGGAAATCGAAATCGTGGATTCTGTCGAATGCGATTCCGCCTGAAAACGTTTGCTAATGTTCGCGCAAAAACGTCGTAATCGAATTGATGTTGCGATGCGATATGAATGTGATGCGGCCCATTTTTCCAGTGGTCGTGTAACGCACGCTGGATGACAGTCCCGCACACTTTGTGATTGTGAAACTACCTCAGTCGGAAGTTCGCGATACATTCGCGCAGACTTTAACGATTTAGCTCAGACTTTACCGACACGAAAGCGCGGGCTTTAGAGCAGCTTTTTCCCGCAACTTTAATGTGCGCCCATAGGGGCTATGGGGAGACAACAACGTCTGCGGGAAGCTCGAAACGGCCGTTCTGATGCAACAAAGGCTGCAGTGGCCCGGAATTCTTTGAGAGTGTTGCCCAATTTTTGGCCGCGGCTGATCGGCGGCGAGATCACAAGAAAGAGACGAAAGGGGAGGCTTCCATGGCTCGCGTTAGCCGCGCTTGCAAAATATGGGGCGGTTCTCCTGTGGTCCACTTCCAGTTCGCACGCGACTCTCTTGAATAGGCGAACGCGCATCACGCGTCGTGCAATCGATCGCGAGATAGAGTCCAGACGGTCAACCGGAGATTGCGGGATAGGGCAAAACCCCGTTGGCCCAAGGGCTGGACACGTCATTCCAGTTGATTGAACTGTCCGACTCAACAGGGCGCTTTCGAAGCGACCTGTCCCTGCACCGAACTGATGTCAGCGGATAGGTAGTGGACGTGCGAGGCGCGTGTCGGCGTCGATCAAACAGCGTAGGGAATGGCTTGATTGACCGGCCTGATTGCGGCTAAGCCCACAGCAGCATGCCATCGAGCTTTCGCTGCTGCGTTGAAGACAGGTGGAAGCGTTTGAAATCGACGCGTGCCGCAAATGGTCACGAATGGCCGCGGGTTCAACACCATTTGCCGTCGCGTGCGACGCCCGCGAATATCGCAACCAGTGGTCTGGCCGGCTCATCCGCGTTGCCGGTTCAATGTGGGGCCGCAAACTCAACGGTTGCGAGCAGATGACTCGCCAGTGGAATGGTGAGGAGTTCGTTCAGCCTATGGGACCTTCCATGCGCGAGATGCGCGGTGTCTGTCTCCACGTTGCGAGGAACAGGCGGGATTCTCGTGTGCAAGTAGTCGGGATGAAGGTCGCATGCGCGACTCATTGCCGGCCATAGCTAAAGTTCGGACACCCGGGTTGTACGTCGGCGATATCAACCGATGCCGAAGTCGAATCTCTGAACGAAATTAACGATGAGCAAGCTTGCGGCTTGACGTTGATCCAGCGCGTTGAATCTACTGACACGTCGGCCGGATAATCGCTTTCGCTCCATGCAGAGTCACGCAGGAGAGCCCGCCGTTCTCACGAACAGCGGGCTCCTGCCGACAAGCGGTGACGTAGAGAGTCAGACCATCATCCAGCTCTCAACCTCTGTGCCGCCTTACTTCTGCACGAACGCCAGAAGATCCGCGTTCAGCGTATCGGCGTTCGTCGTCAACATGCCGTGCGGAAGGCCAGGATAGGTCTTGAGCGTGCCGTTTTTCAGCAGCTTGATCGATTTCAAGGCTGCATCCGCGATCGGCACGATCTGGTCGTCTTCGCCGTGCAGCACCAGCGTCGGAACCGTGATTGCCTTGAGGTCGTCGGTTTGATCCGTTTCGGAGAACGCCTTGATGCCTTCGTAGTGTGCCAGCGCGCTACCCATCATGCCCTGACGCCACCAGTTCTGGATCACGCCCGGATAGACTTTGGCGCCCGTGCGGTTGAAACCGTAGAACGGACCGGTAGGGACGTCGAGGAAGAACTGCGCGCGATTCTCGGCCAGTGCCTTGCGGAAGCCGTCGAATACGTCGATCGGCAATCCTTCGGGGTTGCTTTCCGTCTTGAGCATCAGCGGCGGAACGGCGCTGACCAGCACCGCTTTTGCGACCCGTCCAGACGGCTGGCCGAATTTCGCCACATAGCGCGCAACTTCGCCCCCGCCGGTCGAGTGACCGATGTGAACCGCATTTCGCAGGTCGAGCGCTTCGACGACCGCGAATGCATCCGACGCGTAGTGATCCATATCGTGGCCGTTCGGCACCTGCGCGGACCGGCCATGGCCACGGCGGTCGTGTGCTACCACGCGATAGCCCTTCGAGACGAAAAACAGCATCTGCGCGTCCCAGTCGTCGGACGATAGCGGCCAGCCGTGGTGGAATACGATCGGCTGTGCGTCCTTCGGACCCCAGTCCTTGTAGAAAATGAGCGTGCCGTCTTTCGCCTGCACAAAGTTGTCGTCGTGACCATGACCGCCCGCGCCATGTTTGCCGGCACCGGACTTGCCGTTCGCGGGTGCAGCGGCGCTCGCCGGCACGGTGGCGGCAGCAGCCACCGCTCCGGCAACGCCGACCGTTGCGGACAGCAGCTTGCGCCGGGAAACCTTGGCTCCCCCGATTGCAGATTCAATATTCATGTTGTTCTCCGTTTGCAGTGGATGTGTGGAAAGGGCCGACAGACCGTCTTTACCCTTGACGTGCAACGGTACAGACGTTGAATGCGCAATGTCCTTTTGACGCGCTTAAAATTTCTTAAAACGTATAGCGAGCGGGAGGGTTGTGCGCATGTATCCGCTAACCCGAAGACCCTCACTCCGGGTGCTGCGGGACAGGTTCCTCCCATTCGGTAGCCGTCGCGAAAGCCCGCTCCTCAACAAAGTTTGCCAGGCTGGCCAGTTTGTCGACGCATTGCGCGGCAGACCCATTAAGGACGCATATCCCCGGTGCGGCCAGTTGCTCACAGCGCTAGCAGATTGGGACCCGCCAGTGGCGCCCCGAACTGCTGGATCCGGCCTCCCTCGGCGAGTCCGCCAAGATCGATCGGGCAAAATCCCGTTGACGACAGAATGGACGACACAGTCTTCTTGGCTTCGCTATCGTCACCGGAGAGAAACATGACACGGCGCCCGCCTGCTTCCGAGGGGTCCCGTTCGAGTACCTTGAAATAGAGCGTGTTGAGCGCCTTGACGATCCGGGCGCCCGGCAGCATGTCCGCGACTATTTCGCTCGACGTCCTGCCGCCCAGGTCTGCCCGACGGAAGTCCGGCGCATACGTCAGCAACGCATTGGTTGCGTCGATCACGATCCGGCCGCTCCAGTCGATGTCTCTCTGCTGAAGGGACCGAAGCTGCGTCCAGGGCAACGCCAGCACGACCACGTCGGCCTTCGCCGCAACCTCGACGGATGCGGCAGAAGCGCGTGCGCCAAGTGCTGCTACCAGATCCGTCAACGTTTCCGGGCCGCTCCGGTTGCTCAATACGACGGAATGGCCGCTACGCAATAAATGTTTCGAGTATGTCTGTGCGATATTGGCCGCACCAATGAAGCCGACTTTCATGGGAAAACTCCTCTGAATCCGCATTTCTTCCGGGTGGACAGCCTTTGATGAATGCAATCTGCTGTCCACCCGGGATGAATGTCGATCCGGCAATCAGACCTGAGCCTGGCCGCCGTCGGCGGTAATCTCAGCGCCGTTGATGAAGCTCGAATCGTCCGAGGCGAGGAACGTGACCACCTTGGCGATCTCCGACGGGTCGGCAAGACGGCCGATCGGCACGAGTGACGCGAGGTAGCCGAGCAGGCCGTCCTGACCTTCCCTGGTATCGCCACCAAGTTCGGCCAGGCCAACCGTGCGCGTCGAACCCGGGCTCACGACATTCACGCGAATGCCACGGTCTTTCAGGTCCAGGACCCAGCTACGAGCCAGCGCGCGAACGGCGGCTTTCGAGGCGCTGTAGATGCTGAACGCCGGCGTACCCGTCGAACCTGCAATCGATCCATTCAGAATCAGCGAGCCACCTTTCTGCATCAACGGCAGTGCCTTCTGCACCGTGAACACGACAGCACGCACATTGCGATTGAACGTGTCGTCGAAATGCTGTTCGGAGATATCGCCAAGCGGTGCCATCGTGCCGCCACCTGCGTTGGTGAATACGACATCCAGCCGGCCCTGCTCGGTGCGGATCTGTTCGAACAGATTGTCGAGATCGGCAGCACGAGTCACATCGCCCTGCACGCCGCGAGCGCCATGTCCAATCGCTTCAACGGCGCTTGCCAGTTCCGCCTGGCGGCGACCCGTGATATAGACCGTCGCACCTTCCGCTGCGAGGTCCTTTGCTGCGGCCAGGCCGATACCGCTCGTGCCGCCAGTGACTAGTGCTACCTTACCTTCCAGTTTTTTGCTCATGATTTGCTCCGGGTTGTTGAGAGTTGGTAGGTGCAACTTTAGACATGAGCGTCTCGTTGAAAAATACCCTTTCTCCTAATTCACTTTCCACTCCCGTGGATAATCGGTACGCCGCCCCGCGCGCCGCAAAACGCGCCATAAGCCGTTGAAGTGCTTAAGCTTTTTTCATGAAAAATCAGCGTCCGGCGAATGCTTTATCCAGCCGACCCCGGTAAATTGCGATGATCAGCCGGGCCCCGCGCCGAGCCGATCAACCCGGTTCGTGCGACCAGGATTTAAAAGAAGGTCCCGCATTCAAATAACGTGGTGAACGCGATTCGTGAGCGTCGAGCAACGGTGGCACGCGGGTGCGGGCGTTCCGGTGTGACGAATCGGCGTCGACACCCGAGGAGGCATTTTTGAGTCCCAAGAAATCGAGCACTGTTTCTGGATTTCCTTTGCAGCTGGCGGGAATCAGCATGCCCCGCAGAAGATTCGCGCACTACGCCGCCGACATCGCGCGGGCGTCATTGCCCGCGGTCGTGGTGCGGCACGCCTATAGGGCTTTCGTCTTCGCGTCTCTGGAAGCCAGGAGACTGGACATTCCGGTCACGGCGGATCTCCTTTTCGTTTCAGCCCATTTTGCTCACATGGGGCTGAGTTCAAGCTACGCAAACTCGACTCAGCGTTACGAAGTAGACGGTGCCGACGCAGCCAAAGAGTTTCTGGAAAACGAAGGCGTGAGGCATAGGCTCAGTGTTGCCGTGTGGGAAGCCATCAGTCTTCACACCACGCCGGGCGTAACGGAGCGAATGAACGGGCTCACACGACTGCTGGCATACGGAGTGCGAGCCGATCTTTTCGGTGACGGGATCGAGCGCCTCTCGCAGCCGCTGCGAATGGAAATCCTCGGAGAGTTTCCGCGCGGTGGCGACTTCGCGAGCGAATATCTGGAAGCGGTGGGGCGGGCAATCATGCACCGTCCAGAGACGACCTTTGGAGCCGTCAGCGCAGACGTGCTCGAGCGATACAGTTCGACGTTCTATCGGGCGAACTTTTGTGGTCGCGTGCTCGGATCGCGCTGGGAAGCCGAATAGGCCGGCCGGCGCTCACAGGAGTTCTGCCGCCGACGAAGCGGTGGCCGGCTTCCCCATCGACGCGCGCAATTCCTCGAGCCTGGGGGGATACCACCAGCTCCCGTGTTTCGCGCAGTGTTCGAGCGCAACGTCGATGGTCGCCAGAGCCTGATCGTGCTGACCACCTGCCTCCAGTGCTGCCGCAAATTCACCGAGGACCATGGGTAGCGGCGCCAGATAGCCTGTCTTTCGAAGCCGCTCGACCGAGCGTCCCATCGCGGAAAGCTCGTCGGAAGTCAGGCGGGTTTCCATCGCCCGCGCAATCCATTCGAACGCATCACAGCACGCGAGCCACGCACGCAGGCCGACCTTGCGGCATTCCTTTTCGAGTTCTTCGACAGCAAGCATCAGCGTATCCGCACTCCGCTGGAGTATCGCGAGCGGAATGGTGGCCTCCATGAGAACGTAGGCCAAGGTCAACTCATGTCCCGTTGCTCTGGCAGTTTCCTCGGCTGTCTCTATCTGTTCCAGGCTTCCAGCCCGGTCGCCAAGGAACCACTGAATGCGGGCGAGCAAAGCACGTGTCGCGGCGATCTGATCGGTCCGGACGCCGGTCGTCGACCATCTGAGCTCCTTCATTTCAGGCGTCGCCAACGCAGCAAGCAGTTCGTCGCGCGCATCGGCGTGCCTGCCTGCATAGTGCAGCGTCATGCCGATAATCCTTCGGCTCAGCGCAACCTGGAGTGGCGAGCCAAACTCCCGTGCGGCGCTCTGGAACCGCAGCGCGTAGACAAGTGCGCTCTTCGGTCTGCCGCCATATAGCTCCAGGTTCCACAACCCCCAGATCGCCCGCAATTGCGCGCTGGGATCATTCGCTGATTCGGCCAGTGCCAGGACCTCCTGCCAGGCGGTCTCGACAGACGGCTGCGGGCCTTCGGTATAAACAAGCGCCGATGCGCGAGCAGACAGGATCCCGAGTCGTGTCTGTTGCAATCGCGGACTTGCCAACAAGGGCCGAAGCGCGCCAATGGCAATGGATGCCCAATATTCGCACTCTTCGAAGCGTGGCAGTTCGAACAGCATCGGTACAGCCGTCGCGGCAAGCTCGATGCCGAGAGACACATTCCCGGCGGGCCCAAACGCCCAGGACATTGCTGCCCGCATGTTGCCAATCTCGGCGCTGATCACGTCATGCGCATCCTCGATTTTGATCTGTTCGGACTTGTAGGGTCCTTTTTCGAAAAAATCGCGGAAATACCTGGCGTGAGCGTGAGATGCCGCAGCCGTCTCGCCGTTCTGGTCAAGCAGGGTGCGCGCATAGGCGCGCGAACTCTCCAGCTGACGAAAGCGGCGCGGGTTCTGCCGGTCTATGTAGAGAAGAGATTTGGCGACGAGTCCGGCGAGGGTCTGGGCGGTGCCCACGTTCGATATCCCATGCCCGTCCATGATGGCGGCGAGTGCTTCCAGCGAAAAGCCGTCTGCGAAAACACTCGCCTGCCGAAATAGTAGTTGCTCGGTTTCCGACAGTAGCCTGTAGCTCCACTCGAACACGGCCTTCAGCGTCTGGTGGCGCGGCAGCGCGTTGCGGGAGCCGCCTGTGAGGATCGCAAAACGGTTGTCGAGATGGGAGCGAACCGTATCGAGCCCGAGCGTGGCTGCACGGGCAGCCGCAAGTTCTATGGCTAGAGGAATACCGTCGAGACGGCGGCAGATTTCTCCGATTACCGGCACGGTCGATTCGTTCAGGTCGAAGTTCGCCGACAACCGGCGCAGTCGATGCAGAAACAGTTTTACCGCGTCGGATTCGAGCGTTTCCTCATTTTCCGCCGTGCGCGCAGGACAGGCGAGGGTCTGCACGGGATAGACCGTCTCTGCCGCAATGCGCAGCGCTTCACGACTGGTGGCCAGCACGCGTACACCCGGGTTGCCCGCCGTAATCGTCTGCGCGATACAGGCAACACTTTCAATCAGATGCTCACAGTTATCGAGAATGACCAGGCATTGCGACTTGCGCAAGCTTCTGGACATTTCTTCGACGCTCATCGCACTGCCTTTTACCACGTCGGAGAAGATAGCCAGTATCGCTTCTCTTGCCTGGTGGTCGTTCTGGATAGCCGCAAGCGAGACATAGCGGATACAGAGAAACAGGTCACCCGTGTCGCGACAGACTTCGATTGCGAGGCTGGTTTTTCCGATGCCTCCAGCGCCGGTGAGCGTGACGACCTGGCTCGACTCGAAGAGATGCAAAAGATCGTCGACAGCCCTGCTGCGCCCAAAGAGGGTATCGACGAACGGTAGTCCCAGCGAGTACACCTTGCTCTGCCGTGAAGCCGACTGCGGTTGCGGCAGCAGGATGTAGCCGCGGCCCGGCACGGTCTTGAGGAGATCGCGGGAATGTCCGAGTGCGCGCCTTAGCGTGACGATCTGGACCTGAAGATTGTTTTCTTCGACGATCGTGTCGGGCCACGCGTGTTCGAGCAGCGCGTCCTTGGATACGACGGTGCCGCGGACGGCGATCAGCGCTTCGAGAATGGCGAACGCACGGCTGCTGAGCGGGCAAGGCTGCCCACCCAGCAAGACGGTTCTATCCTCGATCGAAACGCGAAGCGGGCCTACCTCGATCACCTGGATGTCCCGTTTGCCAGCGAGTTAGGATGCCAGGATTGTCCTGAGGGCTGGGGCGTCGAAGTCGGCGCGGAAAACAGGTTGAACATAATTTGATCAGGCAGGAACGATAGATCTGGAACTAATAACATTGTCTATCGTAACAGGTCAATTTTATGAATTAATCTTAGATGCCCTCACATAGACAAGGGTAATTCGTCACATCTTTATGCGGATTTACTTTCAGATATTTGAATTGAACGATCATCGATCAGCACACCCGGTGCAATGCGCGGAATTGCAGGATTTTTATTGATTTTGGTTTGACTGCTGCCTCGGCTATGCGAGGCCCTATGCGGGAGATACGCCCGTGCAATTCGTGTCAGTTATGGTCATAGCGTTGCCATCACACTGCGCCCCGGAATGACCCCCGGCTGTGCGGGTCAGGAGCGCCGAACGGTGCCACCCGGCCTTGACGCCGCCGCGTGACGCTTGCGCGAAATCGCGTTGTCGCTGGAGCTGTCCGGCGATTTGCCGGTGTGCCTGTCAGGCAACAGTGGGGCAGACCGGACACCATTCGGAGCACGGAGATCCGCCAAAGTCGGAGCGGATGAAGTTGGCTCCGCCTGCCGTTGTTGCGACAGGAATCGCTGCACCGTGTTGGGGATCCGGTATGTCACCGACAGTCCCTTATAAGCAGGGTTGAGAAATGAATTCTCGACGAGATCGCTGATAGCCTCCAGTGCACTTTCCGGTTGCAGTCCCGACCTCTCTGCGATGTTGTGCAATTCCCCGAGGTCGGCCTCGGCACCTGCGTCCAGCAGGGCAGTGAGTATTGTCCGCGGCAGTACGCCGAGGCTCGGCCAGGTCCACATCAGCGCCATGCCTACTGACTCGTGCCGACTGTCCGTCATGCGGCGCAGGTCGCTGCTGGAGAGGTCGACATTCTGCTCGAGCAGACGCGAGATCGACTCGATGCCGAGCATGGACGTGTGGTGTGCCGCGAGTTCGATCGCGAGCGGTAGACCATCCATCTGCTCGACCAGATGGCGGGCGCTCTCCATGAACGCGTCCGTGAGGTCCATTCGTGGATCGAAACACCGGACGCGCGAGACAAACATTTCAAGGGCAGCGTCCACGGTTCCGCGCCGGGGAACAGCGAGGAGCGACGGGATCTTGACGACCCTCTCCATCGACATCCTTAGCGGAGTGCGGGTCGTCAGAAGAACAACGGTCCGGGACAATCGCCTGAAGGTCTCGCTGTCGGAAAGCGCCCGTATCGCTGCATGGCAAAGCCGGTCGCAGTCGTCCAGCACGAGGAGGGCGGTTGGCCCGGAAGGTCTCACGGTGCACGCAGTAACGGGTTCGGCGCCCACCGGTTCGAGCGCGGCGCCAATCATGTCATAGACCTCTTTCTCGCTGGAATGCGACGCGAGCGAAAGATAGGAAACGCCGATCTCGCCATGATCCGCAAAATGTCGCGCGACTTCCAGCGCAAGGCGGGATTTGCCGACACCTGCGGGACCGACGAGCGTAATGACGGCATCTTCCCCCTCGCTGATTGCAGCGATCAGCCGTTCGGTACATGTTTCCCGGCCAAATAGTGGGCCGCTTGTGTGCGGAAGGCTGAAGTCGGGTTGGGTGATGATCTCTGCGTGCGGGTTGCCGGCGGGAGCGGGAGGCTCGGCAACAACGGATGCAGGACGCGCCATCCGGTAACCGCGTCCTGAGACAGTCTGGATCAGGTGGCGATTTTCACCGAGCAGTCGTCTGAGCGCGCAGATATGGACCTGGATGTTGTTTTCCTCAACAACCGTGGAGGGCCACACCTTCGCGAGAATCTCCTGGGTTGGAATGACCTCACCGTTCGCGTCCAGCAGAACCTGGAGCAGATCGTACGCGCGGCTGCCGAGACTGACGGCGACGCCGTTCCGCAGGACCTGGCGCGAATCACGCACGACTTCCAGTTCACCGATTTTCATCAGGGCAACCTCGATACTGAAATCAGAACACCGCGTTCACGGATGAGGGACGCTTACGCTTGCCCTCACGCGAAGGCGCTGACGGCAGTCCCAGTTGAACAGTTTGCGGAAGCTACATGTGTGACGAAGAAGGCGCGTTACCGGCCCGCGTGTCCGCCCTGGCTCGTCAGCGATGAGCGAAACAGATTCAGGTCAGCACTCTGTGGCTGTCCGTGGCGCAGCGTCCAGATATCCGTTTCAATCCCGACGTCATTATGTCTTCACATAATGAATTTGCAACGTCATATGCCCGCTTGTTCCACGTTTTCATAAAAGTTAAGGAACTCTCACGCCCTTTAAGTGTGGCATTTGGAATACTTCAGGCATCAATGCGACGGCCTGGATTCTGCCTTCCCGGTCGTGTTTCCTGTCTTCTGTTGTCGCGGTCTGCCAGCAACGGATCATTTGGGGGAGGGCGGGGATCGTTCGCGCCTCCCAGACTGCGGGCCTCCGCTACGCAGGTCGAACCGGAGCAGGCGTGCTGTCATAAGGCCTGAAAATTTCGATGACCCAGTCGACGAAAACTTTCAGGCGGGCGCTGTTGTACTTCGACTGTGCGAAGACGATGTGCATCGGGTGGAGCGGGCGATTCCATTGCGGCAGGACCTGGACGAGATCGCCGTTTTTCAACCAGGGCTGTGCCATGAACGAAAAGGTCTGGCCTACGCCCAGTCCGCTGACCAGCGAAGTCAGATGGGCCGTGCTTTCGTTCACGAAGACACCTCTGGCGCCTTTCGGATCAACGGTTATCGACTCCTCGCCCTGTTCGAAGAGCAGCGTAAATACCCGACCGGTCAACGATGAAAAGTAACCCACCACTTCGTGACGCGCGAGCAGGTCGTCGGGATGCGATGGCGTGCCGCGCTCGGCAAGGTACGCGGACCCGGCATACGTTCCCCATTCCAGCCCGGCCAGACGTCGCGCGACGAGCGACGTGTCGGTCAGCTCGCCGCCGCGGATTACGCAGTCCACGCCCTCGCCAATCAGGTCGACCTGACGGTCGCTCACTCCTACGTCGAGCTGTATTTCGGGGTAGCGCTTGCGGAAGGCCGGCAGATGCGGCAGCAGGATGAGGTTAGCCAAAGACGAGCCGATGTCGACGCGAATGCGGCCGCGCGGGTTTCCGCGAGAGTCCGCAAAAAGCCCATCCATCTCGTCGATGTCGGCGAGAAGCTTGACCGCGTTCTGGTAGTAGGTCTGACCTTCTTCCGTCACGACCACACGGCGGGTGGAGCGTTGAAAGAGCTTCACACGAAGATGGGTTTCGAGTTCCTGAATGAGCTTGGAGACTGTCGCTCGCGGCACGTTCAGGGCGTCGGCGGCTTTGCTGAAGCCTCCCGATTCGGCAATTCGCACGAACACACGCAACGCTTGTAGCTGATCCATTGGTTCTTTCCGTGTTAGGTCGGTCACCAGTTTAGCGATTATCCATGTACGTGGAAAATCAATTTGCTGTTTCGCTGTTTTTCTGCGTCTCACAGACGTTTATCGTTGCACCCATCAGCACTCAACAACCCGGAGCAAATCATGAGCAAAAAACTGGAAGGTAAGGTAGCACTGGTCACTGGCGGCACGAGCGGCATCGGTCTGGCCGCAGCAAAAGATCTCGCAGCGGAAGGCGCGAAGGTCTATATCACGGGTCGCCGCAAGGCAGAGCTGGAAAGCGCAGTCGAAGCAATCGGGCACGGCGCTCGCGGCGTGCAGGGCGATGTCACGCGTGCCGAAGACCTCGACGTACTGTTCGAAGAAATTCGCAGGAACGAGGGTCGTCTCGACATCCTGTACACGAACGCAGGTGGCGGCACGATGGCGCCGCTTGGCGAAATCTCCGAACAGCATTTTGACGACACGTTCAATCGCAATGTGCGCGCTGTTGTGTTCACGGTGCAGAAAGCACTTCCGCTGATTCAGAAGGGTGGTTCGATCATCCTGACCGGCTCGATCGCGGGCTCGACAGGGACGGCGGCATTCAGCATCTACGGCGCATCGAAAGCAGCTATTCGTGCGCTGGCTCGCAGCTGGGTTCTCGATCTGAAGGACCGTGGAATCCGCGTGAATGTCGTGAGCCCTGGTTCGACGCGCACGGTTGGCCTCGCTGAACTCGGCGGCGATACCAAGGAAGGTCAGGATGGGTTGCTCGGCTACCTCGCGTCACTCGTGCCGATCGGTCGCCTTGCCGACCCATCAGAGATTGCCAAGGTGGTCACCTTCCTCGCATCGGACGATTCGAGCTTCATCAACGGCGCTGAAATTACCGCCGACGGCGGCCAGGCTCAGGTCTAAAGGGCGTACAGAAAATATGGGAGCGCTGCACGGCAACAGGTTGATCCGCGTTGCCAGTGCAGTGCTTTTTAACGTGTTTTCTGAAGCCAGCCCAATTGAACACCACTGCCCAGCAGTCACACACTAAAGAGGCGCAAAAATGGATACCGCAAAAACACTGCTTAACAAGTACCTCGAGTCAATCCGTGATCCCAAGGCGGCGGCTGCTCTGTTCGCGGATGACGGCATTCTTGAGCTGCCTTATCTGAGTAGCCTTGGCCCGACGACGGGCGCGCAAGGCCCGGCGGCTATCGAAAAGTTCATCGCGGGTCTTCTTGATAAGGTGCCGGATTTCAAGTTCAAAGACGTCCAGATTCTGATCGATACGCCGACTCAGGTATTCGGAGAGTACTCGGTCGAGGCACTCGTACCGTCCACGGGGAACGTCTACAAGCAGATGTATGCAGGTCGCCTCGTCGCCGGGAATGGAAAGATCAAACTGCTTCGTGAGTCGCTCGACACGGTGGCGGCGCAGAAGGCTTTCACCGCTGCGGGCTAGGCTCGAACAGCGCGACGCCCGGAAGCAGTTTTCAATCCCTTAGCGTCTTTATTGCTGAAGCTGTTTTCGTAGCGATGAAGGAGCACCTGTGCAACCAGGTGCCTCCCGATAACCGGGTTGTCGGTTTTCCGCTGGCAGACGCAGCGCGCTGGGGCAATGCGATCAATCCGCGTCCTGAAACGAATGATTTCCTGATCTAGTTGAAGTGAGTCAGTTGTGAAAAAAGTTCTTTATCGCCGGCTTCTACCGGCACTCATCATGGCGGGAAGCTCTTTGTCTGTTCCCGCATTCTCCGCAGATATATCCAACCCGGTTCAGGCAATTGCGCAGCCTGCATCACAGCAACGTCTTGCCGTCGCCGGGATTGACCACGTTGGGATCAACGTGCCTGACGTTGATGTAGCCAGTGCATTTTTTGCAGATCTGCTCGGCGCGCGCGTTGTGTCCGACATGCGCCCGGGGAAGATTCCAGACGGATGGAAGAAGGCATTTAACTGGCGCAAATCGAGTGAGATCGACCGGATTGTGATGATGCAGTTGCAGGATGGCTCGAAGATTGAGCTTTTCCAATACTCCGGCCCCGACATCTCGCGCGTGCGACCACATGAAGACGACGCGGCAGAAACACACATTGCGCTTAAGACGACGGATATCGATCACAGCATCGCCGTTCTGAAGAACAGGGGACTGCGAATTCTCAACGATCCGGTCACGTTACCGGATGGCGAGCGGTGGTTCTACTTCCTGACCCCGTGGGACTCGCAGTTCGAACTCGTGTTCGCGTCTCAATCGAAATAGCGCGATAACGCTGAGTACATGGAAATCGGCGATATGTCGGCCTGGGTGGCCCGATCGTGCCGCCCAGGCGCAGATAGTTTCTCGAGAAGCCTGCAAACAACAAGCCGTTGATAACACGGTGCGCCGTATGCGCGCAAAAACTCCCGGTCGGTGGGTCGCCATGCTCGGTCATAATCTAACGCGCAGTCACTGAGCACTTTCCCTCCTTAACGGACAAACACATGACAGACCGAGAATTGATCGTCCCGCCGACGATGCAGCGTATTGTTGAACGCGCGGGTTATGTACCTGCGGTGAAGGTTGGCGCAACGGTGTTCTGCGCTGGACAGGTTGGGCGTACCGTCGACCTCGAAGTCATCGCCGATCCGCACGCGCAGTTTGTGGCGTGTTGGGAAAACCTGCGGGTAGTTCTTGAGGCGGCCGGGTGTACTTTCGAGGATGTCGTCGATATGACGACGTATCACGTGCAAATGCACACGCATATGCCCGTATTTCGCGAAGTCAAAAATCGGTTATTTCCACGCGGCACGTGCGCATGGACTTCTATCGGCGTGGCCGAACTTGCACATCCAGGCTTGCTCGTCGAGATCAAGTGCGTGGCGGTGAAGCGGGAACCGGCAGACGGTTCGTCTGCTATCGGCTGAACAGGCCGGCACTCGTCCTCATGTATTGCCAGCATCCGCGAGACACGGTCGGCATCGGTCGCGGTTGAGGTTGCCATGCAGTCAGTCCCGGCACTGCGATTGCGATTGCGAAGATCATCGAACGGAATGACGGAAGCTTCGCCGATGCTTCAGCATCGCCGTGAATCGCTGCGTTGACAGCGTGTTTTGCCGGGATGAAGAATGAGTGCGCGCGTCGAAAATTTTTATTCCGTGGGCTTAGTCGGCCAGATGTTTGATGACGATATCCACGAACGCGCGCAGACGATGCAGTCGCCGGAGATCGCGGTGATAGCCCATCCATATCTCGCGACCCGGTGGATCTTCGCTCAGATCGAGCCGGCGAATGGTGTTGACCTGGTCTCCGACAGGCCGCGGCAACACAGCAATGCCTAAGCCTCTGCCGCACATTTGCGCCTGAACATTGCGGTTATTCGATTGCATTGCGACGCTCGCGTTCGGGAAACGGGTCTTCAGCCAATCGATATCGGGAAAAGTGCCGGTCGACGTATCCATCGCGATCAAACGGCTCCCCGTGCCATTGCCTTCCACTGGATCAGCGCTTGCGTTAGCCACGTAAGCGCCATATCGCATCTGGGTCAGCCGTCTTTGCACGATATCAGGCCCGTCGAACGGAACAATCCGGAAAGCGACGTCCGCTTCACGCTGCGCGAGGTTGAACAGGCGTGCTCCCGTCAGGACCTCGATCTCCACATGCGGATACTCGCGCGAGTAGTCGGCAATCACTGGCGGCAGGACATAGGCGCCAAACCAGTCGGCCGATGACACCCTGAGCGTGCCTTCCAGCTGTTGCTGTTCACCGGCGAGCCGCCGCTCCATGGTCAGCGCACTGTCCTCCATCTGCTCGGCAAGTGGCAGGATCGCGGTGCCTTCTTCGGTCAGCACAAAGCCTTCGGCGGTTCGCTGAAAGAGCACCTGTCCCGTGGCATCTTCCAGCGCGCGAAGCCGCCTTCCAATGGTCGGGTGGCTAAGGTGCAGCAGCCGGGCGGCAGCACCCAATGTTCCACTGCGCGCTATCGCAAGAAAAATCCGGACATCGCTCCACTCCATAGTCGGCACCCACAAAAATGAACGATAAATGTTCATTTTAGTGAATTGTCGAACATTAGTGAATGCGCGAAACTTCGCTCCGTTCCATGTCGACATGCCCTCGCGGCCAACCCGATCGGCATTCCAGCATCCTGGCAGGGACGATCCGGGAGAAATTGGCAGAGGAGATTGTCATGACGCACATTGCATCGCCGACCGTGTATGTGACCTACGAAGGTGCGCCAGCCGACCGTTTTGACCGGAGCTATTACGTCGAACATCACCTGCCTCTCGTGATGCGGGCGTGGCAGCAATACGGGCTTGAAAGCGTTGCGGCCTTTTTTCCGCCGCTTACGCATGTCGGCACCCTCGTGATTTGTGAATGTCGTTTCCGGGACGAGGCGGCAATCGATACAGCCTTCGGATCTCAGGAAGCCGCAGCGGTCATGGCCGACGTTCCGAGGTTCACCGATCTCGCACCAACGCGCTTGCGCATCACGCCGCTCTGAGCGGGTCAATTCCATCTCGGCGCTACGCGCTTCTCACTTGCAAAAACTGGAGAAAAATCTTGGCCTTCTGGAAAAATGCAGCGCCCCGCACCGTGCGTCGCGGACATATGTGGATTGCTGGCGATCGCATCGAACGAGGTGGAGAGACCTACCAATGCGGCCCGCTTTTCGTCGAATGGGAGGCTCCGGAGCAGGTCACGCGCCCCTGGCCGATCGTGCTTGTACACGGTGGCGGCTATCAGGGAACCGAGTGGTTTGACACGCCGGATGGCCGTCCGGGCTGGGCACAACGTCTGGTGGAGGCGGGCTACGCGGTTCTCGTGGCCGATCGTCCCGGACAAGGGCGATCGCCGTACCACGTCGAGACGATGGGACCGATGGGGCCGGGGTTCTCGTATGAACACGGGCGCGATATCTACTTCCCGACACAATATGAAGGCCAGCACACCCAGTGGCCTTTTGCCCGCGACGACGACGCAGCGATGGACGAGTTCATCGCTGGCTATGGGCCGCTTCCCGCAGACCTCGCGTTTTCGGAGGACATGGAGGCGGACAGGCTCGCCAGGCTGCTAGACAGGATTGGCCCGGCGATCCTCGTGACGCACTCGGCGTCGGGGCCGGTCGGCTGGCTGGTAGCAGACCGTCGGCCCGGGCTGCTTAAAGCGATCGTCGCGGTCGAGCCAATGGGCCCCCCGTTCGCCGATATCCCCAATATCGGGTCGCTGACGTGGGGTCTCGCGGCCGCGCCGCTGACCTGGGAGCCTCCGGTCGCTTCGCCGGAAGAACTGCGCGCGGCCCCGCCCGGCAAACACCGCCTGCCCGCGCTTGCCGGGTTGCCGATCGTTGCCGTCACTGCCGAAGCCTCAGCTTTTGCCGCCGCCAGTCGACCCGCAATTGAGCAACTGGGAGCGGCTGGCAGCCGCGCGGAACTGTTGCATCTACCCGACCATGGCGTGTTCGGCAACGGCCACGGGCTCATCTACGAGAAGAATTCGGATGATGCATTGGTGCCGGTGTTGAAGTGGCTGGTCGAAAACACCGAAACCCCCAACTGAGCGAGACGAATCTTTACCAGGAGAACTCAAATGGAAATTGGAATCATTGGTTTAGGCGCGATGGGCCGGGAAATCGCCCGCAATCTGGTCGCTGCCGGTCATGCGGTCACCGCCTGGAACCGTTCAGGCGGGAATGTCGAAGGCGTACGCATGGTAGAGACGCCGGTGCAAGCGTTGCAGGTCGACATGACCTTGACGATGCTGTCCGACGACTCGGCAATCCGCGGCGTCCTGCTTGACGCGAATCTGCTGTCTCAGGCTCGGCCGGGCCTGGTGCATGTCGTGGCATCGACAATCTCCGTGGCGTTTGCGCAGGAACTGGTAGAGATTCATGCCGCGGCTGGCGTCGCTTATGTGGCGGCTCCAGTGCTCGGACGGCCGGATGTCGCCGCGAGGGGCGAACTCAACGTCCTCGCCGCGGGCGCACCCGGCGCGCTGGAAAGAGTGAAACTGGCGCTGGACGTCATCAGCAAACAGGTTTGGGACATGGGCGATGAACCGCACACGGCCTATGCTGCCAAGATCGCCTGCAACATGATGATCACGATGGCCATTGAGGCGATGGCGGAAGCCGTCGTTCTAACCGAGACGAACGGACTTTCGCGAGAGCGCTTTTTCGAATTGATCCTGGGTACGCTGTTTGGCAGTCGCCCCTATCAGAGCTATTCCGGCAATATCATCCGGGACACTTACCAGCCCGGATTCAAGGCAACGCTTGGCCTCAAGGATCTTCGTCTGGCAAAGGAGGCGGCCACCGATGCTGCCCGCGTACTACCGATGCTCGATGTCGTTCACGGCCGGATGCGGGACGTCGTGAATGCGGGCCACGGCGATCTTGACTGGTCCGCAATCGCGAAGTTCACCATAGATCACGGCTGACGGGATAGCGTCGATCCCTTTTATGAGCTAGTTAAGCAAATATCTTTGAATGACAAATTATCATTAAATAAATGACATTCATGCTCTCGTGAAATTGATTCGAGGCGCTGAAAATACGCTCCAACACGGCATCGGCCGTAATCAAGGAGCGACGAACATGTATGCAATTACCGGAGTGACAGGGCAGGTTGGCGGTGCGGCGGCGCGTGCATTACTGGACGCGGGGCACGCGGTTCGTGCCGTGTTGCGCGATGAAAGCAAGGCAGCGCAGTGGGTGGAGCGCGGCGCCGAAGTGGCGATTGCATCGTTTGAAGACGCCGACGCGCTCACCGCCGCATTTCGCGATACAGTGGGCGTCTTCGTGATGATCGCGCCGAATTTCGCGCCGCAGCCGGGCTATCCGAACGCGCATACAGCGGCTGCGGTGCTGACCGAGGCGCTGACGAAGGCGTGTCCGCAGCGGATTGCGGCGCTGTCGTCGATTGGCGCGCAGCGTGAGTCCGGGCTCGGGCTCATCACGCAGGTGCATATTCTCGAAGAAGCGCTTGCGGCTCTGGCGGCCAGCACGTCGATCCCGACTGCGATTCTGCGCCCGGCATGGTTCATGGAGAACTCGCTCTGGGACATCGCGCCGTCGCGCGAGACGGGCGTGATGCCGGCTTTTCTACATCCGGTGGATCGGAAGTTTCCAATGGTCGCAACGGCGGATATCGGCCGGGTGATTGCGCAAACGCTTGAGCAATCGTGGCAGGGACGTCGCGTGATCGAGATTGAGGGGCCGCAGCGCTACACGCAGCAGGAGATTGCGGCGCTGCTGGGCGGCGTGCTCGGGCGGGCGGTGCGCGCTCAGGCAGTGCCGCGCGATCAGTGGGACGCGTTGTTTCAGGCGCAGGGGACGGCGTGGCCGACGCCGCGCATCGAAATGATCGACGCCTTCAACTCCGGCTGGATCGATTTCGAGGATGGCGTGAACGAGCGGGTGACCGGTGCGACCTCGTATCAAACGGTGCTGGCGGAATTGGCCGGACGGGTGGGATAAGGCTGACGGAGGTTGCTGGAAACAAGCGCTGAAGATGGGCAGGGGCCGGGAGCCTATGCTCCCGCTCTTGCGCCCTAACGAACGGCAACACGACGACGCAAAGATGGAAAGATGGAAAGCCGATCAAAGTCCTGCAACCTGTCCTTCGAATCCGGCCACCTGTGCCGGGCGTCAACATTGATGCACGCCGGCACAGGTGAAAGGCTTCAGGCGGGGGATGACCAGCATCCCCGCATTCAGCCATGGCTTGCAGGTCTAACTCGCCGTAGCCGCAACAGCAGCCCGCGCCTTATGCAATTTCCTGTAGCTGTCGATCAGACGATGATGCCTTTCGAGACCCTCCAGCTTCATGCTCGTCGGCGTCAGGCCATGGAAACGCACGCTGCCGTCTACCGAGCCCAATACCGCGTCCATCCGCGCGTCGCCGAACATCCGACGGAAGTTGATCACGTAGTCGTCCAGTTCGAGGTCGTCATCGAGCATGACTTCCAGCACGACATTCAATGCCTGGTAGAACAGGCCGCGCTCGACGGTGTTGTCGTTGTATTGCAGGAACGCGCCCACCAGTTCCTGCGCCTCTTCGAATTGCTGCAAGGCGAGATGAGTCAGCAGTTTCAACTCGAGAACGGTGAGTTGGCCCCAGTCGGTATTCTCGTCAAACTCGATGCCGATCAAAGTCGCAATATCGGAGTGCTCGTCCAGTTCGCTGTTTTCCAGGCGTTCAAGCATGGCTTCCAGGCTGGCGTCGTCCAGGCGATGCACATTCAGAATATCGGAGCGGAATAACAGCGACTTGTTGGTGTTATCCCAGATCAAATCCTCTACCGGATAAACCTCTGAATATCCGGGCACCAGAATCCGGCAGGCGACGGCGCCGAGTTGGTCATACACCGCTATATAAGCCTCTTTACCCATGCTTTCGAGAATGCCGAATAGCGTCGCGGCTTCGTCGATATTGGAGTTTTCACCGTGGCCGGAGAAATCCCACTCGACGAATTCGTAATCCGCTTTGGCGCTGAAGAAGCGCCACGACACCACACCACTGGAATCGATAAAGTGCTCGACAAAGTTATTCGGCTCGGTCACCGCGTTACTGACGAAGGTGGGCTGAGGCAAATCGTTCAGACCTTCAAAGCTGCGCCCCTGCAGCAATTCCGTCAGACTCCGCTCCAGCGCGACCTCGAAACTCGGGTGTGCACCGAACGACGCAAAGACACCGCCGGTTCGCGGGTTCATCAGCGTGACGCACATTACCGGGTAGATGCCACCCAGCGACGCATCCTTGATCAATACCGGAAAGCCCTGTTCTTCCAATCCCTGAATCCCGGCCAGAATGCCCGGATATTTCGCCAGCACTTCGTGCGGCACATCAGGCAACGCGATTTCACCTTCGATAATTTCGCGCTTTACCGCCCGCTCGAAAATTTCGGACAGACATTGCACCTGCGCTTCGGCCAGCGTATTACCGGCACTCATGCCGTTGCTGACGTACAGGTTCTCGATCAGGTTCGACGGAAAATAGACCGTTTCGCCATCCGACTGCCGCACAAACGGCAGCGAACAGATGCCGCGCTGCACATTGCCGGAGTTCGTGTCATAAAGATGCGAACCGCGCAACTCGCCATCGGGATTATAAATTTCCAGACTGTACGCATCCAGAATCTCAGGCGGCAATGCGTCTTTACGCCCCGGCTTGAACCAGCGTTCATCTGGATAATGGACAAAATCCGCATTGGCAATATCTTCGCCCCAAAATGCACCGCCATAGAAATGGTTGCAATTCAGACGCTCGATAAACTCTCCCAATGCCGACGCCAATGCGCTTTCTTTGGTCGCTCCTTTGCCGTTGGTAAAACACATCGGCGAATGCGCGTCGCGAATATGAAGGGACCATACATTTGGAATGATATTGCGCCACGAAGCGATTTCAATCTTCATGCCCAAACCCGCCAGAATGCCCGACATATTGGCGATGGTTTGTTCCAGCGGCAGATCCTTGCCCACGATATACGTGCTGGCGTCGGAAGCCGGCTTCAAAGTCAGCAGCGACTGGGCGTCGGCGTCGAGATTCTCGACTTCTTCAATGACGAAATCCGGCCCGGCTTGCACCACTTTTTTCACGGTACAGCGGTCGATAAAGCGCAAAATGCCGCGGCGGTCCGCGTCCGACATATCCGCTGGCAATTCGACCTGAATCTTGAAAATCTGCTTATAGCGATTTTCCGGATCGACAATATTATTCTGCGAAAGACGGATATTTTCCGTCGGAATATTGCGGCTTACGCAGTACAACTTCACGAAATAAGCTGCACACAAGGCTGACGAGGCCAGAAAATAATCGAAAGGACCCGGTGCGGAGCCGTCGCCTTTATAACGGATCGGCTGGTCGGCCACTACCGTGAAGTCATCAAACTTGGCTTCAAGGCGCAGCTTATCGAGAAAGTTGACTTTAATTTCCATGGGGGAATCCTAAAACGGTGCCAAAAACGGCATAGCCGCTATTATGCGTCCCCCGGTGCCGTTGCTGTTGCAGATCGGCGGTTGGCGGCGAACATGGCTGGCGGAAGTGGTGAGCAGCACAACACCTTGTCGTCTATCGTCGGGTGGTGCGAGCGCTGTATTCCTGACGCAGCGCGTCCGCCACCACGACAAACGCCGGAGTCGGCTGCCGACGGCTCGGATAGTAGAGATGGAAGCCCGGGAACAACGGACACCAGTCGGCCAGCACACGCACCAGCGTGCCGTTCGCCAGTTGCGTCAAGACGCGTTCTTCCGGGATCAACGCGAGGCCGACGCCTGCCATGGCGGCCTTCGCGGCCATGGTTCCCGTATTGAAAACGAGTTGGCCTTCGACGCGCACGTTTATCTCGCGCCCCCCTTTCTTGAACTCCCACGCGTAAATGCCCCCGGCGGTCGGGAGCCGGATGTTGATGCAGTTGTGCGCCGTCAGGTCTTGCGGCGTCTTCGGCTTCGGATGCTTCGCGAAGTAGCCGGGCGTGCCGACCGCGGCCATGCGCACATCCGGCCCGATGCGAACCGCGATCATGTCTTTGGCCACCTGCTCGCCGAGCCGCACGCCCGCATCGAGCCGTTGTTCGACGATGTCCGTGAGTCCGTTGTCGATCACGATTTCGATCCGGATGTCGGGATAGTCGGGCAGCAGCCGCTCAATCACCGGCCAGAGCAGCAATTCCGCCGCGTGTTCGCCTGCGGCAATCCGCACCGTGCCCGCCGGTTTGTCGCGTAACGCCGTAAGAGCGGCCAGTTCGGCCTCGATTTCATCGAGCCGGGGGCCGACGGACTGTATCAACCGCTCTCCGGCTTCCGTCGGCGAGACGTTGCGCGTGGTTCGGGTCAGGAGCCGGAGCCCGAGCCGTGCTTCGAGATTGCGCACGGTCTGACTCAGCGCAGACTGCGAAACGTCGAGCTTCGCGGCGGCTTTCGTGAAGCTGCCCTCGCGAGCGACGGTGAGAAATGCGGTGATATCGGATAGATCGGAGCGTGCCATTTATAAGTCCAGCTTCTAACTTCATGCCGATTTTAGCTCTTAATCGCAGGAAGCCGCGCTGCTACATTGGCACTCACGGTCATGACGGCAAGGAGCGCCCATGCAAATCACCCAATGCGGTTCGCAGCCATCCACGACGGGGTCGGCGGACTATTTCACGGGAACGGTCAGGGTCGACGCGCCGTTCGCAGGCGAGGAGCCGGCGCGAATCGGCGGCGCCACCGTCACGTTCGAGCCGGGCGCGCGGACTGCATGGCACACGCATCCGCTCGGTCAGACGCTGATCGTGACCGCAGGCCGTGGCTGGGTGCAGCGCGAAGGCGGACCGGTCGAGGAAATCAGGCCGGGAGATACGGTCTGGATCGCCCCTGGCGAGAAGCACTGGCACGGCGCGACCCCGAACACGGCAATGACGCATATCGCCATCGCTGAAAAGCTGAATGGCAGTCCGGTCGACTGGATGGAGAAGGTCACGGACGAGCAGTATCGGACCCACATGAACGCAAGCGATCAAGGAGTTGCACGATGAAAAAACGTATTCTCGGAAAGAGCGGGTTGGAAGTGTCGGCGATCGGGCTGGGCTGCATGGGGCTGAGCTACGGTTACGGCCCGGCAACCGATAAAGCCGATGCGATCACGCTGATCCGGTCGGCCTACGAGCAGGGCGTTACCTTTTTCGACAGCGCCGAAGCGTACGCGCAGGGCGCGAATGAGGAACTACTGGGCGAAGCGCTGGAGCCGTTCCGCGATCAGGTCGTGATCGCGACCAAGTTCGGTTTTGAAGGCGGCGACGTGCAGAAGGGCGTCAACAGCAAGCCCGACAATATTCGCGCGGTCACGGAAGCGGCGCTCAAGCGGCTCAGGACGGATCGCATCGACCTGCTTTACCAGCATCGCGTCGATCCCGACGTGCCGATGGAAGACGTCGCCGGGGCGGTCAAGGACCTGATCCAGCAGGGCAAGGTCAAGCATTTCGGCATGTCCGAAGCGGGCGTTCAGTCGATCCGCCGGGCGCACGCGGTGCAGCCGGTGGCGGCGCTGCAAAGCGAATACTCGCTGTGGTGGCGCGAGCCGGAGAAAGAGATCCTGCCGCTGCTCGAAGAACTCGGCATCGGCTTCGTGCCGTTCAGCCCCCTCGGCAAGGGCTTTCTGACCGGCGCGATCAACGCCAGCACCGGCTTCGATAAAACCGACTTCCGCAATGTCGTGCCGCGTTTTTCCGAAGAAAACCGCAACGCCAATCAGGCGCTGGTCGATGTGCTCAAGCAGATTGCTGTGAGTCTGAACGCGACCCCGGCGCAAGTCGCGCTCGCGTGGCTGCTCGCGCAAAAGCCGTGGATCGTGCCGATTCCGGGCACGACAAAACTGCATCGGCTGGAAGAGAACGTCGGCGGGGCGGCTATCGAACTGACGGCCGCCAATCTGAGCGACATCGACGCCCAGCTCGCGAACGTCACGGTGCAAGGCGACCGCTATCCCGCCCATCTTCAGGCGCGGGTCGGCAAGTAAGCCGTCTCCGTCGATCACGCACACAGAGGACCAACATGTCGGAAAACATTGCAGGCAAGGTTATCGTCATCACCGGCGCGAGCAGCGGGCTCGGTGAAGCAGCCGTGCGCCGCCTGGCCGCGGGCGGCGCGAAGCTGATCCTCGGCGCGCGCCGGGTCGAGCGGCTCAAGGCGCTTGCCGTCGAACTCGGTCTTCCCGAAGACGCGGCAGTCGAAACGGACGTCACCGACGCCCAGCAGGTCAAGGCGCTCGTCGACGCTGCGGTCGCGAAATATGGCCGCGTCGACGTGCTCATCAACAACGCCGGTCTGATGCCGCATTCGCCGCTGGAGCGCGGCAAGATCGACGATTGGGACCGGACGATCGACGTGAACATCAAGGGCGTTCTGTATGGCATCGCAGCCGCGCTGCCTCACATGACGCGGCAGAAGAGCGGGCACATCATCAACGTGTCGTCGGTGGCGGGTCATAAGGTCGGCAAAAACAACGCCGTGTATTGCGCGACGAAGACGGCGGTGCGGGTGCTGTCCGAGGGACTGCGGCAGGAGGTCAAGCCGTACAACATCCGCACGACGATTATTTCGCCGGGCGCGGTGCAGTCCGAACTGCCGCAGAGCGTCACCGAAGCGGACGTGGCTGCGGGCGTCGCCGACTTCTACGAGAAGTTTGCGATTCCGGCCGATAGCTTCGCCCGCATGGTCGCGTTCGCGATCGAGCAACCTGACGATGTGGACGTGAACGAAATTCTGTTCCGTCCGACCGCGCAGGAGGTTTGAAGCGGGGGCGGGGCCTGGAGGAAGAATCGTGGTTTTTAAACGCGAATGGTCGGCGGCGCGCAGCAGTCGGACTGCGCGGCCGGGCCTCCCCGTGGTGCCGCAGGCGAAGTGCGCGCTATCAGCGCGCACACATTCAAACTGACGGTTATTTGACCGCCATCTCTTTCCCTATCACTCGTCCGCATTTCTAAAGAAAGCGGCTAGATCGCAGAGGACTGCGTCTGGCTGTTCTTCTGGACGACAGTGTCTGCGGGAATCGTTCGTGCGGCGTCGGACTTCGTTGAAGAACATGCCGGCATCAGACAATGCGACCCATGTGCTACGAGTCATGGGCGCAGGACGGTCCAGTTTGCTGGCGTGTCTCATCGGCAACGCAAAGAGATCAATGACACGTCGCGATGCCCTCGTCGCCGTAAGAAAGCATGGGCGCAACCGTGCTAATCTTGCTGCCTTTCCCGACGCAACAGGGCAAAACGGACGCCATGAACGAAGCCCTCGATCCCGACGGCATCGAACAAGCGGTTTTCGTGGTCGGCACACACCATGAGACGCTGGACGAGCCGTGGCACACGCATCGCCGCGCACGGCTGATTTACGTCGGCGACGGCGTGCTGACCGTGCGCACGGAAAACAGCCGCTGGGTCGTGCCGCCCGGGCACGCGGTCTGGATCGTCGCGCACGCGCTGCACAATCTGTCGGCGACACGGCCGGTCAAGTTGTATTCGCTCTACGCGAGTACGGACGCCGCGCCGTTGCCCGCGCAAAGCGGCGCGGTCTCGACCGATGTGCTCGTACAGGCGTTGCTGGACACCGCCGCCGCTCTGCCGCTCGACCACCCATTCGATGAAGCCGCCGCCCGTCTCGTGCAAGTGCTGCTTGACCGTCTGCCGACGTTGCCGCGCGCGCCGCTGGAATTGAACTGGCCACGCGATGCGCGCATCCAGCGAATCGCCGATGCGCTGAGCGCCGATCCGGCGCAGTCCGCGATACTTGAAGACCTGGCGGTGGCGGCGGGCGTGACGGCTCGTACGGCGGCGCGTCTGTTCGTCAAGGAAACGGGGCAGACGTTCGGTCAGTGGCGCCAGCAACTGCGCCTGCTGATCGCGCTTGAGCATCTCGGTGCGGGAGCCAGCGTCTCGCAGGTGGCGGTTGAAGTGGGCTACACCGACGTGTCGTCGTTTATCGCGGTGTTCCGCGACGCGTTCGGCGACACGCCCGCGCGTTTTTTCCGCTGACGCGGCGCGCAGCGCAGCGCCTTAGCGCGCGCCCATGAAGCGAAGCGCAGAAACCGTCACGCTCAATGCGCGCCAGCCGCATCCGGTCCGCCGCCGCCTTTGGCCGGCCGCGTAATCCAGATCAGCGGAATGATCAGAATGAAAATGATCGCCGATATGAAGAAAATATCGTTCAGCCCCATCATCGCGGCCTGCGTATTCACGGTGAAATCGAACAGCGCGTGCGCCGACAGCGGATTCAGATGCAGCAGCGTTTGCGTCGTATCCATCTGCTGATTGAACAGCGGATTGTTGATCGACGCCTGCTCGGTCAGTCTCGCGTGATGCAGCACCGTGCGGTTGTTCCACTCGTTGCCCGCGATCGACGTGCCCACCGCGCCGCAGAACACCCGCGCGAAATTCGACAGACCCGCCGCCGCCGGAATCTTGTTCGGCGGCTGCCCTGACAGGATGATCGACGTCAGCGGCACGAAGAACAACGCCATGGGAATGCCTTGCAGCAGCGTGGGCAACACCAGATGCCACGTATCGATTTCGATCACGTACTTCGAGCGCATGTAGAACACGATCGCGAAGCCGACGAACGCGAGCGTGGCGATCACGCGCGCGTCCGAGCGCGGCAGCACGCGGCCCATCACCGGCGCGAGCAGCACGGCGAACACGCCGAGCGGCGCGGTGACGAGACCGGCGTCGACAGAACGGTAGTTCAGGTACTCCTGCATCCATTGCGGTAACAGCACGAGGTTGCCGAAGAACACGCCGTACGCGACCGAAATCGCAATCGTGCCGCCGAGAAAATTGCGCTGCTGGAACAGCCGCAAATCGACGATCGGATTGGGTTCGGTCAATTCCCACACGAGGAAAAACGCGAAACTGATCAGCGCCGTAATGCCGAGAATCACGATCACCGGGGACGAAAACCAGTCGAGGTCCTTGCCCTTGTCGAGCATGACCTGCAGCGACGCAACCCACGTAATCAGCAGACCGAGGCCGACGAGGTCGATCGGAAGCTTGCGGGTGGGCGACTCGCGCGTGCGATAGATCATCCACGTGACGCCGGCCGCGAAAATGCCGACCGGAATGTTGATGTAGAAGATCCACGACCAGCTATAGCTGTCGGTAATCCAGCCGCCGAGCGCCGGGCCCGCAATCGGGCCGACAGTCGCCGTCATCGCCCACAAAGCGAGCGCGGTGGACGATTTCTCCTTCGGATACGAGCCGAGCAGAATAGCCTGCGACAGCGGAATCAGCGGACCGGCCACGGCGCCCTGGAAAATCCGCGCGAGCAGCAGGATCGGCAGCGTGGGCGCGATCCCGCACAGCCACGATGCCAGCACGAACGCGAGGATCGCGCCGACGAACAGCTTCACCTGGCCGATACGCTGCGTGAGCCAGCCGGTCAGCGGAATCGACACCGCGTTGGCCGCCGCGAACACGGTGATGACCCACGTGCCTTCGTCGACGGAAACGCCGAGGTTGCCCGAGATGGTCGGGATCGCGACGTTTGCGATCGACGTGTCGAGCACGTTCATGAACGTGGCAAGCGCGACGGCAATGGTGGCCAGAACCAGTTTGCCGCCTTGCAGGGGCGGCGGCGGCGAGGGTGGCGTCGGCGACGCGGAAGCGGGCGCGGCGTTGGGCTGGCTCAAGGGGTTCTCCGGATCGGGGTGCTGCGAATGTCGTGGACGGACGGTTGATTTCCTGCGGGCGCGCTGCTCAGTCGATGCGCGCGGCGCCAGGTCCGTCGAATGCTCGCAAAAGCATACCTGTATTCGGCTTTCGGCGTCGTCGGCGCTGCAGGCCCGGCGGCAGAAACAAATCTGCCAGCGTATGCTCGCGGCTGGGGTCGTCACGGCTGCAGCGGATCGATCCGCCGCCACGTGATACGCGAAATGCGAAACCCGACACGCAAGGCGCAGATCGCCGCGCGTGGGCGCGCAACGAATCATTCATCAACAGAAGTAAGCGATAGAAAGGAAACAGTTATGGCCTGGGAGCAATTCGAACATGGCTGGCGGCGCGCACCCGCCGCCGCGCCGGCCAGGGGCCTCGTCGTGCTGATGCACGGCGTCGGCAGCAATGCGCGCGATCTGATGCCGCTCGCGGACATCTGGAGCGAGAGCCTGCCCGACGTGGCGTTCACGTCGCTCGACGGCACCGATCCGTTCGACGGCGGCTTCGGCGGCCGTCAATGGTTCAGCCTGCGCGACGTTACGCCCGGCAATCGCGAGGCACGCGTGGCCGCCGCCTATCCGGCGCTGCGCGGCATGCTCGAAGCCGAACTCGCGCACTGGCAGGTGCCGTTCGGCCGCCTCGCGCTGGTCGGCTTCTCGCAAGGCTCGATCATGGCGATGCACCACGTCGCGACCAGCGCGGAAGGCGCGGCGGGCGTCGTCGCGTATTCGGGGCGGCTCGCTTCGCCGATCACCGCGCAGAACGGTACGCCGCTCACGCTGATCCACGGCGAGGACGACGAAGTAATCCCCGTCAAGGAACTCGAAGACGCCGCCGACGCCTTCAGCCAGGCCGGCTACACGATCGACGCGTACGCGTTGCCCGGCATCGGCCACACCATCAACGCCGACGGCGTGGCGCTCGGCCACGAAGCGCTGGAACGCGCGCTGGGCGCTTTGTCGCGCGGTTGACACGGCCCTGAATAAAAGCGGCTCTAAAGATTTCGATCTGCTTGTCGTTAACTGCTCATTAGCATGAAAATCACCCGCCGCTTCGCGGAGCGCACCACGCCTTGGCAGGCGTACCGTGCGATCCGCGTGACCGGGGGTGCATTTCATACTGCCTGAACGGGCGGATAACGACACATCAGAGCCTTCATATGGCCAGACCAACGCCGTATTACCCGCTTTTCGAGCGGCTTTTCCGTCATTCCGTGGCGATGGATCTCGGCACGGCCAACACCCTTATCTATACCGACGACGGCGGTATGCTGCTCAATCAACCCTCCGTTGTCTGTTTCCAGAACGACTCCGCTGCCGGACCCCGGCGCGTTGCCGCGGTCGGCACCGAGGCTCGCCGGTTGCTCGGCCGCGCGCCGCGCAACGTCGAAGCCGTGCGGCCGCTGCGCCATGGCGTGATCGCCAATTACTCCGCCGCCGAGCACATGATCCGTCAGTTCGTCCACATGGCGCGGCCACGGCCGTTCTTCAGCCGCCGCGCCGCGTTCACGCTGTGCGTACCGGCCGGTGCGACTCAGGTCGAATTGCGGGCGATCCGGGAAGCCGCTGTCGCCGCGGGCGCATGGAAGGTGAGTCTGATCGGCGAATCGCTGGCGTCGGCGGTCGGCGCAGGTTTGCCGGTGTCGGACGCGACCGGCTCGATGGTGGTCGACATCGGCGGCGGAACGACTGAAGTCGGCGTGATCGCGCTGGGCGGCACCGCGTATAGCGGCTCGATCCGCGTGGGCGGCGACACGTTCGACGCGGCCATCGTCACCTATGTGCGCAATCTGTATGGCGTGCTGCTGGGCGAACAGACCGCCGAACACGTGAAGAAGAGCATCGGTTCGGCGCTGCGCGACGTGCCGCGCGAATACATGAACGCGACCGGACGCAGCGTCGACGACGGCCTGCCGCGCACGGTGCAACTGAGCAACCAGGATATCGCCGAGGCCATCGACGGGCCGTTGCGTCAGGTGATCGGCGCAGTCAAGCGCGGACTCGAAATGGCGCCCGCCGAACTGGTGACGGACATCGCGGACAACGGCATCGTGCTGACGGGCGGCGGCGCGTTGCTTAACCACCTCGGAACCCGTTTGACCCAGGAGCTTGGACTCGATGTGCGCGTCGCCGACGAACCGCTGACCTGCGCGGTGCGAGGCGCAAGCGCGGCCGCTGCCCGAGGTTTGCTGGATGACGCGGCGTTTGAATAAGATGCTTCGATGAAGGCTTTTTGTCAGCTTGCGCGAGGTGAGGAGAGGCGACGCGTGCGCACGATCTCGCTTCTGACATGCTGCAATTGACTGTGTGACAATAGCCGCCGCGCTGCAATTCAACGCGCGCGGGAGAGAACAGTCGACGGAACGTCCGTCTCTTTTAACCACGTTCGATTCTTGCTCGCGCAACGCTTGCCGAAGCTGATGCGCTGCATGTGAACCGCCCGTGAATCAACCTGTTTCCGCTTCGTCCATTTCATCGTCTTCGCCGTCTTTCATCGAATTGCAGAACGGTTTGCGCATGCCGTATATCGAAGCAGGCGAGGGCGAACTGCTGCTGTTCGTGCATGAATCGCTGTGCGATTACCGCTACTGGCAACCGCAACTCGACGGGCTGTCGAAGCAGTATCGCTGTGTCGCGGTGAGTCTGTCGCATTACTGGCCGCAGACCGCGACCGCACCCGGCCATCCGTTCAGCTGGAGCGCGCACACCGACGAAGTCGCGGAATTTATCGACCGTCTCGGTGCTGGAGCAGCGCATGTGGTCGGGCATTCGCGCGGCGGCTCGGTCGTGTTCCAGCTGGCGCGGCGTCATCCCGAGCGGGTGCGCACGTTGACGCTCGCCGATCCGGGCGGCCAGTTGCGGATAGCGGGTCAGCCGGCCTCGCGTTTTCCGGAGAAGGTGAACGCGTTGCGCGCGAAAGCGGCGCAACTGATCGAAACGGGCGATGCGGAAGGCGGCCTGAACCTGTTCGTCGATTCGGTCAGCCGGCCCGGTTCATGGGCGATGAGCACGCCCGCCTTCCGCAGAATGGCTACCGATAATGCGCACACGCTCGCGCTGCAATTGCAGGACCCGTTGCCGGGTTACGCACAGGAGCAGGCGGCCGAGGTGCGCTGCCCGGTTCTGCTGATCGACGGAGAGAAGAGTCCCGATATGTTCCGCAGGACGGCGGCGACGCTGCAAACGTGGCTACCCGATGCACGTCGCGAGACGGTGCGCGGCGCGTCGCACGGGATGAACCTCGCGCATCCGGGTGCATTCAACCGGTTTCTCGACGGCTTTATTAAAGCGGCGAACGCGCAATAAGCGATTGAATATCGACGCGATGAACTGCAGCTCGGTCGTGCAGTTCATGCAGTGAAAGCGCGCGCTGCAAATGCACTGCGCGCCTGCTTTTAATGCACGCGTGTCGATCCGCTTGAGTCGCTCATTCAAACAATCAAACGACTCGATCTATTCGCGCTATTCAACTCGGGCACTCAACCCCGAGTGCCCGATCTTTCCGATTGCTGGCGCTAGCCTGTCAGCGCCAAACCTCAGGCCTTGCGATGCGCGTCCTTATCGAGCGCGACTTCCGCTGCTTCGCCAACGAGGCCGTGATAGTACAGATGCACGCCGATCGCGAGCGAGTCGTTGCGAATTTCGTGGAACGCTTTCCACGCCTTCACAGGGTCCCTGAACAGCAGATAGTGCGCTTCTTCAGCGATCAGATCCGCGACTTCATGCAGACCGTGGCCGCGCATGACATTCACGAGCGTATCGAGACTGCGATGCGTGCGTGCGTCGGTGCGCGGGTAGAGCATGTGCAGTACCGCAACGTCCTGCTTCTTGAGCGCTGCCGACAAAGCAACCACGATGTCCTGGTGATTCAGCGCGGTGACAATGTTGTCTTCCGTGTGGACATGATCCGGAAACAGCGTTTCGAGAGAGGCATTCATCTGGTCCATCCTGTTCTTTTAGCTGATTAAAAAAGCCCGCCGTAGGACGGCGGGCCAAAGACAGCGTGTGAGTTACTAGGGGAAGCAAAACACGCAACCAGTATCGCAGATGCACACGGGTAAACGCAGCTTGACTACCGCAAAACATTGTTGCTGGCAATGCTCTAACTTTCATTTAGCTGGCAATCGGGCTCAAGCTGCTGCTTTCTTTTGCAGGCGATGTATCCGGAGCCTTGCCAGGCAACGAATGTTGCGCCAGCCGAGATGGATTGTTGCGACGTTTCGTCGCAATCAAAGGCCCTCTGGACCTTAGAATGCCAACCGGAGCCTGAGCATGCATTGCGCCAATCCATGTATCGCAAGTTCATACGATACGAAGGCCGCGCATGCCGGCACGAGTGCGATGTGAAAGTAAAAGGAACGCATTGATGAATTCGAAGACACACGCAACGCTGAGCTTTTCCGACAGCGACCAGACAATCGAACTGCCGATCTATCAAGGCTCGCTTGGACCGGATGTGATCGACATCCGCAAGCTGTACGGCCAGACCGGCAAGTTCACGTACGACCCGGGCTTCATGTCGACGGCGGCATGTAACTCCGCCATCACCTACATCGACGGCGACAAGGGCGAGTTGCTGTATCGCGGCTACCCGATCGAGAACCTCGCGCAGAACGCCGACTTCCTCGAAAGCTGCTATCTGTTGCTGAAGGGCGAACTGCCGAACGCAAAAGAGAAGGAAGAGTTCGTCAAGACCGTGACGAATCACACGATGGTGCACGACCAGATGCACTTCTTCTTCCGCGGCTTCCGTCGCGACGCGCATCCGATGGCGATTCTGGTCGCTGCAGTCGGCGCATTGTCGGCGTTCTATCACGACTCGCTCGACATCAATAACGCAGAGCACCGCGAAATCTCGGCCGTGCGCATGATCGCGAAGCTGCCGACGCTGGTCGCGATGGCGTACAAGTACACGGTGGGTCAGCCGTTCGTTTATCCGAAGAACGACCTGTCGTACAGCGCGAATTTCATGCGCATGATGTTCGCGAATCCGGCCGAAGAGTACCAGGTCAACGACGTGCTGGTGCGCGCGCTCGACCGCATCCTGATCCTGCACGCAGACCACGAACAGAATGCGTCGACCTCGACCGTGCGTCTTGCGGGTTCGTCGGGCGCGAATCCGTTCGCGTGTATCGCAGCGGGTATTGCATGTCTGTGGGGCCCGGCGCACGGCGGCGCGAACGAAGCCGCGCTGAACATGCTCGAAGAAATCGGCTCGGTCGACAACATCCCCGAGTTCATCGCGAAGGTGAAGGACAAGAACTCCGGCGTGAAGCTGATGGGCTTCGGTCACCGTGTGTACAAGAACTACGATCCGCGCGCGAAGCTGATGCGTGAAACCTGCCACGAAGTGCTGGAAGAACTGGGTCTGCATGACGACCCGCTGTTCAAGCTCGCCATGGCGCTGGAAAAGATCGCTCTGGAAGACGAATACTTCGTGTCGCGCAAGCTGTACCCGAACGTCGACTTCTACTCGGGCATCGTGCAGCGCGCACTGGGCATTCCGACCGCGATGTTCACCTGCATCTTCGCGATGGCGCGTACGGTGGGCTGGATTGCGCAATGGAACGAAATGATCGCCGATCCCGAACAGAAAATTGGCCGTCCGCGCCAATTGTTCGTCGGCGAAACGCAACGTGAAGCGAAGCCGATCGCACAACGATAAACCGGCTTTCAATGCGCTTCTAGCGCGTTTTTAACGCTTCAAACGCTCGGGCTGCCACCGGCCCGGCATCCACGCGGCGCTCCCCACAAAGGAGCGCCGCGCTGCGTTTACGCGCACAAATCCCTGCACGTCCTGTGCCACTAAAAAAACTGAAACTCCCCTGTGATAAGTTCGTCTGACGCGAACAGACCCTCTACAATCGGAAGCGACCGGGTGCGGCGCGGCATTACAAGGCAGCAGGCAGCAGCAGACAACGCCAGGCGGCACACCCAGCGGTAATCGAATGTGAGGCCGGACGCACAAGCGCGAACGTACAAGCGAATTCATAGGAGTGACCCTGATGCAGCAGCCAGAAGCCCTCGGTGGCGTGTCCCTTGCGGGCGGTATCGATCACCGCGAGCCCGAACCGGACGGCGTATTCATCCCGACGGAAAATCTCAATGTCGCGAGTGCGGCCCAACATGTGCTGAAGTCGGGCGATACCTTCATCGTCAACGACCCGCTCGGCGATATCACCGGTCATGACGACGGCCTGTTCGTCAACGACACCCGCGTTCTGTCGCAATTGCGTCTGACCTTCGGCGGACGCGCGCCGTCGCTGCTGTCGGGCAGCGTCAGCAGCGACAACACGTCATTCACCGCCCATCTGACCAACCGTCCGTTGCCGCCGCTCGGCGGCGACAGCACGCCGGAAGGCGTGATCCACGTCGAGCGGGTGCGCGTACTGTCGGGCACCGTGCTCAACGAGGCCATCGAACTCACGAACTACGGCACGAGCGACGCCGTGGTGCCGCTGTCCATTTCGTTTTCCAGCGACTTCCGCGACATGTTCGAAGTGCGCGGTCTGAAGCGCGACAAACAGGGGCGCATAGAGCCGGCGCGTATCGAGAATCGCGAGGTGCTGCTGAGCTATCTCGGCCTCGACGATGTCACGCGTAACGTGCAGATCGCGTTCTCGCCGGAACCCGACAAGCTGTTCGCCGACCGCGCCGACTACACGGTGAAACTGCCGGCGCAGGCGTGTGTGTCGATTTATCTGTCGGTGTCGGTGCAGGTGGTCGCGAATAACGCCGACCGGCCCGGTGCCGACGTCTCGCAACCGATGCATGCGTTAAGCGAAGGTCATCTGTCGCAAATCGATGCGGAGCGTCCGCGTGTGGGCCGTGCCGCCGTGCGCGCCGCGCTGGTCGACGCGCACCTGGTGATGCGCGAACGTCGCCGCGCCACGGCGCGCGTGCGCTCCAGCAACCCGCTGTTCAACGCGTGGATCGACCGGTCGCTCGCCGACCTCGGCCTGCTGACCACCGACCTCGCCACCGGTCCGTATCCGTATGCGGGCATTCCGTGGTTCTCGACGCCGTTCGGCCGCGATGCGGTCATCACATCGTTGCAGACACTGTGGATGCAACCGGAGCTTGCCGCAGGCGTGCTGCGTTTTCTGGCCGAGCATCAGGCGCGCGAGAACTCGCCGTTCCGCGATGCCGCGCCCGGCAAGATCATGCACGAGATGCGCAAGGGCGAAATGGCCGCCGCCGGCGAAGTGCCGTTTGCGCTGTACTACGGCGGCGTCGATACCACGCCGCTGTTCGTCGTGCTGGCCGGCGCGTACGCAGACCGCACGGGCGACCTCGCGCTGATCGACGAATTGTGGCCGGCACTCGAACGCGCGACGCAGTGGGTCGCGGGCGTGTGCGACAAGAACCGCTACGGCCTGCTCGACTACCAGCGCGAGTCGGATGGCGGTCTCGCGAATCAGGGCTGGAAAGACAGTCACGATTCGGTCTTTCACGCTGACGGACGCTTCCCCGACGGCCCGATCGCGCTGGTCGAAGTGCAGGCCTACGCGAGCGCTGCGTTCGACACGATGGCGCGCTTCGCGAAGTTGCGCGGCTTGCGCGAACAGTCGGCGCAATACAGCGAACGCGCGAAGAAAATCCGTCAATGCGTTGAAGAAAAGTACTGGATGGAAGAGTCCGGCTTTTACGGCATCGCGCTCGACGGTCATGGCGAACTGTGTCGCGTGATGGCGTCGAATGCGGGGCATCTGCTGGCTTTCGGGCTGCCTTCGCGGGAGCGCGGCGAGTCGGTGGTGCGCGCGCTCGATTCCACGCTGTTTCATACCGGATGGGGTGTGCGTACGCTGGCGGCGAGCCAGGCGCGTTTCAACCCGATGGCGTATCACAACGGCTCGGTCTGGCCGCACGACAATGCGCTGTGTGCGCGCGGCTTGTCGCATTACGGCGGCAAGGCGTCGGCGGTGCGGCTGTTGCAGGCGCTGTTCCAGGCAGCCGTGAATTTCGACATGCGTTTGCCCGAACTCTTCTGCGGCTTTCCGCGTCGACGGGGCGAGCCGCCTACCGCATATCCGGTCGCGTGTCTGCCGCAAGCGTGGGCGGCGGGGTCGCCGTTCATGATGCTCGAAGCGTGTCTCGGCATCACGATCGATGCCGAACGGCGCGAAGTCGTGATCGAACAGCCGATGCTGCCCGAAGGTATCGACTGGCTCGAAATCGGCGATTTGCGGGTCGGCGATTCGTCGGTGTCGATCACGTTCCGCCGGATTGGCGAGAAGGTGGTGGCGTCGGCGGAACAGGGCGATGTGCGGGTAGTGGCGCTGCTTTGAGCCTGAAGTGAAGCGGGTTGAAAGACCGTCCAGATCATGGACGGTCTTTTTATATCTGCGCCAGCCCGCTACAAAAAGCAGTTTTTAGTCGATCGATGATCGAGTCGCGAGCGACTGCTTCAACGCGGCAAGACCTTCCACGTAGATACCGTGAAAGAGTTCCGTCACTTCGTTGTCGCTGACGCCGACAGGCGTAAAACTCCCCGACCATTGCACGACAGATGCCTCCTTGCCCGCAACGTCCTGCACGCTAAGCGTGGCGAGATAGTCCTTCGCGGGAAACGGTGCTTGAACGAAAGAGTAGCTGTACGAGCGGCCTTTTTCGTCGAAAGCCTCCAGGCGCTCGACAATCGTCTCGCCGTCGACCGTCTTCAGATTCCTCACTCGACCGCCTTCGCTCAACTCGCTATGCGGGACGAACGGCAGCCAGTCCGGCAGCGAGTTGAATCCGCCAATCAACTGCCATACACGGCTCGCGGAAACGGGAACTTCGATAGAAGCAAAGGTAGTCGCCATCTCATACTCCCGCTGCGTTTGAAGGCGAAGGCGAAGGCACAGGCGCATCGGCCGCGATGAGTTTTTCTTCGCGCAATTCATGCCAGAAGCCTGCCGGAATGATCGCCGACAGCGCGGCGAAATCTTCCGTGATCCGTTCGGGACGGCTAGCGCCCGGAATAACCGCAGCGACAGCGGGATTAGCCAGCGAGAACTGCAAAGCAGCGGCTTTCACGCTCACGTTGTGGCGCTGCGCGATTGCGTTGATGCGCGCGACCTTCGCCAGAATCTCCGGCGAAGCCTTCTGATATTCGAAGTGCGTGCCGCCAGCGAGCACACCCGAGCTGTACGGACCGCCGACCACGATATCCACGTCGTGGCGCGCAGCCGCAGGCATCAGACGCTGCAGCGCACGCTCATGATCGAGCAGCGTGTAGCGGCCGGCCAGAAGAAACGCGTCGGGTTGCGCTTCGCTCAGGTCGAGCGTCAGTTCGCACGGCTCCACGCGATTGACGCCGAGTCCCCACGCGTTGATCACGCCTTCGTCGCGAAGACGCGTCAGCACGCGAAACGCACCCTTGCGCGCGATGTCGAATTGCGCGAGCCATTCGTCGCCATAAAAATCCTGCGCGATATCGTGGACCCAGACGATGTCGAGGCGGTCGGTATTCAGGCGCTTGAGGCTGTCTTCGATCGAGCGCAGCGTGGCGTCGGCGGAATAGTCGTTGACTATCTTGTTCGGGCGGCCGTGCTCGAACAGGCCGCCTTTCTCGCCGAGATCACGGCTGGCCGGTTCCTCGATTTCGTCGAGGATCAGACGGCCGACTTTTGAACTCAGCACATAGTCGTCGCGACGGTGTTTTTGCAGCGCCGCGCCGAGCCGGATTTCGGCCAGACCCGCGCCGTAGAACGGGGCGGTGTCGAAAAAGCGCACGCCGTGATCCCACGCGGCGTCCACGGTGGCCATCGCCTCGGTTTCGGGGATATTGCGGTACATATTGCCCAGCGGCGCCGTGCCGAAGCCCAGCTTGCCTTGCAGTCGATTTCTGATTCCCATGATGTTTCCCTGCCTGATAACTCTGTGAAGGTGAGGCAAGTTTAGGGTGGCGCTGTCAGTCCGTCCAAGACATAATTGGCTAAGGTTATGTCCTGTGGAGTCTTAAGTGCTGGATATTCGTCAGCTTCAATATTTCGTCGCCGTCGCGGAAGAAGAGCACGTGGGCCGCGCCGCGGAACGTCTGCACATTTCGCAATCGCCGTTGAGCCGCCAGATTGCGCAACTGGAGGAGCGGTTGGGTCTGACGCTGTTCGAGCGCAGCCAGCAGCGCATTCGCCTCACTGCGGACGGCCGCACGTTCCTGGCCGAAACGCGTGCGCTGCTGACGCACGCCACCCGTCTCGAATCGCTCGCGCGCAGGTTGGGGCGGGGCGACGAAGGCGGGCTGTGCATCGGCTATCTGGAAAACGCGATGCACTCCGGCGTGCTGTCCGACGCACTGCGCACGCTTCGGGAAACGCGGCCTGCCGTGCATATCGCGCTTTACAACATGCAGTCGGTCGATCAACTGGAGGGCTTGCGGCAGCGCAGTCTCGACATCGCACTGGTGTGCGAGCCGCCGGTCGGCGACGATCCCGACCTCGACAGCGCGCTGTTGCTCAACGATCCCATGTTGCTCGCGCTGCCGGATTCGCATCCGCTGGCGACGGCGCGCGATCTCACGCCCGACTCACTGGCCGCGCTCGACTGGATAGCGGTTTTGCAGAAAGAGGGCGCGTTGAAGCACGACAACTTTGTCGCCGCGTGCGCGCGAGCCGGTTTCACGCCGAGGATTTCGATGGAAGCGACTGAGCCGCTCACCGCGTTGGGGCTGGTTGCCGCCGGACTCGGTTCGACGATGATCCAGAGCGGGCTGCGTCGTCAGGCGCCTGTGGGCGTAGTGCTGCGCGAGGTCCCGTGGATGACGTATCGCACGCCGCTATGGGCCGCCTGGCATAAGGTGAATCTGCGGCCGCTGGTGGCGATATTTCGCGAGGTGCTTCTGGGCAATGCGCGGGAAATCAATGCGCGGGAAACGGGAGCGGCGATCAACCTCCCGCACGCCGCGAATGTCACGACAACGTCAGACTAGAACGACTTGCGCGCCTGCAACCAGCAATGCACGGAAGTGTTGGCATTCGTGCCGAGTATTTCCGGCGTGCGTCCGAACGGAAACGCGACGCTGGCCGTAACGAGTAGCTTGTAAGGCCCGTTCCACTGCACGCCGAACCCCGCGCTGCTCAGTTGACCCGTGTTGGGCCCCGGCACGAACGTGTTCTTGAACAGCTGCACCCAGCCGGTATCGACGAACGCGGAAAACTGCCAGATACCGGGGATCTGCTGAAACGTCATATCGTGCCGGTATTCAAGCGTCGCGAAATAGCCGCGCGAACCCGACAGGACACCTACGTCGTAGCCTCGCACGCTATCCGGGCCGCCGAGGTAGAACTGTTCCGACGTGTCCAGGTTCTTGCTCGCCAGTTGTCCTGAGAAGCCGAAGTAGAGGGCGTCGTCGCGCGCGAGTTGCTGCAGACGCGACATCGACAATGCGAGCTTGACGTAATGACCCGCGGTGTCCGCCCCGAGCTGATCGATGATGTCAGTCTGGAGATTATTCGCGGAGAGCACGCCATACGTCATCGCCAGATGCGCGTTGATCACGCCGGTTGCATCGAGTTCATCGCCTGCCAGCGTGGTCGTCACGCTGTTCGTGTGACGGTCGTTCTGCAGCCCGATCACGTCGATGTTGTCGTTGAGTCTTCTGAAGTCGTACTCGACCTGTCCATACAGATTGCCGCGCGTATTGCGGATCAGCGGCTGCGCGAGCACCACGCCGCCCACGAAGGCCGACCCATGCGATTCGAGATCGGACAGATCGTTGCCCAGGTGGTAGTCGAGCGCCGACACCGTGGCACCGAGCGTCGTGCCCTGACCGTTGAGCAGGTAGCGATAGTCCATGCGTCCGTAGGTCATGCCGTGGCCCGATGTCAACGCGCTGAAGTCGAGCAGATCGCCCTGATTGAACGGCCCGTTGATGTTGAGATTGGCGCTGCCGCGCACGCGCCCGCTGTATGGGTCGCCGAAGTTGTCGACCCCGGCGTCGCCGGTAAAACGCTGCGCCGGCGTCACGCCGACGAGCAGATCGGAGGTGCCCACCTCGTCGCCTGGCCGTAGCGTCGAGTTCACCTGCGCCCCGGGGATGTCCTGAAGCAGCAGCAACGTGCGTTCGAGCGTGAATTCGCTGACGGGCTGCCCGGACTGGAGAGCCGCGAGCGTGCTGTTCAGTACTCGGTTCGATACCGCGCTCTGATTGTTCATCGACACCGCGCCATAGCGTGCCTCGGCAACGTCGATCCGCACGATCCCGTTGTCGATCGTTTGCGCCGGCACGTAGGCGGTGGCGAGCGGAAAGCCATGCTGGTGATACACGTCGCTGATGCGCTCGGCTAGCGCATTCAGATCGCTCAGCGTGAGGTCGCGGCCTTCGCTCGACGCCACGACCTGATGCAGCAGTTCGGTCGGCAGTTCCGTGTTGCCGGTGATCTCGATCGTGCGGACCGGGAAAGTTTTCGTGTTGTCCGCCGGGGCCGCGTTCTGCGGCTGGATCGTCAGGTCGAGATTCGAGGGCGGCGGCTGAACCGGGCGTTGCGGCACCTGCTGAAGCAGCTGGCCGCTGCCACTGTTCGGGGGTGTCGTCGCGCGGACCTGAGCTTGCGCGGCAAGCGCGGCCGTGGCAAGAGCCATGGCGACACAGATTCGGGTTCTGCGTAAGCGGTTCGTGCGAATCTCGGTCATGTCGACGGTTCGAAGATGTCGTGGGCCGCGCAGCGCGCGCCGGGTCGATTGCGTGCGTTCGGACTTCATCAATGTGCGGGCAGGTGAACCCCGCCGTTGAGCACTGTCAGCGCCAGGCCCGGTTGAAAGTCGGACCGTGACACGTTGCGCTGGTTGGACTGATCCGACTCCATCTGATTGCCGGAGTAATGGCCCCGCGCGGAATCAGAGGCAGTGCCGTAGGGCGTATCCACGCCGTTTGCCCCGAGCGGCGCCAGTACATTCGCGAGCGCTCCTGAAGGTACCGGTGCGACCGGCGTCACGATGTCGGCGCTCAGGCCCGAAGGCTGCACGAGGACGTAATTGCCAGCGTCGGGACCGTTGATCGTCATTGCCGTGCCGACCGGCTTGTTGATGCCGGGGCTGGGGTCCTTGAAATAGCCCACGCTATCGTTACCGAGCGCCACGCCGTCGCTGCCCAGCACGCCGGAAAGCCGGTCGCCGGAAAGCGCGTCGAGGACGGTGCCGTCGTAGGTCCGGTTGGTTGTCCGGGTTCCCAGTACGGTGAGTGTCGCGGGCGTAATGCTGACCCAGTCAACGCCGCCCAGCAGCGTGTAGTTGCTCGCGAGCGCCGCGCCGTTGCCGGTGAGCGCGTACCCGCCGAGGCCGCCGGACGCGAACGCAACCTGGTTGCCGACATTTTTCGTGGACAGCGTCCCAGTGCCGGATAGCGTCAGGGTTTCGCCGTTCACGCCTTCCAGCGTTCCTTGCGTGCCGAACAGGCTTGCCGTCGCACTGGTGCCCGCGTCGTACACGCGGCTGCCGGTGAGGTTGACGACGAACGGCGTAATGGCGGCCGAGGTGGTTGCCACGCTGTTGAAAGTGTAGTTGCCCACATCCGCGCCGCTGCCCGCGATTCCCGTCACCAGAACGGGAATGTTGTTGCCTGCATTGGGCGTGACGAAGTTGGACGACTGCGCGCTAAAACTCACGCTATCACCGCTCAAAATTCCTCCGCTGCCCAGACTGACTGTCGCCGTGCGCGTGCCGTCATAGATTTTGTTTGCACCTGTCGCTGTCACGGTGACCGCCAGCGGCGTGATGCTGACCCAGTCGACGCCGCCAGCCAGCGTGTAATTGCTGCCGAGCGTGGAGCCGTTGCCGGTCAACGTATAGCCGGAGAGGCCGCCCGCCGCGAACGGCTGCTGTTGCCCGACGTTGTGGCTCGATACGGTGCCGCTGCCGGTCAGCGTCAGTGTCTGGCCAGCGACACCCGCGAGTTGGCCGCCGTTGCCAAAGAGGCTCGCGCCTGCCTGATTCGTGCCGTCGTAGACACGGCTGCCTGTCAGGTTCAGCACGGCCGGGAGGATGTCGGCGGAGGTCGTGGCCGTATTGTTGTACGTGTAGTTGCCGAGGTCGCTGCCGGTGCCCGCTATCCCCGCCACGGTCACGCTGATGTTGTCGCCTGCGTTAGGCGTGGCGAAGTTTGCGCTGCCGGCCGTGAAGGCGGCGCTGTCGCCCGCCACGAGGCCGTTCACGGTCAGTCCGCTGAGCAGCGCGGTCGTGGTGGCGTCGTAAGTCTTGTTCTGCGCACCGGCCGTGATCGTCAATGCGCGCGGGGTAATGTTCGCGCTCGTGACCACCACCGTGCTGCCGAACGTGTAGTTGGCGATGTCCGTCCCGTCGCCATAAAGGCCGACCGTGATCGGAATATTCGTGCCGACATTGCGCGTGATGAAGTTCGCACCCGTATAGCCGACCGATACGTTGTCGCCCGCGATAAGGCCTGTCACGTTGAAGCTCGCGAGCTGTGCTGCCGTCGTGCCGTCATAGATCTTGTTGTCGCCGATGGCGGTGATCGAGATCGGCTTCGGCGTGATGCTGACCCAGTCGCCGATGCCGTTGCCGAGCGTGTAGTTGCTCGCCAGTGCGCCGTTGTTGCCGCTGAGCGTAAAGCCCGCGATGCCGTTCGCCGCGAACGCCTGCTGGCTGTTCACGTTCTTGCCCGCGAGCGTGCCGCTGCCCGATAGCGTCAGCGTTTCTCCATCCGCGCCGGTCAGCACGCCGTTGTTGCCGAACAGCGCGGCGTTGGCACCCGTGGTGCCGTCATAGACACGCGTTCCCTGCAGGCCCAGCACGTACGGCAGGATGTTTGCCGAAGTCGTCGCGGTGGTGTTGTACGTGTAATTCGTGGCGGCCGCGCCGGTCGCCGAAATGCCGTTCACAGTGACGGGAATGCCGTTGCCCGCATTTGGCGTGGCGAAGTTCGCGCCGGTAAAGGCGAAATTCACGGTGTCGCCTGGCAGCACGCCGGTGGCAATGATCGCCGCCGTGGCGCTGGTCAAGCCGTTGTAATAGCGGTTCTCGGCGCTCGCGTTGACTGTGATCGCAAGCGGGTTGATCGTCACCCAGTCGGTGCCGCCCGCGAACGTGTAGTTGCCGGGCAGCGCGCCGCTGTTGCCCGTGAGCGTGAAGCCGTTGAGGCCGGTGGCGGTGAACGGTATCTGCGAGCCCACGTTCTTCGTGATGAGCGTGCCGGTGCCGGAGAGCGTCAGCGTTTCACCATTCGTCCCGGTGAGCACCCCGTTGTTGCCGAACAGGCTGGCGCTGGCGCTCGCCGTGCTGTCGTAAGTGCGCGTGGCGGTGAGATTCAGCACGAAGGGCAGGATGTTTGCGGTGGTCGTCGCGGTGGCGTTATACGTGTAATTGCCCACGTCGGCGCCGCTCGCTGCGATGCCGTTGACGGTGACCAGGATGCCGTTGCCCGCGTTCGGCGTGGCGAAGTTCGCGTTGCCGGGCGTGAAGCTGAAGTTGACGGTGTCGCCAGGCAGCACGCCGGTGCTCGCGACGCTCGTGGTGGCGGCGGTGGTGCCATCGTAGGTTTTGTTCTGGGCCGTTGCGTTCACGGTGATGCCGAGCGGCGTGATGTTGCCGGTGAGGCCGCCCGGTTGCGTCAGCACGTAATTGTCGGCGTCGTTGCCGCTGATGGTCATCGTCGACGGCGTGACGGCCTTGCCGTTGCCCACGTTCTTGTCGGCGAACGTGCCGGTGGTGTCGTTGCCGAGCGTGACGGCGTCGCCCGCGAAGAGTCCGGTGAGGCTCGCGCCGCTGAGTGTGGCCGCCGTCGTGCTGTCGTAGACCTTCGGGTTGACCGTTGTGCCGGTCACGCCGAGCGTCGCAGGCGTGATGTTGACCCAGTCTGTCCCGCCCGCGAACGTGTAGTTGCTGGACAGCGCGCCGCTATTGCCGGTGAGCGTGAAGCCGCCAAGACCGTTCGTGGCAAACGGCTGCGCCGCGTTCACGTTCTTGCTGGCCAGCGTGCCGGTGCCGGACAGCGTCAGCGTTTCGCCGCCGGTGCCGGTGAGCACGCCGTTACTGCCGAATAGCGCGGCGTTTGCGCTGGTCGTCGAATCATAAACACGCGCACCCTGCAGGTTCAGCACGAATGGCGTGATGTTGGCGCTGGTGGTCGCGGAGGTGGTCTGCAGCGCGTAATTGCCCGCATCGGCACCGCTCACGGTGATGCCCGACACCGTAATGCCGATGTTGGTACCGACATTTTTCGTGGCGAAATTCGCGGCGCTGTCGCTGAACGTCACGTTGTCGCCGGGCACGACGTTGGCGCTTGTCAGTGCGACCGTGGCGGTCGTCGTTGCGTCGTAGACCTTGTTGCTGCCGGTCGCGCTGACCACGATGATCGGCAACGTCGTAATGCTCGCGGTGAGGCCGGCCGGCTGCACCAGCAGATAGTTGCCTGCATCGGTGCCCGAGGTCGTCATGCTGGTGGTGACCGGCTTGCCGGTGCCCACGTTTTTGTCGTTGAACTGACCCACTGTGTCGTTCCCGAGGACGACATTGTCCGATCCCAATACGCCTTGCAGGGTGGCCCCGGTCAACTGGGCGTTGGTGTTGCCGTCGTACTGCTTGCTCTGCGCCACCGTATTCGCCACGGTCAGCGTGGCAGGGGTGACCGTTACCCAATCCGTGCCGCCGGTGAGCGTGTAGTTGCTCGCAAGGCCGGTGCCGTCGCTGAGCGCGAGTGTGCCGAAACTGGAAAGCGCCACCTGGTTGCCCACGTTTTTGCTGGGGAGCGTGCCGGTGCCGCTCAGGGTCAACGACTCGCCGTTGACGCCATTGATCGAGCCGCTCGTCGCGAACAGGCTGGAGACAGCATTGGTCGTGGTGTCGTAGACACGCGTGCCCTGAAGGTTCAGCACGCGCGGCGTGATATCGGCTGTGGTGTTGGCTGTCGAATTCAGCAACGTGTAGTTGCCTGCATCGGCGCCGCTCAGTCCGATGCCTATCACCGCAACCGGCAGATTGCTGCCGACATTGGCCTGCGAGAAGGTGGCGGTGTAGCCGGAGAAGCTCACGTTGTCACCCGCCACCAGTCCGGGGCTCGCCAGGTTGACCTGGGCGGCCGTCGTGCCGTCGTACTGCTTGTTGATGCCGGTGGCCGTCACGCCGATGAGCGCGGCGGTGATATCGGCCGTGATGCCAGTGGGCTGCGCCAGCGTGTAGTTGGCCGCGTCCGTGCCGGAGATCGTCATGCTTGTGCTTACCGGCTTGCCCGTGCCCACATTCTTGTTGTTGAAGTTGCCGGTTGCGCTGTTACCCAGCACGACGCTGTCGCTGCCCAGCACACCGCTCAGCAGTGCGTTCTGCAAAGTTGCCGTGGTCGTGCCGTCGTAGGTCTTGTTGAGCGCAATCGTATTGAGCACCGTGAGCATCGCGGGCGTAATGGTCACCCAGTCGGTGCCGCCCACGAGGGTGTAGTTGGCCGCGAGCCCGGTGCCGTTGCCCAGCGCCAGCGTGCCGAAGTTGGAGAAAGGAATCTGTCTGCCGACGTCTTTCGTCGACAGCGTGCCGACGCCGCTCACCGTCAATGTTTCGCCATTGACGCCGCTAACCTGACCGGCGCTCGAGAACAGGCTGGCATCGGCATTGGTGGTGGCGTCGTAAACACGCGTGCCGGTCAGGTTGATGACCCTTGCCGTAATCTGACCGAGCGTGCCGCTCGCCTGGGTGGGCAGGTTGTAGTTCGACAGGTTGGTGCCCAGCGCCGAGGTGTAGTCCGACGGTTCCAGCGTCGCACCGAGGCCGACGTTCGTGCCGACATTCGGCGAGAGATAGCCGCTCGATGCAGTCTGCGTGACCGTGGCGCTCTGGTTGCCGACGAAGCCCGTAATCGCGAAGTCGGACGCGCCCAGCGTCACCGATTTCGTCCCGTCGTATTCCTTGACCGGGTTGCCGATGATCGTCACCGTGAGCGGCGCGGGCGTGATGTCCGCGAGCAGGTTCGACGGCTGCGACACCGCGTAGTTACCCGCCTGGGCGCCGCTCAGCGTAAAGCCGCTCGCGGTGACCTGAAGATTGGTGCCCACGTTCGACGTGGGGAACTGACCGCTGGCGCTGCCTGACGCGAGCGTGACGCTGTCGGTGCCGAGCACGCCGGACACCGTCGCGTTGCTGCTGTTGATCGTGGCGGCGGTCGTGCCGTCATAGGGTTTGTTATTCGCCACGGCGCCGTTCACGATCAACGGCGCGGGCGTGATGTTCGCGGTGAGCCCGGTGAGCGGCTGCAAGGTGTAATTGCCCGCCGCACTGCCCGAAATGCTGAAGCCGCTCGCCGCCACGGCAATTCCGTTGCCGACACTGGATTGCGCGAACGTACCCGTGGTGGAGGTATTGAGTGTGACGTTGCCGGTGTCGCCGGCAATCACGCCCGAAAGCGACGCGCTGCTGACATTGAGCGTGTCGGCGGTCGTCGTGTCATAGACCTTGTTGCTCGCGAAGGTGTTGAGGATAAAAACCGGCGCAGGCGTGATCGTGCCGGGACCGGAGGCCATCGTCGGCAGCAGGTAGTTGGTGAGGAGCGTGCCGCTGTTGGCCGTATAGTTGCCCGGCACGAGCGAGCCATTAATCGTCCAGGTGCCCGCGTTGGCCTGCGCGTAGCTGAATTGCGCGCTCGGCGTGATGCTCGCGCCTTCGCCGCTGACGAATCCGGTGGTCTGCAGGTTGCTGCTGCCAATTCGCGCGACGTTGTCGCCGTTATAGACCTTGGTCGGGTTGCCGATGATCGTGACGACGAGTTGGGCCGGGAGGATGGTGCCCGTCCCGTATGCCGAGATCGGGAACGAATAGTTGTTCAGGTTCGTGCCCGCCCCCGGGGTGATATCAGCTTGCGCCAGCGAAGCTGTCACTGCCTGCGAGCCCGCGTTCTTCGTCGCGTACTGACCGGTGATGGTGTTCGACACCGTCGCGCTGTCCGTGCCGATGAAGCCGCTGAACGTGAAGTCGTTGGCGGGGATGGTGGCGATCGTGTTGCCGTCGTAGGTCTTCGACGGATTGTTGGTGATCGACGCCGTCACTTCACCGTTGATCGGCCGCTTCACGATGGTGCCCATGCCGGTTGCGGTGGCCGGCAGATCGTAGTTGGAGAGCAGGGTGTTCGCGCCCGCCTGGAAATTGCCCATGCCCAGTGTCGCGCTCACGCCCTGATAGCCGACGTTGGAGGTGGCATAAGCACCGGTCGCCGGAGCCGGATTCAGGGCGATGGATTCGCCCGGAATCGCGCCGAGCACCTGATAGTTGCCGGCCCCAAGCGACGCGGTCGCTGTGCCGTCGAATACCTTGGTGGGATTGTTGATGATGTCGACTTCGACGGGCGCGGGCGTGATGATGCCGGTCGGCGTCGACAGGCTCCCCGGAAACGTGTAATTCGACATTGATGTGCCAGCGGCGGGCACGAAATCAGAAGGTCTGAGCGCAGCGGTGACAGTAATGCCGGTGCCTGCGTTAGCCGTCGCATAGGAAGCCGAATTTTGTCCGATCGCGGCGCTCTGTCCGCCCACGAAACCCGAGATGGTGTAGTTCGACTGGGTCAGCGTGGCAGTGGCGCTGCCGTCATACACCTTGGTCGGCGAGCCGACAAACGTGATCGTCAGCGGTGCCGGCGTGATGTTCGCGGCGAGGCCGCTGATTCCGGCCACGGTGTAATTGCCGGCCCCCGGGCCGCCCAGAGAGAAGCCGTTGGCCGAAACAGGCAGCGCGTTGCCGACATCGGACTGACTGAACGTGCCGGTGGCCGCGAGCGTCGAGAGCGTGACAGTGCCGGCGTCGGACGGCACGAGGCCTGAGACCGTGGCGCTGCCCAGGTTGAGCGTCGCCGTGGTGGTGGCGTCATACACCTTGTCGTTGGCGGTGACACCGGTAATCGTGACGGTCTTCGGCGTGATGTTGGCGGCGAGATAGGCCGGTGGCGAAATCTCGTAATCGCCTGCTTTGGCACCCGTCAGCGTGAAGCCCGACGGCACCACGGAGATGTGGTTGCCGACGTTGGGCGAAACGAAGGTGCCCGTTGCGCCGCCTGTTTGCAGCGCGACCTGTCCGCTGTCCCCGCTGATCACGCCGAACAGCGACGCGCCGGTCGAGTCGAGCGTGGCGGCGCGGGTGCCGTCATAGACCTTGTTGCTGGCGATGAGCCCGCTGATCAGCAAAGGCGCGGGCGTGATGGTGCCGGGTCCGGTCGCCGCAGTGGGCAACGTGTAATTGGCCAGATTGGTGCCGCTATTCGCGACGAAATTGCTCGGCGTGAACGCGGCGTTGACGGCAATACCGGTGCCCGCGTCGGCGCTCGCGTAGGCAACCGAACTGGCCTGATTGACGCTTGCGCCCTGGCCGGCAACAAACCCCGTAAAGCTATAGTTGCCGGCCGTGAGCGACGCCGAAGTGGTGCCGTCGTACACCGTCGTCGGATTGTTGACGATGCTTGCAGTGAGCGGTGCCGGCGTGATGGTGCCGATGTCGGCCGACGCCTGGCCTCTCGCCTGGTAGCCATACGTCGTGATGCCGGTCGACGTATGGATGACGACGCCGGCGAAGGTCGTCGGCGAGCTCACCACGATGTCCGTGCCGGCGTTGGAGGTCGCATACGTGCCCGTTGCGCTGGCCACGACATCGCCGTTGACGAGCCCGGTCGTCTGCAGATTCGCGCTGGTCAGGTTGGCGGTGGGCGTGCCGTCGTACACCTTGGTCACGCTGCCGGTCAGGCCGGTCAGGGTGATGGTGGGCGCGAGGCTGTAGAGAAAGCCGTTGCCGGAGGCTGCCGGGGTCGTGCTGGACGTCGCGTTGTACTGGATGAACGAGGGCGTGAGCCCGTCTGCGGTGTCGAGCCGCGGGTCGGTCGAGTCGATGCGCCACGCTGCCGAAGTGCCTGTGCTGACCGCCGCCGCGCCCGCGTTGTTGATGAAATTCGCGTTCGTCGCCAGCGTGACGCCTGCGCCTCCCGTGATCGCCGCGCCCGCCGCGATCGTCAGGTTACCGGTGCCCGCCTGCATGGTCACCGCGCCCGCGCCGGTGACGGCCGCATTCACGTTGATTGCGTTGAGCGCCTGCAGCGTGAGGCTCGCCGACGCGTTGGTCCAGCCGATCGCCGAATTGACGTTGATGTCGCCCGCGCCCGGCGTTTGCACGCCAGCGCCTGTCGCGCCCGACGCCGTGGTTTGTTCGACCACGTTTGTGCCGCCGTTCAGCGTGCTCGAAATCTGGCTCGCGGCGGTGGCGTCGATGGTCAGATCGGTTGGGTCGACCAGCCAGGTGCCCGCGCGTCCTGACGGCGCCGCCGCCGTGATGTGCGCGTCAGGCGCGAGGTTGAATTGCGCCGCCGATGTTTCGATCGACCCGCCGTTGCCGCCATTCGGCGCGCTAGCATCCAGCGTGCCGCCGACGTTGACCGATCCCGCCGTCATGCTGCCAAGCAGCACGATTTTGCCGTCATGATCCGCGACGGTCTGCGCGCGGATTTTGCCGGTGTTGTTCACCGCGCTGGCGAGTAGCGCATCCTTCGCGCCGGCGGTCATGATGACCTGACCACCATCGGCCACCAGAAGCTGGCGGTTCTCGGCGAGATTGTCGAGCGTGCTGGCGCTCACCTGTATGTGAACGAGTTGCGAGCCGTCAAAGGTGAGCGTGGCCGCGCTGCCGCCAGCCAGTGCAATCGTGCCAAGCCGCGCGCTGACGATGCCCTGGTTCGACACGTGATTGCCGAGCAGCGCCACGTAACCGCCGTCGGCCGCGACAATCGAGCCCTGATTGACGATCGCGCCTTTGCCGTTACCCGCAAACACCCGGTTATTGCTGTTGAGCGTGCCTGAGTCGAGATCGAGCGTGGAGGCGACGATTCCTCCAACGTTCACTTGCGCCGACGGCCCGAACAGCACGCCGTTCGGATTGATGAGCCACACCTGCCCGTTAGCGCTCAGGCGTCCGAGAATCTGACTGGGGGTACTGCCCAAAATACGATTGACGGCAATTGAACTGCGTCCGGGCTGAACGAAATCCACGGATTGGGCCGCGCCCACGTTGAAACTCTGCCAGCTTAGCTGGAGGGTAGGGCTGCCTTGCTGGATAGTGGTCTTCGTGCCCGACTGGCTGATCGTGCCGCTGCCTGCGGTGATCTGGCCGCCAATCGGACCGCCCGCCGCGTACACCGTACCGGACCACAGGAACGGGGCGCAGGTCGCGAGGACGGTAATCACATGTCGCGCGCCGTGACGGACCGTGCTCCCGCCGTTGCCGGAGCGTCGACGCGCAAGCTCCGATGCGACGATCCATTGCCTCAACGAACGGCTCCAGCACAAGCGATAAATGTGATTCATGGTATCGCCCATCCTCGACGGCAGAATGGACATGACAGCCACGACATTGCGCCAGCCTCGTCGCCAGCCGCGATTCCTCAAGTCGTGGGGTCTGCCGGTTCAGACCCATTCGCTGTATTCAGGCCATTCTGCCCAGTGGCTGATCACATCAGTTTTAGTTAAACGGAGGCGTGTTTCTATAGGGATAAAGGGCAACGCCAGGAATTATTTTTTTCACGCAACAATGATTGGTCGATGACGAATTGGCATGTCGGAAAAAATGCCTCTGTCAATGCAACATTAGTGCCTGTTTATTGGCGTTAATGTTGCCTGTTTTTTATCCCGGCATTTAAATCCGTTCTGAAAATAAATATCTTCTGATATCCGAAATATCTTTATCGCCAAGCCACTATTTGCTCGAGGAAAACCACTTTCCGTATATCTGTTCGTAAGTTCCATCCTCGTACATGGCAAGAAGGGTCTCGTTGATCGATTTGCGCAACGGACTGCCATTCGCCACCGCGATGCCATATTTCTCGGGCCTGAATATCGGCCCCACGATGGCCAGCGCGCCATTGCCGCGTCTCGCGGTCCAGTACTGCAAGGTGGGTGCGTCATACACAATGGCCTGCACGTCTCCCTGTGTCAGCATTCGGATGCCGTCGGCGGCAGTGTGCACGTCGAGGTATGGAATGCCGCGCTGAATCAGGTATTCCGCCGCGACGGTGCCAGGCACCGTGCCGATTTTTTTGCCTGGCAGATCGTCGGGACCGCGAATGTTCGACTGCAGACGCGCAACGGTTTGCGATGACGTGACTGTCGCCGTCAGTTGGGCAATTAGCACGACGCCGATCAGCCACATCGACGGAACGAGAATCCGCTTCCATACACCCGGGACGTCGCGTTCGCCGTGTTCGCCCGTTGCAATGATCAGCATCGTGACCCATAAGCCCTCGCCGAGTGCGCGCCAATAGGGCTTCTGGAAAGCAGGATCGCGCTTGCGCTCGGTAAGCAGGACCAGGTTGGCGAGAACAAAGACGATGGCAATGGTGATGCCCACGAGTTGAGCCAGAGCCAGCCACGGGATCGACAACATCGTGCTCGTGAACGAGTTTTCGTTCTGCGTGCGCACCATGATCTGCAAGCCGGAATCGAAATAGGGGAGGGAAAAATCGACCTTCTTCTCCCGATCCTGAGTCATGGTGATCGCGGCGATGGCGACATCCACGTCGCCGCGTTGCAGCGCGGGCAATAGCGCCGGCTGCTCCGGCAGGATCTTCCACGTGAAGTCGAGGTGCAGGCGGCGTGCTATCTCGTTCCAGAGGTCGATGCTGAAGCCTTCCGGCGTCGAGGTTTGCGGCAGAACGAAGGGAGCAACCGGGGCAATCGCGACGCGCAACGGGTTGCCTGGGCGTGCGGCCGGAGAGGCGTCTGGTTGGGTCGCGTAGGCGACGGCAGCGACGTGCCTTGGGTAGGTCAGTCCGTCATGCATCAACGGTGCTGAACGCGTTTGCCCGGCGCCCATCGCGATCGACGACAGCGCGAGGTAACTCAGCGCGGCGAGCCACGAGGTCGGCCTGGTCATCGCGCTTCTCCTGAACGTTCTGGGCTGCGTGCTGCGCCGCTGAGCGATAAGCAAGCCAGCACGCCCGACACGCTCCACATCATCAGACGCGGAAATCCGCCGCCATGTCTTCGTCGCTGCGCGCTTCCAGCTTGCCGCTCCGGCATGCCCGAATGAACGTTTCATAGTCTTTCAGATTCTGGACGGCGTAGGCCAGCGCGTAATCCGTGAGCGCGTCGGCGAACCGTCCGCCGCTGCCCAGGTAAGCCGCGATTTCCACGGCCTTGCCGCCGCCCTTGGCATGCGCGCGAGCCAGCGCCCAGCCGCACAGGCGGGCGTAGCCCTGCAGGATCGTGCTGCTCATCCGCTCGACTTCCGCCGATATTTTCATGTCGCGCAACTGCCGGAAATAGAAATAGCGACCCGCCGGACCCGTCGTCCAGCCGAGAAACGAGTCGCTCGCGGCTTGCAGCAGGCGCTGACCGGTCACCACACGCTCGCCTTCGTGCGCCTGGATATCGCTCGTGAAATAGCGTGCAACGACCGACTGTCGAGCCTCTTTCACCTGCAGGAAAAGCGGCTTGCCATGGCTGTCGATAAACAGCATGACCAGGCAGAAAGTGCCGACACTGCCGACGCCGACGACCTTGAACGCGGTGTCCTGAAGCTCGAACTGCGCGATCAGTTGCCTACGTTCGGGCGAAATGGTTTGCAGATAGCGATCGAACGCGCTGGCAAGTGCGCCTTTCCACTCGTCGCTGTCGGTCCATTTCTGCTCGGTGCCGAGCAACGAATTCGGGCCGCCGGGATGGAACAGGGCCGGCGGGGCATCCTGAATCGTCCAGCGGCCGTCGCGCTCGGTGGCCATCTTGCCCAACATGCTCTCGTGCGTGCGGCCAGCGGCCTTTTCCATGGCCCGGTTGATCAACTGGCGTCCTTCGCTGGTGGCGGCAGTCTCGAGCATCCGTTCAAACGTGACGATCTCGTGCCAGAGTTCGAGCGCGCTGCATTCGGCGTACTTGTGCATCCGGTCCCGATACTCGTGAATGGCCGTCGCGACGATGTCCTTGATCGATCCTCGATCGACACCCATCTGTTCGCCCGCCACCGCAAAACTGGCCGCGAGCCGTTTGACATCCCATTCCCACGGGCCGGGTGCGACTTCGTCGAAATCGTTGAGATCGAAAACCAGTTGCCGCTCGGGCGTCGCAAAGCCGCCGAAATTCATCAGATGGGCGTCGCCGCAAACGGGAATCGTGATGCCCGAATAGGTCGTGCCGGACAGATCATGAGCCTGGAGGATGGCGCTGCCGCGATAAAACGTGAACGGCGAGACGGACATGCGGCCATAGCGCAACGGAACCAGCGAGACGACTCGCCCCTCGCTATTCTCCTGCAACAACTGGACGGGATCCCGGTCTACATTGCCGATCATCGCGTTATTCGAGCGTGGCGAACGTTCACGCGCCTGCTTTCCCGCTGCCTGCCTGTCAGCTACCGACTGGACTGTGGCCATGCTGGTCTCCTTTATCCTTTGTCTGATTCGGGCATTGATTCGCAGGCAATACGGCCAGTGTTGTGCACATCGTCCTGATGACGTGTCCATTGGCTCGAAGTGGCGAATCTCATTGCGCGGCTCTTGCAATAGCATCCAGAAATGCCTTGGCGATGAACGGCTTGATCAGGAGTTCCTGGGAACCGGCGGTCGCGACCGCGCTGCGCGTCGCCGGGTTGTCGTGAGACGTGATGAACACGGCGGGCGGCCGTGGATCAGCGAGTTGTTCGTAGAATTGCGGGCCCGACAAGCCGGGCAGTTGAACGTCGAGTACGAGGCAATGCGGCACGCGAGGCTCGTTCGACTGCGCGTAAGCCTCAGCACTGTCGAATTGCAGCGTGTCGAACCCGGATACGCGCAACAGGCGTTGCAGAGCGCGACGCATGCCCGCGTCATCTTCGACGATCACGATCAGGTGTCTGATTTCTTCCATTGGCCGCAAGATCCTTGCGTCAAGTATCGCGTGCGCCAATCTTCGGGGCTATCCGGGAATCGGGCAATCCGATTGCCCCTCGGGGCAAACCACGACCAGTCCCCGGCGTTGGCTGCACCCCGATGGAGCCTGTCGCGCGGGGTCGGCCAACGAGTGAACAGGCAGCAGCACCGCCCCTCGCAGAATCAGGGCTTAGGCAGCGATAACGTCGTACTTATCAGGTTTTGCGGCACTACCCGAATGATGCCGTGTCGCGGACTGTCTATATCCGCGATCAGCATGAACGACAGCGATACGGTGATCGGCATGATTAGCAGAAGACGTCCCTGGTGTTTCGAATTTTCCGCGCCATAGCCCACCAGCATATTGGCGAACACGCCTATCGAGAGCAGCAATATCCACGCGGCCACCGGGACGCGATTCCACCACGCAGCCTGCGTATAGCCCTGCGTGTTGATGACGTCGTTCATGCCCGCGACCGCGAGCGCGGAAACAGGATTCGGCTGGGTCAGGGCTCCGCTGGCCGCCGCGTTCCACAATTTGCCTTGCAGATTCGCCGTGGCGGCGTTGATCTCCGCGAGTCGTTGTTCGTCCTCGGCCTGGTAGAACTGGATGCGCAAGTCGAGATACCGGGCGAGATCCGTGCGAATCGCCGCGGCCGCGCTGGCCGGCAGAAGATCGGCCCGAATGAATTCGGTTCCGATGGCGTTGGCTTCTTCCTCTTCATAATTTTTCCGCTGATCGTAGCGGTTCACCGCCATGGAGAGGCTGAAACCGATGACCAGCGCGAGCAGCGTCAACGTCGCGGATTGAACCAGTTTGAAGTCGTCGCGCGAGGTATCGCTGATCGGCATGCGCGGACGCAGCACCGCGCTGCCGATCCAGCCCGCAGCCGACATCAGCACGAGCGAAATAAAGAACAGGACGATGGGATGTCTTATGAGTTGCTGCATGCGTCCTCCCATAAGTTGCTGGTTGCTCGCAGCGCCATGCGCGAGCGGGCGGCTCGCATCGCGGTGGTCCGGTTACCGCGTTTTACACCGGCAGCGGTCGGAACGCACGACACCAGAGGTGCGATTTAAAAGCGCGATCGCGCAACCAATGTAAATGATCATCCCCCTGAAAGGAAAGGACTGGATCCAATGTTGCCCCACGGGGCAACCGGATTGCCCTAACTACCTATGGTGACGTGCGGGTGGATGAACAACACTCCGAACAGCTCGTTGGAAAAAGTCGTAGCCGTCCGCGCATCTGGATCCAGGCCATCTGCCGGGAAAGATATTGCCTAACGCAATCGATCACTGCGGTCTGTTTCGTCCATGCAGCTGAGCCGGCATTCCATCCTCCGCGCCGTCGTGCGATTCGTGTCGCAAAGCGGCACAGCGCCTGACACCGGTTCGCAAATCGCGACTATCGATTGCCATCGACGTGCTCGCCACCGGTGCATCCGGCTTCTCGTTCAAGGATTGCTTTTGGCGAGCGCTCAATGGCTCGTTCCGGGCAGTGCCTTGGCACAAAGCGCGTCGACTTTTACCGGGCCGGACGTGCAACGTCGCGCGAACGCCGTGCTCGCGCTACTGTCTTTCTCAGTCACGCCCGATCTGTCGGCGAGTACGCTGGGCATTCGCAATGGTTCGACCGGCAACCCCTCGTTGAACATGACCCAGTTCGGCGGCGGCTTTACGCTGAGCCAGAGCTTTCCGCTGTACCTGGAAGGCGCGCTCGGCGGGTCTCGTTACGATCCGACGTTTGTCACCTCGAACGGGCAGGAGCAGCGCGCGCTGCCTACACGCTGGACAAACGTGGCAGCGACGGGCGGAATCGGCTGGGACTTTCCGCTGAACGAAAAGAAGGATCTGGTCATCCGGCCGATCTTCAATTTTTCGTTGGGCGAGGTGTTGAGCGATGCGAGCGCCGCGCAATTCCTGATCAACCACAAGACGGACAGCAACATCGACTTCATCCGCAACGGTTCCCTCAGTGCGTATGGCCTTGGCGGCTCGCTGATGCTCGGCTGGTACCCTCGCCAGGAGCCTTATGAGTTCGATCTGGAACTGCGCTACACGAACATTTATCTGCAAAGCTTTGGCTCTTCCAGTGCGGTGCGGGGCTCGGCCAGCGCGCAGTCCACCAACCTTTATGCACGCTGGCGCGCGCCGACCGGCTTGCTCGCATTGCATCGGCCACTGCGTTACGTGCTCGAGCTGTCCCATTCCACCTACCTCGGCAGTCAGGCGAATATCCTCGGTTTCAATCAGCTCACGTCGCTGGGCGCGGGTCTTGAAATCGATACGGGCGCTGTGACGAAGCTCTTCTCGCGCTTTCGAATCGTCGCGCGTTATGCGTTCGGCAAGGACGTGACGGGTGCATCGCTGGGGCTGGCGCTCAGCTTCTAGGCGCGAAATAGTCTATTCGCAAAGGACCGTACCAAACGACGCTGCGAGTCGGGCGTGGTTGCCTCATACACCCGCCGCGCGTACTCGCAGCAAGCGCATGTGCATTTCGCTTTCGCGGCCGTACGTTGCCGCCTTCAGTCGAGCACGATAGAGACTAGAGCGAACGTGCCGAGAGCCGACACGGCGATGGCGATCCAGAAAGCGAGGTTCCATTGCGGCACGAGCCCCTCGCGACGTAACGCGCTGACCCGGCGCGCGTGCTGAACGACGGCGGCAAGCAGGGCCACGGTACCGATGACGACCATCGCCGTGCCCACCATGCGCGGCGACCAGGTCCCACCAAATCGGCCGACGATGGGCGCGCCGTTCTCGTGCACCAGGTATTCGAAGAATTTCGCCAGCGTGAAGCCGAAGCTGATCATCGAGAGCGATGTGCGCAGCCAGGCCATCAGCGTGCGTTCGACGGCGAGAAAGGTGCGCTCGACCGCCAGCGAGGTTCTCGCCCGCGTTTGCAGCGTGCCCTCGTCGGGCTTCACGACTGCGGCGGCATCGGTGCTCGGTATCGCCGCAGGATCGCGGCCGCCAGGCAAGGTCATGTCGTCTCCTTCATGGCGAGCCGGGGCGGACGACCGAACGGCGGCGTTGCCATCTCACGTAAGGAATGACCAGCACGGTACACAGCAGAAGATAAAGCGCGAGCGTGGGCGCAAACTGCTCGCCAGGGTAGCTGGCCGTCGAGATGGCCAGCGCAATGGCGGGATGGCGCGAAGCGGTCGACAGCGCCAGCACCGACGCATGCTCCGGCGCCGGACCGCCGAGCCAGTGACCGACGGCAAGACCGACCACCACGAACGCCGCGATGGACACCACGGTCCACAGGCTGGTGGTCAGCCAGATCGCGTGCCACGTCGTCGCGAGCAGGACGAGCGACGCCGCGAGCAGCAGCACGGTGGCGAAGCGGTGGATGGGCTGGCTCACGCTCGCGGCGATACCTGGCATCAGCTTCGCGACGACGAGCCCGAGCGCGAGCGGCGAGATGATCATCTTCAGGACGATTGCCATGATCGCGACCGGTCCGACGCCCTGTGGCAGCGCGAAAAGCCAGTCGAGGAGCACGAGCGTAAGCGGCACCGTGACGATCGACACCAGCGCGAGCACGACGAGCAGGCCGAGGCTATAGGGTGCGATGCCGCCCGCTTTCTCCTGCTTTTTGGGTAGCATCGGCGGCACGGGCGAAATGGCGAGCGCCGTGAGCACGACGGCTGTCGGCAGCCGCAGATCGAGAAAATAGACGCACGCGCCCACTAGCAGCGGCATGAGCACCAGCATCGCGATGAGCGAGCGTAGAAGCAGCCCGGGCCGATGGACGATATACAGCATATCGTCGCGTTTGGCCTGAAGGCCGTAGGTCAACACCGTCCCTGCGATCGCGATCTTGAGCGCGAGGAGAATCAGGGCCTTGGCGTCCATGGCCTATCCTGGTGTCCGGGGAAGAACGGACTCGGGCGACGCCAGCAACCACGTCACCCGAGCCTGGCCGTGCGCAATGAGCACGAAGGAGCAATCAGCGATGACCACCGCCGGCGGCGTCGGTCATCTTGTCGATCACCTGATCCACGCCGAAGCTGGCCGCTTTCTGCCTTGGCGGGAAGGCTTTGAACGTCTGCAAAAATTCGCCCACGCCAGCCTGCGCCGGCACAAGGATGAAGGTGTGGTCGAGCAGCCAGTCGTAATAGGTGTTGGACGTTATATCCGCCCGCTCATAGGGATCTGTTCGCAGGTTGAAGATTTTCGGCACGCGCAACGTGACCAGTGGCTCCGCCCAGATTCGCAACGTGCCTGCCGTGCGCTGTTCCATGAACACGACTTTCCAGTTGTCGAAGCGCAGGCAGGCGAGGTCGCCGTCGTCGGTGAAATAGAAGAAGCCCTTACGTTCAGGTTTCTTCGCCTTACCGGTGAAGTAGGGCATCAGACTGAAGCCGTCCAGATGCACCTTGAAGGTCTTGCCATTGGCCTCGAAGCCCTTCGTCAGTTTGTCCTTGACGTCGGGGTCGCCCGCCGCGTCGACGATGGTAGGCAGCCAGTCGAGGTGACTGACGATCTCGTTGCACACCGTGCCCGGCTTGATCACGCCCGGCCAGCGAACCAGACAGGGCACCCGGTATGCGCCTTCCCAGTTCGAGTTCTTCTCGTTGCGGAACGGTGTCATACCGGCATCGGGCCACGAGTTCATGTGCGGACCGTTGTCGGTGCTGTACATGACCATGGTGTCGTCCGCGATGCCGAGTTCGTCTAGTAGCGCGAGCATCTCGCCGATATGCTTGTCGTGTTCGATCATGCAGTCGTGATACTCCGACTGCCAGCGTCCCGCCTGACCGCGAATCCGGTCCTCGATATGCGTGCGGAAATGCATATGCGAGGTGTTGAACCAGACGAAGAACGGCTTGTCTTCCTTGTGCGCCTTCTGGATGAATTCCTTGGCGGCCGCGAGAAACTCGGTGTCGACCGTTTTCATCCGCTCGCGCGTGAGCGGACCGGTATTGTCGATTTTCTGGCCGCCCTTGCCGTCCGACCAGCAGTGCAGCACGCCGCGCGGGCCGTACTTCTTGTGAAAGTCGGGAAACTCTTTGGGATCGGGATAATCGGGCAATTCAGGCTCTTCCTCGGCATTCAGGTGATAGAGATTGCCGAAGAATTCGTCGAAGCCGTGCACGGTCGGCAGATGCTCGTCGCGATCGCCGAAGTGGTTCTTGCCGAACTGGCCCGTGCTGTACCCGAGACCCTTGAGCAACTCGGGAATGTTCGGATCTTCGGCGCTCATGCCGAGCGGAGCGCCAGGCAGGCCGACCTTGGTCAGTCCCGTGCGCAATCCGCATTGTCCCGTGATGAACGACGCGCGACCGGCCGTGCAACTCTGTTCGCCGTAATAGTCGGTGAACACCATGCCGTCCTCGCCGATGCTGTCGATATTGGGCGTGCGGTATCCCATCACGCCCTTGCTGAAGATGCTGAGGTTGGACTGACCGATGTCGTCTCCCCAAAGGATCAGGAAGTTGGTTTTCTTCTTCGCCGCCATGAAAAACTCCTTTGCGTAGAGCCACCGTAACCGGTAGCGGAACTCTCGCGACCCTGTCGTCGACGGGTCTGCAAGAGGTCGTATTGGCTGTCGGGCTTAACCGGGAACCGTGTCGCGAACGACGCAACGAAAGCCGACATGGCAGGTGGATGTATCGACCGGTTGCGCCATCCGGGCGGCCGGCCGATAGCGCCTGCAGTAATTCGGCGCGCACAGGTACGAGCCGCCTTTCATCACCTTGCGTGCAATCCTGACTTGAGGGGAGCGCGCATCGACACTTGCCTCCCGCGTTCCGCCGCGCGGATTGTCGAGCGTGCAGCATGCTTTCACGATCTTCCCGTGGTCCTGATACCAGTCGCTGGTCCACTCCCACACGTTGCCCGCCATGTCGTACAGCCCATAGCCGTTCGGCGGAAAAGAGCCGACCGGCGCGGTCCATTCGTAGCCGTCTTCAAGAAGGTTCTGCCACGGGAATTCGCCTTGCCACGTGTTGGCCATCTGCCGGCCGTTGGGTGTGAATTCGGCGCCCCAGACAAACTCGGCGTCGTCGAGACCGCCGCGCGCGGCGAACTCCCATTCGGCTTCGGTGGGCAGGTCCTTGCCGGCCCACTTTGCGTAGGCTTCGGCGTCTTCGTAAGTGACATGCACGACGGGATGATCGAGGAGCCCGTCAAGCGAGCTGGCGGGGCCGCGCGGGTGGCGCCAGTCGGCGCCGCGCATATAGGTCCACCAGTTGTAGTGATTGCGCAGATCGACACGCCCGGGGGGGCGGGCGAACACGACCGAGGACGGCTGCAGCAACTCGGGCAGCGCGCCCGGATAGTCGTCTGGATTAGCGGGGCGCTCGGCTGTCGTGACGTGTCCGGTAGCCTCGATGAAGCGCCCGAATTCGGCGTTCGTCACGGCATGGCGGTCTATCCAGAAGTCGTTCACGCGCACCTTGTGCGCCGGCGCTTCTTCCGGGTAATGATGATCCGATCCCATGACAAAGAGGTCGCCGCCAATCCGGACCATACCCGGTGGCGCGGCGGGCGAATTGGGCTCGATGTTGTCGTTGGTCGCGTCGGGTGAGGGATGGACCATGATCAGCCAGCAAGTTGGATTGCAACGACGGAACGGGCAAGACGAAGCTCGCCATACACGTATGGCGAGTCCGCTCGACTAGCGTCGGGAGCGCCTCGTACGGATCATCAGTATCGGAGCGGCGGGACGCTTACGCTATCCGGGGAAGGGGCAACGAAATTGCCCGTTGGGGCAATCTGACCGGGCCTGCTCCTTCCGATATGGAAGATCGGCTCGGCCAGCCTCACGAGTTCGGCAAGCGAATGGGCGTTCAGCTTGTGCATCAGGTGAGCCCGGCATGTCTTGATGGTCCGCTCGCTCAATGCCAGTTCGGCGGCGATCTGTTTGTTGAGCCGCCCGGTCACCACGCCACGCAGCACCGCCCGCTCGCGATCGGTCAAGGGCGTTGCGAAGGGTTCGGCCGTGCTTTCCGGGGGCGACTCTGGAGCCGTTACTGCGATCGCACTCTCGACCGCAGCAAGAAGCATCTGCGTGTTGATCGGCTTGAGGAGAAAATCCCGGGCCCCTGCCTTGATCGCTTGCACGGTACTGGGAATATCACGATGCGCGCTGATGAAAACAATCGGCATTTCGCGTCCCAGCCGATGAAGCGCATGCTGCAATTCGAGGCCGCCGGGGCCGGGAAGCTCGAGGTCCAGAATCAGGCACGCAGACCGCACATCGGGCTCGGCCACCAGAAACTCTCCGGCTGACGAGTAAGCCTTTACCCGATAGCCGGCGTGCGTAAGCAGTCGGGTCAGCGCGGTGCGCATGGATTCGTCGTCGTCGACTACGTGAACGACGGTGTCGATAGGGTCACTCACAACCGTCCTCCCTGTATCGTTGGATGCTGCTGAGTCAGGTTCGTCTCGGCGGCGCCATGCCGGCTGGCCCGGCGGTTTGCAGCATGAGCCGGCGTGCCGCGCTCCGGCAGCCACACCCTGAAGACGCTGCCCCCGCCGTCCCGATCTGCAACGGTGACGCGGCCACGGTGGGCCTCGACGATGGTCCTGACGATGGATAAGCCTAGGCCCATGCCGTGCGGCTTGGTCGTATAAAGCGACTCGAACAGTCGCTTTTTTTCTCCCGCCGGAATGCCGTGGCCGCGATCGGCCACGGTTATTTCGAGCCCGTTGCCGCTCTTACGTGTCGAGATCGACAGGATGCGTGCAGACGGCGGCGTCTCCTGCATCGCGTCCAGTGCGTTGATGGCGAGGTTGAGCAGGACCTGCTGCAACTGGATCCGGTCACCTTGAAGTTGAATCCCGCCCGCGTCCAGGCTCGCTTCGATTGTCACGTTGCGGCGCCGCGATTCTGGGCCGAGCAGTGCGAGCGTTTCAGCGACCGTATCGTCGATACCGACCGGACCGAATGCCACCGACTGTTTTTGCAGCAGGGTACGCAGACGTTGCACCACCTCGTTGGCGCGCAGCGCGTCGCGCCGCACATCGGCCAGGATGGCGTGCAATTCCTCGAGATTCGGCTCGGGTTTGTCGATCATCATGCTCGCGGCATCTGCGTTGCTGAGAATGGCCCCGAGCGGCTGACCGACTTCATGCGCAATCGACGCGCTCAGTTCGCCTGCAGCCGCGAAGCGCGCTGCACGCGCCAGTTCTGCGCGCCGAAGGGTGGCCTCATCCTCCGCGACATGCCGCCCGCGACGCTGCCAGAGCAGTGCAGCAATCGTCAGGGCCTGCATGGCTAAAACTGCCAGCGCGAGCACGACGGCGCCACGGTACTGACGCCAGATCGACGGCGGTACGTCGATCAACTCGCAATCCGGCGGCAACGAATCGGCGCGAAGCCCGAGTTTTTCCAGCTGTGTCACGTTCGCGACGCAATGCGACGCTCCCATCGACGTCATGGCACCCGGTGCCGCCTGCTTGCCGAGCAATATCGACGCAGCAAGTTCGCCCGTGATCTGGCCGTTTTTCCTGAAGCTGATAACGGACCCGCCTGTCAGGCCGTACGGAAGATACGTGGGATACCAGCTATAGATGGGTGCGCCGGACACCTCGGCCATTGGGCCGACGACTTCGTAGGGAAAATAAGTACGGCCTTCACGATCGCGGAACATGCCTGCGTACAGGACCGCGCTGTGCCTGTCGAGCGTTGCGAGACGCTGGCGCAGTTCGGGCAACGACAGACCTCGCCAGACTTCGACCAGCCATTTGTGGCTAGTGCGTTGCGCCGCGACGGCAGCAGCCCGGTCCGCGCCGTCGCGGTCGAACTCGCTGACGCCGCCTACTACCACCAGACGGTGCGCATCGGGCTGGAGCGTTTCGGCCATGGCCAGCGTACCGTCGATGTCGAGTCGCATCGGCACATGCGCGAAGTCGGGGGGCAGCCCCGCGAGCCGGCGATCATCGATGCTGGAAATCACGACCGGCACGCCAGGCCAGATTTCCGCGTGATATTTGCGCGTGAACTCCAGCGCGAAGTCGGCCAGTCCAATGACGATGTCGACCTGCCGGTGCTCGTACTTCCGTCTCATCAAGGCAAGGAAGTCGGGCATTAGCGCGGCACTGTCGAAGCGCAAGCCGTCGAGCGAATCGGTATAAAAATCCACACCGTCGGGCGCAACTGCGGAGAGCGTGCTACGAAGAGTCTGGATCTGTTCGAAGGCCGCCGGTAGAGAGGGGTCGGCACCTGGCAAAATAACCACCCGCCATGGATGCGCGTAAGCACCGGGTGAGGCGTTCAATATCAGCGCAACCAGAAAAAGGCAAATGATGTGTCGCGGCAATACTCTGCCCTGGCGCATTATTTGGGCCGAATTTTTCCTGCTAATGTCCTCGTACACGAATTCAGGGAAGTCGCGCATGTCCACGCTATGTCCGGGCGGCTTGTAAGCTTATTTAACATCGTGACAATGTGGTCTTATCGTTTTTCTGGTCGATTTTTCCTTCGCAGAGTAGTGATTTTTTAATCACTTGGTTTTGCGAAGTAGTGCCGTTACGGTATCCATATCATCCTATATTAGTCCTTTACATAATGACAAGGTGCTTTGTGGGGGCAGAATGAAATGGGGAATGGTTTTGCTTTATTCAGTAACTAAAGAATTGGTTCGAGACGTGATTCTATGAAAAGCCGGCATCGCATTTCTATTCAGGCAATGGGGACGCTGGCAGAAGGCAACGGTATAAGTCAGGCACAAATTAAATCAGCGTCTTGAGAACCTTCAATACAAGGCCTTGCATCGGCAACTGCATGCCTGCAACAAATAACATGGGCAAGACAGCCGGAACGGCGATAGCAACGATGCCGCGCTTGCCAATCGGAAATGAGCGCATATTCTGGACCGCCGCATAGATGGTCTGCACATCGGCAACAGGGCCCAGTTCGGCTGCGTCAAGAATAGCGGGCGAGCCGATCTCTTCACCCTGCACCCAACGTCGATGCACCAGCCTGCCGTGGTGTCCCACCAGGCTGCCGTAGTCCATCATTGCCTTGCGCCTCGTGCTTCCCAACACCAGCGCAAGCGGCACCATCGGCAGAAGAAAAACGATCGTGACCAATACTGTGCTAGCCACCAGGGCGCCTTTGATCGCCATTACCTGCACGTCGTGATACACGACTTCGTGCGCGAACGACGCGGCTGTGACTGCGGAGACAGCAAACGCGACCGGGCTGAAGACGAACATGATGCGCTCGAAAAAGCCGAGGCCGCCCACGCGATCCGGGTGCGTGGGCACCAGCGCCAACGGAAAGCGCGCGAGTCTGAAAGTGAGCACGCAGACGAGGCACGCGCGCCATAACCAGGCGAGCAGAAGCGCGGTGAAAATCGGGCGGATTACCAGCACGAACCACCAGCCGCCGAAAGTCATCTCCGCGCTGCCTTCGCCACCGGCAGTCGCCCACGATATGTCCTCGAATTGCCGGAAGACAGCGCCCGCGCTGGACCATGCAATCACTGCGCCGATAATGAGCACCCACGGGAGAACACCGTTCCTGAGCTTGATCACGCTGGCAATCAAGGCCCGGAATAGCGGAATCTTCTCCGTTGGTACGAGACCCGACTGGACGAAGTAACGCAGCAACGGCGGTACGGATTTCTGCGCTACGTCTTCTGCGAAGATGAATAGCGGAATAGCCACGAGACAGCGCACGTGAATGCCGAAATGACCGAACAGAGTGTCCGCGCCGTCGATCGAGTTGCCTCGACCGGTGGCGACGGCCCATATCACGAGTGGTAGCCAGGTGATCGCAGCGAAGATGATGGCGCGGCGGGCCGTCCCCATCCCTTTTGCGGGAATCAGTCCAAGCTTGCGCTGGAAGCGAAACGCCAAGTCGTCACGCACCAGTGAGAGTTCGACTCCAGAGACGTCACTGGACGTGTCGGGTTCGGCGGCGCTACGGTCTTCGGAAATAGCCATGTGCTGCTCCGTTGCAAGATCCGCTTGCTCGCACTGCTGCGGCGATCAGATTGATGAATCTCCCGATCAGAAGACTGCGCCGGTTGCCGTCGAACTGCAACTGGCTACGCGTTCGGTTCGCAAGGCGGTACCTGTGTCAGATCCGCGTACTCAGCCGTCATATTCGCGTGGCCGTCAGGTCGTGCGCTGAGCCTGTGCGTGAAGATCTCCCGCCTTTCTATCGAACGCTCGGATCAGGATGGGACGTGCGCCTTCGCTCCTCATCGAGCGAAGGTCTCATTACAGACCGCCCCTCGAAAACCGCTCCAGCGATCGACCCAAAACAAGGCGTGCGCTGGCTTTTTCGCACCGTGCTGTCGCATTTCAGGCACCGTTCTGGCGAATTTTAAGCAAATGCTAAAGAAAAAATTCCGCTGGTCGATAGGATGACTGAGGGGGTTCCCTCAGTCGGACCCAACCCGGGTTCGACGTTCCCTGCACGGAGACAAGCAGTGAAACGTCAGGCATACCGCACCCTGAATAAACGCTTTGCGATCGAGTGCTTTCGTCGATGAATCGCAACCCGTTCTTCCAATTTCTCGGACGTCTTCGCGTCGGCCGCAAGTTGCTGCTGATCTATCTGCTCGACCTCAGCGCGGTGGTCTACATCAGCGGCATTCTGATCCACGAGAAGTACATTGCGATCGACTTCTCCGACAAGGAACTGGTCGGCAATGCCTACGTTGCAATCGTGCACGATGCGGTCATCGACTTTGCAATGGCGGGGGCGGGCCAGCCGCGGACCACGCCTCACTCGCAGGAAACCGCGAGTAAGCTCGCCGACGCCGAGCGCCGCTTTGGCGCGAACATGCAAAGTGCGGAGATAAACGAAAAGGTCCGCACGGCACTCGCCGCGATCTCGACACCGCACGCGAGCGCAGCGACGGTGGACGATGGACTCGAAGCGACGCGCGCGCTGGTGACGCGAATCGGCAACCAGTCCAACCTGATTCTGGACCCGGACCTCGACAGCTATTACGCGATGTCGTTGTCGATTCTGCGTTACCCGGAACTGCTCAACGACATCAACCGGATCGGCCGTCATCTGCACAATGCCGGCGCGAGATTGCACGACGCACCGATGAGCCGCGACGAGATGCGTACCCGCTACCTCGTGCTGGAGGGGCAACTCGATGCAGTACTGCAGGGGCTACGCTCCGACTACGCGGAAGCTTCGGCGGCGAACGGCACGCTGAGCGGCACGATCGGACCGTCGATTGCACGCATGCTCGCCGCCATCGAAACCTATCGCCATGTGGCGGGCGCAGCGGTCGACAATGGCGCGGACACGGCCACGCTGGCCGCGCTCGATGCCGCGCAGCAGCAGGTCATCACGAGCGTGAGCGACGCGTGGAGTATGACCGGCAGTCAACTCGAAAGTCTTCTGCATGCCCGCGTGCGCGGTCTCTTTCAGCGCATGTGGCTACACCTCGGGACGGCATTTTTTCTGCTGTGCGCGATTCTCAGCATGGTGTATTTCGTCGCCCAGCAGGTGTCGCGCCCGTTGCGCCAGCTTGCACGTGTGATGGATACCGTACGCCGCACAGGCGACCATTCATTGCGCGCCAACTGGCACAGTCAGGATGAAATCGGCCAGCTCGTGCGAGGCTTCAACGACATGCTGGCGCAGCTCGACCGCGAGCGCGACGTGCAGAAGGAACTCGCCGCGACCGCGCGCGCGTCGGCGGCGCAATACGCGCTCGTCGAGGCGACGCCGGTGCCGATGGTCGTGACCGCGATTCCCGGTCACGAGGTTCTGCATGCGAACCGGCCCGCGCTGGCCTGGCTGAACGGCTGCACGGTCGACCCGTGGGGCTACGGGCTCGACTCCGAAGTGCGCGCGCGGTTTTTCCAGCAACTCTCCGACCGCGACGCCGTGGACGAATTCGAGGTGCGCTGGCTGGCCAGTGGTGAACCCACGTGGGCGATGCTGTCGGCGCGGCGCCTCGACTTCCAGGGACGCGACGCAGTATTGACGGCTTTCACTCCCATCAACCAGATCAAGCTGATGGAGCAGCGGCTGGAGTTGTGGGGCAAGGTGTTCGAAGCATCATCCGAGGCCATTCTGATTCTCGATGCACAACGACGGCTCGTGACCGCCAACGCGTCGTTTTATCGGGCCACTGGCTACCGTGCCGACGATGTCGCCGGCAAGGAGCCGGCTTTCCTTTTCGGCGCACAGGAGCAGGGCGATATTTTCCCGTCCGTCATCGATTCCGTCGACCGTCTGAGCGCGTGGCACGGCGAAGCGCAGGTGCGGCGGCGGGCGGGCAGCGACTATCCGGCGTGGCTGATGGTGAGCGCCGTGCGCGACCGCCGGGCGAATCTGTCGCACTACATCTGCACGTTGATCGACATCACGGACCGCAAGAAAAGCGAGGCGCGCATCCAGTTTCTCGCCGAGCACGACGTGCTGACGGAATTGCCGAACCGCGAGCTATTCGTGAAGCGCCTGGGCGTCGCGCTCGCCAATGCGCGGCGCACGGGCCAACGCGCTGCGGTGCTCTTCATCGACCTGGACCGTTTCAAGAACATCAACGATTCGCTGGGCCATCATATTGGCGACAATCTGTTGCGCTCGGTGTCGCGACGACTGCTGCAAGCCGTGCGCAGCAACGACACGGTTAGCCGGCTGGGTGGCGACGAGTTCACCGTGATCCTCAACGGTGTGAGCAACACGGCGGACGTGACGCGCGCCATCGAAGACCGCCTGTTGCCGCTCGTGCGGCAGCCGCATGAACTCGGCGGCGCTGCGTTGCCGGTGTCGTGCAGTGTCGGCGTCGCGCTGTTCCCGGACGACGGCGAAGACATCGAAACCCTGATGCAGAACGCGGACGCCGCGATGTATCAGGCGAAAGCGGCCGGCCGCAATCTCGTCAAGTTCTTCTCGCCCGATATGGCCGAACGCGCGCGCTACCGGTTGACGCTCGAAGCGTGTCTGCGCACGGCGATTACGGAGCGCGAGTTCCGGCTTGCGTATCAGCCGTGCGTCGATGCGCGCACGGGCGAGCTGGTTGCGGTCGAAGGTTTATTGCGGTGGAACAGTCCGCAGATTGGCACGGTGTCGCCGGTGCAATTCATTCCGGTCGCGGAAGATACGCGGCTCATCATCCCGATCGGTGCATGGGTGATCGACGAAGCCTGCCGGCAACTCGCCGAGTGGGATGAAGAGGGGCGGATGCATTTGCGCGTGTCGATCAATCTGTCGGCGATACAACTGCGCGATCCAGATCTGCTGGAGACTCTCGCGCACAGTCTCGCGCAATATCGCGTCGCACCCGAGCGGCTCGAACTCGAGATTACCGAGACGGTGCTGATGGACAACGCGGAGAACTATCTTCAAACGATTCAGGCGATCCGCAAGCTTGGCGTCAAGATTTCCCTCGATGACTTTGGTATTGGTTACTCGAGTCTCAACTATCTGAACCGGTTTCCTCTCGATCGCCTGAAGATCGACCGTGCGTTCGTACAGGACATGCTCGATGCACCGGCCGATCTCGCGATCATTCGGGCGATCGTCGAGCTTGGACATGAACTGGGTCTTCGGGTGGTTGCCGAAGGTGTCGAGAGCGAGCATCAGGCGCGCATTCTGCGCAATATCGGATGTGATGAACTGCAGGGTTTCCTGTTCTCGAAAGCTTTGTCGCCTGCTGAACTGTGGTACTGGAGTAGCGCGCGGATGGTGGCGTGAGTGGTTCCGCGCTCGATGCACGATGGTGTTCCGGCAATCGTGCGCGGACTTCTTCTGGTAACTGAATTGGAAGGGAAGGCGCTGGCTGGGTCATGTTCAGGCAACTCGGCTGCCTTCGCGAATTGCACTAACAGTGCCCCCAGTTTCTATTTCGCCTGGGACTCTTCGAGAGACTGCCAGCGCTTGTCATCCATCAGCAGCTTGAAAAGTCTCTCGCGCTGCGCATCGGAAAACGAACTCATTCCGAGCAAGGTGGTGTAAGCGAGACCTCGCGCCGCGGCCAGGCGCACGAGCGCCATATCGGGATCTTCCGCTTCGCTACGAATCTTGCGCATGTTCACCTGATCCTGCACGCGAATCTCCTCCAGCAAAGCGGGATCTTCTACGAGTGCGGCCAGAATGGATCGCGCGACCGAATTCGGCTGGTTGATGGTCTCCCGCATGACAGCGATCTGCGAAGACAGCACGGGATGAGGGAGCGATTCCCCTTTGGCAGCGAGAAAACCGGCTGCGAACGACTCAAAATGTTCCCGCTGATAAGCAAGCAGGGCTTTGAGGACGCCGGCTTTGGTGCCGAACTGATGCAGCAGGCCGCCTTTGCTGATTCCGCTTTCGCGCGAGAGCGAGTCGAAAGTCAGTCCACCGGGACCATCGCGCGTCAAGATTGCCAAAGCAGCCCTGATGGCGGCGCTGCGGGATCGCTCTGAACGGGTCGCGTTGTCCATGTCTTCCTGTGTGATGTAAAAGTGTACGCACCAACGGCGGTCACTGTGCCGCCCGGGTCAAAACCGCGAGATTAACAGATTGACCCGCACGGGAATCACATCGGGAATCAGGTTTGATATCGATAGGGGCAGGCTGGACGCGCTGCGAACCACTGCGTTCGATCGTGCTTCTGTCGCATGCTTGCGGCGACAGTGAGAGATAACTCAGCCTGATAGGGCGCTCACGCCCACGCCTACGCAGGTTTAAAGCCGGCCAGTGACGACATCACACAGGCCCCTCGCAATCCGGCCCATGCATCGGCGACCGGCAGTCGCGCAACTCCGCAGTCTCTTTAGCAGAGACAAAACCCGGCGTTCCAGGTATTCCGCCGATGCCGGTCAGTGCAGTTGAGCCACCAACGCGTCAGCGCCCTTGTCCAGGCCGGTTTTTGCCGCGCCCAGCGAGCCGAACGCGGCGGCCAGGTTCATCGCATTCGGATACTGTTTCGACACATACGCTTTCAACAGACGACCGTTCGTACCGTCATACACTTCGACGGCATAAGAAACGGAGCCGCTAAATGCGGCCTTCCCACCAAAAATCGCCTGCACGCCGTTATAAACATTTCCGCCAATGTCGAAGTGAGTGAACTGTCCAACGAATGGCGTGGTCGTTTCCGCGCCGGTGAGCGTCAGCTTGACGCGCAGGCTGTCCGGACCCGCCTGCGCCGTGACGTCGAAATGTTTGGATAGCGCTTCGGAGAAGGTTTTTTGCATGTACTCGGCCAGTACGGTTTTGTCCTCGGCCTTCATGTCGCCAAACTGATTGTCGCTGCCCTGATAGACAACGACAGGGTCCACCGTGACCTTGGTGTATCGCGACCACACGACCGGCGCGGCGTACTGGTACGGCACCTTGTCTGAATCGCCCGCGCGGTTCTTCGTCATTTGCGACGTGGACGAAAGGCCGCTATAAGCAACCGGTTGCACGCCTGCGCAGGCGGAAAGCGTCAAGGCAGTGGCGCCAGTCACGAGTACTGCGGCGAGTCGGGTGTTCATCATTTTGTCTGTTCCAGATGGGCGAATTGGATGCCGAACGAGTGGTTCGGTACATGGAGGATCCATCGAAGCCCGCACAGTAACACTGTCGAATTAAGATGTAAACCGTCTGCCCGGTCTGTTTATGAAATTGGCTGAACCGTGAAATTTGTCTTTTTTCTGTGTTACTTCGGTTGGGGAGCGCCAAAGTTGATTTTTATATAAAAACAAACCAAACAGACGGTTTACAAAGATTTTTCATGATGATAGTCTTGCGCCTCATATAAATCGGCGCCTGCAAGAGGGCGTGCACGCGGTCAACCGACGCGTGGAAGCGGATGCCCAGAATGAGTAAAGCCACCTTGATCGCGTGTCGGGAGTGCGATCTGTTGCAGTGGAAAGTCTCGCCGCCGGACGGCGGTCGCGTGGGTTGCCATCGCTGTGATGCAGCGCTCTACCGTAGTCGCACGGCCAACCACGATCGCGTTCTCGCACTTACGGTGGCCGCCGCGATTCTGTTCGTCGTGGCGAATCTGTTCCCGGTCGTGGAAGTTTGGGTCAAGGGCGAACTGATGGAAAGCACGCTGGCTGGCGCAGCGTCGGCGCTCTGTACGGAAGGGATGTGGCCAATCGCCGGTCTCGTCGTATTGACCACGATCGTGATGCCTTCGGTCCACATGCTGGCGGTGATCTATCTACTTTTATCGATGCGCTTCCCGCTGCTTTTTCCAACGCGTCGCCGGGCGTTGCCGCTTCGCCCCGACATTGTTCTGCGTCTGCTTCAGCATGTTGCTCCGTGGGGAATGATCGAAGTACTGATGCTTGCGATGTTGATCGCGCTGGTCAAACTCCAGCACGTCGCGACTGTCGTTCCGGGTGTGGGTTTGTGCTCATTCGGCGCGGTTGCGGTACTGCTGACGGCGACCACGGCTGAACTGGACTTCCGCGAGCTTTGGGTTCGTCTGACGCGCACTCGCACTTCAGATTCCGGGCCGGTTGCAGAAAAGCTTCGACTTCGTGCGCAGAAAACTGCAGCGCGCGCGGGCGTGTCCGCGTGTACCGACTGCGGCTCGCTGTGCGCACCGTTCGGTTCCATTCCACGCCCGGAATGTCAGCGTTGCAGCAACGTCCTGCACGTTCGTAAACCGCGCAGTCTCACGCGAACGTGGGCGTTTCTTATCGCCGCCATCGTTCTCTATATCCCTGCTGTTTCGTTGCCGGTGATGGTGACGCAAACCCTGTTCCGAACCCAGTCCGACACGATACTCAGTGGTGTCGTATTTCTCTGGACTTCGGGATCGTGGTCGCTCGCCGCTATCGTTTTCATCGCAAGTATCGTGGTACCCATGCTCAAGATCTTCTCGTTGGCCTTTCTCGCTGGCAGCGTCCAGCTACGTTCCACGCTGATTCCAAAACAAAGGACGCACATTTACCGTTTGCTCGAACGGATCGGCCGCTGGTCGATGCTCGATATCTACGTCATTACGATTCTGGCCGCACTGGTGCAATTCGGTTCTATCGCAACGATCAATGCAGGCCCCGGCGCGATAGCGTTTGGCGCGGTTGTCGTACTGACCATGCTCGCGACATTGTCGTTCGATCCACGGTTGATATGGGATGCCGTGGAGACGAAACGTGGATAAGGCATCCGAAGAGAACAGTGATCGCGAGATGCCCGACTTCCCCACGGCGGTTGCGACCGGGCAATCGAAGTGGCGTATCCAGCTGATATGGATTGTGCCGATCGTCGCGGTGCTGATTGCCGGGTGGCTCGCGGTTCAGTCCGTGATGAACGAGGGACCGACTATTGTCATCCGCTTTACAACCGGAGATGGCATCGAAGCCGGTAAAACCAAAATCAAGTTCAAGAATGTCGATGTTGGCGTGATCAAAAGTCTCGCGCTTTCCGACGATCACAAAACCGTGCTGGCGCGGGCCGATATGTCGCGAAACGCGGCGAGCATGCTGGTTGACGACACGCGCTTCTGGGTCGTTCGTCCGCGTATTGCAGGCGGCACGGTGTCGGGCATCAGCACGTTGATTTCCGGCTCTCACATAGGGATGGATATCGGCGCTTCCAGCAAGGCACGGCGCGACTTCACAGGATTGGAGTCGCCACCTGTGCTCGCATCCGGCACGCCGGGGCGGGAGTATGTACTGAAGAGCGCAAATATCGGCTCGCTCGACATTGGCTCGCCGATATTTTTCCGGCGGCTCCAGGTCGGCCAGGTGATCTCGTATGCGCTCGATCCCGACGGCGCAGGGATGACGCTGCACGTCTTCATCAATGCGCCGTACGATAAATACGTCACGAACGACAGCCGCTTCTGGCATGCGAGCGGCGTTGATGTCACGCTGGACACGTCGGGCGTGAAGATCGATACGGAGTCGATGGCATCGGTGTTGATCGGTGGGCTCGCTTTTGAAAACCCGCCGGAATCGACCGAAAAAATCGAAGCGGATACACGACATCAGTATGTGCTGTTCGCCAACCGCTCTGATGCAATGAAACAGCATGACACGATAGTGGACCAGTACGTGCTGAATTTCAACGAGTCGGTACGCGGATTGACTGTCGGTGCGCCGGTAGATTTCCGGGGCATCGTAGTGGGAGAAGTGGCGGCTATTTCCGCGCGCTTCGATCCTGTGAAAAAGTCATTCGATATTCCGGTCGTGGTCAAACTTTTTCCGGAGCGTCTGATCTCGCGAGAGAACTGGGACCCTAGTCGCAAGAACACGGCATCGGAGCGCAAGCAATTCGCGGACTATCTGGTGTCGAAGGGATTGCGTGCGCAACTGCGTACCGGAAGTCTGCTGACGGGGCAGCTTTATGTCGCCATCGATTTCTTTCCGTCAGCGCCGAAGGCGGCTGTGGACTGGCACAAAGAAACGCCGCAGTTGCCGACCGTACCGGGGAATCTGCAGGGTTTGCAGGAATCCATCACGAGTCTGGTCGCTAAGCTGAATGCCATTCCTTTCGACGGAATCAGCAAGGATTTGCGCAAGACACTCAATGACGCGGACGGACTGCTCAATACGATGAATTCGGATCTTGCGCCCGATGCCAAGGCAACGTTGGCGGCGGCGCGCGAGACGCTGACATCCGCGAATCGTGCATTGCAAAGTGATTCGCCGCTGCAGCAGAACACGGTCGAAACGATGCAGGAGTTGTCGCGTGCGGCTGTGTCGGTCCGCTCGTTGGCGGACTATCTGGAGCAGCATCCAGAGTCGCTGATTCGCGGCAAGAAGGCGGATGCGCGATGATCAGAAAGCCAGAATTTCCAGGCGCATCAGGTCGCGACAAGCCGCTCGAATGCGTTGATGGCCGGATAGCGAATCGCTGGACGCCCGATAACCGGCTTGGAAAACAGCTCGAGAACTACCCGCTGACAAACTGACGCGCCGCGCAGCGCAAAGAGCCCGCCGCCGCTAGAACCGGTTGCGCTGGCTCGGATCGAATTTCGGATCGGGCGATCTTTGTGTCTGGCGGAGCACGCCCTGATCGTCGAAGTAAAAGTGATAGATCAGATGTTCAATGTTGTTTTCCATGTACCGGTATGACCACACCTCCCGGTTCGTTCTCTTGAAGTAGCCGGTTTCGAAAGGGCGGCCAAAGTTGACGAGCACGTCGTTCCGGGTCCACTTGCCGATTTCGGCGCGATGGAATTCGCTGTCGCGAAGTACCTGTCGAACTCCTAGCACTTTGCCGGATGCGTCGAGGTCGGCCGCCGTTGTCGTCGAACCCATCGGCTGGGTCGGCCACATCAACCGCTTTCCCCCATCCGGCAGATCGTAGGTTTCCTTGGGCGGTCCCAGCCGGGCAATCAGTTCGGACTGGTCTGCTCCCGCCTCGACCCGTTGATGCGGCTCGGTGCAACTGGCGAGCATTAACGCCGCAGTGCACGCGCTGAGAAATGCGAGTCGGTTAAGCATGGAAGTACTCCGCTAACATGATCGGCCCCGAACATAGTCGGTTTCGCGGACTATCGCGCGGTGGCTAATGAGCGGGCGTGTCATCTGTTTGACCTTATCGCGGGCGGTAGGCGGCCGGTCCGGGCACGGAATCCCGTCATGCTTCAAATACCCCGCCTTTCATATATCGCAAAGCATTCCCTGTTTGATATAGGTCCAAGGTCCGATGCCTGTCTGCGCCCGGGAGGCTCATTCTTGACGTGATTGCTTGCCGACGCACGTCGCAGCGTGGTTCGACTGCGCGGCCTGCATGGTCCTGGGCCCGCCACGACTGGTCGCCAGAGAGAGGGTTGTGGTCACCTGCGGGGGAGACAAGTTATGTTGATCGCACCGGCTACCCGACGGTTATGGGCCAGAGAATTGCTCGATGTTCTGATCCGCGCGGGACTCGTCGCTGTTCTGGCCATCTTCTGTTTCCGGATTTTCGTTCCGTTCCTCAACCTCATGGTCTGGGCGTTAATCCTCGCGATCACGCTGTATCCGGTTCAGGTGAGACTCAGGCGCACCTTCGGCGGCAAGGAAGGCCTGATCGCCTCGCTGATCGTTCTCGTCGCGTTTGCGGTGATTCTCGTGCCGACCTATCTGCTGGGCGTCGCTGTCGCTGCATCGATCGATCATGCGATGGCCGCGTTCAAAGCCGGCACTTTCCGCGTTCCGCCACCCACGCAGGCAATCGCCAGTTGGCCGCTGGTAGGCAAGCTCCTGTACGACTACTGGCTGCAGGCCACGACAGACCTCACCGGCCTCGCGCAGAAGTTCGCACCCCAACTCAAGGATGCCGGACTCGCGCTGCTCGGAATGGTCACCGGGCTCGGCGCGGGGCTGCTGCTCTTTTTTGTCGCGTTGATTGTCGCCGGGATCCTGATGGCGCACGGTGAGAAAGGCCACAACAGCGCGGTGCAGATTGCCTCGCGTATCTCAGGCCCGGAGAACGGCCCGCAGATCGCCGACCTGTGCACCGCCACCATTCGCGCGGTCGCTCAGGGCGTGGTCGGCATTGCGTTTATCCAGATGCTGTTGATCGGTATCGGATTCGTCGTCATGGGTATTCCGGGAGCGGGCCTGCTTGCGCTCGCCGTGCTGCTGCTCGGGATCATGCAATTGCCCGCCACCCTGATCACGATTCCGGTGATTGTCTTCGTGATCGCCACGCAAGGGGTGAGCACCGTGACGGTCATCTTCGCCGTGTATGTGTTCGTCGCGGGTCTGGCCGACAACGTCCTTAAGCCGTTGCTGCTGGGCCGCGGGGTCGCCGTGCCGATGCCGGTGGTGCTGATCGGCGCGCTCGGCGGCATGGTGACGGGAGGCGTCATCGGCCTGTTCATCGGTCCCGTGATGCTCTCGGTGGGCTATCAGCTTTTCTGGCGCTGGGTCAGAGACGACGCCAGCCCGGAGCGCCTGAAGGAAACGACACCCGGCTGACGATGACGGGGTTCGGCCGCCAGTGCATCCACGCTGCCGGTCGAAAACGACATTGGGACAGAACGTCTGTCCACCTCGCAGCGGGTGCGGCCGGCTCGGTGCGGGCATAAGACCAAAGGCCGATTTACGCGTCGGCAGAGAGTCGTCATCGTGGTGAGGTCAAAAGTGACCCACGAACACTCACTGCTCCCAGCACCCCCGTGAACGACAGGCTGTCATCGCTCAGGGAATATCAGGAGACTCGACATGGAATCCGCCGCAAGGCTTGTACCGGCGTTCGGCCTCAATCAGTTCTTTTCGGCTGCGGAGGCGCGGGTCGATCACTGGCGCAGCCTGAACCGGATCGTGCGTGCGTTGGCCACCCAGCCGCAGCAGGATACCGTCGGCCTGCGCGATCAGGCGCTGGAAGTGCTCAATGACCTCGCGCCGCTGGAAGATCTGAACGGCTATCCGGGCCCTTATCTGATGGCGCAGTTGCATGAACGACTCGCAGCGGGCGAGTGGGATACCCTGTCGCGTCTCGTGCAGCGAATCAGTGCAGCACTGATGTCGAACAGCTACCGGGACGACAAGGAAGCGTGGAAAGCGGAGGAGGAAGGCGAACTGCGCCTGCCGGATTTTCTTCCGCCTTCCATCGGCCACGGGCAAAGCCGTAAGCCCTATTTCGAAACGCTCGTGGTGGCCGCCGGCGAACGGTCTACGTGGCCTGATATCCGCGAGAGCTTTCACCGCCTGCGTCGCAACGACGATAGCTTCGTCTACGAAATGGTCGTGGTCGGCAGCTTCGAGGACGCGATACTCGCTACGATTTTCAACTACAACCTGCAGTCGGTGGTGATTGTCGATGGTTTCAGCTTCGCGTCGCAATATACGTCTCCTGCATTGCGCGACATCATCGTGCGCAATACGCCTGCGGGAACGGGCGCACGGATGGACGACATGGGTTCGGCGCTGGCTCGGCTCGTGCGGGGGCTGCGCCCGGAACTCGATGTGTTTCTCTCCACCGATCGCGACGTGGCCCAATTGGCGGGCTCGGATGCCGCCGCCCCCCTGCGCCGGATCTTCTACGGCGCGGAAGAACCGATGGAGATTCATCTGGCCATCCTGGACGGCATCCGGGACCGCTATGAAACGCCGTACTTCGACAACCTCAAGCACTACGCCGCACGACCGATCGGAACCTTCCACGCGCTGCCGGTGGCAAGAGGCAAGTCGATCTTCAAATCGAACTGGATCCGGGACATGGGCGAGTTCTATGGCGCCAACCTGTTCCTCGCCGAATCGTCGGCCACCACGGGCGGGCTGGACAGCCTGCTCGAGCCCACCGGCAACATCAAGGCGTCGCAGGACAAGGCTGCGCGTGCGCTGGGGGGAGACCGCTCCTTCTTCGTGACCAACGGCACCTCCACGGCCAACAAGATCGTGCATCAGGCGCTGCTGACGCCGGGCGATATCGTGCTGATCGACCGCGACTGCCACAAGTCGCATCACTACGGCATCGTGCTGGCAGGTGCGCAGCCTCTCTATATCGACGCCTATCCGCTCACCCAGTACTCGATGTACGGCAGCCTGGCGATACGCCCCATCAAACAGGCGCTGCTCGCGCTGAAGGCCGAGGGCAAGCTCAATCGGGCCAGGATGCTGGTGCTGACCAATTGCACCTTCGATGGCCACGTGGCCAATGTCGAACAGACCATGCTCGAATGTCTGGCCATCAAGCCCGACCTGATTTTCCTCTGGGATGAAGCCTGGTTCGGCTATGCCCGCTTTTCGCCGCTGCTGCGCATGCGCACGGCGATGGGCGGGGCCGCGAAACTGCGCGAGCTGATGCGCGATCCCGCGTACCGGGAGAAATACGAAGCCTTCAAACGATCCTCTGCCGACTTCGAACCGACCGACTCCCGGCTGCTCGACATGCCGCTTCTGCCTGACCCGGATCTGGCCAGCATCCGGGTCTACGAGACCGACTCGATTCACAAGTCGATGTCGGCTTTGCGCCAGGCGTCGATCATCGTCGTGGCCGACGAAGCTTTTCACACCGTCGAGGCACAGTTCAAGGAGGCCTTCTTTACTCATACGTCGACTTCGCCGAACCTGCAGATCATCGCGTCGATCGACGTGGCCCGGCGGCAGATGGAGCTGGAGGGATACGAACTCGTACAACGCGCGATTCAACTGGCGATCGAGATCCGCAAGGAAATCAACCATCATCCGCTGATTTCCCGCTTCTTCCGTGCGGCCACCCCGGCGGAGATGATCCCCGACGCGTATCGGAGGTCCGGCTTCGCGGATTACGGAATGGCCGGAAAGACCATCTCCGATGCCACGCGAGCGCTGCGCGAGGACGAGTTCTTTCTCGATCCCACGCGCATCACACTACTGTGCGGCAACGCGGGTTACGACGGTACCCGTTTCAAGGGATTGCTCGCCGAGTCTTACGACATCCAGATCAACAAGACCTCGCGCAACAGCGTGCTGGTGCAGATCAATATCAATAACACCCGCAGCGACATGGCGCATCTGATCAAGGCGCTTGCCGACATTTCACGCTCGCTTGAACGGGAGTTGGATCAAGGCGGCGAAAGCGTGCGCGCGGGCTTCGAGGCGCGCGTCAAGGCGCTCGTCGAGGATGTCCCGGAACTGCCGAACTTCAGCCGCTTCCACAATGCGTTGCGCGAGAACAGCGCGAGCGCGACATCCGAAGGCGACATGCGCGCAGCGTTCTATCTCGCCTACAACCCGGAGGCATGCGAGTGGATCCGTTTGAATGACGGGCTGATCGACGATCGTCTGAAGAACGGTCCGGAACTGGTGTCGGCCAAATTCGTGATTCCGTATCCGCCGGGATTCCCGATCATGGTCCCCGGTCAGGTCATTACGCCGGAAACCATTGCGTTCATGCGCAAGCTGGATGTGAAGGAAATTCACGGCTACAACGCCGCGCGGGGACTGGAACTGCTCAAGCCGGATGCGTTGGACGCACTTCGGCGCTAGATGCGCCGACCGCAGCCATACCTGCACCGCGACGCGAGGGGTGTAATGGAGCGGCGACTCAAGCGGCTGGCGGCGAGTTTTTAAAGCCTGCCGTTCCTTATCGCGGGCATCGCCGTAGGGCCACGCAAGTTGCGGTTTATCGACGACGGCCTCGGCCATCGTGGCCAACGCGCCGGTTCAATAACGGGCTCAGCCTGCAGTTTGAGGACGAACCTCATCGCATGTCGAGGCGTTGATTAAAGTGCTTATAGACTGGCTGACAAAGTCGCTGCAGGGTTCGCCGGAGCTGGCGATGTTCCTCGCCGTGGGCATCGGCTTCTGGGTCGGCGGTATCAGGTTCGGCAAGTTCTCACTGGGTACGGTCACCGCGTCGCTGATCGTCGCGTTGGGGATCGGGCAACTGCATGTGGAAGTCAGCCGCGAACTCCGCTGGGGATTGTTCCTGCTATTTCTGTTTGCCAATGGCTATGCTGCCGGTCCGCAGTTCTTTCAGGCACTCAAGGAAGACGGCGTCAAGCCAATGCTTCTGTCCGTCACGGTGATGGTGGTGGGGCTTGCCACCGCTTGGTCGATGGCGCGTCTGTTCAGGCTCGACCTGGGGATAGCCGCCGGAATCTTTTGCGGTGGACTCACGCAGTCAGCCGCAATCGGTACCGCAACCGATGCCATCATGAACCTGCCTTTGCCTCTTGCTGAACGCAAACTGCTGGCCAATCACGTGGCCGTCGCCGATGCGCTGACTTATCTCTTCGGTGCTATCGGCATGATCCTGTTTGTCAGTTCGCTGGCGCCGCGTCTTCTGCGCGTCGACCTGCGCGAGGAGGCGGCCGCGCTGGAGAAAAAATTCGGTATCCGGCGCGACACGGCGGGCGTATTTACAGCACACCAGAAATTTGCGGTGCGTTCGTATCGTCTTTCCAGTAGCGGATTCGCAGGCAGGCGGGTCGACGAGGCCGAGCGTAGCGAAGCACCGCTGCGTTATTTCGTCGAGCACATCCTGCGCGACGGCAATGCGATCGAGGTTCGCCCGGAAACCGTGCTGCACACAGACGACACGGTCACCCTCTACGGACAGATGCCTGCTCTGGTGAAGATAGGTCCGCGATTCGGCACCGAGTTGCACGACCCGGAATTGCTGCAGTTTCCCATCGAAATACTGAAAGTGACGGTGACGAATAAAGCACTGTGCGGGGTTCCGCTCGAAGCGCTGATGCGGGTACCGGAATTCGACTTTCGCAGCGTCGGGCTGCGCTCGATCATGCGGGGAGCCCAGCAGATCCCGATCGGTACTGGAACTGTCCTGGACCGTGGCGACGTGCTCGAACTGGTCGGCCCGCAGCGCGCGGTCGAACGGGCGACGACGGAGATCGGCTACGCACTGCGTCCCAGCCATGCGTCCAGTCTGTCTATACTCGGGCTCGGCATAGTGTGCGGTGCGCTGATTGGTCTGCCTTACGTGGTGCTCGGCAACATCAGGCTGACGCTGAGCGTGAGCGTAGGCACGCTGGTCGCCGGGTTGCTGCTGGGCTGGTTTCGCTCGCTGCGGCCGACGCTTGGCGACATTCCCCAGCCGGCACTCGATCTGATGATCAACTTCGGGCTGGCAGCCTTCGTTGCGTGCTCGGGTCTCCAGGCGGGTCCCGAGTTCGTGCGCGCGGTGAGGGAACTGGGACTCGGCATTCTGTTGGCCGGTGCGGTAGTGACTTTGGTGCCACAGGCGGTGGCGCTTCTGGTGGGCCGCTACGTATTGCGGATGAACCCATTGATGCTGCTGGGCGCACTGGCCGGCGCACAGACCTTTACCGCCGCGCTGGCTGCCGTGCAGGACAAGGCGGGCAGCCGCATTCCGGTGCTGGGCTACACGGTGCCCTATGCCACGTCGAATATCCTGCTGACCACCGGTGGATCGATCATGGTCGCGTTGATGGCGTAGGCCGGTCACCGTGGCCGCGCGGACGTGGACCGGGCGCGGGGGGCACCGATATCAACGCTGTTTCGTACGGGGACCGCATGCGCGTCATATCCTATGCAGCGAGAATCCAACCATGCTCACGCGTTCACCCGGCCGTACACCTGCGCTGTTTTACAGATTGGATCGAGTGCGATCTGGGCCGTGCGTCTGGCTTTAGTCAGCCTCCTGGTTCTGTGTCTACTGGGTCTGCATGGAGCGGTTGCTGCGCCACTGGCCACCGGCCTGCCGAAACTGAGCGGTAACGCGTCAGCCTCGACCGCGCAAGCTGCGTCGGCACCGTCGGCGGCCAGTCAGGCCGAGCAGGCACGCGCGCTCGATACCCTGATCGCCACGCTGGAAAACGATACGCAACGAAAAGCGCTCGTCTCCCATTTGAAGGGACTGCGCGCAGGTTCGCGCAGCGCCGCACCCGAGGCGCCCGCGTCCGCCGCTCAGCCCAGTAGCGATCTGCTCGGAGCCATTGCTTCGGGCATTGCGTCTGTCGAGACGGACCTGAGCGAGGGCCGCACACCCTTGCATTATTGGGCAACCCGTTCTTCCGCCGCGCTCGGCGAGCTGCGGGCCATTCTGGCCGGCAGGAACGGGGAGTCGTTCGGCCATGTCCTGCTCTGGATGACCGCGACGCTCGCGTGCTGGGGCGCGTGCGCCGGCCTGTTGATCTATTTGCAGACGCGCATTGTTGCGAGGTATCGCTGGAAGGTCGCACTCGAACCGAATCCGACATCACTCGAGTTGTTGATCTTCGCTGTCTGGCGAACGGCGCCGTGGGTCGTCGCATTTGTGGCGGTCGTGCTGTTCGTGCAACAGGTGCTCGACACGCTGGGCAGCACGCTGGGACTCGTGATCGCTTACGCGATCGTCGCGGGCGCGATCTTTTCGGCGATCTGCATGATCACCTTCTCGATTTTTAACACCGCGCATCGGCGGGTTGCATTACATCAGCTGCTCACCCGAAGCCGCTGGCCGCTTTTTGTGATCGGAGCATCGGGTGCACTTGGCGACGCGACGGCTAATCCTGACGTCATTCGCCTGCTTGGTGCGAACCTCGCCGGGGTCGTGTCGGCCTCCGCCAATGTGACGGCGGCCGTTCTGATCGGATATTTCGCGCTCGCTTTCCGACGGCCTGTTACGCATCTGATACGCAATCGTCCGTATGCGCAAAGGCGCGATCACAAACTCGCCACGGAAGCGCTCGATATACTCGCTTCGCTTTGGCATATTCCAATCCTGTTGATCGCGATTGCGTCGGTGGTGGCGATTATCGATGCACGCGGCTCGGAAGAGAGCGTTTTGCAGCCGTCACTGCTCAGTGCGCTCCTGCTCGTGCTCACGCTTTTCATCTCCGCGCTGCTGCTGCACGTGACGCGGCGAAGCGACACGCGCATACATCGCCGTGCGCCGCATCTGATGAGGCTGTTGCGATTCGCCAGTACGCTGGTCGTTTTCGCGACGTGGCTCGCCTTCATCCGGTTCGAATTGGACCTCTGGAGCGGTCCGATCGCGCGCACGATCAGGCACAGTGCGATGACACCTGGCTTCAGACATGGATTGATCGTCGTCATTGCAACGGTATTCGGCGCCTGGTTCATGTGGATCATTTGCGACACCGTCATCCTCAAGGCAATCGGGCCAAACAGTTCGCGTAACAGGACACTTGATCCCGGCGTGCGCGCACGCACGATGTTGCCTCTCGTGCGTAACGGCGTGTTCGCAACGGTGGCGAGCCTGGCTGCCGTGGTCGCCGCGGCTAGCCTGGGCATCAATCTGACGCCGCTGCTTGCCGGCGCCGGCGTGATCGGTCTTGCCGTGGGGTTCGGTGCGAAGGCGCTCGTCACCGATCTGATCACGGGGCTTTTTATCATTGTCGAGGAGACGATTTCGGTAGGAGACTGGATCGAGGTCGGCAGCGAGCATGCCGGCACGGTCATGGACCTCACAATCCGCACCGTGCGGTTACGCGATGGACAAGGCGCGGTTCACACCATTCCTTTCTCGCAGATCAAGATCGTAAAGAACCTGTCGCGCGACTTTGCCAACGCGGTCTTCGAGGTACGCGTGCCGTTCAATGCCGATCTGGAAAACGTCACGCGAATGATTGTCGAGGTGAGTGCCGAGATGGTCACCGACTTTAACCTTCGCAAGGAAATTCTCGGGCCCGTCGAGGTGTGGGGGCTCGACCGCTTCGAAGCCAACTGGATCGTGGTGAAAGCGCAGATCAAGACGCGGCCATTGCAGCAGTGGAGCGTCGCGCGCGCTTTCAACGCGAGACTCAAGCGGAAGATGGACGAGGCTGGAATTGAAATTCCAGTGCCGCAGATGCTGCTCAATACATCGGCCGGAAGCCGGGGCCCGTCGTCACTGGCAGATGATGCTTCCGTCGATCAGAAGAGCCGATAAGTACGACAGTGGTGCAAAATTCTGCAGCTATGTTCTGCTTGTGCGTGGGACCACTTCGGACAGTTTACTAAGCCACGGTCCTATACATTGCCGCGCGCGGAGTTGCTCCATAAATGTTACGTGCGAACTGCAATAAGCGGCGTTGGATCGTAGTGTTGCGCGGACAACGACGATTCAATCCCGCTTTGGTTTTGTTGGGCTGAACTGATAGATGCTCGCGAAACGCGTGGGCAAATGGACGTAGCTGAAATCGGCCCTGTGGTCTGCATTATTTGCCAATAGTCGATGTTGTCATCAACGAACACTTCTGTTTTCCAGACAAACAGACGCGACTGGCGTGCGGCTTTCTCCAGGAGTCAATTGAGTACGGTTCTCACCTGACGTGGATTTGCTAACGCATCGATAGAACGATTATCCGATGCAATTAAAAATTTAATCTTTCCATTTGATGCGAGTATTGACGGATTTCAAAGGATAAGTGGGCCTTGTTTGAGGAGGCTGCAGATGGAAGCCGACACGAGGGTAAACGCAAGGTCTGGAGAATCGCGGCTCTATACATAGCTGGTCATACGCCTGGTTCGAATCTGTACGAGAGCCTGCCAAAAAAATATCGTTATCTGTGCGTTAGCACTCTAAGGGTTATCGCCAACCCGTGTATCTGTTCCGGGATAACCCTGAAGCTATTTTTAATAGCAGCTTGAGCATCTTTCACTAGAACAGACTGTGTCGACGATCATCAAGCAAATTCATTTTGCATAATTCGAGGGCATCTCCAAGTACTTTTAACGTGTCGGCTGAAGCAATTTTTATTAAACGTACACGCAAAATGCGGATAAATTAAAGGCTCCAACTTCGACGCTTTCGGCATGAATTCCGATGTTTTGATAATTAACTATCTCTATACATACGGAAATCGAGGCGGTCTAAAAAAATGACGTTGGCACAACGTAATTTGTTTTGCATCATCTATACTTTGGTGCAGTTGCCGCTGGCCACGGCAATCCACCATGCAGTCAAATCAGTTCGTTCAATCTCATAGACCAGAAGCCCGGCACCATCGCATTTGTGTGAACCGGGTTCGGAGATTCCGATGATCAATCTGATCGAGCAGGTCAGATACCTCGGGCTAGACGTAATAGAACATCTCATAGCCCAGGTTCTGCGAAAGAGTAGATTTCCCGACAGTCATCCCCCAAATGATTTCTGCTTTGCGAACCAGCGGTCAGACGACTAGTTTCGCGGATAATCGCCCTGGAAATGTACATGGGTCTCGTTATCTTCTGTCCGCCGTGGTACTTAACTGTCGCAGAGGCAGCCAATGTCCCGTACCTATGTGTTTGCTGAATCAAGGTTGAAATGGCTGGCGAATGTGGGGGCATGTGCGGCCTGGCTCCGGGGAAGCAGCCGTCGCGCCCGCCAGGCCCTGGACTCAAAGATGCCATTCAGGCAGGCACTTGAAATGATGCCTGTGGCGGTCGTCATGACCGACCAGAACACTCGTATTCTCTTTGCCAATGCTAAAGCAATAAAACTGTTCGGCTATAGCCGGGAAGAGCTAACGGCGGCATCGACGGAAATGCTTTTCCCCATTCATGCCGTTTGTGACTCTCATTTGACAGGCGGTGACAACAACGTCGAAAACAGAATGGAGGAGACGGCAACGACCCAGATACTCGTCGCGCGCCGCCGTGATGGAATCGACTTTCCCACTGAGGTGAACACCACGAGACATGGAAGATTGAACCACATAGTCAAGATTGTCGTGGTACTGGATCGCAGCGCTTGCGCGGAAGTGGATCGAAGCAGTGAGAACCTCGAACATCTCGCGCGAGTGTCCTCGTTGGGCGAGCTTGCAGGGTCTCTTGCCCATGAGTTGAAACAGCCGCTCACGGCAATGCTGTTCAATGCTCAGGCGGCGCAGAAGTTCATGGAATCGAAGACGGACAACGCCGCCGAATTGCACGACGCGTTAGAAGACATCGTGACGGACAACTGTCGCGCGAGTGAAGTGATCCATAAGATCCGCACGTTTGCGCGCAAAGGTGATATTGATTTTCGTCTTCTGGATGTTGGCGAGGTGATACGCGATACCGCGAAGCTCGTTCATAGCGACGCAATAACTCGCGGCATTCAAACCCGCTTCGACATTGCCGACAATCTGGCGCTGGTGTACGGCGACAAAGTACAACTTCAGCAGGTCGTACTGAATCTATTGCTGAATGCATTCGATGCGGTCAGGCAGAGCGCACCCGAAAGACTTCGGGTCGAGACGATCGTGCGGGAAGAGCCGGGCGGCGGCGTACGGATTACGGTTAAAGATTGGGGACAGGGTCTGACGGACGACAAGATGCACAAGATTTTCAGAGCCTTTTACACAACGAAGCCTCTGGGACTGGGGCTGGGTCTTTCCATTAGTCGCACGATCATCACTGGTCACGGAGGCCGATTATGGGCGGAGAACAACGAGGGTGTTGGGGCGTCGTTTCACCTGACGTTGCCGGCGGCACCCGGTGCACAACAGGACAGCAGATCCCGGCCGCAATGAATGAGACCGCTGCGCGCGTCTTTATCGTCGACGACGACGCACCCGTGCGATGCGCGTTGGCCCGGTTACTCCGTGCCAATGGTTACCACGTCGAAGCCATCGAGAGCCCCGAATCGTTGCTGCAAAGAACGGATCTGACGAAGACACCCGCCTGCGTTGTGCTCGATTTGCAGATGCCCGGTTTGACGGGGCTCGAAGTGCAGTCCAAGCTCAATCAGCTACTGCCCATCATATTTCTTACCGGGCACGGCGACGTCGGTTCGTGTGCCGATGCGATGAAAGCGGGCGCGGTCGATTTTCTGGTCAAGCCGGTGTGCGAATCGCTCGTGCTTGCCGCAATAGAGCGGGCGCTCACGCGTGCAAGGGCAGAGTGCGCGAAGCGGCAGCAGCGAACCGAAATCGAAGAGCGCGTCAATCATCTAACCCGTCGCGAGCGCGAAGTCATGGCGCTGGTTCTCACGGGGCGCCTGAACAAACAGGTCGCGAGCGAACTCGGCGCCGCCGAGAAGACCATCAAGATTCATCGCGCGCGGGTGATGGAGAAGATGAAAGCGAGATCGATCGTCGAACTTGTCCGGCTGGCGGAAAAAGGCGGCGTGCACGCAGCCGACGACGATTAACTTCCTCGCTGTTCCCGCAGAAAGGCGCTCCGTCAATCTTCTGCGTTCAACCCGACGCCTGTCAGTTAACCTGCCCGGGGCGGGCTCACTTCGTCAGATGCGACAGCGGACCAAAGCCCTATATCGCAATTTGTCATCTGCCGCTACGCTTGAGTCGCAAGCTCATTTACGGGGAACCGTACGCGCCCTCATATGGCCACTCTCAAGCCTATCGTTGCTGTTATCGACGACGACGAATCGGTCTGCCGCTCCATCAAGCGTTTGTTGCGCTCGGCTGGAATCGAAGCCGAGACGTTTTCCAGCGGTTCCGAGTTTCTCGATACTCTCGCCGCCGCCCCATCGTACCGGCCGGCGTGTGTGATTCTGGACGTCCAGATGCCGGGCATCAACGGCCTCGAAGTTCAGCGTCAACTTTTGCCGATGTCGTTGCCCGTCATCGTGATTACCGCTTACGACGAAACTTCCGCCCGGGAGGCTGCCATGGCGTCCGGTGCTAAAGCCTATCTGCGCAAGCCATTGAACGGCGCGATTCTGATCAGGGCCGTGGAGACGGCGCTTGGTGGCGCATCGTCGGACTGACGCGCGACCGTTCAGCAAAGCGATATGAGACTAAGGTCCGATTGTCGCGTTTTCTCCAGCCATCCATTCTTCACGTAGCCAACGCGGTTTTCGGTGCGCTGGGCGGCATCGTTCGAAAGAAAATCCGGGAGCGTGCGTGATGAAATTCAAGTCCGTTGTACTTGCGATTTTGCCCGGTGTTGCCGCAGTCGATCTATGGGCAACACAAGTGCCGTTCGACAACTCGACGGCCTCGTGATCATGCGGGCCGCGCCATGAAAACCCCTCCTGTTGTTCGCCGCGCGTCGTGGTGGCAGATAGGCACGCTTGCGCATGCATCGGTCTTGCGGCGGCGGGCAGGACACGCGTTGCTGCTGATCGCCGCAAGCGTCACGTTGCTCGCTGCATGCAGGAAACCACCCGCCGCGCCCGCGGCTGTCGAACCGGAGGTGACGGTGACGACGGTGGTTCAGCAGGACACCCCGGTCGACTTCGTATTTACCGCGCAAACGCAGAGTTCCCGCGAGGTGGAGATCCGTTCGAGAGTGGATGGCTTTCTCGACAAACGTCTGTACGTCGAAGGGCAGGTAGTGAAAGCCGGTCAGACGATGTTCCAGATGGACAGCAAGCCGTTCGAGGCCGCGCTGCAAACCGCCAAAGGACAATTGGCGCAGCAGCAGGCCCGGCTCGAAGTCGCCAGGGCGAATCTCGCGCGCGTTGAGCCGCTGGCCGCGCAGAACGCGTTGAGCAAGAAAGATCTCGACGATGCCGTCGGCAACGAAAAGCAGTCGGTAGCGGCAGTTATCGCGGCGAAGGGCGAAGTCGACTCGGCGCTGTTGAATCTCGGCTACACGACGATCAAGTCGCCGCTCACGGGTCTGTCGAGCTTTGCCCGCCAGCAGGACGGTAGTTATGTCACGGCGAATGCCAACGGCTTGCTGACCTATGTCTATCAACTGAACCCGATGTGGGTGAACTTCAGTATTTCGGAAAATGAAATGTTGAAGTACCGGGATCAGATCACAGCGGGGCAATTGCGGTTTCCCGAACACAACGATTTTGAAGTGCAGTTGATTCTCGCCGATGGCTCGGAGTTCGGGCAGAGGGGGCACATCGACTTTGCGAATCCTGCTTTCAACACTGAAACCGGCACCTTCCTCGTGCGCGCGGTCTTCGATAACCCGAAGGGCGTCCTGCGGCCGGGCCAATTCGTGAAGGCGCGCATTTCCGGGGCGATCCGGCCGAATTCGATTCTGGTGCCGCAGCGATCCGTCCTGCAGGGCGCGAAGAGCCATTTCGTGTGGGTCGTGGACGATCAGTCGAAGGCGCGTCAGCGAGTGATCGAAGTCGGCGACTGGCACGGCGACGACTGGTTCGTGTCGGAAGGACTCAAGGCGGGCGAGCGCATTGTCGTGGACGGTGCGCTGCGGGTCGCGGCCGGGGTGCAGGTCAAGGTCGTCAAGGCGCTGACTGAAGCGAACGGCACGGCGCCAGCGTCTGCCTCGCAGGCCGGGGGGCAGGAGCAGGGAGCCAGTAGCAGCGGTGCGACCCAATGAAAGGGCAACCGATATGAGCATCTCGCACTACTGCATCGATCGCCCGATATTTGCGTCGGTCATTTCGATCGTCATCACGCTGGGTGGAGCACTGGCAATGTTCTCTCTGCCGGTCTCGCAATATCCTGACATCACGCCGCCGCAGATCACTATTTCCGCGACGTATCCGGGCGCCAATGCGGAGGTCGTGGCGAACAATGTCGCCGCGCCGATCGAGCAGCAGGTCAATGGCGCGGACAACATGATCTATATGAACTCGTCGAGTTCATCGACGGGCAACCTGACGATCAACGCGTTTTTCCAGATCGGCACGAACCCCGAACTGGCCCAGGTGGATGTACAGAACCGCGTGAATCTGGCGCTGCCGCAACTGCCGCAATCGGTCCAGGCGCAGGGCATTCAGGTGCAGAAGAAGTCGTCCGCTTTCATGATGGTGATCTCGATCTATTCGCCTACCGATCGCTACGATCCTGTCTATATCGCCAATTTCGCCAACGTGTACGTGCTCGATGCCATCAAACGCGTGCCGGGTGCGAACCAGTCGAGTATTTTCGGCAACCCGGACTACGCGATGCGTATCTGGCTGAAGCCCGATCGCATGGCGCAATTGGGTGTGACCGCCGCCGATGTTCAACGGGTTGTGGCCAATCAGAACCAGCAGTTTGCCGTCGGCAGCATCGGCCAGTCGCCGACAGGAAAGTCGGTCGAGCAATCCTTCGCGGTGACGACGACAGGCCGTCTGACCGAGCCCAGAGAGTTCGAGAACATCATCGTGCGCGCGGCGAACGGAGGTGCGGCGATCGTGCGGATCAAGGACATCGGGCGGGCTGAACTCGGGCAAAAAGATTACTCGATTCGCAGCCGGTTTCAGGGAAAACCTGCGACCGTCCTCGCGGTTTATCAGCAACCGGGCGCCAATGCACTCGACGTGTCGAAGCAGGTTCGCGCGACGCTGGCCGAGCTGAAAAAGTCGTTTCCCGAGGGGCTGACCTACGAAATCGCGATGGACACGACCGAGTTCACCCGGGCCTCCATCTCCGATGTGATTCATACCTTTTTCGAAGCGCTGGTTCTTGTCGTGATCGTCGTGTTCGTGTTTCTGCAAAGCCTGCGGGCAACGCTGATTCCGATCGTCGCGGTGCCGGTCTCGATTGTCGGCACCTGCATGTTCATGCTGCTGCTGGGCTTTTCGATCAATATGCTGACCCTGTTCGGGATGGTGCTCGCGATCGGGATCGTGGTGGACGATGCGATCGTCGTGATCGAGAACGTCGAGCGAAACATGGTGGTCCACAAGCTGAATCCAAAAGATGCGTCGAAAAAGGCCATGGACGAAGTGGCCGGACCGGTCATCGCCATCGTGCTGGTGCTGTGCGCAGTGTTCGTGCCGGTGGCGTTTCTCGGCGGCATCACGGGGCAGATGTACAAGCAGTTCGCCATTACGATCGCGATCTCGGTGGTGTTGTCCGGCGTCGTGGCCCTGACTTTGTCGCCGGCACTCGCCGCGTTGCTGTTGAAGAGTTCCCATCACGAAAAGAAGGGCTTTTTCCGCTGGTTCGACAATGCTTTCGCGAAAATGACCTCGGGCTACACGCGTGCGGTCAGGCTGATCATCAAGCGTTTCATCTTTGGCCTGCTGTTCTTCGTGGGCATGATCGTGCTCGCGGTACTGATGCTGCGCTCCGTTCCTTCGGCCTTCCTGCCGCCGGAAGATCAGGGCTATCTGCTCGGCGCGGTCATCATGCCCGACGCGGCCAGCCTCGACCGTACCGGCGAAGTCTCCCAGCAGGTCACCGACTACTTCATGAAGCAGCCTGCGGTAGGCAGCATCACCGTGGTCGACGGATTCAGCCTGCTCGATAGCCAGAACAAAAACAACTCGGGAACGTTCTTTGTCGGCTTCAAAAGTTTCGACGAGCGCTACTCGTCGGCGAACATCAGAACGCAGAATGCGCGCTCTGTTTTAGTCGACGCGGCCCGGTATTTCGCGAACGTGAAACAAGGCGTCGTCATTCCGGTGAATCCGCCGTCGATTCCAGGTCTCGGCACCACGGGCGGCACGGAGGTGTGGATTCAGAGCAAGGGCGACGCGAGCATCGCGCAACTCGCGGAGGTCGCGCAGGACTTCCTCCTGCGGGCGAAGCAGCGGCGGGAACTCACCGGGGTGACGTCGACCTTCAACGCGTCGTCCCGGCAATTGCTGTTTCAGGTGGACCGCGACAAGTCCGAGACGCTGGGCGTGCCGGTCGAAGATGCGTATAGCGCGATGCAGACCATGTTCGGCTCGCTCTATGTCTCGCAGTTCAACCGTTCGAGCCGGCTATGGCAGGTGATCCTTCAGGCAGAGCCGTCGTACCGGTTGAAGCCCGACGACCTCGACCAGATTTTCGTGCGCAGCAAGACAGGCTCGATGCTGCCGGTCACATCGGTGGCGAATTACAGCTTTGTCGTCGGGCCGGATCTGGTTACCCGCTTCAATAATTTTCCGGCGATCAAGATCACGGCGAGTGCCGCCCCCGGTTTCAGTTCCGGTCAGGTGATCTCGACTCTCGAGGAACTGGCGACGCAGATGCCGCCCGGCTACGACGTCGCGTGGAGCGGTGAGGCTTACGAGGAGCGGCAATCGGGCGGCACCTCGGGACTGGTGTTCGTGTTCGGTCTGGTGATGGTGTTCCTGATCCTCGCCGGCCAGTACGAGAAGTGGAGCCTGCCGATTGGCGTGCTGATGGCGGTGCCGTTCGCACTGTTCGGCGCGCTGCTGGCGATTCTGATACGCGGCCTGAGCAACGACGTCTACTTCCAGATCGGGCTGACCATGCTGGTCGCGCTCGCCGCGAAGAACGCGATCCTGATCTTCGAGTTCGCGGTGCTGAACCGGGAGACGGGCGCGTCGGTATTCGATTCGACGATGACCGCAGCCGAGGAACGCTTGCGTCCTATTGTGATGACGTCGCTGGCATTCATTCTCGGCTGCGTGCCGCTCGCCATCGCGACCGGTGCGTCGGCCAACAGCCGCCATTCGATCGGCACAGGGGTGATCGGCGGCATGCTCGGCGCAACGGTGATCGCGGTGTTCTTCATTCCGATGTTCTATTACCTGCTTGAATCGATGTCGTCGCGCTCTCAAAGCGGCAAGCAGACGCCGGACAAAGGTCCGGCGGACCCTGGCGTGCCGCCTGGCGCGTCATCTCAAGAGGGTCACTGAAAATGGACGGGAGAGCGCTGCCGCGTCTGCCCGCTCGCGCCGTCGTGCTGGCGCTGCCGGTGTTGGCGCTGGTTCTGGCATTGGGCGGTTGCCTGCTCGGCCCCGACTATGCGCGGCCCAAAATCGATGTGCCGGCGACCTACCGTTTCGCGCAGGGCGAGTCCGCGCAGATTGCCGACATGGCGTGGTGGGAGCAGTTTCAGGACCCCGTGCTGAATCAGTTGATTGCCACGGCGCTACTGGAAAACCGCGACGTCAAGATGGCGGCCGCGCGGGTGGACGAGTTTCGGGCCCAGTTCGTCACGACGCGTTCCGCGCTTTTCCCGCAACTGGGCGCGGGGGCGGATGCGTCGCGCCAACGTGCGTCGCAGGCAGCGGGAATCCCTGTGCCGAATGGCGTGAGTCCGATCTACAACCAGTTCGACGCAAGCGTGTCGGTGGCGTGGGAGATCGACCTGTTTGGCAAGGTCCGCCGTCAGACAGAGGCTGCACGCGCCAATCTGCTGGCGAGCGAGGAGGGCCGCCGGGGCACCATCCTGACGCTGGTGGGCTCAGTCGCGTCGTCCTATATCAACTTGCGCAGTCTCGATCGGCAACTGGAAATCGCGAATGAAACCGTGAAGAGCCGTGACGAATCGGTACGCGTATTCACGCTGCGATTCAAGGGCGGCGAAGTGTCGCAAATGGAGTTGGCGCAAAGCGAGTCGGAGTACGAAGCGGCGAAGCAGACGATCCCCCTTCTCGAGATGCAGATCGCGCAGCAGGAAGACGCGCTGTCCGTCCTGATCGGCACGAATCCCGGCGCGATTCTGCGTGGCCGCGAATTGGGAACGATGGGCACGCCGCCCATTCCCGACGGCTTGCCCTCCGCGTTGCTGGAACGACGTCCCGATCTGCTGCAAGCCGAGCAGACGCTCGTAGCGGAAAACGCACTGATCGGCGCCGCCAGGGCGTTGTATTTTCCGTCGATCTCGCTGACGGGCCTGTTCGGCACGGTCAGCTCGCAATTCTCCGATCTCTTTACCGGGCCGGCGAAAGTGTGGTCGTTTGCGGGGAGCGTGACGCAGCCTATTTTCACGGCGGGCAATATCACGGGCCAGGTGCATCAGGCCGAGGCGCGTCAGCAGGAAGCACTGTTCGCCTATGAGAAGGCGATTCAGGTGGCGTTTCAGGAAGTCGAGGACGCGCTGGTCGCCGTGCAGAAAACGCGCGAACAGCTGGACGTGGTCGGCAAACAGGTCGAGGCGTTGCACACTTACGCGCGGCTCGCGCGTCTGCGCTACGAAGGCGGTTATACAAGCTACATCGAAGTGCTCGACGCCGAGCGTAGCCTCTTCAATGCACAACTCAGCTATACGCAGACGCAGGGCGCGCAACTGACGTCGTTCGTCAGTCTCTACAAGGCGATGGGGGGCGGCTGGGTGCTCGAGGCGGAGAAGCTGTCGGTGCCGCCGGTCGCCGCGTCCGTGCCCGCAGCGGCTTCGGCTCCAGCATCGGCGTCGGCAGAAACGACGCCCGTTGCATTGGAGGCGAGATGAGCGGACCGGAGATCATTGCGTGCGAGGAGTGCGATCTGCTTCAGCTCGCGGCACCGTTGGCCCCCGGCAGTTCGCTGCGCTGCCGGCGCTGTCACGCCGAGCTGCGAAGAGGGCGCAGCAACGGGCCGGAATATGCACTCGCCTTCACCGTGGCAGCGGCCGTTCTGTTCGTGATCTCGAACGTGTTTCCCATCGTCGGATTATCGGTCAACGGCAATCTGGTTCAAACCACGCTGGCGGGCTCGGTCCGCATGCTGTACAGCCATGGGACGTGGCCGCTCGCCGTGCTGGTCGCGCTGACGACGATTGTCATGCCTTCGTTGCAAACGCTGTCGATGCTCTGGCTGCTCGTGCCCCTGCATCTGGGACGCGTGCCGCCGAACGCGATCGAAGGCTTCCGGCTGTTTCAACTGGCGCGTCCCTGGGGCATGACCGAAGTGCTGATCCTCGGCCTGCTCGTCGCACTCGTCAAGCTCGCGCACATCGCGAAGGTCGTGCCGGGAACAGCGCTGTGGTCGTTCGTCATGCTGATGCTGTTGCTGGCCGCCGCGTCGTCGGCATTCGACCCACGCGAGATATGGGCGCGCATCTGCGCCCTCAGGAACGTCAGCCATGCAGGGGTGCATCCGCACCTGAAACCGTCGCGCGGTGCGGTCACGGCATCCGCTCAAGGGTTGGCGTTATGTGAAAAGTGCGGCCTGCTGGTTCGCGATCCGGCGCGTTCGGGAGCGCAGGTTTGCCCGCGCTGTAAATCGCCCCTGCATCTGCGCAAACCTGCCAGCCTTTCGCGGACATGGGCGTATCTGGTGGCGGCGATCGTGCTCTATATCCCCGCGAATGTGCTGCCCGTGATGAACACCAGTTCGCTATTCGGCGCACAGAAAGACACGATCATGAGCGGCGTGGTCTATCTGTGGACCTCCGGTTCGTGGCTACTGGCGGTTCTCGTGTTCATCGCGAGCATCGTCGTGCCGATGCTCAAGATTCTGGGCCTCGTGTACCTGATCGTCTCGACGCAGCTTCGTTCGCAATGGCTGCCCGAGCAGCGCACGCGGATTTATCGGGTGATCGAACTGGTCGGGCGATGGTCCATGCTCGACATCTATGTGATTACGATGCTCGTCGCGCTGGTTCAATTCCAGGCGCTGGCGACGATCGAAGCCGGGCCGGCATCGATAGCGTTCGGGGCAGTCGTCGTGCTGACGCTGCTCGCGGCGATGTCGTTCGACCCGCGTCTCATCTGGGACGCAGCGGAGAGGCGACATGTCCGGGTTGAATGACGAGCCTGATGGCGCCGGGCTGCCCTCGGCGGAGACGATTCCGCGTTCGCGCTGGCGCATGCAACTGGTGTGGCTCGTGCCGATCGTCGCGGTGCTGATCGGCGGATGGCTGGCGACCAAGGCGATTCTCGAACGCGGTGAGAAAGTCACGATCAGCTTCAAGACCGGTGAAGGTCTGGAAGCGGGCAAAACCAAACTCAAGTTCAAGGATGTGGATATCGGCGTGGTCGAAACCGTGAACCTCTCGGCCGATCACAAGCGGGTGTTGGCCACGGCGGAAGTGGCGCGCGATGTCGCGAGTCTGCTGGTCGACAATACGCGCTTCTGGGTGGTGCGCCCGCGCATTTCGGGCGGCACGGTGTCGGGGCTCGGCACGCTGCTTTCCGGTTCGTATATCGATGTGGATGTCGGCAACGCAAGCAAGGCGCGTCGTGATTTCGTCGGACTCGAAGAGCCGCCGGTCTTTGCCAGCGACGTGCCGGGGCGCGAGTTCACGCTGAAGTCGACGGGGCTCGGCTCGCTGGATGTGGGCACGCCAGTCTATTTCCGCCGGCTGCGGGTCGGCCAGATCGCCTCCTACAAGTTGGACCCGGACGGGCGCGGTGTCACGCTGAAGGTGTTCGTCAATGCGCCGTACGACCAGTTTGTGAAAACGGATACGCGCTTCTGGCATGCCAGCGGCGTGGACATGGCGTTCGATACGAACGGGCTGCGGGTCGAATCCCAGTCGATCGTGTCGATCATCATCGGCGGGGTGGCATTCGAGTCGCCGCCCGAGTCGGCCACCGGCTTGCAGAACGAGACGGCCGCCACGCCCGATACGCAGTTCCGCCTATACGACACGCGTGCCGACGCGATGAAGAAGCACGACCGGATCGTCGATCGATATGTGGTCAATTTTCTGGATTCGGTGCGCGGTTTGACGGTGGGTGCGCCGGTCGATTTTCGCGGCGTGGTGATTGGAGAAGTGACGGCGATCTATACGCGCTTCGACGAGGCGCACAATCGTTTCAGCATTCCCGTCGAAATAGAAATCTATCCGGAACGCTTTACGTCGCGCTATCAGAAAGGTCACGCAGGCGGACGTATCAGTGACGATCCGCGCGGGATCGCGAACTATCTGGTAGAGCACGGCTTCCGCTTTCAGCTCAAGAGCGGCAATCCTCTGACGGGGCAGCTTTACATTGCGCTGGATTACTTCCCGGATGCACCCAAAGCGGCCATCGACTGGACCGCGTCGCCGCCTGAATTGCCCGCTATTCCGCGCACGCTTCAATCGATTCAGGACTCGGTCACGCGGCTGCTGACCAAGCTCAATAGCATTCCGTTCGAGGGCATCGGCAACGATGCGCGCACCACGCTGCGCACGACCAACGCGCTGATCTCGCAGATCAATTCCGAGGTCGTGCCCAAGGCCCAGAGCACGCTCAACTCGGCGCAAACCACGCTGGATTCCGCGAACAGCATGCTGCAGCCGGATTCGTCCCTGCAGCAATCGACTGAGCAGGCCATGCAGGAAATGACCCGCACTGCCGCGACATTGCGCACGCTGGCCGACTACCTGGCGCGGCATCCTGAAGCGCTGGTCCGCGGCAAGCCGGAGGACACGCCATGAAGTCTGCGACGGCATGTTTTGTCATGACACTCGTCGGCGCCGCTCTCGGGGGATGCAAGTCGCCGCCGGCCAGTTTCTATACGCTGGACCCGGCCCCTTCGCTGACTTCTTCCGGTACGGCCCGGCCGGTGGTTGCGGTGGTCGGTCCGGTGACGATACCGGAGACAGTGAATCGTCCGCAGATCGTGACGCGGGTCGGCGATGGCGAGGTCGCCATCAACGAATTTGCGCGGTGGGCGCAACCGTTGAGCAGCGACATTGGCCGCGTGATCGCCGCGAATCTTGCCGTGCTGCTCGACTCGCCGCAGATATCGGTGTACGACGCGACCCACGATCCGCTCGGCGTATGGCATGTGCGGATCGACGTGATGCGCTTCGAGTCCGTCCCGGGGCGGGATGTGACCGTCGACGTGCAGTGGGTCGTGCGGGCACCTGGCAAGGGTCGCGCGGTAACGGGCCGCTCGGTGGTTCATGAGCCGGTAGCGGAGCCGGGCTTCGCGCCGTTGATCGCCGCGCACGACCGGGCGCTGGCGGCGGTCAGCCGCGATATCGCGGCGGCGGTGGATTCGGCTCCGGTCCAGTGATATGGCGTGCAGCGCCGCGGTCTCTGTGAAGCCTGCTGTCCTGCGAGTCCGGCACGCGGCGATGTGATCGTCTTCGTTACGTGGAAAGTGGGAAAGGGCGTACCAAGGAGCGCGATCGCTACCGCTTGTGGCGTGGCGCGAGTTGGATACGCGCCTGTTTGTTTCATCGGGAATGAAGCGATTGCGACAGTCGAGGAGTCAGGATCATGGCTGAACTACTGCTTGGAAACGTGGAAGAAAGTGTCGCCGACGAGGAAATCGGCGAGTTCCTGATCCGGTATGGATTTCCCCAGTTCAGCTCGATCCGGCGTATTCCCGGCGCAGGTTCGAGGCCTGCCGCAATGGTGATTTTCGACGACATCCCCGCGGACCGCTTGCGGGTACTTCAGACGCGTGTTCACAACCTGTACTGGAAGAGCCGCGTGATCACCGCATTGTTGATGCCGGATCGCGACGAATCGTAGTTCGCGAGGTTCGGCGAATGGGTTGGCGGGGTGCAGGCCGAGTACGAATGGCTGCCCCCGCTGCGCGGCTATTTCGCTTGCGGTTCGACGGAAATCGCAAGGGCCTCGTGGTAGACCACCTCCAACTGATCTCCTTTCCTGATCAGTTTGAGTTGCTCGGGATCTTCCACGACGACATCCAGCGAATTGCCTTGCGGACCTTTGAGCGTCATCGCACCGGTCTGGTGATTGACAGCCGTGACGTTGGCCATGATCGTCACTTCCCGGCTCGCTGCGCCGCCGGGTTTGGCGCCCATCGGCGCGCGTTCCAACGTCTGATTTTCGTTCGCGGACGCGGCGCCGCCTCCTTTCTTCAGCGTGACGGTAATGGCCTGCGAATATTCTGCCTTGACCACGTCGCCGATCTTGAGCTGCTCGAAGTTGCGGGCCTCGTCGCCGACCACGACTTCGACAACCTTGCCTTTGGGGTCTTTCAGCCACACGGTTCGCGTGGCCGGTTCGATCCCGACGATTGTCGAGGTCGTCTTGAGCGTGCCGGCCACGGAGACTTTGCCTGGCGTGCTCGTCGTCTTGATGTCGGGCGCTGTCTGCGCGAAGACGGCGCTCGTCAGACACACGACTGCCGCCATGAGGATGAGTTTGCCGCTATTCGCGCTGCTTCTCATGCTGCTCTCCTTGAATGCCCAGGTGCGTCGTCGTTCATTTGATCGTGTAGCCGCGACCTTCCATACACGCGGCGTAGGCACGGTTGAAGGTATCCATCGCGCCCTGGCTCTGCGCCTGGTTCGACGCAGCGGCCGCGCGCCGGTTCTGGCGCGCGCGAGAGCCGCCGACCACGGTCCCGGTCGTGGCGCCAATCGCGGCGCCTTTGCCCGCGTCGCCCGCGATCGCGCCGATCACCGCGCCGCCCGCCGCGCCACGTGCGGCGCCCTGCAGACGCTCCCCGCCGCCGACCGCCGGTCCGGATGGAGGAGGCGGCGCGTTGGCCACCGCAGCGGGGTCTACGCCGGTCTGGCTTTTTGACCATGAATAGCAGGCGCCGTCATCCTGCTGCTGCTTTTGCTGGCTTTGTCCCTTCGCGGGGTAGGCAATGGGTTTGCCTTGCGCCAGGCCGTCGACTGACATCGAACCGGCGACAGCGGCGACGAAGAGATACTTTGTCAAGGTGATGTTCACAGCGACTCCTTGCGTGATCCTTCGCCCAGGTGGACCGCTATTTGCGCCCTCGAGGCGTGGCGGCACGCGCGAACTTCAGCTCTGGGTGGACCGTAGCATCCCGTCCTGATCTTGCGCAGGGTGCGGTGCGTGCGCCGTGGTGATGTTCACTTTCATCATTGCGTGGGGGCAGGCCGGACGCAATCGGACCAAGGTCGTATGTGCGATCCGGCAGGAGGCCAGAGCGGACGGTTTTGGGGCACAGCCGTGTCGAAAAAACCTAGGACCAAGGTCCGATGTGAATCGCGCAGGTCGCTGACTACGCTTGAGACTGAACGGAGTGGCCACAGGACGGCATCGACCGGATCGCCGGACGGCGTGCGCCCGTATTGCGCCCGTATCGCGCCAGTATCTCGCCCGTATCTCAATCGAGTCTGCTTCCCATGCGAGGCGCTACGTTGATCCATGAATCCCGCGTGACAGATTCGGACTCCGCCGATCGTGCAGAGTGCGGATGGCGCAACGTATTCCCTCCCGCTCGATGGTTGCGCTCCTGTCGGCGCCGATGGCTCGTCAACGACGCGACCTGACGGTCGGGGCCGGGGCGCGTGACCGGATCAGCTATCAATGGAGATGAGCTATGCGCTTGCATACCGACCCGTTCGTCCAGATGTTCCCGCAATCGTTCGTGGCCATCGCGTTGCTGATTGCCGTGATTCCATGCCATGCGAGCAACCTGAATTTCCTGAGGCACACGCCCATCAGCTACATGAGAGAGGCCGATCGCAGAGCGCTCAACGACGCGGGTCAGGTGGCGCTCGAAACCAAGAAGGATGGCGAGTCGCTGACATGGAGCAATGCGGGCACCGGCAATTCCGTATCGATTCACGGCACGGTGACACCGCACGATACCTCGAAGCAGGGCGATCGCACTTGCCGCGCCGCGACGCTTGTCGCGATCGCCAGGGGCCAGACCCAGACCTGGACACCGACGGTGTGCAAACAGGGCAGTGGACCCTGGAAGATTCTCAGGCAATAACCTCGGGCCATAACCTGTGACGCTGCGATTTGCCATCGTCCGAGGCTCGCTGCAAGCCCTGCAACAGGTGCGTTCGATTCATGGGACCAAGGTCGTATTGTTCGAAGCGGGCAGAAGAACCATTGTATTGAGTCAGAGAGACCGCCGCTGACACCTTGCAAATCTCCTGGCGTGGGTTCGCGGCCGTGATGGATCGACAACACACCTGCCCGCACATCGGTGTCGACGGGCGAACCGTAGAAGAGGGCGACAATGGCATGGATCACTGGAACGCTTCAACGGTATCCCGAGATTGCTATTTTCCTCTCGCTTGCCATCGGCTACTGGGTGGGCGGAAAAAGTTTCAGGGGCTTCAGTCTGGGCGCGGTCACCGGGACCTTACTGGCGGCGGTTGTCATCGGGCAGCTCAACATCACCGTCTCGCCTAACGTCAAGTCCATCTTCTTCCTGATTTTTCTTTTCGCCGTCGGCTATGGCGTGGGGCCGCAATTCGTCCGCGGCATTGCCAAGGACGGCTTGCCGCAGGCGCTGTTCGCCGTCGTGCAATGCGTGCTGTCGTTGGGGGCAGCGGTTCTGGCGGCGAAGGTGGCCGGCTACGATCTCGGCTCGGCAGCGGGGCTGTTCGCGGGTTCGCAAACCATTTCGGCTTCAATGGGACTCGCGACGGATGCCATCAACCGGCTCGGACTACCGGCGGACCAGACCAAAGCCATGCTCGATGCGATGCCGACCGCCTACGCCATCTCGTACATTTTCGGCACGGTCGGCTCGGCGCTGATTCTCGCGACGCTCGGGCCGAGACTGCTGCGCATCGACCTGGTGGCCGCCTGCAAGGAATACGAAGCAAGTCTCGGCGCCACGAAGGAGATGGGCGGTGCAGACCAGGCATGGCACCGGTATGAGCTGCGCGCGTATCGCGTGCTGCCGGACGCCCCGGTTTGCGGCCTGAACGTGAGCCAGGTGGAAGCGCTTCAGCCCGCAGGCAACCGACTGTTCATTGAACGGATCCGACGCGGCAGCACGATCCAGGACGCCACGCTCGACCAGGTACTGCAAGCCGACGACGTGGTGGCGATCGCCGGTCCTCGCGACCAGCTGGTTTCCGTGCTCGGCGCCGCTGGCAGAACAGTGCCTGCTACCGGCGATCATTCCGGCACGGTTCGCGAGGTCAAGGCCGTGGAAGTGGACGACCCCGAACTGCTCGCCGTACCCGCAGAAGGCGTGGACGTCTACGTCACCAGCAAGGAAGTGGACGGCAAGACCTTGGTCGAACTGGCTGCGATGCCGCTGTCGCGTGGCGTCTTCCTTCGAAAAATCAAGCGCGGACCGACGGAAACACAGATTCCCGTTCTGCCCAGCACGAAGCTGCATCGCGGCGACACGATCACGATCGTCGGACGAACTCAGGACACCAGCGCAGCCGCGAAAGTAATGGGTGTGCTGGACCGTCCGACCAGCGCAACAGATGTGGCTTTCGTGAGTCTCGCGATCACCGTCGGCGCGATGATCGGTGCCATTGTGATCAACGTCGCGGGCATTCCGATCACGCTGTCGACAGCGGGCGGCGCGTTGATCGCCGGTCTGATCTTCGGCTGGCTGAGAGCTATCCGCCCCACGTTCGGCCGGATCCCGGAACCGACTGTGTGGTTCATGAACTCGGTCGGTCTGAACGTGTTCATTGCAGTTGTCGGTCTGACGGCGGGGCCTGGATTCGTCGCGGGGCTGCAGCGTCTTGGGGTCGGTCTGTTTATCTGGGGCATCGTCGCTACCACGCTTCCGCTGATCCTCGGCATGTTCATCGGGCGTTATGTATTCAAGTTTCATCCGGCCATCCTGCTCGGTGTGTGCGCGGGCGCAAGAACCACCACCGCTGCATTGGGCATGGTCTGCGACGCGGCAGAAAGCCAGATACCCGGGTTGGGATACACCGTCACGTACGCAGTCGGCAATACGCTCCTCACGATCTGGGGCATGGTGATCGTGATGATTCTGGCCTAGTCCGGCGCTTTGCAATCGACCGCGCGTTGCCGGTCAACTTCATACTGGAGAGAGCACATGGCCAAGCGGGATAAATCGGAATCGGAACATGCCGCGAGCCTCGCGGCGCTGAGTCCGTTCGAGTTGAAAGACGAATTGATCAAGGCCGCGGGCGGCGGCGCGGTGGAGCGGGCCGCGAACTTTTCCATGCTCAACGCCGGTCGCGGTAATCCGAACTTCCTCGCCACCATACCGCGCCACGGATTCTGGCAACTCGGCCTGTTTGCGATGCAGGAGGCGGAGCGGTCGTTCGCGTATATGCCTGAGGGCCTTGGCGGCTTCCCCCGGCGCGACGGACTGATCGAGCGCTTCGAACTGTTTTTGCGCGGCAATAAAGGGGTGCCGGGCGTTGACTTTCTCGCGAGCGCTGTGTCTTATGTGCGCGATCAACTCGGTCTTTCGGCCGACGATTTTCTCTACGAGATGTGCGAGGGCATTCTGGCATCGAACTACCCGGTGCCGGACCGGATGTTGAAGCTCTCTGAACTCATCGTCGGGCAGTATCTGCGCCGCGAAATGATCGGCAATCATCCGTTCGTTGGCGAGTTCGACGTGTTCGCGGTCGAAGGGGGCACCGCCGCGATGACGTATATCTTCAACACGATGCGCGAGAACTTCCTGATCAAACCGGGCGACACGATTGCGCTCGGCATGCCGATCTTTACACCGTACATCGAGATACCGCGCCTGAACGACTATCAGTTGAAAGTCGTCGAACTGAATGCGGGCGTCGAGAAAAACTGGCAGTACTCGAACAAGGAACTCGACAAGCTGCGTGATCCTGCGGTGAAAGCGTTCTTCCTGGTCAATCCGAGCAATCCGCCGTCGGTTCGAATCAGCGACGAAAGTCTCGACTACATTGCCAGTATCGTTAAAGAGCGGCCGGACCTGATTCTCCTGACCGACGACGTCTACGGCACGTTCGCCGACGACTTCGTTTCGCTGTTCGCGCTGGCGCCGAAGAACACCATTCTCGTGTACTCGTATTCGAAGTACTTCGGCGCAACGGGCTGGCGGCTCGGCGCAATCGCCACTCATCGCGACAACGTGCTGGACAGGTTGATCGGCGAGTTGCCGAAAGACGCGAAAAAGCAGTTGCATCACCGCTATGAATCGATCACGACCGAACCGGACAAGCTCAAGTTCATCGACCGATTGGTGGCAGACAGCCGCACCGTCGCACTGAATCACACAGCGGGTCTGTCGACGCCGCAGCAGGTGCAGATGGTGCTGTTCTCGCTGTTTTCGTTGATGGATACGCCCGACGCGTACAAGCGCGCGCTGAAGAAGCTGATTCGCAACCGCAAGCGTGCGCTCTATGAAGAAATCGGCATTTCGTTCGACGACGATGACGTGAATCAGGTCGATTACTACCCGATTCTCGACATGGAATTTCTTGGCGAACGCGCCTATGGCCGCGATTTCGTCGAATGGCTGCTGAAGCACACCGAGCCGGCCGAACTGCTTTTCAGGCTCGCCAGAGAAGCGCGCGTGGTGCTGTTACCGGGACGTGGTTTCGGCACGCCGCATCCGTCCGGGCGGGTGTCGCTCGCCAATCTTAACGAATCGGATTACCGGAAGATCGGCCGCGCGATTCGCTCGCTGCTGTCCGACTATGTCGAGCGCTACAACGCGGCGACCGGCAAGAAGCTGGACAAGAACCGGGTCCTGTAGCGTGTGAGGCAGGAGAACCCGTTATGGCCCGCGTGGAAGGCAGGATCGTTCTGGCGGCGATTGCCGTGTTCGTGACGCTGGGAGGGCTTGCCTCGTCGATCCGGGGGCTGTTGTACGAACGGCCGAAGCTCGCCGAATTCGGTGTGTTTGCGATGGTAATCGGCATCGCCGGTTTCGTGTTCTTTCTCAGGCCAGGGAAAGAAGGCGGCAAGTGAGCCGGGGATATGTGGCAATCCAGACGTACGCATCGGCTTTGGCGACGTGCGGTTCCGTTGAATCACTCCGTTGCGGCACGACGCGATGCGGCTCGCCGTATCGCCCACAGCGATGGCCGCTCAGTCCGAACACGGATCGAACGAGGCAACCGCAAGACTTGCTCACCCGGGGACGCACCTCGGAAACTCACTGGAGGTGGATCGTGAACAGAAGGAATTTCGTCATTGAGGCAGCGGTGGCCGGCATCGCTGGCGGATTGATGCTCGCCGGTTGCACCACGACGTCGGGCAGCGGCGACAGCGCGCAAACCGATGCGTCGAAGCGTCAGGCGATCGACGCGAGTGTCGACGGCACGCTCAGCCGGCTTTTCTCGACGGTCCAGGGTTCTCACGAACTCGCGGCGAAGGCCCAAGGCATTCTGGTGTTTCCGGATGTGAAGAAGGCGGCCTTCATCGTCGGGGCGGCGTATGGCGAAGGCGCGTTGCGTGTGGGCGGCGCGACAGTCGGCTACTACAGCACGGCGGCGGCTTCTTTTGGATTTCAGGCAGGAGCGCAGTCGACGGCCATCATTTTCATGTTCATGACGCGTGACAAGCTCGATTCGTTCCGTAACGCCGCCGGGTGGTCGGTTGGCGGGGACGCCGCCGTGTCGGTCATCAAGGTCGGCGCGAACGGTACGATCGACAGCACGTCGGCATCCTCTCAGGTCGTCGCCCTCGTGCTGACGAATACCGGGCTGATGGCCGACGCGTCGCTCAACGGCACCAAGGTGACGCGGATGAATTTGTGAGGGGGTGGTCCTTCGGTCATGCGCTGGTGTTCGACTCCGGGAGGGCGCGCTGCACCGCACGTACAGTGCGGAGCGCCCGTGTGTTGGTGTCCATGTGCTGCCACCACGTTCGCACTATCCGCCGAGCGCAATGACCGCCGCAACCAGCGCAATGCCGAGAGCGGCCATCGCCAGTCCGGTGTATAGCGGGGCGCGATAACCCGCGTACCGTCCCAGTGCGAAGCCGAGAATGAACAGCATGCTGATCGCGATCACACGCGATGAGAGCAGTGCCAGCGGCGTGGAGCGCAGCATCAGAAAGGGCAGGACGACGGGGAAGGTGGCGATGACCACCAGCAGGAAGATGCCCAGGGCCTCGAGAAAGTCCCGTGGTTCGAGCGTGAGGCGGCCATTGGGCGGCAGGGTGTGGATCCGGCTGCGCATGACTTCAATCTCTGTTTCGCCGACGATCGCGCGTACATAGTCGGGCAGGGTTGTTTTGATGATATCGCGTGCGGCTTCCTTGTCGGACTGGATGACCTGATAGCCCAGGTTCCGCAGACGCGATCGCTCCGTCGCCGTGCGTAACAGGTACATCACCGCATCCACCAGGCCCCACGCGATGTTGCAGCCTAGCGCCGCAACGGTCGCGACTTGCCCAGGCGTCGCCGACGTGGAGGCGATCGACGCGGAGCCGACGATCGTGACTGCCATGATCAGACCAAACAGTATTTCGGATACCCGATCGATCGGATCAAGCAGAACTTCGCGCTGCATGGTTGCTCCTCATTTTTTGGGGATTGACTGCGCGAGGAATGAGTCGGGCTTCATGGGGCGCGACTCGCTGGACCAGTATTCGCAGGCTAAGGGGGCGGTTACTCCTCTGGCGCGTCGAGACGCCGCGCACTCATCGACCCATCCGCCGATCGTAATTTCGTGAGATGCGCTGCAGCAGGATCGGGTCGCGTGAGTCACTGGCGTCGAAGCGCACCTGCACGCTGCCATCGGCCTGCTGACTGATGCTGGCCATCACGACGCTGCCGTTGCTGTTGCCCACCACCACGCCACGCGCCGGATCCTGGACCGTGATGGCCAGCCCCTCGTCACGCATGGCCCCGGCCGCAGCGGAAAACGAGCGATCAAAGCTGGCCGGTGTCATGACCACGGTGCCGGCGGGTGCGGCGTAGTCAGCGCAGGCCGACAAAACGAACTGGGCGCTACATGCGACGGCGAGCAGGGCGCGCGTCAAGGTGAAACCTTTACCCAGCCCGGACCGGGATCGAAGGATTGCATGGCCTCCGCCTTCGCTGCACCGTCGGGTCCGAGGTCCCGCTCGTAGACCTGTCCATCGTGACTGACCATGAAGCTCTTGATGCCGGTATCCGCGTAACGAACGGGCCACGCGACGACGGCGAAACCGCCAAACAGCTTGCCGTTCACGACATAGTCGTACGCGCCTCCGGGGGCGTGTGGGCCTTGCGAGGTAAGCAGCTTGAAGTGGTAGCCGTAGTAGCCGGCGTGATCGGCCTGACGCGAGCCCGCGCTGGCGAATGCGACCCCTAACGGGCTTGGCGGATCGTCCGGGCCGGTGGGCCAGTAGAGGCCGTCCCGTTTGCCGGGCGAACTCGATAACTTCCTGGCATAAGCGAGGACGCCGCTGCCGTCGTGATCCACTTGCGCGTATTCGCGCTGCGCATCGTAGACGGCCAGCATCGTCTGGATGACGGCCAGCTCGTTGCGCCCAATGCGGCGCAGGCGCATCTCCTCGACGCCGGCGCGCGTGTCGAAATGCCAGCCTTGCGCCGATTTCACCAAAGGGATGGGGAGTGTCCAACCATCGTTGCCGACGGCGATGTCGGCATGGTCGTCGTCGACAGTCTGAATCGTGTGCGAGTCCTCCCAGGCGGTCAGGAAGCGGCTGCGAATGTCCGAACCGACCGGCGGAATGAGGTCGCGAAACCGGTCGCCGAGCAAGACCTTCAGGCCTGCTTCGTCGCTGCCGGCGACCGCGTTGCCAAATGCGGTCATCGCTTCCTGGGGCGATTCGAAGTGCTTCTGCGCGTAGGCCGTACCGGGTGCGCCGACGCAGAGCGTCAGAACAAGCGCGGCTCCGGCGCCGAGCGAGATCAGGCGGCCCGCCAGAGATCGTAGTGATGACTTCATGCTGATGTCTCCTTAGCGCCTGCCGCGTCCGCCACCGCCACCCGCCCGCATGCCACCGCCGCCACCACTCGGCCGGCTGAAATTCGACGACTGCGCGCTGGATCGGCCGCGGTTGAAGTCCTGCTGTGAACGGCCACCGCCGCCGACACCCTGGAAGGCTCCGTCGCGGTTGCCGCCTCCGGTACTGGGCCGTGCGGACGCCGCGGAGCGATTGCCGACGCTGGCATTGTTGGCTGCGCCGGCCCGGTTTCCGTTGCCGGCTGCGTTGCCGCCACCGGCACGGTCAGCTATGCCGGCCTGGTTTGCGCCACCGTTGCGGTTGGCTCCGCCTGCGTTGTTTCGTGTACTCGCGCGGTCGCTGACCCCGGCGTTACCCCGACCGCCGTTGCGATCGCCTGCACCGCCATTGTTGCGATCGCCCACGCCACCGTTATCGCGTCCGTTTCCGCGATTGCCTGCGTTACCGCGATCACCCCGATCACCCGCGTCGCCATTTCGACCACGGAAATCACCCCGTGCATCGGAGCCGGAGACGTTTCTCGAATATTTTTCACGAGACGCATTGTCGCGATAGGCAACCCCCTGGCGATGGCTTGCATCATGCTGCCACTTGCCGCCCTGAACCTTGCTGCGATCGAAATTGCGATCGATATTGGCGGCCTTGTTGACGTTGATATTGACGTCGCCGCCGCCCCAGTTGCAGTTGCCGAAGATGGCGCCTGCGGCGGCCAGTCCGACGCCCCAGGCGAGGCCCGTGGCGAGCGCGGCCCCGGGGTAATAGGCGGGTGCCGGCGGCCAGTAGTACGGCGGATAGCTTGGATAGCTCCATGTGCCGTACACGACAGTCGGGTTGTAGGCCGGCACGTAGATGACTTGCGGATTCGCCGGTTCGATCTTCACGATCGTCTGCGTTGCCTGGGCGCCCGCCGGCGCTGGCTCGACGCTGACGTTCTGTTGCTCATTGGACTTCAGGTTGCCCGATTCCTGCGCCCGCGCGCGCAAGCGCTGCACGGCAGCGAGGACGTCCTTCTCCTGGGCGAGGAATGCGTCGCCAAGCTTCTGGGTCCAGTCGAGTTTGTCGTTCATCGGTTCGAGCACCTGCGGAAATGCGACCAGTGATTTCACACTGACATCCCACGACTGGTCCTGTACCGCTTTCACCGCCTCATCGCCCTTGAGTTTCGGATTGGCCTTGACCCAGCGCGCGGCGTGCACGATCTCCAGCGGATAAGTCGAGGCCATCAGTACCTGCGACAGCACGGAGTCCGGATAAAGGGCGATCGGTGCAACCAGTGCTTCGATTTCCTCGGGTTTAAATGTGGGTTTCGCCGCCTGGTCCTGGGCGACTGCATCGATCGAACCCATCATCAGTATCGCGGCGAGCGCCAGGCAGAGCGCTCGCACCAGTCTCTTGGTCCACCGATACATGGCTGGTTCTCCCAACTGAACACACTGTCAGACGGTATGCGGATTTTTGTAGGCGGGTTTGTCAGAGACTGGTGACCGCATTCGTCCAGACTCATACTCGAGGCAACACGATCAGAAAGCGATGACGCGTTGCAGGGCAGCAAGCGAAATGGGGCAGTAAACGAAGCAAACTGTCGCCCTCGGCAGGAGCCGGTTTTCAGTTCATTCGCTAATGAACGCCGTCGCGATGCAGAGTCGAACTCTGGCTTACTGGTCTCACTGCTTTTTTTATTATTGGACCTCGATTCACCTGGTCACAATGAGCCTTTGGTCGTATAGCAGTCGGCCAATTTCCGCCATTCAGCATTGACGACACGAAGTCACTCAAGTGACTGCAATCCTTCCGATAACTGTCGTCGACGCTGAGGCTCTTTTTCCAGCAAGTCGGACTGTTGATGTTCACGCAGAACTGACCCACTTAAGGGTGTAAATTTGGAGTGAACCCATGAAAGAATGATGACTCAGTGCGCATCGCGAGGTGACGACCATCGCCTCGACATTGAAGGGTGTACTCACGCCAATCCTGGAAACGCGATCGATCAATCTTGGGAATACCGGTTGGCGATCCGGTGATTTCAATGCGCAGACATGAGCACCGCGCACGCATTGCGATCCACGAAATACTTGCGGTAAAAAATTTGACACGGTATTGTCGAACCGTTCAGTCATGCAGTGCGGGAGAGATCGTCAGAGGCCGTGACGACGCCGACGGAGCAACCGCCCCGGAAACTCTCAGGCAAAAGGACCGCACCGCGAGAACATCTGGAGAGCGGTGCCATGCGCGCCCACCGAAGGGGATTCCCGGCTTCCACGGCTCGCATGCCGTCGAAAAAACGCTGGGAAGAAACTCTCAGGTACATGGACAGATGGGGCATCAGCGCCGGTTTCGATATGAAATCGACACCGGTGATGCTCAACTACTCTGGACCATGTCATGTCACGAATCGCCATCATCGGCGCCGGCATTACCGGCGTCACCACGGCTCACGCCCTCGCGCAGCTCGGCCACCACGTCACCGTATTCGAACGCCATCGCTATGCGGCGATGGAGACTTCGTTCGCGAATGGCGGTCAGTTGTCTGCGAGTAATGCGGAAGTCTGGAACAGTGCCGCCACCGTCATAAAAGGGTTGCGCTGGATGCTTACGCGCGACGCGCCGCTATTGCTCAACCCCACGCCCACATGGCACAAGTATTCGTGGATGGGCGAGTTCCTGCGGCAGATTCCGCATTACCGCGCCAACACGGTCGAAACCGTACGGCTCGCGATCGCCGCACGAGAGCATCTGTTTTCGATCGCCGAAAAAGAAGGCATCGACTTCGATCTGGAGCGGCGCGGCATTCTGCATATCTACAAGACGCAAAAGGAATTCGACGCCGCCAGCAAGGTCAACGAAATGCTGCGCGAAGGTGGACTCGACCGCAGCGCGGTGAGCGCAAGTGAACTGCAACGAATCGAACCTACGCTGCATGGCGACTTCTTCGGTGGCTTCTTTACCCCGTCTGATTCGACCGGTGATATTCACAAATTCACGCGCGGCCTTGCTGAAGCATGCGCGCGGAAGGGCGTCGAATTTCACTACGACGCGGAGATCACGTCGATCGAGCCAGCCGCTGACAGACGCTTCTCGCTAATGGTCAATCTCGAAGGCGAGTCACAGTGCTTCACGTTCGAACGGATCGTGGTGTGTGCGGGTGTGAAGAGCCGCGAGTTTGCGTCGATGCTAGGGGACCACGTGAATATCTACCCCGTGAAGGGCTACTCGATCACCGTCTGTCTCGACGACGAGACGAGTCAGCAGCGCGCGCCATGGGTGAGTCTGCTTGACGATAGCGCGAAGATTGTCACGAGCCGGCTCGGTGCGGATCGTTTTCGGGTGGCCGGTACGGCTGAAATCAACGGCTTTAACCGCGACATTCGTTCGGACCGGATTGCTCCGCTGGTGGACTGGACGCGTCGGCATTTTCCCGAGGTGTCGACTTCGCGCGTCATTCCGTGGGCAGGTCTGCGGCCGATGATGCCGAGCATGTTGCCCAAGGTGGGACGAGGCAAACGGCCTGGCGTGTTCTATAACACCGGGCACGGGCATCTGGGGTGGACCTTGTCAGCCGCCACGGCACAGGTCGTCGCAAGCGCGGTATAGAGGGCCGCGCCGCTGAGTCGTGTGGCCCGCTACGTTGTCGGTCGGCGTGGCGCCACCATCGGGCGGCGTTACCGCCGGTGATGCGATGATCGCCGCTCGCTGTCGATTGGGCGATACCGCGCGTGCTGCGGTATCGCCTCGTGGCATATGTCCTGTGCATCGTGCGAGATGGCCTCATCCGCGCGCCAACGTTCTTGTCGGCCGCTCTGCAAATGACGGCAATCTCGTGACTAGCGAGCGCTAACCCGGTTGTCGTCGTACGGAATGCCAGCCGGCAAGCGGCCCGCGTCGCGGCCATCGAGCTTGGCGCGCAGGCGCCGGATGAAATCCTCGGCGGTCGCGGTCAGCAGTTCCTCGCTGGAGTAGGCGAGGTACATGCCGACCTTCGGCGTCGGCTCGGTCAGCCGCAGTAGTTTGAGCATGCCCTCGTTTGCACGCTGCGATAGCAGCGGCGTAGCCAGCGACGTAAAGACCGCGACCGCCTGCATCTGCATCGACAGTTCGAGGTATAGGTTCATCGAGGAACACCGCGTTATCCGCTCCGGCGGCGGCATACCGTACTCGCCGAATAGCGTTGCCACGAAGCTCGATTCATCGGTCGGGGAATCGAGCAAAAGCCACGGCAGCGCGTGAATCTGCTCGATCGATAAAGACTCGCTACCCAGGTATGAAGCCCCAATCGTCAATTGCACGTCGAGCTCGTACAGCCTGGTCCATTCGAACGCCGCGTTTTTAGGTTCGCCATATTGCGTGAAAATCGCTACATCGATCGTGCCGTTTCGCAGTCCGTCCGAGATGTTTGCGCCACGCCATTCGATCACTTCGAGTTTGACGTCCGGGCGCGCGTTCGTGAGTTCGAGCAGGGAGTCGGCGAGCGCACGGGTAGAGGCAGGAGGGGTGATCGCGAGCGTCAGGCGGCCACCGAGTTCCCCACGCGCTGTCTGCGCATCTTCCGCGATGCGACCGATTTCCCGCTGGACGACGAGCGCGCGTTTCAGCACCTGGTGGGCGAATGGCGTCAACGTGGCGCCATTCGCCGATCGGGTGAGCAATTGCATGCCCAGTTCGACTTCCAGCTCGCGGATGGAGCGGCTGATTGCCGGTTGCGTCAGGAACAGGCGCCGGGCGGCTTCATGAAGACTGCCGGCCTCGGCGACCGCACGCAGCGAATCGAGTTGTCTCAACTTCACAAGCGCCCTCTATTCTCATTGCCAAGGGCATAGCTTAGCGGGACAAAATACGACCGTGCAGAGCAACAGGTGTCAGTTCGCCGTCACCGTCTTGCCTCCGAACAGAATGGTGGGCGGCGTGCCGTCTTCCGCCCATGGATTCTGGACGCGCGGGTAGTAGTTCGTATCGCGCTTCGTGTAGGGAAGGGAAGAGAAGTCTGAGGGCAACGCGCCCGGCGAATTCACATGCCAGAGCGCGTCCGATCCAGGCCGGAATCCGGTCTGATAGTGGTTGCTGGACTTCACGACGATGAGGCGCTTGCCGTCGAGATCGATGCCCAGCCCTGTCAGCGAATCGCGTTCGATTAGCTGCGTGCGGATCGAGCACACCGCAATGTCGATGCCGCCGGTGCGCAGCCACACGGACAATCCCATCGGAATTCGGCCTCCCCATGCTCCTCCTGTGTGATTGTCCACCACGCCCGTGACCTCCACGTCGAGATCGAGCGGGCCCGCCGACGTGGGCCCGCATTTGCTGCCGAGCCTGATACTCCGCCGATAAATTGAGGGAGGTTTGACAGCCCTACAAAATCAGGCGGCACGTCCGGGAACCGGCGGTTGCACCTCTGCCGGGATCGGGCACACATACAGCTATTCGGCCAGACCCTCCATCAGCTCAGTTCGCGCGGCCGCGAGCAGCAGAGGGTTCGTATATAGCTCGAGTGCGGTGGCGGCCATCGTTTTCGCGGCCAGCGTCATCCCCTTGTGCGCCAGTGCACTTTTGCCTTGCGAGACCCACTGCCACGAATGCGGTGACGTCCCAAAAGCGAAGCACGCCGTCATGCACTGCACGGTCGGCGTGACCCAGCTCACATCGCCGACATCCGTCGAACCGTGCATTTTCGACGGCCGGTCGTTGTGAAGTTCATCGACACCGTCGAACAACGCTTTTGGCTGCCCGCTGTCGGCCATATCGCTACGGCGCTGGCGCAGGCGGGCGTTCCCATCCTTTACATGTCCGACGTGATTGCGGGAAAACCGGCGAAACTGGCGCGATGGGTTATCCGATGCCAGACCGACGGCCTGATGCTGTTCGATAGCCTGATTGGTCTGACGGCAGTCGTGAATCTGATCTGCTCGCTGGTTGCGCAGCGACTGCTCGAGCACGGCAGTAATCACTTGCAGCGTATCGAGATCATGCACGATAGTTTGAGAGAGCTCGACTAGTGAGAGAGCGTCGGCACTCGTGCGAGCCGACATTGCTCATCTTGAGCGAGTCGAGCCTCGCGCGTCTGAACATGACCCACGATACGTTTCGATGGCAAGCCAGATTAATGGGCAACCATGTTTTTCCGCGATCCGACCTGCAATCCAATCGAGGTAATGGCTCGCGAGTCTCGACAAGCTCTACGAAATATGGAGGACGTCTTGTCGTTTTATAGCTCAAATGTGCATCGGCGTCCCTTTGAATCGCTGGATGATTTCTTCGCCCTGCCAGACGGACTATCCTGGTTGCCGTATCGACCTACCGGTCATCGCTGCTAGCAACCTTCCTTGTCATCTCCTGTTTCCAACTCTCCGGCAACTTCGGGTTAGCTCCAACGGAGTCGCCGCGAGGTCGGATCAGTCAACCAGCTTGTGAAGGGTTCGAACGGCAACTGCCAATGCCGCGCGCTCTTCACGACTCGTCTTTTTTATCAGTTGCTCTGTCAGCCATTGCGAACGTGCAGACCGGTCATGCGCAATCTGTGCGCGTCCCTGGTCGGTCAGGTCCACGACGTAAGCGCGGCGGTCTTCAGCGTCCTGTTGCAGGATTACCACCCCTTGTTCGACCAGTTTCATGACGACCAGCCGCATCGTTTGATGTGTCACCGACCTCGCCACGGCCAAGGCTGAAATACTGACAGGGCCGGACCGCTCCAGCAGCGAAAGTGTCTCGTTCTGCGCGTTCGAGTGCGTGCCACTCTGCGCGCGGACAACCTTAACGAGGCGGCTCACGACATCGCGAATTGACTCGCCCAGGAATGCGGGGTCATCGGCGCGGACGGTTGAGACGTCACTTCGACTCATGTTGGGTGCACTCACTGTTTGTGAAGTCGCGCAACGACAGCTGCAAGCGTATTCACGCCCCAATGTTCGACGTATTGTCCGTCCCGAATACGGACGATATCGATTACGTCGATGGAAATATTTTCGCCGGTGGCCGCCGCGCCAAGCAGCGTCCCAACATGCTTGCCGGAGATCGACTTTCGCGTCGTGACCTTATCGCCGTCGCAAAGTTGCTCATGGATGCGGACCTCCAGGCCCGCGATTGCTGGGCGCAACACCGAAGCAAATGTCGCCCACATGGTTTCGGCGCCTCGCGTCGCTTCACTTGGCGCAGACCAGTTGACGAAGTCGGGTGCCATGAGTGCTTCGAAGCTTTCTCGATTGCCGTCGCGGATTACTTCGTAATTGAATCGCTTGACAACAGCTTTGGGGTCGTTGGTGTACATGCCAGTCCTTAACTACCTTGGAAATTCGTCGACTCCCGCAGGAGAGCGCATGACGATAATATACAGCAATGCTGTATATTTCAAGAAACTAAGTGCTGTGGCCTGATCTGTATGACTGACCGGACTACTTGTTGACGTCTGATGAGAGGAGTTTGCTGTTGCAGTCGAGCGTTCCGGTCAGTGCTTTAACAGGTCGACTTGGCTCTTGAGTTCTCATTTGTCGGCTATAAGCGAGACATTCGATATCACGGCTGGCTGAACCGCTGAAAAGAAGTCGGAAACTGTCTCACGGTGGCGAGGCCTGAACGGCAGGCCTGGCCGGCGGCGTTCATCCCTGATCGGCAGGAATGGGCCATGAAGAAAATGATCGACGCGCACGTGGCAGTGGCTGCAATTCGAAGCCGCCGGGGACATCCTGCCCCAGAAGGCCCGATGGTTGATTTGCAACCTCTCCGCTGCTCACGCAGATTTCAGATGTTGCATCGACCTGTTGAATCCGCCGTCGACAAAACCCATTCGCAATTTCTCAAATGATCAACACCTGTAAGCGTGTAGACATGCCCGCTTATTTGACTGCGAGATCCGGTCGGCGCCGCAGGACGTCTGACATACCCGGCTCAGTCCTACCTGGGGCAGTAAGGCGGCTGCCGACGTGAACGCGAACCAGGGTATGCATCGCCACGTCACCGGACTTGTCCTGCGCGAGTCGATCCGCGACCTTGCATCGACGCTGTGACACAGCAACTGCACACGTGTCAAAGACTTGGGTCGGCAAGGCCAGGTCGAAATCAGATCAACAATTCCACCGATCGCAGAACGTGCTGCGTCTCCGATGATGTCGATGCGACGCCCTCTCGAATCGTCTCGATCATGCAATTCAGAAAGCACGTCGACGCGGCGCTCAGCGGATGGCCGCTACGGTAAATCACACCAACCATCGCGTCTTCGACGTCCTCTCTCAGCGGGATTGCGCACAGTCCTTCGCGAGCCGCTGTCACCTCGACCAGCGGCCACGGAAACACGCTGACCATATCCGTTTTCCTAAGCAACGACAGCGCGATGGACAACGAATGTGTGACGTGAATCTTGCGCGGCGTCGCGACGTTGTAGCGGTGGAACATCGAGTTGGAGCCGGGCGTGTCGGTCTCCGGATCCCACGTCAACAGCCAGTCGAGATCGACCAGATCAGCGAGCGAGCGGGCGTTCGCGAGCGGATGCCGGTCGCGTGTGACCAACGCACACGTCGACGAAAACAGCAGGCGGCAGTCGAATTCTGTGCCCGATGCGCCCGGCGTCGGGCGGCCAATGAACAGATCGAGGCTGCCGTCGCGCAAACGCGGATTCGCATTGGACAGCAACCCCTCGAAAAATTCGAGGCGGATGTTCGGCATACGCTCGCAGAAGCGCGTCACGGCGTCTGGCAGGAACGTCATCGCGATCCATGGCGTCACCGCGATCGTGAGTTTGCCGTGCGTGACACCGCGCAACGTATCCATTGCTTCCTGCGCACGCGCGAGCTGACCGACCATCAGCCGCGCATGAACCAGCAACGTCTGGCCACTCTCAGTGAGCGTCACACCGGACGAAGTCCGGGTAACCAGCGACATCTGCACGCTTTCTTCGAGCTGCCGCAGATTCTTGGTGATCGCAGCCGGCGACGCGTTCAACGCGCGCGCCGCGCCACGCACGCCGCCAGCTTCGGCGATCGCGACGAGGGTTCGCAGGTGGTGCAGTTTCATGCTTTTCCTTGAACAGGATCCGGCGGCAGCCAGACGACCTGCACGCCCGGGCGCGCAGGCGGCACGCCGCACGCCGAACCTTCGGCGACGAAGTGTTCACTTTTGGTTGACGCGTTCACGATTCTAGCTCTCCCGGACCTTTTTCTGACAGGCTACGTTAGCGCTACGTGTTCACTTTTCGAAACAAGGCGACCCAGCGCGAATGACCTCTACTCCCGATATTCTCGCCCGCGGCGACGAGATGATTGCGCTGCGCCAGCGGATCCATGCGCATCCCGAACTCGGCTACGAAGAGTTCATGACCAGCGATCTGATCGCGGAGCGCCTCACGCAATGGGGCTACAGCGTCGAACGCGGATTTGGCGCGACCGGTCTCGTCGGCACGCTGAAGGCAGGCGATGGCGCTCGCAATATCGGATTGCGCGCCGACATGGACGCGCTGCCGGTCACCGAGAAAACCGGTTTGCCGTACGCCAGTGTGCATCCCGGCAAGATGCACGCATGCGGTCACGACGGCCATACCGCGATGCTACTTGCCGCCGCCGCGCATCTGGCGCAACGCGCAACTTCAACGGCACGCTGAACCTGATTTTCCAGCCCGCGGAAGAAGGACTGGCGGGCGCGCGCCGCATGCTGGAAGAGGGCGTGCTGAAACAGCATCCGTGCGACGCAGTGTTCGCGATGCACAACATGCCGGGATTCCCGGCCGGCAAGCTTGGTTTTCGCGCCGGGCCGTTCATGGCGTCGGCGGATCAGGTGACGGTGCGCGTAACGGGGCACGGCGGTCACGGCGCGATGCCGCACAAGAGCGTCGATCCTGTCGTGGTGTGTGCGGCGATCGTATTCGCGTTGCAGACCATCGTGTCGCGCAACGTCGCGCCACTCGACATGGCGGTGATCACGGTCGGCTCGATTCACGCGGGCGAAGTGTCGAACGTGATTCCTGGCGAAGCGCATATGAAGATTTCCGTGCGCGCATTGCGCGCGGAGGTGCGCGAAACGCTGGAGCGCCGCATTATCGAAGTGATTCATGCGCAGGCCGCCGTGTACGGCGCGCACGCCGAGCTGAACTACGAGCGTAGTTATCCGCTGCTCGTCAACGACGCGGACATGACACGTTTCGCTCTTGATGTCGCGCTCGAAGTGTTCGGCGCCGACGCTGTGCTTAACGATGTAGAGCCGTTCACCGGCAGCGAAGATTTTGCGTGGTTTCTTCAGCAATGCCCAGGCTGTTATCTGATCATCGGCAACGGCGAAGGCGAACGCAGTTGCATGCTTCATAACGCGGGATACGATTTCAACGACAGCATTCTGATGACCGGCGCACGCTACTGGGTCGAACTGGTCGAGCACTTTCTCGTCTGAGCCGTAGGCCTGCATTGTCCAGTTTGTTGCGCTGATTGCCATCGGGCGCCGCAGGCAAATGGATGCCCATTTACTTTCGACACGACCCCACCGGGAATGCCATGAAAAAAGCGATCTACTTAACCCTCTGCGCGCTGACAATGGCGTCGTTCGCCGCGCATGCGCAAGATCCGCAAACGCTGCGCTTCGGCGTCGATCCGAGTTATCCGCCGTTCGAATCGAAAGCGCCGGACGGATCGTATGTCGGCTTCGATATCGATCTCGGCAACGCGTTGTGCGCGCAATTGCACAAGAAGTGCGTATGGATCGAGCAGAATTTCGACGGCATGATTCCCGCGCTGAAGGCTCGCAAGTTCGACGCGATCCTGTCGGCGATGTCGGCAACACCGACGCGCCGTCAGCAGATCGACTTCAGCGATCGCCTGTACATGAGCAGCTCGGCGCTGATTGCCGTTGCGGGTTCGAGTCTTCAACCGACGGCGCAGGCGCTGCAGGGCAAACGCGTGGGCGTGGTGCAGGGCTCGACGCAGGAAAGTTACGCGAACGCCGAATGGGCGCCTAAAAACGTGACGGTGGTCGCGTATCAGACGCAGGATCAGATCTATCAGGATCTGGTGACGCACCGGATCGATGCGGCGTTCCAGGCAGCCGTGCAGGCGGATTTCGGTTTTCTGAAGACTCCGCGTGGCGCGGGCTTCGCGCTCGTCGGCAAGCCGGTTGGCGACAGCCGTGTGGCGGGCGATGTCGCGATCGGCTTGCGCAAGGGCGATACTGCACTCGAGACGCAGATCAATCAGTCGATCGTGGCGATCCGGCAGGACGGCGTTTATCAGAAAGTCGCCGCGAAATACTTCAATTTCAATATCTTCGGCGATTGAACCGCTGGGCCACGTTATTTCAGGAGGAGAAAAACAATGGCTGAGTCTTTGAACGAGCGCATCGCGCGCGCGGTCACGCCGCAGCTGATCGACGATTTTCGCCGCGATGGCGCAGTGTGTGTCCGGCAGATATTCACCGCCGACGAGATCGAGCTGTTGCGCGCCGGCATCGAGTGCAATATCGCTTCGCCGAGTCCGCGTGCGAAAGTGGCTAGCCGTCCCGACGACCCCGGCTGGTTCTTCGAAGATTTCTGCAACTGGTCGGAAATCGATGCATACCGCCGCTTCATTTTCGACTCGGCCGCGCCCGCGGTCGCCGCTGCATTGACGGGCAGCGAAACGGTGCGTCTATATCACGATCATCTGCTGGTGAAGGAACCGAACACGCGGCAACGTACACCCTGGCATCAGGACCAGCCGTACTACAACATCAGCGGCGGCGACAACGTCAGCATGTGGATTCCAGTGGATCCGGTCGCCCACGCGTCGCGGCTCGAATTTGTCGCAGGTTCGCATCTCGGACCCTGGTTGATGCCGCGCACGTTCATGGACAATCAGGCGAAGTGGTTTCCGGAAGGAAGCCTCGCCGACCTCCCGGATATCGAAGCAAATCGGGACGCGTTTCCGATCATCGGCTGGGCGCTCGAACCCGGCGATATGGTGTGCTTCAACATGCTGACGCTGCACGCGTCGGGCGGCGTCGGCGGGGCGTCGCGGCGCCGTGCGTTTTCGGTCCGCTTCATTGGCGACGATATCCGTCATGCACCGCGGAAATGGCGCACATCGCCGGAGTTTCCTGGCCTCGTCGAAACCCTGCGAGAAGGGGCACAGATGGAAAGTCCTTTGTTTCCGGTGGTTTGGTCGCGGAGAGGCTAGAAGAAGGCACAGTAGCTCTGAATTTCGGGGCTAACGCTGAGCTCTCCTCTTGGTCACGTCGCGCATTTGCTGCGTGGCTGAGTCTCGTCCGGGTTCAGAATGGATCCGGCGGAGCGATCCCGCGGCATAGAAGCTACGTCGAGACATCTATTTCCGGTTCCGCCTGGTTCAGGGAGCGAGAAGCATCATCCTCCGAGCCAAACACCATGGGCGATCGGTATGCAGATGAATTAGCGACCTTCGTTGAAGCCTGAATGACCTTCAGCCTGTCCAGTTCACGCATGTTCAGACTCACCAGAGTTGTGTCCGGCTTCATCGCAGGCTCCCGCAACGTTGCTGCAGCTTGCCAGCTTGCCAGCTTGCCAGCGGTCAAAAATCCGATATCTGTCGGCCATCAGCGGCCGCTCAGCATTCAGCATGAATCGACATTCAGACATCCGCTTTGAGTTCTCAATCGGACGTCGCATGATATTAGCGGCTGGAAAGTTGATGTGCGAGCGAGGGCGGCTCATGCGATACGAGACTTGCGGTGCCAGTGTTGGAACTCAAAATATAAGTTTCCGAGACCTTGTATGTCACCAGATCGCCGATTAGCGCTGAAATACCGCCATACCAACCCGGCCTCATAAAATGCAAAAGGGGTTAGATGTTATTCGCCGACATCAGCCCACCTGCCGCCACGCCCGGCGCGATCTGCATAAGAGTGCAATGGCGCTTCAGGCAGCTGCGCAATTCTCCCGCTTTCGAGGCGAATTAGCCTGTCCGCCATATCAAAGTAGCGGTCATCGTGAGACACAACAATTAGCGTCTTGCCTTGCCTTTTCAACTCCGGCAGGAACTCGGTATAAAACACGCGCCGGAAGGTCGGGTCCTGATCGGCGGCCCATTCATCGAACATCATGACAGGCCGTTGTTCCAGCATCGCGTGAATAAGCGCAAGACGCTTGCGCTGCCCAGTCGACAGATCGACGGTCGAGAACGCCTTATCCTTGATCTGAACCTTGTGAGCAATCTCGAACTGTTCGAGGTACGTCGAGGCGCGCGCCAGCAAGGCCGGGTCTTGCACGACCAGATCATCGAACAGGTAATAGTCGGAAAACACGGCTGAGAAAAGCTGCCGGTAGTCATCCATCGCGTCGGCCTGCACCGGCTCACCGTTCAGAAGCAACTGACCCTGTTCGGGCGCATACAGGCCCAGAAGCAGCTTGATTAGCGTAGTCTTGCCGCTGCCGTTCTCGCCGATCACAAACAGCGTCTCGCCTTTTTGGATTTGCAGATCCAGCGGCCCCAGTTGAAAAAGGGGTTGTCCCTCGGCTTGCGGAAAGGCCCACGTCGCGCCGTCCAGTTCGATTGTCCGGATCTCGGGCAGTGGTTTGGCCGCGGTGCTTTCCAGCAGACGTGTCTCGCGGTTGGTGAACTGCGCACTCAATTCGGCGACGCGCTGAAAGGAGATTTTCGCCTGACTCAACAGCGGCAGACTGCCTGCGAGGACTTCGACCGGCCCGCGCACGTACAACAGCACGATCACGAAGCCGCTGACCACGCTGGCCGGCGACCCGAGTCGCTGCTGACACAAAAGGATTAGTCCGATGACGATAAAAAACAGCGTCGCGCTTGTGGAGTTGGCGCCATAAAACAGACGCATTGCGCGAATCTTCAGATCGGCGACCCGGTCGGCGGCGCCAGAAAGACGCGCGCCATACACGCTCAGGCGGCGCTCGCGGTTAAGTCGCAGTTCCTTCGCACCTTCCGTGATCGCCTGGTATTGCTTCTGGAGTTCATCCTGTGCGGTGCGCACGCCCTTGTAGTGCTGCTGCCATTTCGTGATTGCGTACTGGTTGATCAGCGTGCCCGCAATAATCGCCGCCGCCGCGAGAGTGGATAGCACGGGCGACAGCGCGATCATGTAGACGACACAGCCGAGCGTGACCGCGAAAGCGACGGCATAGCTGGGAAAACTGAACGTCACTGCGCTGACTGTTTCGACATCGCTGTTGAGCGTGGAGAGCAGCCGGTGCATACGGTAGCGCTCGATCGCGGCGATGGGCGCGCAGACGATCCGCGCCGAGATGTCCTTGCGCAGCGCGGCGATGATCTTCTGTCCGATCATGCTGTTCACGATGCCGGCGGTAGCATTGCACGACAGCGTGACGACGCACAGGCCCGCGTACGTCGCGATCATTTTGGGGCTGATGACGCCTGGCGCGTGCAGGCCGTCATTGACGACAGCCAGCAGCCATGCGGTGCAGAGTCCGCCGACCACGCCGAGCGTGGTCGCCAGCAGCATGATGGGCCAGAACGGACGCAGCAGCCGGAATGTCTCGCTTGCAAAGCTGGGGGACGGCATTGAAGCCTGATCTTCTCTCATCGAGATTCCTGACGATTTTTTTGTGATTGGTATGAAGTGTCGACGCGGCCCCGGCGGTCTTAGCGGACGAAACTCAATGGCTCGCCGGTGTCCGGGTGCGGCATCACGCCCATCGTGACGCCATAAATGGTGTGCAACTGCCCGGCCGTGACGATTTGCTGAGGCGTGCCTTGTGCAATCAGCCGCCCGTTGCGCAGGGCGACGAGTTCGTCACAGTAGCGCGCGGCCATGTTGATATCGTGCAGCACCACGATCACGCCGAGCCCGCGTTCCGTCGCGAGTGTCCTGATGAGGGACAGCACGTCGACCTGATGCGCTACGTCCAGCGCCGAGGTCGGCTCGTCCAGCAGCAGGCACTCGGCATCCTGAGCGATCAGCATCGCGAGCCAGACGCGCTGCCGCTCGCCGCCGGACAGCGTGTCCACCTGCTGATCGGCGAAACGGCAGACATCGGTGGCGTGCATCGCGTCGTCCACTTTGTTCCAGTCTGTCACGCTAAACCGGCCTAACGGCCCACGCCACGGGTACCGGCCAAACGCGACCAGCTCGCGAACCAGCATCCCGCACGCGGGAGGCGGTGTTTGCGGAAGATACGCGAGCCTACGTGCGAGCTCGCGGATGGGCCAGTTTTCCAGCTTGCGTCCACAGAAATGGATCGCGCCGTGCGTGGGACGCAGTTGCCGGGCGAGCATCCGGACCAGCGTGGACTTGCCCGATCCGTTGTGTCCAATCAGTCCCGTCACGCGCCGCGCATACAACGACAACGAAAGCCCCTCGACCAGCGGACGCCCTTGTATTGAGAACCCGACATTATCGAGCGCGAATACGGCGTGGTCCGTGGGCAAACGGCGCTCAACGTCGGCGTCGAGCGGAAGATCATAGGCAGCGGAGATCATTTCTGCTTCCATAAGAGGATCAGGAAATAGGGACCGCCGACAAACATGGCCAGCAGTCCCGCCGGCACCTGGTTCGGAAACAGCAGGTTCCGGCCCAGCCAGTCGGCGAGAACCAGTAATGCGGAGCCGAGCAGCGCCGCGCCCCATGCCTGGGTCGCGCTGTGTCTGAAACCGGCCATCCTTGCCATGTGTGGCGCCATCAGGCCGATAAACGAAATGGGGCCGACGATCACCGTGGCCGCGCCGGTCGTGACTGCACATAGCGCGAGCATCCATGCCCGGTAGCGGCGGACATCGACGCCAACGGAAAGCGCCGCCGGCTCGCCCACCATCAGTATGTCCATGGGCCGCGCGATAAACGGAATCGACGCAGCGACAAACAGAAGCAGGGCCAGCGCAAGCAACGCGGCCTGCGCCTGCACGGGATAGGTCGAGCCGGACATCCATGCAGTGAGAAACAAGGTACGGGGATCGCCGCTTGCCATCAGCACGGACACGATGCCGCCGAGCACGGTCGTTGTCATCACGCCGGTCAGCAGCAGCCGTTCGGGCGACAGCGCGCGACGCCAGGCCACCGCGAACACGGCGGCAGTCGCCAGCGCTGCGCCGCAACTGGCGGCGGCAATCTGCATTCCTTGAGCGGAGCCTGGCATGACGAACATCAGCACGATCATGCCGAGCGACGCGCCGGACGACACACCGATGATCTCCGGGCTCGCCATCGGATTGCCCGTCATGCGCTGCATCAGCACGCCTGCGAGACCCAGCAGGCCGCCCGCCGCTGCTGCCCCACCGATCCGCGGACCGCGCAAAGGAAACATGAAGCGGACGTGTGACCAGGTGTCCCAGCCCCAGCCGCTCACGCTGCGATTGAACGACGCAGCCGTCACGATCAGCGCGATCAGCGTACCGACGCCCGCGATGGCCCAGATTCCGCCGTGCCGCCGCACGATGCGCGACGAAGGCATCGGCCCGGTTGACGACGGCGCGGTTTCACGCAGGCTACGCATCATGACAAGCAGCAGCGGCGCGCCGACGAGAGCCGTCACCGAGCCAGTCGGAAGTTCATTGCCGGGCGTGCTCCACACTTGCACGCAGCCATCGGCCAGCCAGAGCAACGCGGCCGAGACGAGGGACGCCCAGACCAGTCGCTGCCGCAATCTCCTCGCGCCGCTGAGCCGCGCAAGCCACGGTCCGGTCAGGCCGACGAAGCCGATCATCCCGACCGAACTCACGACAGCGCCAGCCAGCGCAGACGCCACTACCAACGCCGCCACGCGAATCAGGCGGGGCGATAGTCCGATGCTGCGCGCGCTTTCGTCTCCCAGTTCCAGCACGGCGAGAGGACGGCTGATCAAAGCCACGACCAGCACGCCCGCGAGCCACTCCTTGAGGAGATGGGCGGCTGTCGTCCAGCCGCTCTGGTACAGGCTGCCGCTTTGCCAGAGAAAAACGGACACAAGGTCTTCGCCGAAGAACAGCATCAGCACGGAAGTGGCTGCGCCTGCCGACAGCGTGACGAGCAATCCGCCCAGGATGACGCCGATCGACGAGAACGCGTGCCGCCACGCAATCGACATCACGATACCGAGCCCCGCCAGTGCACCGATCAGCGCCACCCCTTCCTGTCCATGGACGAGCAGCGCGGGAAACCACAGCGAGATGATGACGAGCGACAGGCTGGCCCCTGCCGATACGCCCAGCGTCGTCGGATCGGCGAGCGGATTGCGCAGTACGTGCTGAAGGATCGCGCCGGACAGCCCGAGCATGCCGCCGCCAATCAGACAGACGACGCAGCGCGGGAGGAACGAATACTGCGCTGTCAGCACGCGCAGGTCGTCTGCCTCTTTAAACGCGAACAGCGTGGCCCACTGCGCGACAGGTACGTTACGCGCAAGATCGACGGCTGCGAGCCACGCCGCGAGCGTCATCAGAATCAGGACGACATAAGCGGGTCGTAGCAAGCGCGCGGCAGCGTATCGACTTCCGGTCGTGGCGCTCATCATGCGTGCCCCCGTGCGAGCATCGCAGCCTGAAAGTGCTCTGCGAACTGGACCGCTGTCGGCAATGCGCCCATCGGGTCGAAAAGCGCGATCGGATAGACTCGGCGCTCGCGCACCATCGGTAGACGGCTCCAGATTGGGCTTTGTGACAGTTGCGCCATAGCGGCCTGAGTCTGTTCGCCGTAGTCGATAAACAGCAGGTCGGCCTCGGGCACGGTCGCCAGACGATCAAGTCCGATCTGCGCGCAACCGTAGGCGTTCGTGTGCCCCGTCCACGCATTCTCGAAGCCGATCCGCTGCAACACGTCACTGGACACGCTGTTACGCGCATACAGCAGAATGCTTCGTCCCGACGGATCGAGTTGTGCGATCAGCACGGGTCGCTTCGCGTCGCCACGCATCCGGTCGCGGATAGTTTCGAGGCGCTTGTCTGTCCATTGCCGGTACTTCCGCGCGGCGTCGATTCGTCCGATACGCTGCGCCACGCGAAACATCTCTGCGCTGGCGTGTTCGACAAAATCCGCGCGGCCGCTGCCGGTGTAAATCTCCATCACCAACACTGGCGCGACCTGTTCGAGTACGCCCTTAAGACTCGCGCTCATTGCTTCGATAACGATCAGCTCGGGCCGAAGCTCGCGGAGTATCTCCAGATTGGGCTCGAAAGGGTAGCCCACATCCATCACGCCAGGCGGTAGCGCCGGCGTTCCACCGATAGCGGCATAAATTCCCTGCGAGCCGACCGCTACCGGCGAGACGCCGAGCGACAGCAACGTCTCGGTGCCGATCCGGTCGGGCGTCGCGACACGAATGCCCGCAGCGGCCGGCCGTGCCGGCGGCATAGCCCAGACGCCAGGTGATGCCGCCGACAGCATCAGCGCGCGCAATACATCGCGCCTCGTCAATTTCAGGACTCCCATTTCATTGATGCACTTCATCTACGATTCGATGTCCACTCACGCCATGCAGTCAATCAAGCAGAAAAGCCCTGCCTGGTTGCGCATCAGGCAGGGCAAAGCGATACGACGGGTTCAGCCAGTACATCCACGCTGCCCTGGACTCAAGCTTGCATCACAGGGCGGCCCGCAAAGTAAACAACACCTGGCGGCGATCGCCGTAGAAAAGACTCCCGGTACTCGCGATGGATTCGTAATAGCGGCGGTCGAAAAGATTCGTCACGTTGATCGCCGCGGACAGGTTCTTGTTGATCTGATAGCCAAGCCGCAGATCCACCGTTGCGTGTCCGCCCTGGGCAACCGTTCCCGTACCGTCCGTCGCGCTAATGCCACTCGACACCACCGTCCCGCCGCCTACCGAGAACTTGTTGAACTCGCCCGGCAGACGATAGTTGGTCCACAGCTTCAGCAGATGCTTTGGTGAAATGGCCGAGAAACCGATGTAGTCGGGGTTGGAGCTGGAGTCCATGTAATAGGTATCCGTATAGGTGTACCCCGCGAATACCGACCAGTTCGGCGTGACATAGCCGGTTGCCGTCATTTCGACGCCACGGCTGCGCGCCTTGCCCGTTGCGATATAGAAACCTTGATCCGGGTAACGCGGATCAGCCATGCCGCGGTTTCTCTCCGTCAACTGGAACAGGGCCAGCGAAGTGTTCAGGCGACCGTGCATATAGTCACCCTTCACGCCGACTTCATATTGTTCGCCTTCGATCGGCTTGATAATGTTTCCCGATGCATCCGTTTCCGTTTGCGGGACGAAGATCGACGTGTAGCTCGCGTAGACCGAGTGGTGATCGTCGATGTCGTAGATCAGCCCCGCGTAAGGCGTGATCTTGCCCGTAATGCTGCTATGCGTGACGGTATCGCCAAACGGATTCTCCGATGCGTTGGGCGTGTAGGTTTCGTTCCACCACGTTCCGCGCAGACCGAGCACCAGCGTCAACGGATCGAGCAGGCTGATGCGCGCGTTGCCATAGAGACCATACTGATTCGTCACCGTGGTGCGTCCATAGACAGGACCATCGAATGCCGGCTCGGCGGAGAGATCCGAATAGAGGCTGCCGGTGAACTCGCAGAAATTCCCCGAGCTGCCGAGCAGCGCGTTGTCGCTGTCGCCACAATAGTAATTGGTCTGCTTCAGGCTCTCTCTTTCATAACTGGCGCCGACCGTCAAATGGTGCTCGCGTCCGAACAGCGTGAACGGCCCGTTCGCCATCAGGTTGATCGACTCCTGTTGATCGTCGAACCTGAACTTATCCGAACTGAACGTCACCTGGTTGTCCGGACTGACAGTGGTGAGCAAGGTCTCGTTGATCAGCGAGTAGCGGTTCTCGAGATAGTTGAAGTCGAGATTCGCTTTCCAGCCGCCGCCGAGCTTTTGCTCGACGCCGGCGAATGCCGTGACGATATCCGACGAGGCGTGATTCCATGGCGCACCGAAATAGGCAGAACGGGACACTGGCACGGGCGAGTAGTTGTCATAGACCGGATCGCCGTTCCAGGACGCTTTCTTGTCGGTCCGGTCGTAACTCGCGCCGACCCGAACCGTCGTGTCGCGCGTGAGGTCCGCTTCGAGCGTGCCGTACACCGATTTGTTGCGCTGCCAGGTCGAGTCCTGCAACAGGTCCTGATAGTTTTCGCTGGCCACGACCCGGCCGCGCAAGGTTCCCGCTGCATTGATGGGACCGCCGATATCGACATCCGCACCCAGATGGCTACTGGTACCGCCATAGAGTTCCGCGTTGGCGCTGAACGTCGACGGCGCGCGCTTGCGCACCAGGTTGATCGAGCCGCCGGGACTGCCGAAACCGTTCAGCAGGCCATCCGGACCGGTCAGCACCTCGACGCGGTCATACATCACGAGGCTGGGGGCAATCGATGCCAGGTTCTGCGTGGTGGGCACGCCGTCCAGCAGCCAGGTGTCGACCGGGAATCCGCGAGCGTAATAGTTCGACCGGTCGGAGTCGCCATGAAAGACGGTGACGCCGGGCGCATAGGTCATCGCGTCGTCGAGCGTTCGCATGCTTTGCTGCTGGATCTGCTCCTGGGGAATCACCGTGACTGACTGCGGGATTTCGCGCTGACTCAACGGTATTTTCGAACCAACCGTGGTCGCCGGATTGACCGCCTGCGCGAGTTTGTCCTGATCCGCGCTCACTTTGATGGCCGGCAGGGTAGGGGCGGCCGAAGCCTGAGCCGATGTTGCCGCCGCTGGCTGTGCCGCCTGTGAGGCTGGCGTGGTCGACGTATCACCCGATTGCGCGTGAGCTGCTGCCGTGAACGCGATGCCTGCCGCGAGCGCGCTCGCCGTCAGCCCATACCGCCTGCCCTTATTGCCCCGCGATTGCCCAACTTTCCTGTTTTTCATTCCCCGTCCTACAGATTTTCAATATCAAAATGAGTCGGCTCATTGCGACGACCCTCCACTGAAACGAGCTTTGTTTGTAGGAACAATTTTGTTTTTATCGATGGGCTCAGCCCCGACGCCCCGCTACCTCGCATGACGACGGAGAAGGCCTCAAGCCGCCTTCGTACGCTATGCCGACTTGACACCATGATTGGCGCACAGATATGTAATGAGAACCATTAACTATTGAGGCGACCATGGCGCCTTGGCGACCGTACGAGAGGATAGCGGCTCGCGGTCCCGATAGGTTGAAATGAAGTAGTGAGTTTTCGAAGCATTTATTCCATTTTGAGCTACCATAGCGAATTTTGTCGGCCAAGCGGAATAAACCGTGAAAGAGTTCCTTGTAAGGCAGTATCCAAGAAGCCGGGAGCGCATCTCGCGGCCCGTATTTGCTGCGGTTTCCCGCTATGAACATAAGGACGTTTCGGTCTGGCATCAGCATTCCTACGGCCAGTTGGCGTTTTCGATTCGCGGTGTCGTGCGGATGCTGACGCCGACACGCACGTGGACGTTGCCGCCGTCGCGTGCGATCTGGCTTCCGTCCTATGTCGACCACGAATTGCACGCAGTGGGAAAGTCCGAGCTTTGCAATGTATATATCGAACCTGAGTTGTTCCCATGGTCCTGGACAAAGCCGACCATCATTGCAATTACCCCGCTATTGCGCGAGTTGGCAATTCTGGTGAGTGAGGGCGGGGGAGAGTACAGTCCGGACAGTCGCGCGGCTCGTGCTGCATCGTTACTACTTGAAATCCTCGCTGAGCAGCCTGCGCTGCCCGAAAGCGGAATTCCGCTCCCCCGCGACGAGCGTCTGCTGGAAATCTGCGCGCACTTGCTGAACGATCCGGCCAGCAATCAATCGCTCGATGTGTGGGGCGAGAAATTCGGCGCCACCGGGCGCACGCTAGCGAACCGTTTTCGCGAGGAAACTGGGCTGACGTATGGTCTGTGGCAGCGGCAGTTGAGGGTCGCGGAGGCCATCACCCGGCTTGCGAACGGGCAGACTGTCGCGAAAGTGGCGGCCGACCTTGGCTACAGTACATCCAGCGCTTTTATCGCCATGTTCCGGCAAGCGACTGGGGACTCTCCTCAGCACTATCTTGTGCCTAAGTAGGCCGGCGCTGCTCGCGGTGAAGGCATCGATTTGTCACTGACTTGTGGCGGTGGATTGATAGCCTGGTTTAGTTACCACTCCACCGGATACGAATAAAAATTTGTGTTTTTTAGGGTGCATAAAACGGCGCGCGAAAAAGATCGGTGGATAGCGACCGCGCTGCGGCAACTGTAGTGGGCAAACATGTCCGCAGACGTACCCCTGCGAGTGACCGTTATAGTCAAGTTGCTGACATCAAGCGTTATTGTGTTGAATGACAATTGTGGGTCGGAAGGGTGAGTTCATTCATTGAAATAGCGGCAATTTGGCTGCCTGACCTGACCATGCCACCGACTGCCTTCAGCCACACTGCCGACGTAGCTGCCTGCCGTTCTCAGTGTCCGCTTCGGCCTATATGTACTGGTTGAGCAACGGACTGGTTTCAAACAGAACTGAACGGTCCAATGACCGTTGTACGTTCCAGTCGAGGGGCGGGAACTTGCCCACAGACCCATTCGCCATTGCGGAAAGCCGATATCGACCGCACTTGAGCGACGAATGTTGGCAAAGCACTCTCTACGCCGTACCTGTCTCGGAAGGCAGCCGTCGGCAATGGCCGCCCTCCAACTCGCGCAACTGCGCGAACGAACGTTGCATCTGCAAGTTGACGTTGATTTCCCTTTCGGTGAATGAGCCTTGGCCGTGCGATCGAGGCGCCCCGAAAATCTGCTGAAGTGAGCGAGCCCGGCAGATCCGCTCCCACCAGCTCGACCGGTGATAAAAGCCGGTTTATCGGTGCGCCCAGTATCCTGCAGCTTGACCACCGTCCTGTATGGCAACGCTTGGAAGCTAACCCTTCTGGGGACGGACCTGATGTCTAGCATCGCACCTACCGCCCGCCCCCGGGGCGCCGCTTGAACTACGTTCTACCGGTTGCTCTCTCCCGCGCCAGGCGGCGATCGTCCGTGACCGCTATTGCGGAGTTCATCTGGGACGCCCCCAAGATGCATTGACCTTCCTGCATTGCCCGCATACTCCCTCCTCGACAGTCGCGCCGCCATCGACGTCGCAGCCAGTCGCGAAGGCGCTCGCCGGGTCCAGCCACTCTTTCAACAGCTTTTCTTTGGTCTACCGGCTTGACCATCGAGGGTTCCTCGTGCCATCCGTCTGGCTCCAGACAGGCGTGCTGGATGTCATCTCGAAACTGGCAACAGAGCCAAGTGAAGCAGCCAACTGATATGACGATTCTTCGATGTGCACCACGACTACGTGACGCAGTAGACGCTCGAACCACACAGCTGCTCCCACGCCGTCGCCGAACACGTCGCCTCATTCATCGAAGCTTAGTTTTGATGTCAGGATTATTGCGAATCAGGTCAACAGGCCGATAGCCGATCTCGTCAACGAGGAGCAGACTGTTGCGCGCAAGGCAGCGCAAGCGCTACGTCAGGAGATCGAGTCCGCGTCTGAAAGTACAGCGACTGCGAGCGTCACAGGTTTAGGCGGAGGCGCACCCGGAGCCGCTTTGACGGGCACGCGAGGCATGCCAGAATTATTTGCAAGCTGGATATCTCAAGATCAGATATGTTTGATTAAATTTTTTCTTAGAGTTTGATTTTTAAAGAACCATGTTTTTATCCGGCATGCGAAGGTTTTCTAAAAAGACGCTCGTAGGTTTTTCAACGCTAGAAAACGCATCCGCAACGCAGAATAGAGTTGGCTCGAATACCTTATCGCACAAGGAGCTGTGATCTGCAGGCGAGTTGCCAGACCAGTTTTAATTGCATCAAAAGGCAAGATCAACTTTGTTTGTCGCAAACCAGCTTTCGTTTACCTCTCACCACCAGCGTTTTTCCCACCTGTTGACCCCACCAGACCCGGTGGTAACATTTGTTGTCATCCATATCGACGGCTCGTCCGGACCATCGCATGCCAGACAGTTTTGACCAGCTCGCCGCCCTGATCCGGGCACGCTTTGCCGAACTGAGTCCGCAGTTCCAGATGGGAGCGGGTTTCCTGCTCGATCATCCCGACGAGGTCGCGGTCTCGTCCATGCGCAAGGTCGCCGAGCGCGCCCAGGTGCAACCGGCTTCGCTGGTGCGTCTGTCCCAGCAACTGGGTTTTCCCGGCTGGAACGAGTTGCGCAACCTGTTCGTCGCGCGCGTGCGTACGCGGCCCGAACCGCTTACGAGCCGCGCGCGTTCGCTGGTCAAATCGAAAGACGCATTGGCGAACGATCTGCTCGTTGCGCAGCAACATAATCTCGATGTCACGGCCGCGCACAATGGTCGCGTGATCGTCGAAGCCGCGCGTCTGTTGCGGCGCGCATCGCATGTGCACGTGGCCGGGTTCCGGTCGTGTTATGCGGTGGCTTTCGGCCTCGTGTACGGCTACCGGCTGTTCCGGCCATCGGTGTCGCTGCTCAACGGCGAGGCTGGTACGCTCGAAATGCAACTGCGCACCGTCGAGCGAGACAGCGCAACAATTGTTGTCAGCTTCGCGCCATATTCAGTCGAAGCGGCGCGGGTCGCCGAGGCCGCGCTTGAAAAGGGCAGCAAGCTGATCGCGATCACGGATAGCGCGGTCTCCCCGATCGCGCTGAACGCCGACAAGGTGTTGATCTTCTCGCACGAGAGTCCTTCGTTTTTTCCGTCGCTGGTGGCGGCAACCGCGATCGCCGAATCGCTGGTCGCGCATCTGCTTGCGCTCGAAGGCGCGGGCGCGGTCGAGCAGCTTGCCATTGCCGAACAGTCGTTGCACGCGAAGGGCGCGTACGTGCCTTGAGTCTTTCCGTTTAGACCTTCAGACGATCCGGCTTGAAATCAGCGGTGTCATCGTTTGGAGTCGCATCGCGTGATTTGACAACAAATGTTGTTTTGACGTATAAATATGTACCGATTGTTGATTGGGTGCGAGTCGTGACGTCGAAGCAGGATTTGAATCTTTTTCAGGTGATCGGCGAGCCGTATGAAATCGGCTACCGGCTCGGCGCAATCGCGCGGCCGGTATTCGCCGATTACATGGAGCAAAGCCGCGCGTGGCGCGCGGTGCGGTCTTGGCGCGGCGATCCTTTCGTGCAGAAAATGCGCGAGGCGGCACATGTGCAGTTTCCAGCCTTACTGGCCGAACTCGATGGCATGGCGGCAGGTCTGGAGTGGTCGGCGGAAGATGTGTTTTTGTGGAATTGCCGTGGCGAGTTGATCCACAACGCGCCGGACGGCTGCACGACACTGGCGGCGGCTGAAACCAACGCTACCGCACTTTTCATCGCGCACAACGAAGACGGCGATCCGTTTCTGCGCGAGCGCTGTGCGATGGTCGACGTGCAGCCTGTCGGCAAACCCGGTTTCGTCAGTTTCTACTATCCCGGTTCGTTGCCGGGTCATACCTTCGCCGCCAATCGCGCTGGCATTGCGCAGGCGATCAACAATCTGCGTATCCGCATGCCACGCGTCGGCGTGCCCAGGATGATCCTCGCGCGCGCCGTGCTCGACGCAGCCTCGCTCGACGAAGCATTGCGAATCCTGCGTACGGTGCCGTCGGCGAGCGGTTTTCATCACACGCTAGGTTGTGCGGGCGACGCGCGTTTGTTCAGCGTCGAAGCGACCACGCAGCGGTGTTCGGTGCAGCGCGTCTCGCGGCTCTCCGGTCACGCGAATCACATGATTCATCCCGGCTGCGAAGCGGAAGCGCAAATCGTCACGGATTCGTCGCGTGACCGGCAATTGCGAGTGGAGGCATTGCTGCCAGCGCTCGCGCTCGCCACGTCGTTGCAACCTGCGGCATTGCTCGACGTGCTGCACGATCGCGCGCCAACAGGCTTGCCGATCTACCGCGACGATCCGCTCGATCCCGACGACGAAAACACGCTCGCCACCGCGCTCTTCGACATTGGCGAAGCAGGGGTGTCGATGAACGTATTCCGCCAGCAGCAATGTGCGTTCGACACCTTCATTGCCCGGCCTCAGCGCGACCCGAAACAATAAGGAATAGCCCATCATGTCCACTGTTTTTCATCGTTCGCCGAAGCAGACGTTGCCTGTGGCCGTTGCAGGCGACGGCATCGAAATCGTCGACTCGACCGGCAAGCGTTACATCGACGCATCCGGCGGCGCGGCCGTTTCGTGTCTCGGCCACAGCAACCAGCGTGTGATCGACGCGATCAAACGGCAGGCGCAACAGCTGCCGTACGCGCACACTTCGTTTTTCACGACCGAACCCGCCGAGGAACTCGCCGACTATCTGGTTTCGCGCGCGCCGCAAGGGCTGGAGCATGTGTACTTCGTGTCGGGCGGATCGGAAGCGATCGAGGCCGCGCTGAAGCTCGCGCGCCAGTATTTCGTCGAGACGGGGCAAACGCAGCGCCGGCACTTTATCGCGCGTCGGCAGAGCTATCACGGCAATACGCTGGGGGCGCTGGCGATCGGCGGCAACGCATGGCGTCGCGAGCCGTTTCTGCCGATCCTGATCGAAGCGCATCACGTGAGCCCGTGTTACGCGTATCGCGAGCAACGCGCCGACGAAACCGAAGAGGCGTTCGCACAGCGTCTCGCCGATGAACTCGAGCAGAAGATTCTCGAACTCGGCGCGGACACGGTCGCAGCGTTCGTCGCGGAAACGGTAGTCGGTGCGACGGCCGGCGCAGTGCCGCCGGTGCGCGAGTACCTCCGCAAGATTCGCGCGGTGTGCGACCGCTACGGTGTGCTGCTGATTCTCGATGAAATCATGTCGGGCATGGGCCGCACCGGCTATCTGTTCGCGTGCGAAGAAGACGGCGTGGCGCCCGATATCCTGACCATCGCGAAGGGGCTCGGCGCGGGTTATCAGCCGATCGGCGCGACGCTGGTGAGCGACCGGATCTATCGGGCGATCGTCGGCGGATCGGGCTTTTTTCAGCACGGGCATACGTATATCGGCCACGCTACCGCCTGCGCGGCGGCGCTTGAAGTGCAGCGCGTGATCGATGAAGAGAAACTGCTGGCAAACGTGCAGGCACGCGGCGAGCAGTTGCGCGGACGACTGCGCGAGCATTACGCGCAGCATCCGCATATCGGCGATGTGCGTGGGCGCGGGCTGTTCGTCGGCGTAGAGCTGGTCAGGGACCGCGCGAGCAAAACCCCGTTCGACGCGGGTCTGAAACTGCATGCGGCGATTCGTCGTGAAGCGTTCGCGCGCGGCCTGATGGTGTATCCGATGGGCGGCACCGTCGATGGCAAGGTCGGCGATCACGTACTGCTGGCGCCGCCGTTCATCTGCACCGCGCGCGATATCGACGAGATCGTCAGCCGGCTTGCCGATGCAATCGACGGTGCGCTCGCTGGCCTTTGAGCAGCCGGTTAATCTGAACACGTCGTTTATCGCGAGCAGGAGCACGATCATGACCCCGCGTTTGCCTCACTTCGACATCTCCGGCGCCACACCCGAACAGCAGGCCGTGCTGGACGAAATTCTGTCCGGTCCGCGCGGCAATCTGAATGGGCCGTTTCTCGGCTGGATTCATAGCCCGGAGCTGGCGCAGCAGGCACAGCGTCTCGGCGCGTTTTGCCGCTATCGGACTGGCCTGCCGCTGCGTCTGTCGGAACTGGCGATTCTGGTGACGGCGGCGCGCTGGCAGGCGCAGGCGGAATGGCACATTCACTATCCGATCGCACTCGAAGCCGGTGTCCCCGAGGAGGACGCGGAGGCGATCCGTCAGGGGCACCGTCCCACTTTCGCAGATGCCGACGACGCGTTGATCCACGATTTCGCAAGCGAACTGTATGACACGAAACGCGTGTCGGACGCGACGTATGCGAAGGCTGTAGATCGTTTCGGGCATCAGGTGGTGATCAACCTGGTCGGCCTGCTGGGCTACTACGCGCTGGTGGCGATGACGTTGAACGTGTTCGACATGCGGGCCATCGGGCAGCAGAGTTTGCCATTCACCGAATGACCGGACGCGCGGGAGTGCCGTGTCGGGCATTGCGTCTGATCTGGATGGAGTTCTTTCAAACCGCGCCGTTATTTCTACTTCGCTGCGACTCCGGGTTATCGACTCAACGCGCAGATACGCAGTGCGCAAAATAAAAGCGCCCCGGTTGCAAAAAAAACTCGGCAACCGGAGCGCTTCAGGGTGCAGTAGTGACATCACCCGCTTCAACCATCTTCAGCGACCCGTCCACTCAAGCCGCAACCTGCGCGGCTGACCTGTCACTTACCAGGCCACGGCGCGCATCAGTGACCGCGATAAATCGACAGCGGACCGTGTTGCACCGAAGCCGACGCGCCCGATTCCGACGAACCCGCGTTCACGCCGCCCACATCCTGCGAACCCTGTGCCGAAGCAAGCACCGCTGCGCCGTTTTGCGGGACGGCCTTCGGATATTGCGTGTCGTTCTGATACAGGAGGCCCGCTTTTTGCGCCGTAACGATTTCGGCGCGCACCTGAGCGCGAGTCAGCGGCGCGTTGGCCTGCTGCGCAAACGAGATAGCCGGAACGACCAGAGTCGACGCAACCAGAACGGCTGAAATAAGTGATTTCATGATGACCTCCAGAATTAGATTGTTGATGGAACCGGTTTGAATCATGTTTCCCGATCCGATGAATTCAGTTTATTTTCTGTAAGGTAAGGTATAAAGCAACTTTTTTCGAAATGATTGTTACGTTTTTAGGTTTAATCGATTTGGGTAATTTTCCTTGCCGACGTTTGGCTCACCGTCATCACGCCGGCATGGGGAAGCGCCTATGATGGAGTTCGGTCCACGCCCGCATCTGCGGCGCCGCGCAGGAACTCGCGACCGATGCCCAACCGCAAACCATCCGGGGCGTGGCTGTTGCGGTGGGTGTCAATTCGTCGTCGTGCTGCGCGCGAAGCAGGGCATTAACAGGAGAGAGCGATGAAGCGCAAGGCATCAGCAGTCTGGCAAGGCGGCCTGCAGGACGGCAAGGGCTCGATTTCCACCGACAGCGGGGTCCTCAAGGAAACCCAGTACTCGTTCTCGACCCGCTTCGCGGACGGCATCGGCACGAATCCGGAAGAGCTGATTGCGGCTGCGCACGCGGGCTGTTTCTCGATGGCGTTGTCGGCGGAACTGGGCAAGGCCGGCATCACGCCGGAGCGTATCGGCACGACCGCAACCGTCACGCTCGACAAGGACGGCGGCGGCTTTTCGATCACGGCGGTGCATCTCGACGTGGCAGTGAAAATTCCGGGCGGCGACAAGGCTGCTTTTGAAAAAGCCACCGCGGACGCGAAAGCGGGTTGTCCGGTGTCGAAGGTGCTCAACGCGACGATCACGATGGATGCGAAACTCGAAACCTGAGGCGCTTTTGAGTTGACGCAAGTTTGATGAAGCCGGCGGCGGGGTTATCTCCGTCGCCGGTTTTTATTTCAGCTGACTGCATTAGCGGACGCCTGGACGGGGCGTTTCGTCGGCAAACAAATGGATCGACGTGAGCCATTTTTTCGGGCCGACAATCAACGGTTTACGCAACGGCCACACTTCCTCGCGGGTACCGTATCAAACTCCCGCCCTTGCTTTCTTGAACGGTTAGTCATAATATCCGTCACATGAAGCAATCTGGCAATCCAAAGCAATCCACCAAGAAAGCGGGTGAAGTGTGTTCCCGTGGGCGCCCGCGCGAGTTCGATACCGCCACGGTATTGACCAGCGCGAGCCAGGTGTTCTGGAACCATGGCTACCACGCCACGTCGATCGACGACCTGTGCAAAGCCACGGGCCTGTTGCGCGGCAGCCTGTACGGCGTATTCGGCGACAAACACGGCATCATGCTCGCCGCGCTGGATCACTATGCGGAAGGTTCGGTCGCGCGCCTGGCCGAACGGCTGAACGCGCCGGTGCCGGCCGAAGAGTCGCTACGAAACGCCTTGCTGCACTACGCGAAAGTCGCTTGCGCGCTGACCGGCGAGCGTAGCTGTTTCATCACGAATACCACGCTGGAAATGCAGCCCGGCGACGAAGAATTACGCACGCGCGTCGCCGCGATCCAGCGTCGCATGGCCACGTTGCTCGCGGCATCGGTGATACGCGGGCAGGCGAGCGGCGCATTCAATTCGACGCTCGACGAAAAAGCGGTCGGCGATTTCCTGCTGTGCGTGATGCAGGGTCTGCGCGTGTTAGGGCGGGTCGCCCACAAGGAAGATGCGTTAATCGGAATAGTCGACGTCGCAATGCGCGCCCTCGTCTAAATTTTTTTGTCGAATTTTTGAACGATCGGTCATGAAAGACGAATCCCTCAAGTCCGCTGCGGCGGCATTCGTTGGACCCGCCGACGCGACGGCAGGCGTGGCGACCTGTCCGGGCGCGGTCGCTGCGGGCATGGCGCGATCGGCGGAAAAGCACGTGGAAAGGGCCGTGCCTCGCTTCGAGCGGCAAGGGCTCGCGCTTGCCGTACTGTTCGTCGGCGCATTCCTCGCGCCGCTCGATTACTTCATCGTCAACCTCGCGCTGCCTTCGATTCACACCGGCCTGAACGCCACCGACGCGCAATTGCAACTCGTGGTGTCCGCGTACGCATCGGCCTATGCGGTGCTGCTGATCACCGGCGGGCGTCTCGGCGATCTGTTCGGCCGGCGCCGCATGTTCATGACCGGCATGGCGGCGTTCGTGGTTGCGTCGGCGCTGTGCGGTTTCGCGACCAGCGGCCACATGCTGGTGATTTCGCGGATCGTGCAGGGCATCGCGGCCGCCGTGATGGCGCCGCAGGTGCTCGCGACCATCCGCGCGGTGGTGCCGCTGCATCAGCAAACCAAAGTGATGAGCCTGTATGGCTTCGTGTTCGGCTTGTCGTCGATCGTCGGTCAACTCGGCGGCGGCGCGTTGATCACATACCACCCATTCGGACTCGACTGGCGGATCATCTTCCTGATCAACATCCCGATCGGCATCGCGGCGTTCATCGGTACATGGAAGTTCGTGCCGGAGAACCAGCCCGCGACAAGCACGGGTGTGGATCTGAAAGGCGTGGCGTTGCTGTCGGCGGTATTGCTGCTCGTCATCTATCCGATGACGCACGGCCGCGAAGCCGGCTGGCCGACGTGGACCTTCGTGATGTTCGCACTCGCGGTGCCTGTGTTCGCGCTGTTCGTGGCGACCGAGCGTCGGGTCGAACGCGGCGGTGGTCATCCGCTGGTCGATCTGAAATTGTTCCGCAACCGGGCCTTCGCGTTGGGTCTTGTGCTCGCGTTCCTGTTTTACTGCAACAGCGCGTTTTTCCTGACCTATGGGATTTTCCTGCAGACCGGTCTGCACTGGACGCCGCTTGCGTCAGGTATCGCGATCATGCCGTTTGCGATCGGTTTTGTGCTCGGGCCGCTGACATCGCCGGCGGTGGTCAAACGGATTGGCAGCCACGTCCTGACGCTGGGCTTCTCGATGATGACAGTCGGCTTCGCCGTGACCGGCTGGGCCTCGACCCAGACCGTGTCCCCGGACCTGCTGTTTTACTGCGGGCTGTTGTGCGCAGGCGTCGGCCACGGCCTGCTGCTGCCGTCGATCATGCGCATCGTCTTGCTGGAAGTCGTGCCGGAAAAGGCGGGGCTGGCCTCGGGTGTGGTGTCGTCGACCTTGCAGATCGGCTCGGCGTTCGGCACGGCGGCGATCAGCGGCGCGTTCTTCGGCGCGATTGGCGGCAGTACCGCGCCTGCCGCGTATGCCCACGGCTTTCAGGTGAGCCTCGCAATCAACGCGTTGCTGATGTTTATATGTATTGGTTTGAGCGTGCTACTGGTTCGGCATCAGCAATTTGTGTTGCGTCGCGCCACGCAAGCCGTTTGAAAAATAACCGGACCGTAATCGTTTTCAGTGGTTGCATTGCGGAAAATATTATCCGGTTTAAACAAAAACATAATTAAGCGCCACGTATTTACCGATGAGTCGGCTGTTCATAGGTAAGTTTCAATTTTAGATGGCCGGGAATAAACCCTACGGTTTTCCGGGAGTTTGGATATGAAGAAACCGGGCGCGCTTTCCACCTTGGGTGACAGCGTGCATACGGCAGGCTTGGCGATCGTGCGGTGCCGCACATAGCCGCATCTGGCGGATTATTCAGGGATTTTCCTGGTTTCAACTCGTGCAGCTTCGGCTGGATCGTTATTCCCGTGAATCTGAAAACGGTATCTATAAAAAGCGCTTGCTGCGAATAAATTCAATTGTTAATCTTGGCGAACTTTTAGAGTTTTCCTTCAGTAGGGCTAAAGTCGAGAAACCCGGTGCAATGACTTAATAAAGCTCAACGGTTCCGTAGGGGGTAATTATGCTGACCGCTACCATTGACGCATTCGAGACACCGCCAGCCGCACGCTTTAACGTCGGCGACGTCGTTACGTTGAAGGAGGGAGGCCCGCGCATGACCGTGACCTATGCAGGTCCGGTTGCGCTCAACCCCGGCGACTGGCTGATTTGCGAGTGGTTCGACGAACACGGCGAACTGCGCCGCGAGATGTTCGCGCCCGCCAACATGCGCGCTGAGCCCCGGTCCATTCCGGCTGGTTCCGTGCTGTGGAATCGCGTAGGCCGGGCTGCCTGACAGCTTGTACGGCGAAGTGGTCCGATAATCCGCGCAACACGCTTAAACCCGATCTTTGTCCTGGCCGGCCGGTTACTCGGCCGGCTTTTTTTTGCGCGTGTTTTGCCGCATGCCGTTTGCTGCTTGCCCCATGCAGCGCCCGCCGCAACTCGCTTAATTTTCCGGATGGTCCCGCGTCGCCTCGCGACGTTGCACGCGCGCCATCAAGGCGGACGAAAACGCCCGCATCCGCACGATTTTCCGCGTCTGCACGACTTCGCCCGCGACGTTCTTCGGCGGATTCGGTTGCAGCGACCAGTAGAGCGCGAGCAGCCAGCCGAACACGGTCCAGCCGAGGCACGCGTTGAACAGCGCCAGCGTCAGCACGTCATGGCGCTGGCGACGGTCGGCGAGTATGGCCGGCAGAAAATACAGCGTTAGCGCGAGCACGGCGGCGATAGCCTGAACGATGATGTTGCCGCTCATGAAACCGCTCCCGATGTGTGAAAGATGCTCCGATTGTCGCGCGAACCGGTGTCAATTGCGCGGCTTCGAAGGGCGCATTGTCAGGCACCGCCGCCGCGCACGCTATCCCAAGCCAGCAGCCCCTCCGCCAGCCCGGATATATGGCAGGGGGTTCAGCCGATCCCGCATCCAGACTATCATGATCGTTTCGACTGACCCGATCCCCCACGGACGCCATCATGATCTCCGACGATACGACCCAGCAGGCCCAGCGCATCAACCCGGACAAGCTACGCGAATTCGTAGACCGCAAGTGGAACGACGAGATCGTGCCCGCGCTGACGGACTACATCGCGGTGCCGGCCAAGAGCCCGGCGTTCGATCCTGAGTGGGTCAAGCATGGCTACCTGGAGCGCGTGATCACCGACGCCGCGCAATGGGCCGAACAGCAATCCGTGCGCGGTCTGAAGCTCGAAGTCATTCGTTTGCCGGGCCGCACGCCGGTGATCTTTTTCGAAACGCCCGCCACGCGTTCGGGTAGCGACGAAACGATCGTACTGTACGGTCACCTCGACAAGCAGCCGGAATTCGACGGCTGGCGCAACGACCTCGGCCCGTGGACGCCGAAGCTCGAAAACGACAAGCTGTACGGCCGCGGCGGCGCGGACGACGGCTACGCAATCTACGCGAGCATCACCGCGCTCGCCGCGCTGGACGCGCAAGGTGTCGAGCGTCCGCGCTGCGTCGGTCTGATCGAAACCTGCGAAGAGTCGGGCAGCTACGACTTGCTGCCCTACGTCGACGTGTTGCGCGACCGGCTCGGCAACGTCGGCCTCGTCGTGTGTCTCGATTCGGGCGCGGGCAATTACGATCAACTGTGGCTCACCACGTCGCTGCGCGGCCTGGTCGCCGGCGATCTCGAAGTTCACGTGCTCGACGAAGGCATTCACTCGGGCGGCTATGGCGGTATTGCGCCGTCGAGCTTCCGCATCATGCGTCAACTTTTCGATCGTCTCGAAGACGCCGCGAACGGCACGTTGTTGCCGAAGGGTTTTCATTGCCCGATCCCCGCCGACCGTCTGCGTGAAGCGGAAGCCACCGCGCAGATTCTCGGCGACGACGTCTGGAAGAAACTGCCGTGGGCGTGCGGTCAGGATGGCGGTCAGGTCCTGCCCACCACGACCGATCCGAAAGAGGCGCTGCTGAATTCGACGTGGCGCCCGTCGTTGTCGGTGACGGGGGCGGCGGGTTTGCCCGCGCTCGCCGATGCGGGCAACGTGCTGCGTCCGCGTACCGCGTTCAAGCTGTCGCTGCGTCTGCCGCCGACGATCGAAGCGGAGAAGGCCGTCGCCGAACTGAAGGCGCTGCTCGAAGTCGATCCGCCGTACAACGCGAAGGTGACGTTCAGGCCCGACGCGGGCGCGGCTAGCGGCTGGAGCGCGCCTGACCTCGCGCCGTGGCTCGCCACCGCGCTGAACGACGCGTCGCGCCAGCACTACGGCGCGGACGTCGCCTACATGGGCCAAGGCGGCACGATCCCGTTGATGAACGTGTTGAAGGCGGGCTTCCCGAAGTCGCAATTCATGGTGTGCGGCGTGCTTGGGCCGAAGTCGAACGCGCACGGGCCGAACGAGTTCCTGCACGTGCCGTACGGCAAGAAGCTGACGGCAGCGGTGGCCGAGGTGATCGCCGCCGCGCCGTGAGTTTTTGAAGTCGCGAGGAGGTTTTGTTTCCCGTCCGCAACTTCAACTGACACGCCAACTTCAACACGCCGAATGACCGACCGAATGACCACCCGCGCGACTGCTCAGCCCGCCACGCCCCGGATTCCAGCCGATCGACTGCACGCCTATATCGAGGCGATCTGGGAGAAGGCCGGCAGCACGCCGCGCGAGGCGGCGCTGGTCGCGGATCATCTGGTGGCGGCGAATCTGACCGGTCACGACTCGCACGGCGTGGGCATGACGCCGCGCTATGTCGCGTCGCTGGCCGACGGCGAGTTGAAACTGAACCTGCATGCCGAGGTCGTGAAAGACGCAGGTGCGGTGCTGAGCGTCGAAGGCGGCAAGGGCTTCGGTCAGGTGGTCGCGTTCGAGGCGATGGAGCAGGGCATCGAACGCGCGAAACGGCTCGGTATTTGCGCGGTCGGCTTGCGCGGCGCGCATCACATCGGCCGCATCGGGCATTGGGCCGAGCAGTGCGCGCGCGCCGGTCTCGTGTCGTTTCACTTCGTCAACGTGGCGGGCGATCCGCTGGTTGCGCCGTTCGGCGGTGTGGACCGGCGCATCGGCACGAATCCGTTTTGCGCGGCTTATCCGCGCCCCGGAAAGCCGCCGCTCGTGCTCGACTTTGCGACCAGCACGGTCGCCTACGGCAAGACGCGGGTCGCGTACAACCAGCACAAAGAGGTGCCCCCCGGCTCGCTGATCGATCACGAAGGCATGCCGACCCGCGATCCGAAAGTCATGCACGAAGCGCCGTTCGGTTCGCTGACGCCGTTCGGCGGTCACAAGGGATTCGGCCTTGCGGCGATGTGCGAGATTTTTGCGGGTGCGTTGTCGGGCGGCTTCACGACTCACGCGACCACGTTGGGCACGACGAACGCGATCATCAACTGTTCGTATATGCACAAGTACGTACGAAATGGACAGTTGGAATTTCTTGCATATCAATGAGTTAGGTTTTTGGAGTTGTCCACCTGTTTGGCACAAAAAATGGACGTAAGCACGCACGGCATGTCCATTCAAAAAGATGCACTATTTTGCTATCCCGGCCTCGTAGTGATACATCATTGAGCTTCACTACCAGTGTCGCGTTACCCAGTGGTTCGCGGGCCCCTCTGCGCAGAGAGAACTGCACTTTCGAAGTATGCCAATGTTCGTAGTCATCTACTGCGAATCGGAACAACGCTCCCGCCTCTTAGATTGACGAGTTCTGTTTTTAGCTCTCGAACCTGTCGTAGTAGCGATATTTCGCGCGAGATTGCTGCCTCGTAGCGTAGGCGCAGTTCTTCGATTTTCCCCTTCAGCTCCTCAAGTCGCATAGCCCCATCATCATTGACCAACTGCATCTCTTGGTTAGCCTGTTCTATGGCTGAAATCAAGGCGGCGAACTGCGGGCGCGATTTTTTGATACTTCCCTTCTTGCGCCCGGCCTCGATGGCGACCGTGTCGTTGTTTATCTTTGCCTTCCGTGCCCTAAGCCGGTCGAGCGCGGCGAAGTAGTCGTCAAGTGAGGACCTCATGCTTGCCCCTCCGAAAGAATTTTTGCTTCGACGTTGAGGAGTGTCTCAAGCGTTTCGGATTCAATTCGGTACTCGACGGAGTCGGGTGAATGTTTGAGCAGCGCTTCTACACGCGCTTTTTGTGCTTTCGCAACGCGCTGCAAGCGAGAGAGGTGAATAATGAGGTGCTTGCAATCTTTCTTTAGGCATTCGAGCTGTAACCACTCTAGCGGTGGCATCTTGCAGGGAGTGGTGCTCGCACATCCGCCTAGAGGTGTATCTTGATGAGCAAGCAATCCCTCCTTAAACATCCGTCGTGCCTCTTCCCTCGAATAAACCGAGACAGGTGAGGTTTTTACCGCGTTACTTTGAACCCATTTCGCATGTCCACCAGACAGTTTCTCTTCTGACTGTAGAACGTTTATCGTGTAACCGAGAAACTGTGCTCCTGCCAGTGCGCTTCGCCATTCGAAGGCGAAATGGTCCTCAATTTCACCGATGAAATTTTCGGCGAAAGCCGAGCCGTTGGTGTAATACATCGCCATCTCATTTGTTAGATGGTGCAATTGGCGCTTCAATGTATCGAGCGTGACCAGTCCACTTCGGTGGGCATACACCGCAAGTGTGCGTCGCAGTTGATGCCTTGTGAAGGGCCACGCTGCTCCAACGGAAAACTCCTTTTCAGAATCCCATGCACGAAAGAAATCGATACGCTTAAGTTCGATGACATCTTCCTTCGTGATGACAAGCTCGGCGCGCGCGCATAGTGCGTCGAGATAACGGTCCATTCCAGTCTGAGGTAAATTGGCGAAATAGGTTGAACGAGATAGACCAGAGCGACAGAAAAGAAGGTGTGAACCGTCAATGGAATCAGAGAATTTGGTACTTCCAAAATGACTGTGAGTTTCAGACGAAATGAGCTTCGCGATTGTTATTGCGCGAGCGCCTGAGCGACTGGTGACCCAACGGGCGCGGCGGATGTTCCGGCCTTTAGTTTTTGAGCTAACGCCCTCAACGATGTAATGAACGACGCCATCGAGGGGCTCAACTTTCAGACAATCGTAAGGAAGACTGTCGACCTCATCGTGGCGCATGCCTGTGTAAGCCAAAATCAAAATCTGCAGAACATTTTTTACTTCCCCTATAACCCTAAATAAACCCTTCGTTGTAATTGGTTGTTGATGATAATTGAAAAGCTCGACCAGTACGTCTGACGCTAGGGAATTTGGTTGTTTATTTAACCGAACATGTTTGATTTGTGAAACCAAGTCGGATGCAGCCGCTTCAATGATATCTAACTCTATATTGCAAATCGAAAGAATCTTGCTGTATATTCTGGTGGGGATAACCGCGAATTGTCGGGATTCCTTTTTCTGATTTATTTTATTAACAAAAATTTTTTGCGCTTGTTTGAATGGTATTTCAACGCCAGTGTGGTCCTTCCCTAAGATTGATAAATCTTTAAATATTTTATGCAATCTGCTGCATTTGTTTTCGACTCCCGGGATTGATGCAAAATCTTTTATTGAGTCAATATCACCCATCGCTTCATACAGAGTTTGTCCACGAAAAGCAGAAAAAATGCAAAAATCTCTGATTGCGCCTAACTTCTCACGAAGCGTACTTGGGGCCACGCCGCTCGGGCCATTGTCGTTAATCAAGAAAAACATTACTTGTTTAACTTGAATCGCGGATGCGCGATAAATCGAATCATCTGTGCCGAGCGGTGTAAGTTGAGTAAAATATAAAAAACTAATCGCCCGGTAGTTTCCATATGCTTCGATGTTCCAAATTGATTCGCCAAATAATGACCTCGGACGACCTTTTTCGTCAATTGTTGCACAGGATTCATCTGAAATTTTTCGCCAGCTCTCATCGCTCGCAGATGGCGTGCGCAATATGTTTTTGTTGATTGTATTATTTTTCATGCTAGTCCTAGTTCAATGAGCATTTCTAGTTTGTTACTCCAAAAAGGGTCCAACTCTCCCGTCGTCTCCACTTCTTCCTGCACTTTTGCAACAAGTGCAGGTTCGCGCTTCCGCAGTTCCTCGATGAGAAAATCAAGCCGTCGTATAATTGGGCTATAAGTTTCCTCATAGTGCTCCATCGAGCGAACTCTGTTGCTGACTAACCGAACGCAAAATCTGCAACTTAAAATTTTCCGTATATCGACTTCATCGGAAAAAGCACGATGTTTGTTGCAAAACAAACATCCTTCTGTTGAGTTGCAATCTGGCGTGACCGGCGGGTTGTCAATTATTTTCTCGGGTTGTTTGAAACTTTTACAAATACCTATGCCATTTTCCTTGCCGCCGGTTTCGCTGTATCTTGGTCGAGTAATGATTTGGTCAATAGCATCGTAAAGAACCCCCATCTCGGATTTGTGCTCGGTATCGGTACCACTTGAGTAGCTCTTCAGCGCCACTGCGAGCGAGTGCTGTGCCATATCGACGGCCACTGGAATTCCATAATTACGAGCAACCCAATGGGTTTTTGTGGCTCGCCACTGCCTAGATGTTATATGGGGCAACGTAATACCGAACTCGCGTAGGCGTTGCTCCAACATCTTGAACATATCCCGGTTGAGCTTGGTCGGCCTGTTATCTCGGCCTAGCATCACAAGAAGGTATGGAAATTTTTTTCCGCCGAGGATGTATTTTCGAAGTTTAAGGAATAATTTCAGAGAAGGGATGAATTGCAATGAAACATCAAAGCTAACCAGTCGACCTTTTGCTCGATATTTTATGCGGCGGAGTGACTGTTTCAATATCTGACCAGAATCTATATTGGTCTCTAATTCATTGCTCCATGGAAGCTCAAGGAACTGCGCAAGATTCATCGCAAGCTCTATAAAAAACAACGCCGCAAAGCAGTATATCGCGATGGCGGAATGGAACATCCGAATTGAAGAATTTCTATTGCTGTTTGCCTCTCTAAGCATCGCGATGGCGGATGCCCGACTGTTTTTCGCTTGAAGGAGAGGGTTAAATCCCTGATTTTCTTCGTACTCTAGGGTCAGCGTTTTAATACTTTTTACTTCACATTTCTTAAAATCCCATCCGCTAACTATATTGGCATCCTCATTATAATAGAGCGGATGTATGACAATGTCGGGGTGACCCGGAGCGCTTTTGATTGAAATTGGATATGATTTGAATTCGAGCAATAAATCCGTGATGACTTTATACCATGTCTGACACCAATAAATTACAATGCCCTGGTCATGTGCTCTAGGAATCTCAGAGTTTTTTGTGTCGCGAGCGTCTCTCTTTGTTGGCTGCAAGTCGGCGCCGAAATCTTCATTTTCGAAAAATAGAGTAAAAAAATTCTTGAGAGTGCTTTGTGTATCTGATGTGCCATTTGTTTTTCTTAGTCCTACCTTGACTTCTCTATTCAGTAATTTGAAGTAGATTGATAGAGCTACTTCTGTTTCGGCCTCGTCACAAAGCACTGAAGATTTTTCATTGTTATCAGACCAATTCAAGAATTCGATGATTTTCTGTGCGTGATTCCGTACGGTAATTGGCCGTAGATAGTTGATTTCGAGTTCATCGCTGAGTATGCAAATAATTCGTCGAACGGCAGTGATTCGCTCTTGGCTTAAGCTATCTTCATCAAATGTCTGTTTTTTTCGTGCTGGTGAAGATGTATTTCGAGCCAGATAGCAAAGTTGTCCAATGAAAATTCGGTGATTTATGCCTTCAAAGACTAGCAAGGCTCTCTCAGGATGCAAAAGGATAGTTCCTTTTGCTAAGGGCATATCAATATCTTCAAGAATTGGCATCGTTAGCTACGGAAGAATTGAAGGCCTGTTTTGCCAGGTTGTTGAGTTCTTGATTCCAGCCTTCCTGTGCTGCTTTCAGAGCCGCGGCGCCTGTGCTCCCTTTAAGGTATCGAACCGTGATAGTGACGCTCGAGTGCCACAGCAACTGTCGCAAGAAGTCTAATACTGTGGATTGGGATGTTTCACCTCTCTGGATTGCAGGTTGTAATGCCTCCAGAAAATTTCGGCCGAATGTTGCTCTGAGGTCATGAAATTTGAACGTATAGCTGTCGTCGCAGAGACGTTTTCTCATCTCGGGTAAGAGCTTTTCCTTAATGAATTGCCGTACCGCTTGTCCCGTTTTTAAATGTCGGACTGTATGTGGACTGATGGAGCGATGTCTTGTGTTTCGTGGTTGATAAAACATCGTTCCGCTTCGGCTAAGAAATAGAAGTTGCTCGCTATGGTCACCATCGGTCGCACGGCTTCTGCGCTTGCGAGCGCGCTCGCTGAGCGCATAGGTGTGCAACGTCTCGTATAGCCAAAGAGGCAAGTGAATCGTGCCTCGCTTTTCTTTCTTCGTATCAATCGATGTACCTAGTCCAGCTTTAAGGCGGATGTCATCACCCGCAAATAGCTCTGGCGCGGTTTCGAAATGCGACACGCGCATTGTCAGGATGGTCTGAATCCTTGCACCTGTATGTAGTGCGAGGATAAAGATAAGGCTCATTTCTGTATTTCTTAGGCAAATTAATGATTCGACTAGATGTACCTGTTCGTTGTGGGGGAGAGCTCGAAGTTTCTGCCCATCAAGGATGCGTGTGTCAAATGGGTCGACAGAGGCAGGGACGTCTATTGATAAATCGGTGGTTCGAATAGGATAGCTCCAGTTGTAGCCAGATTCATTTTCTCGGCGGACTTGACTGGGTGATTCAATCCACATCTGATTCTCGGGCCTGAAGCCTAAGTCGTCGAACAACCATCGGTAAAATCGGACAACGGTAGACATTCGTCGTTTCGCGATGCTGACAGAGATGATGCGTCCCCGCGCCGATGTCGTAAGCCATGCCTTGTATCTGTACGTCGGGCGACGTTGCTTCATTTTCCCGAATGCGAGCCAGTCGATATCCATCTCTTCAAGAAATCGCCTATAGGCAGCGAGGTCGTCAGCCACATTTGAATATGTAAGCATGTTCGGATTAGTCGCGTCCCCGACCAAGTCGACTATCCACATGGTTGCTTCTGCCCAAAGTGAGCCATCGCCGCAAAATACCGCTGGAAAATGAAGAAGCGCGTCATATCCACACTGCTCCATGTACTCTATGTCAGGGGTTGTGTAGTACCGTTCGCGTGCTCCTTGACCTAGTGCAAGAGACACGCAAGCTGCCCCAGCGCTTGTCTCCTCAGCTACCGTTGTCATTACGAACTCACTCAGCACTGTCTTTCTCGCTGTATTTGGCATCTGAATAACCGTTAATCCAATTTAATAGAAATATAGGATAAACAAGAGTTTAAAAATGTCCACTAAAACTGACTTGCACATGCGAATTTATGCGAGTTGATTTGTTGTAACACAATAAATAAGCGGGGTGAGAGTGTTCTATTTTTGTAACACAATAAATCCCGGTGAATAGAGTTAGAGCATTGAATTTAAAGAGATAGTTTATTTAGTTTAATGTTGAGACTGTGGTGAGTTAAGTTCTCGACCGATGTGCGAACTTTGCGTTTTGCGTTCCGGTCTCCCTGCTGGTATCCGGCTTGATATCACTTCGCTATAGTGCGAACTCTCGAGAAAAAATCGGCGCATCAAGGTACTCGGTTTCACGCTACCTAGCGCATGTGTGACTTCTCATTCTCTTGTTTAAGCGCGGTCACAAGGAGTCGTTCTTGAGAGCAGTGCAAAGCAGGGGGAGTTTGAGAACAGGTTATCTACCGAGCTTTTGCTATAGCGTCAGACCTTTCTGCATCCGCTAGCCATTGAGCGAACCAGTAGTGCAGTGTCACTAATGGCAAGCATTGTTTTCGGCATCGCGCGGACTGGCGACAACTGCCCAATTTTCTCGGTTACTTTTGAGGACCGGTGATGGGCGTTGTGGGATGTAACCGCTGTTGTTCGCGTTCGATGAAAAATCCGTTGAGGTACAAATGGGTCGTGTCGGTTGTGAGAACCTCTGGATTTCGTATCCACATGTTCGGCGCCAACGGCATTCTCAGCAGATTTGGATAATCGTTGGTGTAATCGAATTCTTCACGCTTGCTGGTCGGCGCTCTACGGATGAACTCGAGAATGACCGAGCGCGCGCCCCTCGCTAAGCCTTCGAACGTTAGGCGTGGAGTGCCGTCGATGTGCATTACTTCCGTGAGGAAACGGGGAGGCGCGAGCAATCGAGGAACGGACTTTAACGTATGGATATATCTCGAGCGAGTTTTCATACACGCTCTTCAGCGCAATGGCCAAGTCACGTTTCCTAGGATGGCAAATAGATTTTGCGCATCATCACGAAAGAATTTGTCACCGACATGCGCAAGAGAGAATTCCTGAAACCTTCATCGCTACGTGTACGCCGCTAAGGATGGCTTCCCCTGCAGCACTTGAGACATCCGTGGTGGCGTTTTTTAACGCATCGTTAATTGGCTTGCTTTTCCGCTGGTCAACGTCTACACACCCCCGGGGGAGTGTCGAGGAATTTTTGCACGAGCGATTCAATCGCAGCTACGAATACTAGAAACGAACCTCCCCAGAACATCGAGCGAGAACGTCGTGCGTTGAACATCGGGCAGCGGCGAAATCGGATTGCCGGATTCTATGAGTTGATTCAATGGCATTCCGACCTCTCTTCATTCGAAGGCGTTACGTTCAAGCAGAAAATGGCTCTTGCTAGCAGTGTTTTGCCAAAGTCGAAACGCGCATCGAGAGATGCGAGACCGTGTTGGTGCTGTGCCATGTCGACACACTGTGTTCGGGCCAATTTCCACCTGAATTCAAAAATCCAAGTGCGTCGAACGTCCCAAGGAACTGGTCATAGCGCTTAATTGCAGCATCTTCGGGGATTACACAACCAAAGGTCATGACATGAAGACGCGATAAGTGGGCAGCGGGAATGTCCGCAATCGCATTCTGGATGACAAGCGCGCCTTTGCTATGGCCGAGCAGAGTCGTCACGTTGTCGGTGGCTTCAAGAATCGCGTGCAGGACGTCGGAGGAACCACTGCCATGGCGAAAGACCGGTACCTGTGTACCGGGTGCCTCGGCATGACCTGGAGTGGTTGCGAGAAGATTGCGTCCGACCGACGCAGCACCCGGCGCTATCTGCGCAAGCACGTTTTGCACGGGCTGCTTTATCCAGTAGCTGTACATCTCGAATCCAAACCACCCGCCGAGCGCTTGCTGGATGACATCAGCGAGTCCGTAACCGGGAACGATAGCTGCAACCGGTTTTTCCAGCGCAGTGGAAGCGTTCCATGCAAGCGCGGCCGAGCCAAGTGCAGAGCTGCCAACACCGCTCACTGAGATTGCGTCGATTAGGCTGACACCTCCAGTGCTCGCTTCGAGGAAGGTTTCAACATCGCTGAAACGCCGGATATGAGGGCTGTTAGCCGCGTCAATGACAAGAATGGAACCTTCGGGGTTCATCAGAGCGCTGAGGTCTGTCAGCGGTTGCACCGGTGCGCCAGTTGCGCCGTCGGTCCACTCAATTTCAACGCCGTCCTTTTCCAAGACCCGTTTGAACATCGGTACGTCATAGAACGCAAAATCGAGCATCGAGTTTACAAATCGCAGTCCCGCGAGCATCGGTGCGACCTGTGCTCGCTGCACCTCGAAGCTGGCCAGAGACGGCGCGAAGTAATCCAGCATGGTTGGCATGATGGTTCAGTCTCCAGACAGGCTCGCCACGAACGCCGTGCGGCGGTGCTCAAGCGCGGATGAGATAGCAGCGACCAACGAGAAATAAGCGTGCTGGTCGAGTGAATTAAAGACGACGGCTGATTTTTCTTCCATGCCTCGTGCTTCTTCATATGTGGGCCGCCGCACATATTGGCGATGTAAAAGAGCACTTGCTCCGACCCTTCGGCACATTGGAAGCGACAAGTGGAAGTTGAGACGTAGGGCGTTTCTGAAGGGGCGGTAACCGCAACCGTTCTTCGAGGAACATTAAAAAAAAAGCCCGCAGGGTGGGTGGGCTAAATCCATATCGGGGAGATATGGAGGAGACGTTTATTAACCGTAGGTCGAACCGAACAACGACGCAACGTGGCCGGGACAATGAGAACGTTTCGTCGGTAGTGACTATTGCGTATATGCAAGCGGTCAAGATTCGCGTTTTTCGGAGCGGCACCACCGTGTCCGAACTTCGAACAATGACGTGGTTTGCATAATCGCGTTACGGTCCGTAGGGGTAGCGTTGGGCGCGTCCCAAAGAATGCTCGGACCGGTTGCCGATGAGCGAATTCAAAGTTTGCGCCGGAGTATCCACGAGACGCATCCGCTGACCGCTGCCGAAGGCCTTGGAGGGGTATTAGGATGAGGCAGTGTACTTCTTAACGTGGTGTCCAAAAAAGGTGCCGCACCCGCATACCCCTATGAGAAGAGTTCATGAGTTCGCCGAGCAGAATGTCCGATTTGACGGTTTTCATCGAGATGAGACTCAGCTGAGTACACACTCGACCGCTCATAGCCGCCGTTCAGTTGTGGAGGGATGGGTCGCGCGTGCTCGCCCTCTGGCGACGAGCACGAACGATTACAGTTCGACTCCCCCCTTCTTCAAAGCAAGGAGAGCCGCTGACCGAAATGGGGTAGTAGTCTCTGACTTGGACTGACTGTGCTTGAAGGCTTCGATGAGGTCTGGATGTGTCGATTCGAGTTCGACTACATGGCCAGCAAGTTGGCGAATCATCGACAGGGTTTTCTGCAGCCAATCATCGAAGTCAGTTGCCGGAGCCAGCACTGCCGATAGGCCGCGGTAGCTATCCGCTTCTTCGCTTATTGTCTTCTTACCGACCTTGCTCCGTTTAAGCCGCCGCTCGATTTCGAGGACGTAAACAGTCCTCCTTTCTTTGGTCTTGGGAACCGAAGCAACTATGCGCAGCACGAGGACACCCCGCGGTGTCTCGGTCTTGGCATTGCGCGTTACCCAGTTGCGTATTTCTGGTTTGACCTGGTCATGCTCCTTAAACTCGCGCAGCGCGATAAGCTCTGGGGTCTCGTCGTCGACGAAACCCCGGGTAGCGTGAAGCCACTTGAGGCTGTGTATGTGCTTGGAGTGCTGAGTCTTTAAAACCTGGAGCGCGCGCCACATTTCAAGCAGCGTCCCGTCAGCCACCACGATACGATACGCGACTGGAGCATCCGTCGCATCTTGACCATTGATGTTGATGCCCGGCGCATCTACGCCTCCGGGTGGGACGATAACGCTCGGCTTAGATTCAAAGATGTTCGTAATGTCAGGCTCTGGCCCAAATGGGAAGTGGACACCCCGTGTTTCTCGGCTTTCGACATGCAGGTTGCCGTAGCTATGCTCGACGCCAGGAACGTGAACTTTTAAGTTCGCTTCCGGTGACAATGCGTAGCTCCTGCTGCCCTCACGCGCATGCTCGTCGGTCTGGTCGTCCGACCTTCGAACGACCTCGTTTTTTCTGGTTTTGTAGCAAACGATGCCTTTACATTTCGGATGACCACGTAGCTCGATGCGAAGCGCCAGAAAAGTTTGTCCGGGCCGCACCCAGACTCCTTGGGCTGCGACCGGCAGCTTGCCCTCAAACCAAGGCTGCACGCGAGGGAAAATGAGGTCTTCATTTTTCCCCTCCATCAGACATTGCTCGGAAATATCCTGCGTTACCTGCCGTCCTAGTTCAGTGTGAAGTACGTGTGCAAGGAAGTTTCGGTCGCCGTCTTGCGCGCGCTCCGTGAGCCGGATAATGAACTTGTCCTCCGCATTCACCTCAGGCGTCAGGCTCGTTAGAAACTGCTTCATCGCGTCGCTCCACGGCATGCTGCACAACGCACGCGGGATAGCCTCCGAGATTCCGTAACAGCGAAGCAGGAACTCCAGGCACGGGACGAGGAGAGTGCGATTCCCTGGTAGCCCAAATTCGAGCATCCAGCTTCGCTCTTTATCTTCGCTCTGGCGCGACGCTCGGTACTGGCCGTTGAATGGAGCCGGACGCCCTGCCTGCACTTCCGTTATCGGTGATATCAGCCGCCATTCGCCACGTGTGAAATTGACCTCCGTGGGACCCAGCTCCTGATACTGCACTTCTCCGACGTAGCGCCGCTTCTGCCAGACCGTGCCGACGCGCAGCGCGCGAAGGTGGCTGAATGACACTTCCTCGTGGAACGGTGGCGTGTCCGGCTCATCCAGATTCTGAAAAGATACGAAAACCTTCCGCGTAGTCCCGCCGCGCAGGGTTGGCAACATGCCGCCATAGCCGCGAACTGCAATCGGGAACTCCCTATCTGGAATACCTTCAATCAGTTCAGAGCGCCCCGAGTTTTTTGTCCATTCAAAACGCATCAATACATCCTCGAGTAACGATGTGGAAGCTTTTTTGACGAATAGCAAACGTTTGCTAAACGAGTTTTTAGAAAATTTTTTAAGACGGAGATTTACTCCGCCTCTGCGCCTTCAGTCCGATTTCTTAAACAGAATGTTCACAGATTGCGCATTTTGTAAAATTACTATATCTTGTGTTTTATTGCACTATATTTTGAATATGACACAACCTGTTGCGTCTATGGGCGACCTTGAAAACACCGTTTCTGAAGCGGATTCGAATGCCGAGATAATCCGCGGTATTTCGGACGGCGAGTTAGCTTTGGCGCTCCGCGGAATCCTCCGGAGAGGGAATCCGGTTGTCTTGATTGCAGACAAGCAGCGGGTAGCCGTTGCGTCGCAGCGTGAGCAGAACGCTGAATGGCGATTCGAGGCAAGCGGAGATTTCGGAGACCAGTCCCGTGCAGTAGTTGAGGGGGCCATGAAGAACTTCAAATGGCTCGAAGTTGATTCATTGGAAACTGGACTCGATGCCGCTGCGAGCGCAACTGTCTATCGGAAAGGGGACGTGTCGCGGTGGACGGAGCGCCGCGACATATTGACGGGCTTCAAGAGGCCGAAGGCGCAGGACCGGGGCAGGACAGGGGAGATTTCGGCGGATACGCGCAAGCGCGTCGGGGCGGAGGCCGGCTGGCATTGTCAGTTTGAGGGGTGCGGTGAGAATCTCTGGCTGGACGCAAACACGGATACGCTAGGCAACTTCAGCTACTTCGCGCACATCATCGCATCGTCGGTGGACGGGCCGCGTGGTCATGCAAAGTTGTCGGGGCGGTTATTCGACACGGCCGAGAACGTGATGCTTCTGTGCGACAAGTGTCATCGCCTCATCGACCGTGTATCTCCCGACGAGTATTCCGTCGATACGTTGAATGGGATGCGCGCAGCCAACGTCGAACAGGTTGCCAGCCTGTTTCGCAGTCTTCGCTTTCCCTCGTCGGACATGATTGTGGTCGGCGGAAACATCCTCAATCAGTCGGTGGTCTTTGACCAGCGTCGGGCCGAGGAAGCGATGCGCGCTGCAAAGCTGCGGCCGGCAGGCGGGAAGCCATTCTGGTTTGCCTACAACGGCAACGAGATGGGAGATGGCTCGTCGCCGCATTTTTGGGAGACGCAGTTTGACCAGTGGGCGCGCATGGACATCCCGGCGTTACGAGCACGTCTTACAGGTGCTACATATGGCGGTGCGCAGGCGGAAGTAGTTTCGGTATTCCCGCTCCATCTGATGTCGGTGCTGGTGTTGGCAGGACATCTTATTGGCGAGGCGCGTTCCGTTCAGGTTTTCCAATTCGAAAGGAACTCCGTGGGGGACAACACGCAAGGTGACCAATGGGCGTGGCCGAAGGATGCGAAAAGGCCGGACCCGAGCAAGTATTCCGTCGTAGTACATCGGGAGCCGACAAACGGTGAAACCGAAGCTCTGCTGCTGGTCAGCCTCACAGACCGGGTCCCCCGCGGGGAACTACCAGCAGAGTTCTACGAAGACGGGGCATGGAAGATGCCGGTGGTAGAGGTTGTCGTGCCAACACCTTCGCGGAGTGTTATCGGGCATCCATACGACCTTGAACTGGTTGGCAAGGCGTTCGATGACGCATTGCAGAGCTTGCAGGAGAAGTGGCGCGTTAGCCGTATTCATTGCGTTCCGATAGCCCCGACAGCGGCCTGTATAAGGCTGGGGCAGAAGCTGCAGAGTCGGCATCAAAGCCGCATTGCTTTCTACGAAAGAGCGCGGACGACGGACGGAACCCGGGGGCAGTTCAAGCCGACCATTGAGATTGCGTCTTCTTATGTGAAGAACGTTGCGACAGACCGCGAAGTGCCTCTAACCTGAAGCGGAGTGAGACCAGAAATGACCAACAACCGTACGCTAGCCAAAGCCTTCATGGAGAAGGCAACCTTCGACCAGGAAGCTCGACAGTGGGAAGAATTGATGGCGGGACTTCTCTCGAAGCTGGAGCTAAGCAAAGAGGAGCGCGACCGCGCTAGGGCGCACTACCAGACGCTCGCCAGGCAAGTGGCACGAAAGCTGGAGGTTGATGAGACTGACGTCCATATTGTCGTCCAGGGTTCAATGCGTACGCAGACAACCGTAGCGCCACGCGGCAGGCAGAAATTTGACCTCGATATCGTCGTGAAGCTGGGAGGTGACCACTTCTCCGGTGTGGACTCTGACGAATTCTTCAACGCCTTCGGCGATTCGCTGCGCGGGCTCAACGACGCCGCCGGCGAGCCGAAGCCGAAGGCGCGCTGCTGGCGCCTGCAATATGCAAACGAGCCGTTCTATTTCGACGTCACGCCCGCGTTGCCTGGTAGTTATGAGATTACCGGCACGGACCTTCGTGTTCGCGACCCGAAGACGCACTGGACTCCGTCAAACCCGGAAGACTTTGCAGACTGGTTCTGTGAAGCTGCGAAGCAGAAATTTGGGTTCCAGTCGGTGCGTTTGACGAAAGCCGAGGCACGCCATCAAATCGACGACTTGCCTTCCGAGAAGGTTGCAATCGACGACATTCTTCGCCGCACTGTGCAGCTCATAAAGCTTCACCGTGACCTGCAGTACTACGGAAAATCCGACGAAGTCAAAGAAGGGCAGCCGATTTCGGTAATTCTGGTGACTCTGGCAACGCACGCGTACAACGCCGCAATTGTGAATCGCCACATGTATTCGAACGCTATCGAGGTGTTGCTCGATGTGGTAGAGGGCATGCCCGATTTTATTGCTTTTCATAGCGGTCGATATAGCGTTTGCAACCCCGGTCATGTCGGCGAGAACTTCGCAGAGCGCTGGAATGAAGATGAGGGGAAGCGAGCGCGTGCGTTCTATGGCTGGCACGAGCAGCTCAAGTCCGACCTCAAAGCGCTGTTTGCCGACTCATATTCGCGTAGCGGCGAGGCACAGATTCGAAAAGTCTTCGGAGAGGATGGTGTGCAGGCATGGAAGGCTAGTTTCGCTCCCGCGCCGTCCGGCCTTCTGAATTCGCTGATTAGGTCTGGTCCGGGTGGCGAGCGGCGTGACCCTGTCGTCCCCGTCCCGTCGGGCAGCAAAAAGAACACCCTTGCATGAGTCATGAAGTGCAGGCGGCGCAGTTTCAGAAGCAGATTGAAGCAGTTGTTCATTGGCTTGATGGCGCCGGTTCAGAATTCCTGACGCGCGTCGGAGCACGCTCCGGCTCGAGTCACATCTGGGAGTTCGACCTCCAGCACCCCGTGCTGCGGGGATACACGCGTGTGAAGCTTGTCTTGCCGCGTGGTTTCCCAGCGTTGCCTCCCCGCATTATGGTTAACAGGGCCCTTTGCCTCCTCCTTCCGCACGTGGAGGGACCGGGGCTGGTCTGCCTCGGCAACCGTACGGCAAACGCCTACGATGAGCCAGTGCAGGCTGTTCGCGACGTGCTCGGAGCTTTCCAAATATTCCTGGACAAATGTCGCGACATTGCATGGGTGACCGACGAATTCGAGCGTGAGGCGCTTGCCTACTGGAATCGCTTCTGCACGGGCGGCGGGGACACCTCAATGCGCCGACGTGTCAGTCGACTTTTCAATGCTTTTGGGCGTGCGCATATGGTCGCCGAGGGCCGCGTGGCATCCTACCTGAATGGTCGCATCGCATTGGCTTGCAGCTCCAACGTGGACCCGAACTTCCTCGCTCAACGGCATAAGCTCGCGCATAAAACCATGGAAATAGGGCGAGCGCTTTTCGTGCCGCTCCCCGCATCGATTTGCTGGACTCCGAGCAGCTGGCCGCGAACGTTTAGCGAACTCGCTCAGCTTGTGAAGGAGTCATCCGACGGAGCGTTCAATCTTGGTGAGTGGTGGGCTGCAAACCCGTCGCAGCCACCGGCTCGTTACGTTATCCTGACCGCGGAGAACGCTGCATACGCTTATCAGCTGATTGAGCCGGTGCTTCGCAGCTGTGACGGTCCGAAAATCGTCCCGCGCGAAGTGACCCGCATGGACCCCGACTGGGCTATCGTTCGCGACCAGCGGCTCGGCGGAATCGAGAAGCGCAGGAAGAAGCGGATTCTGCTCTTGGGTTGCGGCTCGTTGGGAGCGCCTCTGGCCATCTTCCTGGCAAAAGCTGGTCTTCAAAACCTGACACTCGTAGACAAGGAAGTTCTGATGCCGGAGAACGTTTCCCGGCATCCGCTTGGGATGCGTGCGGTGTTTCATGAGAAGGCCGCGGAGCTGGCCGCCCAGCTCAACGCAGACATCCCGGGAGCAGTTGTCAAAGGTCATGGCGCGGCAGCTGGTGACTGGATTCTTTCCGAGTGTCGCCCCGGGGCGTTTGACCTGGTGATTGATTGCACTGGTGAGGAAAGCGTTCGCACATTTCTCAGCCAGGTTCGCGAGAGCATTTTCCGCGGTACGCCGATTGTTCACGCCTGGATGGAACCCTTCTGCGCCGCCTCGCACACTGTGTTAGTCGACAGCGATACCGTGTGGCCTAAGGACGACCCTGTCCTACAGATTCACGTCGCAGAATGGCACGAAGATACGGAAATCGTTCTTCCTGCATGCAATTCCGGTTTCCACGAGTATGGGCCAGCGGACGCGTCGCAAGCTGCTGCGACTACCTGCGAATGCATATTGCGCGTCTTGGATGATGAAAGAGGACTGCGGTCAATGGTGTGGTCGACCGTGCGTTCATCGGCCTTCTTCGAGTCACTAGGTGTGCGTGTTGTGCCTGGACCCTTGGTTCCGCAGTCGGACGACAGCTTTCATTCGGTGCGGTTGACGCGTGAACTTGCCGATGTGCTTAGCGGCCGGGGTAGGGAATCATGCTGAGCTTCGCCATTCCAGGGGCGCAGTGGCAGCTGGTTTTCAGTGATGATGTAATCAACACTTTGAGCGCTCATGTCCAGCGGGGGCGGCTCACCAACGAAAGCGTTGGCCAGTTGTATTCGGCGTCACTGCTGTCTCAGGAGATAACACTGCAGATTGCAACAGTCTTGCGACCGAAGACGGCGGGACGTACCCGGGTTGTGTTGGATAAAACCTTCGTCGACGCGGAACGCAGGAAAATGTTTGAGGCACGACTGCATTGTGTGGGCCTGTGGCACACGCATCCCGAGCCACATCCTCATCCGTCGTCGGACGACCTTGCCCTGGCTGAGGAAGCGGCGCAAGTGGCTGGGAAGGCGGAACTGGCGGGCTTCGTTTTTGTAATAGTCGGCACGGCGCCGTTTCCGGCAGGTCTATACGTTGGAGTTCATGACGGTAAGCGGATGCACCGCGCGACATCCGTAGAGCTTGCTGGCGGGGGAGCGATGGTTTCAGATAAACCGACGTCAGTTGCGAAATAATGGCACTCGTCCTCCGCCAAGGCGCCCGTGCCTGCACGAATGCTGTTCGGCATGCTACGCCCGCGCGGAGTAGCGACGTGTGTGTCGACGAATAGTAGAATCCTCACGCTAAAACAAAATATCGCGCGGGTTGCTCCCTGTCGAGGGCAGCGAGATTCTGCGCGCATGGGGCTCATCAAAATGAACAAGAAGCTCGCTGGTTTGTCAGTAACGGTCGCGTTGCTTGAAGCATGCAGTACCGTAGGACCTGGATTCGCCAACCATCCTGCCGATTGTGCAATTGGTATCGCATGGGCGGACTGTCTTCCGGGAACGCGAGGGTACGCTAACGGCGGGGGCAGCCTCCATCGGAAAGAGGCAGCGGATGCCGCGAAGGCTCAGCACGATGCAATAGCAGCTCAGTTCGACGCTGCACACCAACAGTGCGACGCTGACATGGCCGCGCATGAACTTGACCCGTTGCGCGAGAAGATTCAGTTCATCCGCAAGCTCGACTCACCGCCGCCGTTTCAGTACGCATCACTCGATTCATTCCCGTCCTCCGCTGAGCGCCCGCTCATCTCCAAGTGGGCCACGCTGCGTGACGCCTGCATGGAGCGCGAACGAGCGGTAAATCCGATACCCGCAAACGCCTCACCGCTCGCAGAAACGGTCATCCGAAAGGAAATGGCATTTGGTTCGGAGGCGGAGGCGAAGGTCAGTGAGCTGGTGGTCAGCCTTTACCAGCAGAAGCTGACATATGGTGAGTTTGCCCAGCGCCGCTATGCCGTTGGGAAGGCGGCCGTTGACGCTTCCGAAAAATATCGGGAGGCCCGGATGTTACAAGACCAAGACCATCAGTTGCAGGCTCAGCAGCTTGCGAGTCAGCAGTTTGCAAACAGCATGAACGCGTGGGCAAACTACATGCAAGCGGTCAATGCCCGCCAACCTCAGACGGTCCGTTTGACCAGTCTGGGCGTTCACTGTACCTCAACCAGCTTAGGTAGCACAGTCAGCACAAACTGCAACTGACCGCGGGAAGTTTGCTTTCAGTTACCTCCGAATTTGCCGATGCCTGGCGACGTCAACTGTTGCGCGTGAGAAATGTGGTCAGGGTGCTGACGGAGTTCGGTGTGAACATGAATTCCATTTCTGTGGCGGAAACGACCGGGTTGAACCTTACTTGGCATCGTCTTGACCTGCGGCCTGTTTCTGTCGATGGGCGATAAAATATGAGGGCACGCCATCCCTTACATCAAGACCTAGGCCTTTATGCTTGAGCGATTCGCTAACGAAACTTTTAGAAACTCATCTCCTTCATGGGCAAATGCATGCGTGGGAAATAACGGCTCGCCAGGAATTGTCGACTATGCTGAAGGGTTCGCGAATGCCGCGAACGTTTTGCTGGAACAGGTCCTTGAGAACAGGGGTTTGAAGCATTCAACGGATACGTTTGTGTATCCTATCTGCTTTAACATGCGGCATGCTATAGAGCTTTATTTAAAAGCAGCAATTGGAGTGTTTCCATCTCTTGTCCATCATGACATCCGTTTGACCGATATAGACGTCGAGACTTCACATAATATTGGTCGACTGTGGAATTACTTCAAGGAGCATGCAGCAAAAATTGACCGTCGGTATTTGGACCTAATAGCGCAGTTGGATAGGGGTATTGCAGATTTCGCTGAGGTAGACGCAACAGGACAAGTCTTCCGTTATCCGTTTGATAGGGACAACCAAAAGCATCTGACACAGCTAGCGATTATCAACCTTGGAGTTTTGTGGAAGAAGTTCAAGTTGCTTGTTGAGAAGTTGAAGGACCTGAACCGTTTGGGAGCGAGACTGGTAGATGAATATCGCTACAAAACCTACACAGCAAATCTGTCGCGATTCGACCTTATCTGCGTGGCATACAGTTTGCCGCCCCGGGCAGACTGGCCAACGTCCGTTTTTACTGATGCGAAAAATGACATTTGCTCGCGGTTCGGGCTGAGCGGGCAGGAGTTTTCTAAAGCGGTGAAAATCATCGAGCGAAACTTGGAAATGGCTGCGCTCATTGATGCACCGAAACCGTTTCTGCACCTAACTGTTACGCATCTACAGTTGTTTTTTGATTCTTGGCGCGACTATCACGACCTTGACAAATTGAGGAGGCAGTTCAAGGGAGTTCCCAACGATGTCGATGCCTTAATCAAAGAAGCAGAGAGTTACGAAGCCTTTGACCTGAGAGATATATTGGACGACAAACGCGACGTTCGAATGACAGCTTGGCCGCGATTGTCGAACGAAGTGACTCCAGAAGCTTTCGGCGAGCTAAGCGCGATGTTCTATTTCTCACGGGATAGACTGCATTACAGCGAGGCCTTCGAGCGAGAGCGAGACTACTCGATTCGGGATTTCCTGGCGAAGCGGTCATCAGGCGAGGACGAGTTCAGACATTCGGTCTTTCATCTCATCGAAAAGACCTCCGCCTTAGAGCACGTAGCAAACACCCTGCGTTTTTTTGGAAAACTGGACGCTGTAGCAGACTTGCTAGAGCGATGCGAACTGACCGACTACACCGCGCAGATTCTGGAGGAAAGCTCCATTTGGATGCAGTCACGATACATGGAAGCAACGGAGGCCATGGGAGAAGTGTTGAAGCACCCGTCGTGCGAGCAGCTCGCGCTAAAACGGCCGGGCGACGGTGCCGGCCGCTGACTACAACTAGCGGGAAACCCTCGTGTCCGGCTTTTACGTCCTGAATATTGCGCGGCCTGCGAAACGCAAACGGAACGAAATGCGGTCGTCCGATTCGGCAATCCAATCTGCGGCGGCTGCCCCGCTGTCTCGGCATAGCTGCGCGCGCCATCATGGCTGGGTTGATGGTAGGCGCCGGAGCGGTAGTGTTGAGCCATGTTTCCCCGTCGCTCAATACTGTGTGTCTGAGGGTAGCGGCGCCGTGGTAAGGCTTGTATGTCTTTTGCATAGTTTCGATATGGCTTCAAAGACTCCCGTGGGTCCACGTTGCAAAGGCAACTAACCATTCATTCTTCGATGGATTTGAGGTGTGATTGCATGCACAATCTTACGATGGCAAGTTCTAGTTAGGGCATTCCTCGAGGATAAGGGTCTTCGTCTACCTCGATTGCTTTGATGCGTAACTGACGTAGCTTGTAGTTGGAGTGCTGCCAATGGAAATGACCGGGGGTTGATGGTTTGGCGGGTTCGTCACGCCTCATGGGTTTGCGCTGTATCAGCAGGTTCAGAAAGAAAAGACCACCTCGGCGTCATCGGAGAAATGATGCCATTGTGAAAAAGCTGCCATGTCTACCAAAGAAAAAATTGAGAAGAAGCCGCGTGTGAAGCGGAGTTCTTCTGTTCCGGGTCAAGCATATGGGATTTTGGTCCAGGAAGTTCGAGTCCTATGGCATCTCATGCGTGCGAGGACCGGTGATGTAGTCGCATTCGAGCATCTTGGTGACGTTTCTACCCGGACCACAGATGGTCGAGTGGTCTCCGAAGAGGATAAGAGTGGACTCGCTCACAATCCAATTGCGGATAGAGCTGTATCGCTTTGGAAAACTTTGGCCAACTGGATTGATGCGCGGCGTGACGGTTCCTTGCCGGTCGCTTCGGTCTATGTTTTGTACGTGGCACAACCCTACGATGGCCCGATTGCGGATGAATTGCACAACTGCACTAAAACCGACGACGCCATTGAACTCGTTGGGAGGCTTCGTAAACGCTTCGCCGAGGACCTCGAGACCGAAGAGGTAAAAAGGGCGGGCAAGGGCGCCGCGAATAGGGTCCGGAGTGGCCCGTCGGGCGACGAATCAGAGCTTGACGATGAGAGCCCTGCGGCGCTTGTTAAGCAGCTTCGTAGAGTGTTCGCCAACAACGACGAAGTTATTGCCTCCATCGTTACGTATTTCTCTATTGAGAAAGGAAGTGCGTCCCCAGTGAAAGAGGTGCGTGCAGAAATTTCTGCGCATGTTCGCATTGAGCACGTCGACGAAGTAACGGAATCGCTTCTCGGCTGGACGAAAACCCAGGTGATGGCGCAGATTGAAGCGCGCCGGGTTGTCGGCATCCCCTTCGACGACTTCAGGGAGTATCGCCTCGTTGTTTACGAGCGAGTCATGGGCAAGCTGACGGAGTTTCCAGAACACACGCTCACACCCCAGCGAAGCGAAATCGAGGAGCATCTCGAAGGCTCGAATTTTGTCCGGCAGCTGAATGTTCTTGAGCTGGAGGATGAAATGATTGAAACCTATATCAAAGACTATATGCGAGCTTCGTCGGCGCGGACGTCGTGGGCGGCACTTGGATATCTGAACCCGCGTAGTATCGGTCCCTTCGTTGAAGAGCTGCAAGACCATTGGAAACAGTGCTCACTGGAGGTTAAGACGCTCCATACGGAGAAAACACCAATCCAGCGAGGTGTGAAGCTTCTCCTTCTCTGCATGACGAAAGAGGCGCGAATTCAGACGGTGAACGTTCCAACATATTTTTCTCGGGGGAGCTTCCACGAGATTGCGAACGACCTGAAAATTGGGTGGCATCCTGATTGGAAGGCGCTCGTATCGGCAGCCGCGATTTAGGTCTTATATGCTCAACAAAGAGATGTGGGAAGTCCAAAATCCTGGACTCGGTGCCGCGCTGATATGGCAGTTCGGACGGGCGTTCGCGTCGCAATCGGAGGATGCAGTGCCTCTTCCATATGCGTTCTTCGTAATTCCACTTTTGTACAACAAGTCGACTCTTGAAGTCGTTGTCAGGACCAACAAGGGTCTGCGCAAGATTGATGAAAAGCTGAACAATGATGAATCCATCTCGACGACGGCACAAATGAACGTCTTGAGCATGCGTAATCTGTCGAGTGAAAGTCTAGGCATCGCTCTGCGGGCCGGCCTGCTATCCGTCCAGACCGAAGAGGCTACATTTCGTTGCCGTGTAAAAGAGCCTCCGGTGTTGGAAGGGAAGATGCCCAAAGAACTAATGAAGGCAGCTGAGAAGTTGGGACGCTGGGCCGCAGGGGTTTCGTTGCGGGAATTCTGCTTCGTTTTTCGTCTGGAGCTGTAGATTGAAGCTGCAAATTATTGAACTCATCTTGTGGCCGAGGAAGGCAGGCATTTCTCCTCAGGTAGTGCCGTTCGAGCGAGACAAAGCGAACGTCATCACTGGCGCATCGAAGACCGGAAAGTCATCCATTATTCCAATCATTGACTACTGTCTCGGGTCAGAGCGGTGTGCAATCCCGGTTGGTGTCATCCGTAAAGCAGTGGCGTGGTTTGGAATCGTAGTTGATACGGACGAGGGGCTAATGCTGCTTGCGCGGCCTGAACCAGGAAGGCAGCCAACCTCGACTGATATGTACGTCAAGGATGTGCAGGAAGGCAAGACTCCGCTAGATGTGCCCATCGCGAATACCAACGTCGACCGCGTTAAGCTGACGATGGACCGGTTGGCAAGGCTGACGCGCCTCGGTACAGACGCCCAAAACACAACGAGTGGCTACGCGGGGCGCCCCAGCTTTCGAGACCTGATGGCGTTCTGCTTCCAGCCGCAGAACTTGGTCGCGAATCCCGACGTCCTCTTCTACCGCGCGGACACAACGGAGCACCGAGAGAAACTGCGGGCGATATTTCCGTATGTTCTAGGCGTAACGACGCCTGAAATCCTCGAGAAGCAGTGGGAGTACGAAAGCCTTCGCAGAGCGGCGCGCGTTCTCGAAAAGGAGCTGACTGCTTACGAGCGCGCATCCGCAACGTGGCGAGCGAACCTTGGGAACTGGGTGGCCGAGGCTTATGAGCTCGGCTTTTTACCGGCAGACTCACTGAAGGATGCTGAGGAACTTGCCATATTGGAAGCTCTCTCAGGGTTGACCACAGCCAACTTGCCCCAGCCGACACTGCATGCTGAAGTCATCGCAAAGGTGGTCGATGAGTACGGGCAATTGGCAAAACAAGAGGCGACCCTGAATGCTGAAATAGCAGAAGTTCGGCATCGCATGAGCCGACTTTCTGACCTTCGGTCTTCGGTCAATCAGTTCGAACTATCGCTCAACACCCGGCAGGAACGCCTTGGACTGTCGAGGTGGCTACGCGCTCATACTGAAGAGACAGTCGACGTAGCATGTCCCGTGTGCAGTCAGTCCCTTGATGGCCATGCTGAGAAAGTCGAGACACTTGTCGATGCGCTTGTAGTTGTAGAGTCTGAAGCGAGACGAGTTGCGCGTGCGCCATCGGTATATGACCGTGACTGGGTCGCGTTGGAAAAAAAACTGCGTGAGCTTGTCGATGAACTCGGCGCAGTAGCCGCAACCAGGAAAGGAATTGAAGCGCGGAATCAGCGCGCGAGGCAGCAAAACTTGCTGGTCACGCAGGCCGCACGTTTCATCGGCGCGCTGGAGCAAGCACTCGACGTGTATAAAGGCCGAGAGAGTAGCGCGTCAAAGGATGAACTGAACAAGATGTTGGCGCGTATTGAAAAGTTGAAAGGGGAGCTGTCGGGTCACTCCTACCATGCAAGGCTCGAGCGGGCTCAGAAGCGGCTGACGCGGTGGATGGGGCGGATTGCCGAGAATCTAGATGCCGAAGACAAAAATGCTGCTGTGCAGCTCGACATGAAAGAACTGACCGTCAAAGTTAGTAACGAAAATGGCGGCGCCGATTACCTTTGGCAGCTTGGAAGCGGTGCAAATTGGCTCACTTATCACGTTGCGGCACTTCTGGCGCTCCATCTTCTCTTCTCGCGAGAAAATCACTCACCTGTTCCAGGATTGCTCGTTTTTGACCAACCAAGTCAAGTATATTTCCCGCGGCGACTCACTGATGGCAGTATTGAAGAGAACTACAAGGTACCGGATGAAGATTCAGAAGCCGTGAAGCGATTCTTCAAAACCTTTGGTGCTGCCGCGTCGACCTACGAAGGCCACCTCCAGATTATTGTGCTCGACCATGCGGGGCATCAGTTCTGGGACGGACAGACAGGCATTCACTTCGTCCAGGAATGGCGAAATGGAGGCAAGCTGGTTCCGACGTTCTGGCTGGAAGACGAAGAAGGCGCCGGACATCGCGGCGAATAAAACTGGAGATGCTGCAGAAAGGGCAGACGAGCGACGGGAAAGGGGTATGCCATGATTGATTGAGTGGGTACCCAGGTAGCAATCGATGCAGCCCATTGCAAATAGGCTCGCTTTTTGACGAAATGAGTGAGCGCCTCTTCATTGAAATGGAATAACTTCGACCGCAAGCACCATTGGCGGAGACGACGTGATTCCCGGTCTACCTGGATTAGCCCTCAGTGACAAAAATATGGCAACCACATTAGAGGCTATTCAAGAGAAGTTGACGCAGCTGCGAGCAGAATCCGCAGAGTTGTCCGCTAGGAGGTCCGATGCAGTTTTAAACACCATCAGCCAATTGATGGGAAAGTACGGGCTTACTACGGCTGATATTGATTCATACAAAAAAGCCGAACTGGAGAGGCGGACGGGCCCACAGAGCGCCGACAAATCGGAGACATTGGACGTCAAGTTTCGTGACCCGGAAACCGGTGCGACATGGAATGGACGTGGCCGGCCGCCTGCATTGCTTCCGTCAGTTGAAGACCCCGCGGCTTACCTGTTTGCACTTGCAGATAGCCCTGTCGTGCGCCCCTCAACAGGTCAAGCCAAAGGAGCAACTAGGAAGGACACATCGTTACGCGTCGTCCAAGCAGTACGAGCAGCACAGAAGAAGGCCTCCGCAAAGTGATTCCGTAGCGATAATGTCAGACTCCTGCGTCGCTTGACGCTGGAGTCAATGACTGCGTTCACGAGCGACCACACGTACTGCACTCGCGGTTTCTGAAGAATCCGTACAAAGACGGTGTCGCATCGAAGGCAAACGTAGCATTCCTTTGCTCGCAAACCCGTCACGTTGTCGATAGCAACGCACGTCAAGTCCAGAAGTGGAGTGTCCGACGCGAACGTTCCGGTACGTTTGCCGCTTTATAAGCAGGGTGAGTCCGGCCTTCCATTTGTGTGTCGCATGGTCACGCATCGCTCATGCGGCCAATCGATGCTCATAATACGGTCGGTCCCTGTCATCAAGAATTGCGTACATGGCATCCAGATTCTTCGAGTCTGGATTGAGCCATGCATCAATGTTTTCGGGCTTGATAGGAATAATGCAACGGTCATGACCGGCGGCGGCAACCTCGACGGGTGGCTCGTCCGTGATAGCAGCGAATGAGAGCAGGTCTGGCTGACCGGATGCGCTCCATCGAGACCACAAGCAGGCGACGTGCATCAATTCGCCGTTGCTCGGCCGAAATTCCAGAACGACGTTCTCATTCCGGTCGTGAGTTTCAGACAGCGTACCTTCGAATTTGGCCTTGCTGACATTTTCGTAAAAGACGTCGACAAGCATGACACCGTGCGTGTATCCGAAGCATGGTTTCCAGAACCCTTCCAGATTGTCGCGCCGAGCGTTATACGTGCCCGGATATTTCACATCGTATGATGCCGGCTTGCCAGCAATACGACACTGATAGCGCATGGGTTTGACGACGCGCTGCCCATTCTCCAACACCATCACTGGGGCATAGTGACCGGGAAATATGCGCGAGTCTCTCGGCTTCAGCTCGGCACGCTGAATGTCGTCAAGCTTGCCAAGGGTCCACGCGATTTTATCGGTGGCTATTCGCTGACTCTCGGATGCCGCTTTAGTTACCTTGGTCTGCAACGTCCGCTCGGCGTCCGCTAGCCGCTTACGCTGCTTGAACAGGTCCTGTTCGAGCTTTGTAGTCTGGGCTCCGTTAAACCGGTCGATGGCCGCTTTGATGGCGCGTTCCTCATCGGTGTTCGGTTCTGCAAAAGCATCTTCCATTGCCTTCGGTACTTTGGCTTTGCTCGCGCCTTCGGCTCGCTCAAAAAAGAGGCGTGCGAACTCGTGGATGTCCATCAAAGCGCCGAACATGCGCACGAATTTTCGATAGTCCGCCACGACTTGAGCCGAGTAGCACATGAATGCCTCCGTTTCGTCATTTCATGATACCCATTTGCAAGGATTTAGCAGAAATTCCTGCTCGCAGTTACGAGTCCGCCGAGCAGGTGTGACATGTCGACCAGCCGCTGCGCCACGAGATGTCGCACTTCGCCCTGGCATTGCCACGTCCCGTACACAGCAAGTAAAGACGCGCCAAGTGCTTCCTTCCGCTGCTTCTCAAGCAGACTGGGCCAGACGATGACGTTGACGTTGCCCGTCTCGTCTTCGAGCGTCACAAACATCACACCTTTTGCGGTGCCAGGACGTTGCCGGACCGTCACGAGACCGCACCCTCGCGCCAGTCGCCCGTCGCGGTACGTGCGTAATGTCGATGCGGGCATCAGCCGGTTCTCGAGAAGTTGTGGCCGGAGCAACTCGAGCGGATGCCGTCCAAGAGTGAGTCCAGCTGAGCGGTAATCCGCGACGATATCGTTCGCCTCCGTCGGCGCACCGAGTTCGGGCGTCTCATCCTGGACCGCAGCAACGGCAAGCATATCCCGGTCCGGTACTGCTGCAACTGATTGCCACAAGGCCTGCCTTCGGTTGCCTGCAAGCGAGGTCAGCGCATTGGCGTCCGCCAACACGTGAAGGTCCTTCCGGTCGAGCTGAGCCCTGCGAGCCAGGTCGTTGACGCTTTCGAACGGGCGGACCGCCCGGGCATTCTCAATCCGCTCAGCAGCCCCGTCCTTCATGCCGCGAAGCAGCGACAGACCGAGGCGAACGGCTGGACGCGGTGCACCTGCGCGCGATTCAAGTGACGAATCCCATCCGCTTATGGTCACGTCCACCGGAAGCACTTTGACTTCATGTCGTTGAGCGTCCTGCACCAGCTGCGAAGGCGAATAGAATCCCATCGGCTGCGAGTTCAGCATCGCTGCGAGAAATGCCTCAGGTTCGTGACATTTCAGCCAGCTACTCGCGTACACGAGCAACGCGAAACTGGCCGCATGGCTTTCAGGGAACCCGTATTCGCCGAAGCCCTTTATCTGCTCGAAGATGCCCTCCGCGAACGCCAGGTCGTAACCGCGTTCCTGCATGCCGTTCACGATACGGTCGTAGTATTTTTCCAGCCCACCTTTGCGTTTCCATGCGGCCATCGCCCGTCGCAACTGGTCAGCCTCGCCGGCAGTGAATCCGGCGGCCAGGATAGCCACCTGCATGACCTGCTCCTGGAAAATCGGCACGCCAAGCGTCCGACCCAACGCGGTCTTAAGCGCGTCGCTCGGGTACGTGACCGGTTCGAATCCCTGCCTGCGCTGCAGATACGGATGAACGGCGCCACCCTGAATCGGACCCGGTCGCACAATGGCTACTTCGATGACGAGGTCGTAAAAGGCTCGCGGCTGCATGCGCGGCAACATCGACATCTGTGCGCGCGACTCAATCTGGAAGACGCCGACTGTATCGGCGGCAGAAATCATGTCGTAGGTCGCCGGGTCTTCAGGGGGGATATCCTGCATCTCGAAGCGCTCACCACGCTGCTCCGACACAATGTCCAGAGTGCGACGAATCGCAGACAGCATACCCAACGCGAGCACATCGATTTTCAGAAGTCCAAGCGCTTCGAGGTCGTCCTTGTCCCATTCGATGACGGAACGGTCGGCCATCGCAGCATTTTCAACTGGCACCAGCCGCGTAAGCTTGCCGCGACTGATGACGAAGCCTCCGGAATGCTGGGACAGATGCCGGGGAAAGCCGAGTAACTGCGACGCGAGTCTCGCCCATGCCTGGATGAGTGGCCTCTCCGGGTCCAACCCGGATTCTGCAAAGCGTGCGAGCAGGTCCTGACTCGTGTCGAACCAGTGATGGCTCTTCGCGACCACATCGACAATCTGCGGGTCGATGCCAAGCGCCTTTCCGGTTTCGCGCAATGCGCCTCGTGGCCGGTAAGTCGACACGGCAGCGGCAATCGCTGCGCGGTGGCGACCATATTTGCGATAGATGTACTGGATGACCTCCTCGCGTCGCTGGTGCTCGAAGTCCACGTCGATATCAGGTGGTTCACCGCGTTCCTTGCTGATGAACCGCTCGAACAGCATGTTGCCGCGCGCCGGGTCGACCTCTGTGATGCCGAGGCAATAGCAGACTGCAGAATTGGCGGCCGAACCGCGCCCCTGACACAGGATGTGCTCGCCACGGGCAAAGCGGACGATGTCGTAGACGGTCAGAAAGTACGGTTCGTACTCGAGCTCGGCGATAAGTCCCAACTCGTGTTCAATCTGTTCCTGGACAGTGTGAGGGATGCCCGATGGGAAACGTCGCTGCGCACCGATGTACGTTTCCTGGCGGAGATATCCCGCTGGCGTGAAACCTGACGGCACCAGTTCGTCCGGATATTCGTAGCGCAGCTCATCGAGCGAAAAGGTGCAGCGACTCGCGATGTCCACCGTCGCCGCGAGCGCGTCGGCAGAATACAGATTGGCGAGACGTAATCGTGAGCGCAAATGCTGCTCGGCATTTGGTGCGAGGTCATAACCACACTCGTGCACTGGTTTGCGGACCCGGATTGCGGTCATGGTGTCCTGCAGTGGCTTGCGCGAGCGCACGTGCATGACTACGTGCCCGAGCGCGACGACGGGCACATCCAGATTGCGCGCAACAAACTCGACCGAGCCTCGGTGGATGTCGTCCATGGCTCGCTGGTGTAGCACCAGACCTACCCATGCGCGGCCGGTAAAGGCGTCATCCAGCCACTCAAGCTGTGCGGCGAGGACGTCCTCCTTCGCCGGGAAATCGGGTACGAGGATAGCGAGACAATCCGGCATCCCGCACAGGTGCCGATAGTCCTTTTCGGGTCGCGACAGGTCTTGCGGTGTCAAGCGATATTCGCCTTTTGGTGCGCGCGTGCGGGCGAGCGTGACCAGTTCGGACAGGTTGCCGTAGCCCTCACGATTCTTTGCAAGCAAAATCAGTCCGAACGCTGGCGAACCATCGGCATTGACCAGACGGAAGTACGAGCCGACGATAAACGGCAGTCCAACCTTTTTCGCTGCGACATGCGCCCGGACAACCCCCGCGAGCGAGCATTCGTCGGTCACCGCGAGCGCCGAATAGCCCAGCTGTGCGGCGCGTTCAGACAGCTCCTCGGCATGGGATGCGCCATGCAGGAAGCTGAAATTCGAGAGGCAGAAAAGCTCGGCATACGCCGGCAGGACATTGAATGTAGTATCCATGACGCATCAGCCGAACAGTCCGTGCAGGAACCAGCGCTGCTCTTCCTCGGCGTCGCGACTGCTGACGCGCTCGCGGTATATCCAGTAGCAGCTCTGGTCGTCCGCCTGCGCAACGAAATAGTCGCGCGTCACCAGTTCACCGTCAAACCAGCCGGCTTCGATACGCTCACCAGGCGAGACCATCCGCAACGGAGAACCATAGAAAGGGCGATGCTGACGCATCAACAACCTCACCGGGTTGTCCAGCATCCATGTCGGCCGTGGAAGCCCCAGCGGAAGTGCGTCCTGCTTTGACTTTTGAGCTACTGGAATCCAGCGGTTCGCAATCTCGGGCCGATGGTCGGCACTCGGTGCGGACCGAAGAACATTCTCTTCGCCAAGCCGCGCGACGAGCAACTCAAGAAGCCGTGCGTGGTCTTCCTTGGAGCCACCGGGCTCAGGGAAGAGGGTGTCTGAAGCAGGCGCCGCGGACTCCACCCGGGATGCGTCGAGCCGCAATGCGATGACGGGTGCAGTAAGCTCAACGCGGTGGAGCCGCTCTTTGAGCAACCTGACAAGATGCTCCTCTTTCCACGTAGGCTCGCCCAATGCGATGTCGATAGCCGTCGGCGCGATGGCGTCGCGGCCACGCTCATGTTCGAGGAGGAGCTTGATGCCGGTGACCGCCAGTTGCTTGGCGCACAGCCAACCACACAGTTGCACGATGAGCCGATGTGCTGCAAACACGGCACCGTCCGCATGCTCGAGGCGGTCTGGCAACTCGATGCGCACGGAAAAATTGGGTGGCAATTCGAGCCATTCGAACAGTTCGGGCGCGATTCCGAACGCGCGGTCCAGCGAGTCGAGCAGATGTTCACCACATCGTTTCTGCAAACCGGCACGAGGCAGGCGCCTTATGTCGGCGACAGTCTCGCAGCCGAGCCCTGAGAACCACTCGCCGAACGGCCGCACTTCGGGAACCGCCATCATTGGGAGGAAGGACAGGCGTTGCTCGAGCGATGCCAGTTTGAGCACGCGACGATTGCCAAACTTGGCAAGCAGCCATCCGCCCTGACCGGTGGGCGCGGCGCTAATGCGGGCAGTTAGCCCGAGTGTCCTGAGTACAGCCTTCGCTTCGCGACACAGCGCAAGCAGCCCGCCAAAGAGCCGCAAGCTGGCGCCGACTTCGACCACGACGGTCGCTTCAGCGAGCAAGGTAACCTCGGGCGAAAAGCGCATCAGTGCAACTCCGACTTCCCGTTGCGCTGCGTCCTCCTTGCCCGCGTCGCGTTCGTGCATCTCGGTTTCTGGCGATAGCGTCAACACACCGCCGCGCTTCATGCCGAGACGCACACCTGCAGCGCGAGCCGCGTTGTCGGCGATGACAACCTTGTCTTTCTCGAGCACGGCACTCCCATGTGGCGGCTCAGGTGACCACTTCGGTCGGAAGACCTCGAGCGGCAACTTCGGCAAGTGGACGGCGAGAAAGACGCGCATGTTGGGAAAGCAGAACAGGAGTTGGCTGAAGGGGAATCGACAGAGGCTCTGCGCGAGAGGGCCCTCGTCGTTTCACAATGTCGACGGTCAGACCGTCGGCTGATGGTCTCAAAGCAAGCCGCAATAGCGCGGGCGATGAATCCTGCGCGGCGGCCAGTGGTCTGACCATCACAAACAGGGTCTCGGATGATTGCGCCGCCAGATGCAGCCGGCGAAGCGATGAGGCTTGCGCGTACTGCGTCCAGAAAATGAGTGCGCCGCAGCTACCTGCGCGCAGAATCTGCTCGGCCGACCAGAGTGCATCGGCTGTCTTCTGCGCTTTGACCCGCAGGACCTGCTCGATGGGAAGTCCGATGTAGTTCAATCCGAGTCCGCTTGGCGTGTGGGGCGGCTGTACGAAAGCAACAGGCCGATTCGCAGTCGCGCTTAGCGCGGGACGCAAAAGTCTTAGCTCTCCCACGCCGGCTTGCTGGACCAGCAAATCGACAAGCGCGCCGACGGGCCAGCCTCCGCCGGGAAGCTCCGCGGATAGCGCTGGGTAGCCTGTTTCGACGACCCGGCCGCGGCCGCGCGCGAGCTGGGACGCCCGCCACAAGGACGGATGTATCTCTTCGGCGGTGGCGGCTGCGCTAGTCATATGGCATCAATGTACTGTATATTTATACAGTATCGTACACGCAAATCCACGATAGCGAACTGACACTTTTTAACCTTTGACCCAGCTATCGCTGAAGCCCCTGCTGGATATGGAGGGCAGTCAAAAGCGGCGGTTAATCGCCAACAGTGTCATGCGCACCCGTTCGTCGCGGGCGGAAATTCGGAGCCGGGCGAGAAGTTAGGCATTCGACCGGACGGAACATGTGACCTGCGTCATTTAAAGGAGCAAAACTAAGCTTGTCGATGCTTTGTACAAGGCACGCTCCGTTATATCGATGCACAACGGTATGACCGTCAGGTGCGACGGTGAAGAGTGGCCGCTCGACTTTGGTCAGGAGCTGAATATGATTGACGCGACACTGAAGATGGTCGGAGTTGACAGTCGGCGTGTTGACTCGACGTCCCACAGAATTGAACGTAGCGTCAAACGCTAGCTAAATGTGAAACCCGCAGTTTTCATCAGACTACGGAAAAAATGTGAACTGAGTAGAAGCTGCTGTCGGGCTGACGGGCATCATCGCTTCAGCCTTGCGCATCGCGAGGATGCATATCTCGCTGCCCATCCGGCCTGTCCAAAAAAGACGAACCATTTTTGAATTAGCGAACCGATATACTGATAGTCAGGATTTCGTATCCGGGGTCAGCATGCGTGTCCGCCGCTTCTTCTGCTTCCTCTCGAGAGGCGAAGGACTTGGCTTCTTTGATGTCAGGTGCGAGGCCGATGTCACCGTCCTCAGCGCTACATAGAAAATGTTCACCCGTTTTTACTACATAAGCGGTAGTCACATCGGCCTCCCGGCACTGTACGCGGAACTTCAAGTTAGGCAGTGTTCACACCGACAGCCGTCGCTCTGCTACCGGCCCGAATTGAACGCGCTTGCGAACCCGATGCATCGGGTTCGCAAGCGAATACATAAGCCGGGACGCGGCTTCAGAACTTCCGCGTGAAGGCTTTATCTATCTGTGCATCCCCGACTACCGGTAGAAAGTCAGTCAAGCGCATAACGCTTTCAGCTGCCGCCTGAGGCGGGGTTAGTCGCAGATGCCGGCATGGCGGCGTTCGACTTTTTCTGCATCTTCTTGTGCGAAGTGGTTGCGCCCGGCGCCATAGTATCTGCTCCGGATGCGCCGGAAACCGTATTGGTTGAACCGCTAGCATTCGGCTTGCTCATACCTGTCCCGCCCTGACCGCCCCCGGCACCACCGCCTGCGCTCTGCGCGTATGCAGTGCCAGAAATACCGATACATAAGGCTGCAATCAAAAATCCCTTTGTTGAATTTCGCATGGCTGTCTCCTCAGCATAGCGGTCGTTGGCACCGGAAGGTGTGAACCCGCTATCATGAGGACCGCAATTCGCATGCCTCACTAATTACCGAGCGGCTTACTTGAATATTCGCCTCATCTGAAAATCCCGCGTGATAGCTAGGCGCAGAACGACAAAAGCAGAATCGATAGATTCTGCTTGTCGAAGTGACGGGTTTACACGCGTAGGTGAGTTGCTATCGGCACCGCCCCGTATGTCGCGGACTCTCGGACCGCCAACGCACCAATACTATTTCCACGCGCGTCCAGCCTGTCCGCAAGCGCCACTAGAAATCGGTGCAGGTCAATACTTCCGTGTCGCAGTACAAAGCTCTGCACCAGGTCTTCGATGCATGCTGTACGGGATGCAACGTGCAGCATGCTCTCGACATGCGAGGCGCCGACAGCGAGTTCTACCTCAAAAGCGCTTTCAATACGGATTTGTCTTTCAGCTGCAGGTTTGCGGGCCGCCTTCATTTTTCTATTTCCTCTATCGCGGGACGGTCCTGAGTTGGCGAAGGTGGGGGCAGCCTTCGAACTACAGAACCGTCGCGACGCATCTGTCAACGAAACTGCGAAGCGCGCCGTGCTGAGGTTCGGCCAGCAAGTGCGAAACGACGTGAAGTATGTCGGACCTGCGAAGCATACTCCAGTGACTGACATTCTCGACTGCGATATTCCGCTGATATTCAGAGTCGATACCAGCGCACCCCTGCCAACCGACAAGACCGTCCGATGGTAAATAGACTGAAGTGTGTCGCACGTCCGAAGCGATACTCGTAGACCACATCAGCGGGAATGCCAATGGCCGGCACCCCAATGTTCCAAAAGTCTGCGGGAGCCTGTTAAGTCGCGACCGCCAATTGACCTGACGCACTATTTTTTATTAAGCATTCTGGCGAACCAGCGTGCCTTCGTGAAGTCGCCGAAACAGTCGTAAACGGGTAGTCCTTCAACGCTTCAACGAACATGTTATTGCCGGCGCAGACTGTCACTCAGTTACAACTATGTCCGCGGCGGAGGAAGCGGCTTTCGTGAGGTCTGCGACGAATCCTCGGGCGTCTTTCTGATAGCGCTGAGTCTGTGATTGACTGGCTGAAGTGAGTCCGCCCTGAACATCAGCGAGGATTTCCTGTACGTGCCGACCATATGCCAGACATTTTTCCGCAGTGGGCTTACCAAGACTGGCGGAGAGCGCCAATAACTCGTCGGGCCTCGAGGACATGGCCTTCACTGCAAGCGCGTGATTTTCGGCAAGCGTCGCCTTAAACACCTGAAGATTTAGCGCCGTTAGCTTCTCAAAGCCTTCGAAGGCCTTCGTCGAAAATGCGAACAGTTGCTGAATAGTTGCTGCTTGGGCTTCGAACGCGTGCTGGGGAATAAGCGTGCTCATGACTGCTCCATAAGGGGAGACGACGAGTGCGTAATCGGTCAGTCCTTCGACCATGGAGCACACGCCGAGGACCGGGAGGTCCTTTGCTGCAATGCAGCAAAATTCATTGTAGGCGCATCAGGTGAGAAGTCAATTGAGCCCTAGATGACATTGGTGAGGGGACGTCCCACACCGCATGCGTCAGCGAATCCTCCCGTTCTTCGCGCCAGAAAGCATGACCGATTGACAAGGGGCACAAGCAACGCCCCTCATCATTGGACCTCAGTTGATTATTTAACAGCCTGTCCTGCACCTAGGTCCGCGCCGGTTACAGGGTCTATTGCCGTATCGGATGCCGTGCGTGCAGCCATCGCACTCAGCACCTCAACGTCGTTGCCCGATACATTGACGCTCGCTAATCCGTCGCCCCCGTCGACAGCCGGCTCCGGTGATTCAACAAATTCCCAGTCCGGTCCTTCATTCCACGGACCGCGCGGGGAGTCGTCGCCTTTAGACATGTTGTAGTACACGCTTGTGAACTCCGGCACGCCGGGGAGCTTGCCCTGCGGGAAATTTGGCTGGATGGAATGAAGCGCCTTTTCGAATGATTTCTGATGGGCGATTTCACGTGTCATCAGAAAACCAAGCGTCTCCCTGATGCCAGCATCATCCGTCACATTAATCAGTCGCTCGTAGACAATCTTGGCCCGGGCTTCGGCCGCGATGTTTGAACGCAGGTCGGCCGTAGGCTCGCCAATCGTATCCACATAAGCCGCCGACCAAGGTACGCCTGCAGAGTTAATCAAGGCAGGTCCGCCGCCATAGAGTAGTGAGGTGGTGTGCGAATCATTACCTCCACCGGTCATGGAACGGTACAGCTCCGCTTCACTTTCCACTGCCTCTGCGAGTTGCCCTTTAGCCCCCTTGTTCAGCATGGCGATGATGGAGCCGATGATTTCCAGATGGCTCAGTTCTTCCGTTGCAATATCGAACAGTAAGTCTTTACGACCGGGGTCGTCTTCCCCAACAGCTTGAGTGAAATATCGGCAGGCTGCGCCGAGCTCGCCTTGGGGGCCGCCGAACTGCTCAAGCAGCAGATTTGCAAGACCGGGATTCGGGGCCGTAACGCGCACCGTGTATTGAAGCCGTTTGTTGTGTACAAACATGATGTTGTCCTTTCAAAAGCCGGGCCGGACGGCTAACCGCCTGGAACGCCGGGCGAGTCGGATTCAGGAACCTCGAGCGCAGCGCACACAGTGGATGCGGCGGTTCGCGGCTGACGTCTCAGAACGGTTGGATAGTTCTGGCGAGATGCGGCGACACGCCGCGTTTGGTCAGGGAAGTCTCCTGACACGCCGCATGGCCTGTTCCTGAGCGTTGAATTCAACTAAATTTTTTGGCCCGACAGGTACGCGCGTGACAAATCCTGCAAAGACCGATTCTTGCAGTTCCGGTTTTGATAGGTGGTCGGCTTAGCTAACTTACGACTGGGTTCGAAGGTGGAACCATGAAGCCGTTTGTAAGTCACAAGTACCCGCTTGTTCAGAGGGCTGGAGCTTTGAAGGATTTGGACGCGCATAGCGTCCACGGGTGAAATGGTCGTCACCATTAATGACTGAAGCGCTTTGCGTGCCCCAGAAGAGGATACTTATTTTTGGCTAACTAGGCCCCGGCGGTACGGGACAACACGATAGGTGGCTCGCTAGAAAGGGCCAAACCGCGATGATAGGCACCATCGTGTTGGTCACGTTGTCAATGTCTGGATAGACTTATCCTGCGGTTGCCCGCTGCTGCGGGATTGACGAAGAAAGATTTCCGCGATGCCCTTGGTTGGAATACTTGCTTCCAACTTCGCAAGGTCTTTCAGTTTGACCCACTGACAGCGGGCTATTTCATTCGACGGCACCGGCTCCGCATGTTCCGGCAGCCTGACAATGAAGACGAAGTGCCGGGTTCGCAAGCCCCGAAACTGGAAGAGGTAGTGGCTGCTCGAAACGTGCAATCCCGTCTCTTCTTCAAGCTCGCGAATAGCAGTCGACGCAATTTCTTCGCCGGCCTTTTGCCGGCCACCTGGGAAGGCCCAACGACCACGCTCTCGAGCAACCAGTAGTACGTTGCCTTCGCGCTCACATATAACTGTCGCTCGTCGCTTCATCGTATTCGCGTCCCTTATTGGGCTGGTCGAGCAAAAGGATTGATGGGGTACACCTTCTCAGGTTTTTGGACCTTTTCGAGCATCTGGACTTTGGGCCAGTGTCCGACCATCGTTTCCAATTCACGCACGACGTTGGCTTCCAGCGCCTGTATTCCAGCGTCACCGTGAAAATTTGCGCTGAACGCCGCATGAAATCGGTACTGAAAATGTCCTGACACTTCAGCGATTCGCTCTGCCGTTCCAGACTCAGCGTAGATGACCGACTCAGGCGAAAATGGGTCGTAGTAAATCACGTTCGCATAGTTAGTATTGACTGCAACGCATGGCTCATCGCAGACCAACAGCGACCCCACGAGCTGGATTGAGCCTTTCTTGCCCTTCGGCGTCTTGAACACCCAGATGCGATTGGGCAAGCGACCAGCAAGGTCCGAGAGCTTCGCGTTGTTGGAAGCAAAGTATCCGACCTCGCCGTGCTTGAGATTTGTTTCGAGCTTCTGCCAGTAGTAAAAGATGTCCATGCAATGGTGCTTGAATGTTCGATTGTAAGTAGATGGCCTTTGATATTACCAACTCCGTGTATACTCTTTCAGGCTCCGTGAGAAATCCGCCTCGAACTGGCGCTTGTGTTTATCTGACAGTCTCGCTTCCGCTGCCCAACTCGGTTCATCGGAAGCAACGAAGTTATGTCGAAGATAGCTGGAGCACTTTTTCCACGACCTCCACGACCTCCATGACCTCCATGACCTCTTTGAACGGTGCTACATAGAGTTGGAAGTCGTGCACCCTCACGATTTCGCAAAACGCAGAGAGTTCATCTGGGGCAAGGAACCACGCAGTTATCTCAAAGCCACGCCCCGCCATCTGTGCGATGCAGCGTTCTGCTTTCAGAGGGCGCTCGCGGGAGAGAGTTCTGTGGCCCATGCCCGCAAAAAGTCCCGCTGAAAGTAGCGTCTCGAGTACCGCTTGAGCGGCTGCGGGCCCGCCCGCACCGCGAAGCGGCTCTGAAAAGCGCAGGTTCGTCTAGCGCCAATAGTCGGCCGCGATTACGGCGACGGTGTCATCACGGTGCACCAATGCCTCGCCATTGGTGCACAACAGAAGGCCACTGTGCGGGGCGTGCAAGGGTACGGGTGCGCGGTCCAGCCGGTCGATGTAATGATAGAAGCCGATGACCGCTCCCTCCTGAACAGTTTCTCCGAGCTCTCGCATCGGCTCAAAGAGCGCGGTGTCGTCGGCATGCAGATAGTATTCCGGCCCTGGCACGGAGACCACCCTCGAAGGCGCTGCAACCATGGGCTGGGAGTGGTCACCACTTAAATGTCCCAGATGCTTCAGAAGTCGCAACAGCCCATCAGACGCGAGTTGGACGGTATCCGGCGTCACCAACGCACTGCCACCCAGCTCACTTGCCAGCATCAATTTTCCGGCGCGTTCGACGACGTCATCGAGCATGACGTCCGCATGGTCTTCGCGAAGGATGACGGTCAGCGGCGCTCCAAAGCTTTGGGCGGCCGCGAGAAAGGCGTCGGTGCGCGCAGCATCTGATTGTTCGTGGATGAAAGTACAAGGGAGAAACTGTAGGGTTCGCCCGCCCGAATGCAGGTCGACCACATTGTCGACGCGCGGCACCAACTCATGAGTCACGAAGTGTGCAAGGCGCTGCGTCACCGTTCCTCGCGCATCACCCGGAAACTCACGATTCAGATTGCCTCCATCAAGTGGGGATAGGCGCGCTCTTGCAAGCGCCGCTGGCAGGTTCAGCGACGGAATGATGATAATCGACCCGAGCACGACGTTCGGGTCGAGGCCATGCGCGAGCTTTGACAATGCCACCTGGCTTTCGTACTCGTCGCCATGACTCCCGCCAATCAGAAGTGTTCGTGGACCCTCACCGCCACGGAAGTAAAAGACTGGTATGCGCAGGTTCTGCCAAGCGCTCGCATTCGTTGAGCTCGGCAGTTCGAGGTAGGCCGCTTGTCGGCCTTCGCGCTCCCAGTTGATGTTCAGCCGTCCCATAAAACCCCCGCCTTCATCCTGATTGATTTGGACCTCTGCGCTGCCCGTCGCGAGGCAGCCCGAGAATTAGACTAAAAAGTCCGGGTTATGGAATGTCCTGGCAGCCGGTCTATTAGACCGGCCCAAAGACAGCACCCCTCGCAAGCCCACCTTGACATGAGGATTGAGCGCTATTCAAAGACCCTTGACCATTTATACCATAAAGTCTAGTCTATACCCATCGGTACAGATTCAGCAACATACCTGCCCATACACTGAGCCACCGCTCGCGGTGTGGGGATTACCCCCAGATGCTGCCGAAACCGATATTACGGTCGTTTATTTGGTCTTCCACGAGAGAGTGAGGTTGGTCATGAGGCAGCAGGCATTGCGTGCGGTAGCCGTGTTCGCGTTGTTTATGAGCGCGTTTTCGTTTTCGGCACAAGCAAAGGAATTTTCGACAATCCGCTTTGGCGTCGAAGCCGCGTATCCCCCGTTTGAATCCAAAACGGCGACCGGCCAGCTCCAGGGCTTTGATATCGACCTCGGCAATGCACTTTGTGCACAACTCAAGGCAAAGTGTGTGTGGGTGGAGAACTCGTTTGACGGCTTGATTCCTGCCCTCAAGGCACGCAAGTTCGACGCTATCGATTCCGCCATGAACATCAATGCCAAGCGCGCCGAACAGGTGGACTTTACAGTCCCGCTCTATCTGACACCGGCGCAGTTGGTGGCGAAGAAAGGCAGCACGTTGCAGCCGAACGCGGAATCGCTGGCAGGACATAAGGTAGGCGTGCTCCAAGGCTCCATCCAGGAGCAGTACGCCAAGCAGATGTGGGCGCCGAAGAACGTGGACGTGGAAAGCTATCAGACACAGGACCAGGTGTACGACGACCTGGTTGCGGGCCGCATTGAGGCGACTTTCGTCGATGCGACGGCCGCCAGTCTCGGCTTCCTGAACCAGGCGCATGGGAAAGACTTCGTCTTTGCTGGCCACTCTGTCAATGATGCGAAAATCATCGGAACAGGTGTCGGTATCGGCGTGCGCAAGGGTGACCATGAGTTACTTGACGCGCTTAACGGCGCATTTGCAGAGCTGAAGCGCGACGGCACCTACCAGCAACTTCTGAAAAAGTATTTCACCGTGGACCTCGCCGTGCATTGAGCCGCAAGTGCGGCATGCTGCATGCGCATTCCGCATTCCAAAAAGGCTATGTCATGACCAGAGCAAACACTTCGACGAACGGTTCCAATCATTCCGTGAAGCAGGCAAAGCAGGCTCCGAAGACCGGAGCCCGACGAGCCAACCGGAAGATATCGCTTGGACCGCTCGCACCCTATTGCGCAGTGGCCGACGGCATCGCAATGCTGTTTCCGCCGTACACGGAAGTTGTGCTCCATAACCTTGCGACGCAGACCGTGGTCTACGTCGCGAACAACCAGTCCAGGCGTGAACTGGGGGACGACTCAGCCCTCGACGATATTGAGTTCGATGACCGGGAGACGGTCATTGGCCCCTACGAGAAGCTTGGCTGGGATGGTCGCAAGGTCCGGTCGACCAGCGTTGTCGTGCGCACTGAAGCGGGAGAGCCCATCGGTGTGATGTGCATCAACTTCCATCTGGCGGCCCTGGAACAGGCGAAGCAGGCGCTTGAGTTGCTGGTGTCGAGCACTGTGCTTCAGCCGCAACCCGAGAAGCTCTTTCACGACGACTGGCAGGACCGGGTGAACGTCTTTCTGAATCACTGGCTACAGGAACGTAAGCTCACGCTGTCCATGCTCACGCGAGAGCATAAGCGCGCACTCGTCGAGGCACTCCATGAAGAGGGTGCATTCAAGGGAAAAAGCGCGGCAAATTACGTGGCGAAGCTGCTGTCGATGGGGCGTGCCACAGTTTTCAACCATCTGAAAGATTTGAGAGGTAACGGGTGACAAACGATTTATTTCAGCGGATTGAAGAGGCGCATCGCGCCATTCGCCCACAAGTTGCGGTGACGCCGCTTTCGCACAGTCCGATGCTTTCGAAGGTGACCGGCTGCGAGGTGTATCTGAAGTGCGAGCATCTCCAACTAACCGGCTCGTTCAAGTTCCGCGGTGCGTCCAACAAAGTTCGTCTGCTCGACGAAGCGACCCGCCGCAACGGTGTGCTGACTGTCTCGAGCGGCAACCACGGTCAGGGTGTGGCGCTCGCGGGCAAGCTCGCGGGAGTGCCGGTCACGGTCTATGCGACGAGCTCTGCGTCGGCAATCAAGCTTGACGCCATCCGCGCGCTGGGAGCCGAAGTCATCACAATCGATGACACGTCACTTGCGGTCGAACTTGAAGCGGGTCGGCAGGCGAAACTCAAGGGCATGACTTTCGTGTCCCCGTACAACGACATCGACGTCATTGCAGGGCAGGGCACCATCGGGGTCGAGTTGAGCGAGCAGGCGCGCGCGGCCGGCATCGACCTGGCTGCGGTTTTCGCTTCTGTCGGCGGGGGCGGGCTGATTTCGGGGGTAGGGACGGCCATCCAGCACCTGAGCCCGGAGACAGAAGTCATCGGCTGCTGGCCGGCCAACTCCACCGCACTCTATAGCTCCCTGAAAGCGGGCGAGATTATCGAAGTCGAAGAGCGCGACACGATTTCCGATGGCACGGCGGGCGGCATCGAGCCGGACACGATTACTTTTGGCATTGGCCAGAAGGTGATTTCGGACACTGACCTTGTGACCGAGGAAGAAATCAGCGCTGCGATGAAACTGCTCGCTCAGACCGACCGCTTTATGGTGGAAGGTGCCGCGGGCGTCGCGCTGGCTTCGCTGCTTCGTCTGGCGCCCCGCTATCAGGGACGCGCGGTGGCTGTTGTACTGTGCGGTCGGAACATCATGCTGAACAAATTCATCGAGGCCGTAAAGTGAAAATCTGGACGAAAGACGAAATCATTGCGCGCTTCGATATGGAGCGTGCTGTGCGCATGGTTGAGCAGGGCTTCATCGCCTATTCGCGCAAGACGACCCAGGTGCCGCCGATTCAGAACTTCCAGTTCGAAGCGATTAACGGCGAATGCTGCATCAAGTCGGCCTATGTCGACGGGGCCGATACTTTCGCGGTGAAGGTGTCTTCTGGCTTTTACAACAACCCCGCTGCTGGCTTGCCTAGCAATAGTGGACTTGTCATGCTCTTCTCGGCAAGGACAGGTGCACCCGTCGCATTACTGCAGGATGAAGGCTGGCTGACCTGCGTGCGCACGGCTATCGCCGGACAGCTTGCGGCACGTGTACTTGCGCCGCCTGAGGTTCACGGCATTGGCATCATCGGCACCGGCGTGCAGGCGCGGTTGCAGCTTGAGTATCTACGCCCGGTCACTTCGTGCCGCGAAGTCCACGTCTGGGAACCAAATGCCGAGCGACGCGCTCAGTTCGCCGACGACATGTCGGTGGTCGGCTTCTCGGTTCATGCTCACGATACCGCTGACGGTGTCGCGTCCAATTCGAACTTCATTGTGACCGCGACCCCCTCGCGCAAGGCGCTGCTGGAGTCCAACTGGGTTCAGGATGACACGCATATCACTGCGGTCGGAGCCGACGGTCCGGGCAAGCAGGAGCTCGACCCCGTTATCGTTAGTCGCGCAGATGTGATTGTGGTCGACTCGATTGCTCAATGCAGCAAGTACGGCGAAGTCTCACATGCGTTGTCTGCGGGACTGATTCAGCTCGAGCAACTGACCGAGCTCGGAACCTTGCTGGCAAGTGGAAAGCGCGGCCGTGACGATTCGCGCGGCAAACAGATTACTGTTGCGGACCTGACCGGTGTAGCCGTTCAGGACGCACAAATCGCCGATAGCATTGTAGGCGTCACTGCCTGAGGGGTTGAAGGCGCTTGTGCACATCCCGGCAGAGCGGGGATGTGTGGGCTTCAGGGGCTCCTGGGCAGAAGTCTGTGCGTTGGGCGTTAGCAGACCGGCGCGGCCTGCGCCGCGTGTGGAAACTCTCAGTACGGATGGTGGCGCAACCAGTCCGCGTATGTCGCAATGCCATCTTCTAGCGAGACCGAAGGCGTATAGCCCAGGACGTCGCGGGCGCGGGTCTGGTCGAATGGCCCGTTCCGGTCCAGTACATCGATGGTGCCAGGACCAATATCAATCTGCGCATCAGGGAACTGCGCTTTGACCAGAGCTGCTACTTCGGCATAAGACCGCTGGTCGTCCGCGGTGACGTTGAACACGCTGAATCTGGACATGTCAGCTTTGAGCGCGAGAATGCTCGCCCGTGCGACGTCGCTAACATGGACATACTGAAAGCGGTAGTCGCGTCCCGAATCTTCCCTGGTCAGCATGCCATAAATGGCATTGCGCAGCATCGTCTTCAGATAGCACTGCATGAACTGGCCCGGCCCGTAAATCCAGCCTGGCCTGAGCGACACGATGCGCATGCCATACAGGTTGTTATAGACGGCGGCGAGTTTTTCCGTGAATACCTTTGTCGCGCCATAGGGCGTGGTCGGGTTAAGTGGTGCATCTTCGGTCACGGTGTCCAGTTCGTCGTTATTGCCGTATGCGCACTCCGAACTGAAATTGACCACATGACGAATGGACTTTAACCGCGCCGCTTCGAAGACGTTGGTTGTACCCAGCGCATTGGTCACAACCGTTTGATACGGAATCTCCCGGGAAAAGAACGGATGGGAAATCGCTGCGGTATGAATGATTTCCGTGACCGCAAAGCGCTCGATTGTCTCCAGTAGCAGGGGCAGGTCGCTCAGGTCACCCTGGACATAGTTCAGGCCAACCCGCTCATCGTCTTCGCGCGCACGACGGTCATAGCTGACTGCGGTCCTGTCGTCCGCGCACAGCTGGGAAAGTAGCGTCTGCCCAAGAAACCCGCAACCTCCTGTAACCAGAATCGCCATTGTCACCTCCTTCAATAGGGCAAGTCTTCAGTCAAAAACTGCTTTTCCTTCCATGCCGCGAGCAGCTCCTGCGGCGTACAGAACCAGACGTCTTCGTGCTGCTTCATATGGGAAATCAGCGCGTCCAGCATCGCGATGCGTGAGGCCCGGCCGATGATTTCCGGGTGCATTGTCAGCATGAAGTAGCGGCCTTCCCGATACAGCGCATCGAACTCCGCCTTCCACAGCCTGAATACCTTGTCAGGCTCCTCGATGACTGCACCGACCTGCGGCACGGCAGAATAGGCAAACTGTTCCCAGTCGTCCAGTAGCCACGTCACGGGCAGCTCGAGGAGGCGCCGCCCGCCAGCCTGAACGGAGTAGGGAACATCTGTTCCCATGAGGCTGCTGTCGAACTCGAAGCCGTGCTTGCCCAGTAGCTCAAGTGTTTGAGGGGTCACTTCCCATAGCGGCGCGCGAAATCCATTTGGTGAAACGCCGGTGATGTCCTCCAGAATTGCTTTTGACCGGGCCAGGATGTCGTCTTCCTGCTCGTAAGTCAGTTCGTCGGTACGCTCATGCAGATAGCCGTGGCAACCAATCGGATGTCCGTCGTTATGGATGGTTTTAACGAGCTCGCGGTCAATCTCCGCGGTATAGCCCGGGATGAAGAACTGCGCCTTAAGCTCGTGGCGCCTAAGTAGGTCCAGAATCCTGGGAACACCCGCCCGGCGTCCGTACGCCCCCATCGACATTAATGAGAGCCGCTTGTGGTTCGCTGCGTCGGTAACCCATCCAGACTCAGCGTCCACGTCGAAGCACAACGACACAGCGGCGTGATAGCCGTTGGGCCATTCAAATGATTTCATATGCATGAGCATCCCCGTTATGTCAGGACTCAGGTCATTTAGTCGTCACGATGCCTCGATGTTCGCTGGCCGTCCACTGCGGGCGATGCGCGAGCGGCGACGGACGACGACGATAAGAAGGCCCGTGACCAGCGTTGCTGCGCCGAGATACCACGCGTTGTACAGGTCCTCTGGCGAGACGGGATTGGCGCCGGACGTGTACCCGATGTAGGCGAGTACACCGATGGCAAGGACAACAGGCGCCGACAGCGACGTCGCAAGCAGCGGGCGGTGCAGCTTCCACACGGCGACAAGCATGGCAGCAAGCGCCGAGATGTACGAGGCGACGAGCGTAATGGTGACCACATCGTAGTACCAGACAATCTTGTCGAGCGGCTTCCACCAGACGAGAGCAATCGCGGCGATGGACACGATTGTCGTGGCGAGCCAAGGCGCCTTGCGACTGTTCACCGCACTCAACGCGGCGGGGAGGTGATTCTCCTCGCTCATGCGATAGAGCGTACGGGCCGCCGCATTCGACGATATCTGCAGTCCGGCGCAAGCGGACGTGATAACCACAAAAAGGGCAAGCCACGTCATGGATGAGGGCAGGTAGGTGTGCGCGACGGCAGCTATCGGGCCACCATTTCCATTTTCAACAATTGCTGCGAGTTTGACGACGGGGACGGCGTATTGCCAGCCAATAGCGGCAAGGCTGTAGATGACGAATGCCGATGTCAGAACGAGTAGTAGCGAGCGTTGCACCGTCCGGACTGGTACGCGGGCTTCCTCAATGTAATTGATGGCCGAGTCGAAGTTCGCGAGCATCCAGACACCAAAAAGCACGCCCGGGCCAATGGATGACAGACCACCGGCCTGCTTCAGCGAATACATTGAAGCGAGCGACAGTCCGTCGACGTGTGGCCGAAGAATGCCGAGCAGACCGAGGCCCGCGACGACGGCAATTTCGAAAATGAGGAAGGTGCCTGCGACCTTTGCGGTGACCCCGACGCCTCTGCAGGAGATGGCGAAGAAAGTCAATATCAGCAAGGTGCCAATAATCTTTGCATTTAGCAGACCGGCGAGCGCCGGAAAGAGCGCCTGAATATACTCGGTGCTAATCAGCGCGCACATTGGCGTGACGGCCGTGCAAGCCACGGTGTAGGTCCAACCCAGAACGGTCCCCACTTCTGGATGGAGAAAGCGGGAGCTGAAGGTGAACACGCCACCCGCCGACGGAGCCTGTCGCGTCAGAAACACCATGCTGAACGCCAGGACAAGCATCGGGAAGAAGTAAGCAATCAGGATGGCAAGCGGTGCCTGATGTCCGGATATCGAATACAGAATCGACATTGAGGAAGCGGCTACCCACGCAGGTGCATTGAAGCCGAGTGCGGAAAGCGTGACATCCTTGGTGCCTAGCGTGCCCTTGTTCAGCGCTGTCGGCACTTCTTGGACAGTGCCGTGTCGGTCATAGCCAATAACGTCTGAGAGTTTCATCGTGTGGTCTCGCTGTAGAACAGGTGGGTAGTCGGAACGCGGAGGGCTGGCCCGTCCACGTCCGGGACCTTTGAACTACCGATTAGCCATTCATGACGCCGCCTCCGTTCACCCCGACTATCTGCCCCGTCATGAAGGACGAGGCCTCAGACGCGAGGAATAGGGCGACATCTGCGATTTCCCGTGTCGTGCCAAGCCGATTGAGCGGGTAGCGCGCAGACTCCTCCTCGATGTACGTCGCCCCGAGCGCCTCGACCATTGGCGTCAGTACGCCTCCCGGCGCGATTGCATTGACGAGCACGCCGGCTCTGCTCAGTTCGCGGGCGAGTGATTTGGTTAAGGCGATGATTCCGCCTTTCGCTGCGCTGTAGTGGGCGAGGTTTTCGCAGCCGACTTGCCCGAGGTCCGAGGCGATGTTGATGATTCGTCCGGAGCGTTGCTCCTTCATGAGACGCGCGGCCTCCCTGCAGAAGTGAAACGCTCCATACAGGTGGACTTTAATCATGCGGTCCCACATGCCAACGGTCATTTCGGTGAACGGCGATTCCTGAAGGAAGCCGGCATTGTTCACGAGCACGTCGATATGGCTGATATCCGAGAAGATGGCTGCCACGGCAACAGGGTCCGACACGTCGGCCTCTACCAGCGCAAACGTGCCTCCGGACTGCCGAATCTCGTCAGCCAGCGTACAAAGCCCTTTGCTGCCGGGAAGGTCATTCAGCAGGACATGCGCTCCGCGACGCGCGAAGGCGAGTGCAATCGCGTAACCAATGCCGCTCGCGGCGCCGGTCACCAGACACGTTTTCCCAGAAAAGTTATTCGGTTTAGACATGGCAACTCCACACGATGAGGGAATGGCGCCTTAGCGCTTTGGTGGCCAAACTCTAGAAAGGTCAAAATCCCTCATCAATTCCGGCGGCATAAAGTCAACTTATCGACTTGCGAAAGCGACATGCGTAGTTACGCAGAAAGGAAAGCTGACTTGTTTCATCCGAAAATTTTCATGACTCGGCTTGGTGCTACGTTTGTCAGGTGCGGACCCATCCTCAAGGAGCTTTCATGGCCAGCAATCTGCCTCAACCGCTTGATGCGGGACTCGTGCCGCGGTTCGCCGGCATTCCGACATTCATGCGTCTGCCAACCGTGACTAATCTCACGGACGTCGACATTGCTCTTGTCGGCGTCCCTTGGGATGGCGGTACGACAAATCGGGCTGGCGCGCGGCATGGACCGCGCGAGATTCGCAACATGTCCAGCTTCATGCGCCGGGTTCATCACGTGAGCGGCATTGCACCGTATGACCTTCTGCGTGTCGGCGACGTGGGGGATGCGCCCGTGAACCCAATTGACCTGCTGGATTCGCTCAGGCAGATTGAACAATTCTTCTCGACTATTCATCGGGCAGGAGCAATCCCCATTTCGGCGGGTGGAGACCACCTCGTTACCCTGCCTATCTTCCGAGCGATAGCTAAAGACCGGCCGGTGGGGATGGTGCATTTCGATGCACATTCGGACACCAACGATACGTACTTTGGCGACAACCCGTACACTCACGGAACGCCTTTCAGACGTGCCGTCGAAGAAGGTCTGCTTGACCCGCATCGCACCGTGCAGATTGGCATTCGCGGTTCTGTGTATTCCGCGGACGACCTGGATTTCGCAAAGGCCGCTGGTATCCGGATTATCCAAATGGAGGAGTTTGCGGATATCGGTGTCGCGGCAACTCTCGAGGAAGTGAGGCGTGTCGTGGGCACCGGGCCGACGTATGTGAGCTTCGATGTAGATGCGCTGGACCCGTGCTTTGCACCGGGTACCGGTACCCCGGAAATTGGTGGCATCACGACGCTGGAAGCGCAGCAGATGCTGCGTGGCCTACGTGGCCTGCACCTGGTTGGTGGCGACGTCGTCGAAGTTTCACCACCGTTCGACCCGAGCGGTAATACGGCGTTGGTGGGCGCCACGATGATGTTCGAATTGCTCTGCGTGATTGCCGAAGCGCACGCTCAACGTCGTACAATCGCGAGCGAACAGCCTGCGTTTGCAGAAAACTGATTTATCGTCAGCGCTTTGACGCGTAAGCAGCCTTAACGCTCATGTGCGCGCATGCTTCCTCAAGCGGCTGGCGGAGTGCCATCGCTTACGATAACCATGCTTGGAAATCTCTCAGACATCGACCTGAAATCATTGCGCGTGTTCTGCACGATTGTCGAGGCCGGTGGTTTCACCGCCGCCCAGACAATCCTTAATACGGGACTGCCGCGCCTGAGCATCATGGTTCGCGACCTTGAAGTCCGGCTTGGCACCAAGCTCTGTCACCGTGGACGACAGGGCTTTCAGGTGACGGAAGAGGGGCTAGCGGTCTACGAGGCAGCCCGCGTCCTGTTCTCCGATGTGAGCCGCTTTCTTGACAGCGTGGGTGCGTTAAGCGGCCAGCCTACCGCGAGACTGGCACTGGGGGTGGTCGACGGCTTGCTCTCATACCCGGGCTCACCGACGGTCGCGGCGCTGCAGCGCTTTCGCAAGAGGTTAGAGTCGACGCATCTGACGCTGCATGTCATGCCGCCTGACGGGCTCGAAAAGGCGGTGCTAGATGAGAAAATCGCGCTGGCGATTGGAGCTTTCCACCACCGCCTGTCGGGACTCGTCTACACGCCTGTCTTTTCCGAGGAGCAGCATCTCTATTGCGCGAAAAGTCATCCGCTATCGACGGCGTCCGGGGTCGGACTGATGGAGGCGATTGCCGAGGCGCCGTATGTCGAGCGAGGCTACATGCTGGAGAGCAACAAGCCGCGGCATGTGGCGTTTAACCGCGTGGGGACTGCATTCTCGATGGAGGCTATCCTGACGATGCTGCTCACGGGTACATACATCGGTTATCTGCCATGCCATTACGCGCAGCGGTGGGTTGACGAAAGAGAGCTCTTTTCCCTTGCTCCGTCCGCGTTCTCCTATTCGTCGCTCTTTAGCGTTATCACGCGACAGGGCAAGCAGCTCGATGCTACGACGAGTCTCATGGTCGAAAGCATGTCTGCACGCCCCGACGAGTGACTTGCCAAGTCAAATCCTGACTGAACAGACCGCTGACAGGCTCACAACTTTCTGGTTATTTTCAGCTTGCGTTTGCCAGTACAGGCGGTAGCAACTCATCAATGGCATGGTCCATAGCTGCCGGCTCCGTGCCAAAAACACCGTCTAGGTAGTCGGGCGAATCCATGCGCAAATGTCCACAAGACATTAGTGGCAGCGTCTTTTCGTCCGTTGGCGCCTCAACCTGCCGCTCTTCGCCTGTCACGGCGCGGTCGAGAGGCACCAAATGACGGATACCTCTGAAATCAAAGCGCTACTATTTGATGTTTTTGGCACTGTCGTTGATTGGCGAAGCGGCGTGGCGCACGACGTCGACTCGTTCCTCGCCCGCCACGCAAGTTCTGTCGATGCCTTTGAACTCGCCAATGCCTGGCGACGTCAGTATTCGCCCGCCATGGAAGAAATTCGGAGTGGCCGGCGCGCGTTCGTCAGGCTCGACTTGTTGCACATGGAGAACCTGACTAAGGTATTGACGGATTTTGGCATCAAGGTGGGCTCGATTCCGGCGGAGGAACTGGCCGAATTGAAACTTGGGTGCATCGACTCGGTCCGTGGCCTGATTCTGTCGAGGGGCTGTTGCGGCTAAAGCGTCGATTTATCGTCGCGCCGCTGTCTAATGGGAACATCCGACTGATGGTCGACATGGCCAAGCGGGCTGCGCTACCTTGGGATGCAATTCTCGGCGCGGAAGTCGTTAAAGCGTACAAGCCGACGCTGCGCGTCTACTCAGACACCGTTGAGATTCTCGGTCTGAGCCCTGCCGAGGTCTGCATGGTCGCGGCGCATAATGGCGACCTCGCTGCAGCACGGCAATGCGGACTAAAAACGGCCTTCGTTGTCCGGCCGCTCGAACACGGGCAAGGCCAACAGACCGATTTGAAAGCCGAGAAGGACTGGGACTACGTGGTCGGAAGTCTGGCAGAGCTTGCTGCGCAGTTAGATTGTCCCACCTGACATGCACACGTCTAGCAGAAAGCTAATCGAAGGCTCGGGCGTACTTGCTACCTGCGAAACCGAGGAATAGGCTCGGGCCTTCGGAATTTCGTGGGCGGCCGCGTGGGTGGATACCCACGGCTAACCTGTCTGCTCTACGCTGCATGCATGGATGTGTTGCAGCTAGCGTAGGCTGGCGCGCGACACCCGACCCGCACGGGCGGCCAGAATCCCGCCAATCGCACCTCCGACATGACTTTGCCACGAGATGCCCGGCGTCAGTGGCAACGCGTCGATGAACATCGTCATTCCATACGCCGCGACCACGACGAGCGCGACTGCTACCGAAAGCATGTCGCGGATATAAAGGCCGCGCCCTACAAGGTACGCGGCATAACCGAAGACCAGTCCGCTTGCGCCGATGTGTATCGTGTAAGGCGCTCCCAGTAGCCACGTACATATCCCTGCCCCAAGCATCGAGCCTATCGTGGCATTCCAGAAGTTTGAGACCTTTGGCCAGGTGCAGAGCCAGCCCAGCACAAGCAATCCGGAAGTGTTCGCAAGGATATGGCGAAAGTTTGCGTGTAGCCAGGGCGCGAACAGGATTCCCTGCAATCCGCTGATGGTGCGCGGCTCGACGCCATGACTGTCCAGGTGCAGCCATGGAAACAAAACAGACAGGAAAAAAACTATCCACATTGAACCGACGAAACTTGCAAGCAGCGAAACGCGTGTTTTTAAGTTGACACCAAGTTCCTGAAATTTGTTTTTCATCTGTAATTTGAAAACCTGGCTATTTAATTCCGTAATCCTAAGGTTTCTTTGATTCGATGCGAACATTAAGAGTCGTCTTGACCCGTTCCATCGCAACGAACGTACGGAAGCTTTTGACGTTCCCTTCAGCGAAAAAAAGCGACCTGGTCAGCGAAGTGTATTCGTCCATGTCGCGCGTACAAAAAATCAAAATGAAGTCGACGTCGCCCGTCACGTAATAACACTGCTGCACTTGTTCGCACGCTTCAAACCTCGCCTTCATCGCGTCGAGTAACTCGATTGCCTCGTTCTCAGCCTGAACGTGCGTGATTATCGTCACTCGCGCACCGAGCGCATTGGGGCTTAGGACACTGCGGTCTGCTGCAATCACACCCGCACTTCTTAGCCTCTGCAGGCGACGAGCGACCGATGGCACCGACAGGTTGATTTCCTGACCTATTTCCCTATGGGGCGTCTGATTATCCCGTTGGACGATTGCCAGAATTTTCAGGTCGAAATCGTCCAGTTCCAAATTGCGCAAGGTCGGTGGCATGAGAATTTTTATCGAAAGTCGAGCATTTTTAGATAAAGATTAAAGGTTGTCTCGCAATAAACTCTTCTTGTCAAGCGGGTTTAGGTCCTGCTGTGATATCCGGACTGCTCGCCCAAATCGATGGCGAGGTGAGTCACAGAGCAATTGCCGGCGGGTTCGAACCTGCCCCGTTCCCCGCCCGATGAAAACCGGAGCTAACAATGAAACTTCGACTGCTTGCCAGCATTGTCTCTCTCAGCGCCACTGCTATCGCTTTCGCTGGTGCGTGCATATCCGCAAATGCAGCGTCCACGCTTGCACCGGGAGTTCTGTCGGTCGGGAGCGATGAAACGCTTCCACCCTACACCTACCTTGAGCATGCAACGCCAGCTAGCTTCGACCAGAAATTTACGGGCAAGGCAGGTTAAAGGACTCTTTCGTTCGAACGACGATAAGCAAATACTCTTTCAGTATGACTATATAAACATGAAAACCAAACTGCTTTGCCGACTCCTTCTTGCTACCTCAGTCACCACGACGGCGACCTTAGCATTGGCCGATACTACGGTCAAAATCGGCCAGGTTTCTCCGTTGACAGGAGAACTGGCGCACATCGGAAAGGACGACGAGAACGGCGTTCGTCTCGCGATTGAAGACCTTAACAGCAGGAAGTTGCGGATTGGCGGACAGCAGGTGACCTTCGTTCTGGATTCACAGGATGATGCTGCGGACCCGAAGACGGCAGTGACAGTCGCTCAAAAGCTGGTCGATGACCAGGTCGCAGGGGTGGTCGGCCACGCAAACTCTGGTACGTCAATTCCGGCTTCCACGATATACGGCAATGCCGGAATCCCGATGATTACCGAGTCGGCTACTAACCCGCTGTTGACCCAGCGAGGTCTCAAGAACGTTTTTCGCATGGTCGCAAACGACGTGCGACAAGGTTCGGTAATGGGCTCCTATATGGTCCATGACCTGAAGGCGAGCAAGGTTGTCATCGTCGACGACCGGACTGCGTACGGGCAGGGGCTCGCCGACGAAATAGAAAAATCGGTCAAGTCAGATGGTGGGACGGTCGTCGGCCGGGAATTCGGCAGCGACAAGACGACAAACTGGATGGCAATTCTGACGAGCATCAAGAGTCGTCGCCCAGATGGCATTGCCTTCACTGGCGGTGACACCCAGGCTGCAGCGTTTGTTCAACAGATGCGTAGACTTGGACTCAACGTGAAGTTCATCGCCGGCGACGAGGCATGCACCCCGCAATTCATCAAACTTGCCGGTTCCACAATGACGAGTGATGTGTATTGCACGCTGGCCGGCGTTCCTCCTTCACAAATGCCGCAAGGCACGGCGTTTTTCAATCGATTTGAAAAACGGTTCAATGCACCGGTCCAGCTCTATGCGCCGTATGCCTACGACGCGGTTATGACCATAGCAGCCGCAATGCAGGCCGCCGATTCGACAGACCCGAAGGTGTATCTAGCGAAGTTGCAGTCAGTCAAAACAGACGGCGTGACAGGACCTATTCAGTTCGACACGGCAGGCGACATTCGCAATGGCGCAATTACTGTACGCCAGTTTGTGAAGGGCGAATGGACGGACAAGTCTGTCGTACGCAAGTAAGCGGAAGTGATGAGCGGTGATGCCAAGCAGCTCGTCCTAAAAAGCCCCTGTCACGAGAAATTATCTCGTTTTTGCTGATGAATTCGATTACAAATTAACCGGCGAACGCAATATTATCTCTTCATCTTGACTGGGCTTAGACCAGTCGCTTTCGATGATGAAACGCGACGCTACTGCTTCGCTGTAATACGGAGTTATCCCGATGCTTTTAACCAATCCCCGTTCGTTGCGCTCTGCTTACCCAGAGGATTTACAAGAAATTCTGAACAAAAAGGCAGCGGACGAAAGCGGCGCGTGGCTTTTCAGTTGGGACCAGATTAACCGAACGGCCACGCCGTTATGGTCCTTGCCGGATATGGCGGCCGCGCTGGGCGTGGCAAGCATCAGTCTTAAGGACGAGTCGTTTCGTTCCCCGCTTGGCAGTTTCAAGGCGTTGGGTGCGCCGATTGCATTGATGCGTCTATTGCTGCGGCAGTGGCACACCCACAATCTGAATCCGCGAGACCTTGTTGCAGGAAAATATTCCCAACTGCTTGCAAATGTAACGGTGATTAGCGCGACCGATGGAAACCACGGGAAATCGCTGGCCGCTGCTGCCCGGGATATCGGTTGCCAGTGTGTGATTGTTCTTCATGCAAACGTCAGTGCCGAGCGCGAAGAAGCAATTGCTCAGTATGGTGCGAAGATTGTCCGTATTGCGGGCGGTTACGATGAGTCAGTCGAGTACGCTGCGGAACTGGCGAAGGAAAATGGCTGGAACGTCGTGTCGGATACATCGTACGAGGGCTATGAAGCAATTCCTCGCGATGTCATGCAGGGCTATGGCGTGATTTCAAGCGAAACCATTGTCCAACTCGAGAGCAGTACCTCGCGCTCGCCTGTCACCCACGTTTTCCTTCAGGGCGGAGTCGGTGGCCTCGCTGCAGGCGTCGCAAGCTATCTTTGGGAACACTATGGTGCAGAACGGCCTCAATTTATCGTAGTCGAGCCGCAGCAGGCAGATTGCCTTTACCAGAGCGCAATTGCAGGCCACGCCACCACTGCGACCGGCACTGTCGACTCGGTGATGGCCGGGCTCGCATGCGGCGAGGCATCGCCACTCGCCTGGAAAATTCTTGAGCGTTGCGTCGACCAGTTCATGACCATCAGTGACAACGACGCCATCGATGCGATGCGAACCCTCTCGACCGGGACGGACCGCGACCCACCGCTCGTCGTGGGTGAATCTGGCGCAGCGGGCTTCGCGGGCTTGACGGTGCTGATGCGCAGCCCCGAATTCGCCACTGCCGTTGGACTTGGTGCGGATTCCCATGTGCTAGTTATCAACACCGAGGGAGCGACAGCGCCCTCAGTGTATCGCGAGCTAGTCGGAGAGTCTGCCGAAGCAGTCCTCGCACGCCAGCGTGAATGGATGAAGGCTCTGGAACACTGAACCGCCAAAAGTAACGACCAAGGAAATTCCCATGGAAACGTCCCTGCAAGAGCAGCTAAAGGGTTGGCGCCAGCAGTTGCATCGCAACCCGGAGACTGGCTTCGAAGAAGTCCAAACCTCGGAATATGTCGCAAAAATTCTCAAGACACTCCGCTACGAGGTACATCGCAATATAGGCGGAACCGGACTTGTCGCTAATCTTAAGGTCGGCGATGGAAAGCGAGTCATTGGCCTAAGAGCTGAAATGGACGCGCTCAACATCACAGAAAACGCGCCGAATCGGCCATATGCGTCGTGCACACCTGGAAAGATGCACGCGTGCGGCCATGACGGCCACATGGCGATGATTTTGGGTGCAGCGCAGCTGCTTTCCGAACGGCGGAATTTCGACGGGACTGTCCGCATTATTTTCCAACCAGCGGAAGAACATGGTCGAGGTGCCAAGGCAATGATTGCGGACGGCCTGTTTGAGCGATTCCCGGTCGACGCTATCTTCGGCGCGCACAACATGCCGGGCATGCCTGCTGGCAGTTTCTCAACACGGGCCGGTGGCATCATGGCCAGTGAAGACAACTTTGTCATTCACATCAAAGGCGTTGGGACGCACGCAGCTCGCCCCCATATGGGTGTCGACCCAATCGTTATTGCGTCGCAAATCGTCCTTGGATTGCAGACCATCATTTCGCGTAACCTTGACCCGAGTCTTTCAGCGGTCATCTCCTGCACAGAAGTCATCACTGATGGTCTTCGCAACGTAATTCCGTCCAACGTTGTCATCAAGGGCGACACGCGGAGCTACTCGCCAGACGTCCAGAGACTACTGAGTACGAGGATGCGCGAAGTCAGCGAAGGCGTTTGTCGCATGCATGGAGTCGAATGTGACTTCGAGTACACGCATGAGTTTGTCCCTACGGTGAATACACCAGAGCTCGTCGAAGTCGCCGTTACTGCTGCGGCGAATGTCGCCGGAGCCAAGAATGTTGATGCAAACGTTGCTCCGATGATGATTTCGGAAGACTTCGGTGCCTTCCTCCAAGTCGTACCCGGAAATTTCATCTTCATTGGCAACGGTATTGCTACCGATAAAGGAGGCATACCTCTGCACAATGCGCAGTACGATTTCAACGACGATATCCTGTCGGTCGGCTCGCAATATTTCGCCGAGTTAGCGCGCTTAGCATTGCTGGAACGCTAACTGGGCGCCTTGCACCGTGCAGAGTACCGTGCGAGAGCTTCGCCGTTGTCGCGGATATACAGGCCGCCTGCACCGACATGAATCGTGTATGGCGCGCCCAATAGCCATGCACAACTTCCGGCTGCGGGCATCGAGCCTATTGTGGCATCCCAAAAGTTCGTGACCTTAGGCCAGGTCCAGAGCCAGCCCAGCACAAGCAATCTCGAAGTGTTCACGAGGATGTGACGAAAGTTTGCGTGCTGCCAAGATGTGAACAGGATTCTCTGCAATCCGCTGATGAGCGCAGCTCGACGCCATGACTTTCCAGGTGCAGCCATGGAAACAAAACAGACAGGAAAAAACCTATCCACATTGAACAGACGAAACTTGCAAGCAGCGAAACGCGTGCTTTTAGTTGACACCAAGTTCCTGAATTTTGCTTTTCATCGCACCGTTGGATGAACATTTGAAGGGCATATTGGCAGCTAGTCTGCCCGAAAATATGCGGCTCGGGCCGACAACCATGACTCCGTCGAGCGGCGACGCAAGCACCCGAGACGGAGCCCTCACAAAGGCAACGAAACCCCCAGCGAACCGATGGGCTAAAAATTCTTTCTTTTGTCTATGGGTGACTTCCGTCGAACGAATTCGAATTAAAAGATAGTTTCCGTGAGCCATGGCATCCTCGGATTCAGGATGATATAAATAGTCTGTCACGCGTCGCCGAGCACGAGCCGTCCGACGTTTAGGGCCGCCCCTTTCGAATGAAGGGCTTCGGTGAGTGACCGCTAGCGCGGACGGGGAGTGACCGGTGGCGCGCTAGGGAAATCCGTACCACGGGGATGGGTCCTGAGAAAACGGACGCGCTGGCGAAGCTAGAGGCGCGGGACCCGAAATAGTCTGGCGGAGCTGGTGTAACGGCGGAAGGAACCTTCGACGATTGCGTCTAGGGGACCCGATGCTTACCTATAGATTTCAGACCAAACCTCAAAAAAGATATCTTGGTTGAGGATGGGGTTGCTATTTGAACGTTGCCTTTCGTAGGCTATTCCTTATTGAGTCACGACGACTGGTGGGTGATGGAATAGCCGAAGCAACTCGCTTGCAAACATCATTGACCGCTGCGCGGCTGCTTACCAGGGAGGACGCTATGGGCGATGCAGAGCGTTGCCACCGGCATATCTAAGGGCGAGAGCGTTGTCGCTGCGATGTGTCGAGTTTGCCCCCAAAAGCTTGTTCCCTGGTGAGCCGGCTTTTATCGTCCGCTGAGCAGGAATGCGACTGTGTAGGGCGAAGTCTAAATGGCCTTGCTACGCAGTTATGTTGCCCCACCTGAGTACGAGCCAGACCTCTCTGGAGCACCGGCTAACCTCCGCAGTCGCAGCGGTCAAGCTGCCCTGCGGCCCCGTCCATCTTCCACGATTCGCCATCGTACGCTGAAGCAGCGCACAAGCGCGTCGACTTCGTTCGAGAACCATCTATCGCCGAGGGCTGCAAATCGGCGCCAATGCTATATAGCGCCGGTCAATCATCTGCAATGTCCGCAGCGCTGACCCGTATGGAAAATAGTTTGATGTGAGGAGGTTGCGCTATGTCTGTAACCACATACCCAGCAATAACCTCAGCAGTGGCCAGAAGTAAAAAAAAGCCTATTTGGTTCTATCGGTCGCGGATGGGGGATGCGGTTGGGTCCCTAACAAAAAATCAGAAATTAGTTAATTTAACTGCTTGACTTGCACCGCAACAGAGCTATCACTAAGGACGGCGTGCATCTGGAGGTTGGAATGCAACACGTGGTCGGCTCGTCATCGTCTCTGGCTGGACGACTCGCGGCGCAATATGTGCGCATGTCGACGGACCATCAGGAGTATTCGACTGAAAATCAGAAGCTAGCCATTGCCGATTTCGCGGAGAAGCAAGGCATCACTGTCGTCGCGACGTACGAGGATGCGGGCAAGAGCGGAGTAACACTCAAAGGTCGGCCAGCTCTTCTTGACCTGCTTCAGGACGTCCAATCTCGCGCCAACGAGTTCAGTCTCGTTCTCGTCTATGACGTCAGTCGATGGGGACGCTTCCAGGACGTCGACGAATGCGCTCACTACGAGTACCTGTGCAGAGAGGCAGGCGTTCAGGTCGTTTATTGCGCAGAGCAATTCGCTTGGGACGGAAGTGCTTCGGCAGCCTTAATGAAAACGATTAAGCGAACGATGGCAGGTGAATATAGTCGCGAGCTTTCTCAAAAAGTGTTCGTTGGGCAATGCCGACTCGCTGAGCGCGGCTTCTGGCAAGGAGCTGCGCCAGGATACGGACTGCAACGGCTTTTGCTCGCATCAGACGGCACGGTCAAGGGACGCTTATGCGACAAGGAACGCAAAAATCTCCAGTCCGATAGGGTCATAGTGGTACCCGGAGATGAACGCGAAGTTTCGCTCGTTCGGCGAATCTATGACTGGTACGTTATTCAGGGACTAGGATGCAAGAGGATTGCGGACAGGCTGAATGTATTCGGCCTGCGCAATAACCACGGTCGCCCCTGGAATCCTCAGCAAATCACAAGCATATTGAGCAATGAAAAATATGCCGGGACCAATATCTATGGCAGGACTTCCAAAAAGCTCGGTGCGAACTGGCATAGGAACCTACCCTCTGAATGGTCGCGCGCACACGGAGCATTCCCAGCTCTCGTAGACCAGGTAACGTTTAAGGCAGCAGAAGCAATTCGGATAAACAGGACGCAGAACCTTAGCGACGACGAAATCCTGAAAAGGTTAAAGGATTTCGTCCGTTCGAGTGAGGTCGTCAGTGCAAAGGCCATCGACGATGCGTCCGGAATGCCTGGAGGAAAGACATACTGGAGGCGTTTTGGATGCATGCAGTTCGCGTACGCGCGCGTGGGGTTTGAACGTGATTACGTCGGTGCAGGGCGTGAAGTCTATCGTGCGTCTCGAGCCGCACTTCAGGGATGCATAGAAAGGACGACCGGTGCACTTAAGGCGCTGGGCCACGTCATTGAAATATCAAGAGACGAGACGACCATCCGCGTCGATGACGAACTGGTTGTCAGATTCGCAACATGCCTTGTTGTCCAGTTCGATTCTCACCGCCCTCGCTGGCGGGTGCGCTGGCCAACCTATTTCTCTCCGGACCTTCTGGTCGTACTGCGTCAGGACTCCGCGTTTGAACTGCCTCTCGATTTCTACGTCTTTCCGCGAGGTAGCTTGCCCCCCGGCTACGAATTCTCACTTTCCGTCAGGGTGGGAAGCAGCAGTCCTTTTGAAACATTCCGTTATCCGGACGAGAGTGTCCTGCTTGAATTGACAGCGCGGACTCGCATCGAGGCTTTAAATGTCAGATAACGCCTTGGCTCCAATCTCGGATATCAGTGTTAGCAGCATTCGCGTACTCAATCCGCGGAGCCGTAGCAAGCGCCAAAGACAAACGCTTCAGGAGAGCATCGCAGCGGTGGGCCTGAAAAAACCCATCACAGTAACGCCTTGCACATCACAAGAACATACGTTCGAGTTCGACCTCGTCTGCGGACAGGGACGACTTGAAGCTGTGCAGGCACTGGGGTATGGCACTATTCCCGCGAATATCATTGACCAGCCTGAAGACGAGTGTCTGGTGATGAGTCTTGTGGAAAACATCGCCAGACGCAATCACTCAACGCTTGAGCTGCTGAGAGACATCCAAAACTTACGAATGAGCGGATACTCCGACAACATCGTTGCAGAAAAAGTGGGACTCTCGCCTGCGTATCTGGAAAGCCTGATGTTTCTCCTGGACCAGGGCGAGGAAAGACTTATCACCGCCGTTGAAGCCGGAACAATGCCTATCGCTATCGCCGTCCAGATTTCACGGGCGAATGACGCCGACGTTCAGTCCGCGTTGGTTGAAGCATATGAGGAGGGAACGCTAACAGGTCCTCAATTGGCCGTCGTTCGCAGGCTACTGAGCCGTCGTTCGCGTGCGGGAGGAAAATCGTTACCCATCTACGCCGGTCCTTCCGGTCCTCGTTCACACGAATTGGCTCCGGACCAATTACGTCGGTTATACATGCGGGAAAGTGAACGTCAAAGAGTTCTAGCAAAAAGAGTTGAATTGGTGCATGCGCGTTTGTCGTTTATTGTCCATGCGCTACGTGAGCTCATGCGCGAGCGCGAATTCGTATCCCTGCTTGAGCAGGAGGGCCTTACCACTCTTCCCCGAGTCCTCGACCAACGTATCCGTGGGGAGGTTAAATCATGGATTCATTGACAGTCCAACCCCTTAAAACTACCTTCGAAACGCAGCCCGTCATTCTTCAGCTGAATACACTGGAATCGTCAAGGCAGCTTCCGAGAACAGCCACCTCTGGAAAAAAATTCCTGCAGATTCTGGCATCCATCGCGACGGTCGGCCTGGTGGAGCCGTTGATTGTCGCGCGCATTTCAAGCAGCGCAGAGGTGTTCCGTATTCTCGACGGTCGACTGCGGATTGAGGCGTTGCGTCGCTTAGGCCTTGAGAAGGCACAGTGCATCATCGCAACGGATGATGAGGCGTACACATACAATCGATACATTAGCCGACTAACCTCTGCACAGGACGCGCGGATGATAGCCAGGGCAATTGGGCAGGGTGTCTCAAGGGAACGTATCGCTCAGGTACTGGGAATTGACGTCAACACGGTCAAGCGTCGAGCCAGTCTGCTGGAAGGTATTTCGCCGGAAGCGGCGGCTTTGCTTGGGGATAAGATGTGTCCGGCGACTACATTTAGAGCGTTGAAGCTCCTCAAACCGCTGCGTCAGATTGCTGCAGTTGAGCTTATGTGCGGCCAGGGAAACTTTACGTCGTCGTTCGCGCGAGCAATTGTCGCAGCGACTCCGCCGGAGCAGCTTGAGCCGGGTTCCGACCGGAAGGTGCGGAGCGAAGTTGCGGAGCAACTCGCTACGCTGGAACGTGAACTCGCCATGCTTCAGACTGCCGTTGCCCAGACCGACGAGCGGTATGGAATCGAACATCTTCATCTCACGGTGTCAGCGGCTTACGTTGCAAAACTGATGGGAAATGGGTGCCTCAGACAATGGCTCGATGAGCATCATCCCGATTACTCGACTCAATTCGACACCATCAGCAGTGACGCACAGTCAGCGCGCTCGAGGCCCAGTACACGCGAACCCCGGTCGAAGAACTTTCGAAGGGTTGAGGCAAAGACAGCGGGGAGATAGCTGATGACGGGCAAGAGACTTGGCTGGGTGACCAGACGTTGCCGAAGCGGATGCACGATACCGCTGGTCGATGACACTGAGGCCGCTGAAGAGATTAATGAAGGCGCATGAGAAACATGGACGCATACGGTTCAATTCCCTACAACCTCGACGGCCAGGCGCGCGCGGAACTGCTGGCATATCTGGTGGTTTCTCAACTCATTGCACGAGCACGGACTGGAGAATGGTTGGTTTCTCAGCATCTTGGAGAATCGGTGCTGCTCTGGCTGTGTGCAAACGGCGCAAATTGCCCTGCGCGGGAACGAGCTGCCCTGTCGAAGCTCTCGGTCATGGTCGCGATAGAGTTTCTCCAGAAGCCGGAATGCAACGATGAAACGTGGCTCAACCAGTTGTTTGCGGGAAGTTGGCGTATCGATTACCGGCGGCCTAGTGCGCAGACGCTGCACAAAGTATGTGTCGACAAGCTGGCCAAACAGGGACTGGCCGACGGACCCTGAAACCAGGCAACACAGCCGATGACCCGGGCTGACGACGGCCCCCCTGTTGCTGCATACAGGCTGCGTCACCCTTTCTTGCCACTTCGGTCAGACGGCTTATCCATCAGCGCGAGCATGAAGGAGCACCGAAATGCAACCTAGCCGCAGCGGGCGTCAGCCCGCTCATTCGCTACAGCGCGCTGTTCAATACCTACGGATGTCAACGGACCAGCAGCAATGCTCACCGATATTTCAGCGGCAAGCTATTGCCGAATACGCTTCTGGGCGGTCAATTCGCATTATCAGGGATTACGAAGATGCAGGCATCAGTGGTCTGACGCTTCGGGCCCGGCCAGCACTTAACCAGCTTCTTATCGATGTTGCCGACCCGCAGCGCCGTTTCTCACTTGTGCTTGTCTACGACGTGAGTAGATGGGGAAGATTTCAGGATGTCGACGAATCGGCCTTTTACGAATACCTGTGCAGACGCCACGGCGTTAAAGTCGTCTATGTGGCAGAACCATTCGAAGTGGACCCTAGTCCAATGTCGCCTGTCATGAAAACGCTCAAGCGGGTAATGGCGGCCGAGTACAGCAGGGAACTGTCCCGGAAGGTGTTCCTCGGTCATTGCGTGCTTGCAGAGCGCGGGTTTCACGTCTGTGGCCGCCCGCCTTACGGGTATCAGCGAGTCCTGTACGAAGAAAAACGCGGCTCGACACGCACGCTTGAGAAATACGAATACAAAAGTATCAGGACGGACCGAGTCACGCTGATGCCAGCAGCAGCGGGACAGGTAGGTATCATCGGCAAGATTTTCGAGTGGTACGCATGGGGGAAGGCAGACTGCACACAAATCGCCAGGAGGCTCAATGATTTTGGTCTGGTCAACGGCGATAACGGGCCCTGGTTGCCCCGACACATCGCGCAGATTCTCCATAATCCCGCTTACACCGGAGTCGGCGTCTACAGTCGGACGTCATCGAAACTGGCGGGTGGTTGGCACCGAGTTCCGGAAGAACAGTGGATAACTGTTCCGAAGGCGTTCCCTGCCATCGTTGACCAGAAGACCTTCTCAGCGGTGCAGACACGCTTCGCCGACTACCGCCGCCCACCGGACCGGGACGAACTGCTCGATGGTCTAAGGATGCTCGTGCGTAAATATGGGAAGGTTAGCCAGAAGTTACTCAAGCATTACCGCCGGGCGCCCTCTGCCAGAGCGGTGGCGGCAGAGTTTGGGAGTCTCAACGCGGCATATCGCGAGATTGGCTATGCGCCAAACCTGAATCCCGAGCGCGAAGAGAATCGCGACATCGAGCGCCGCGCAGAAGCGCTTTTAGCACGCGTGACTTCCGAAGTTCTCGCCGAACGAGGCCACTTGGTGACATATGAGAAGCAGTCACTCACGCTTTGTGTCGACAACCTGATTCGATTTCAGATAGTTGCTCGTGCCCCCTGGATGGTCGATGGGAAAACTCCGTACTGGAGTGCACGGTGGCCAGACAGGTTCAATATCGACTTTTTGGTGTATTGCCGGATGCTGAGGGGTATCCGGGAATTTCTCGACTTCTTTGTCATTCCCGCCGGACGTATTCAGCCGGGTAAGTTCGCAACACTCGTGGGTCCCAACGCAGAGGATTTCAACCTGTTGCGCCATTCTGACCTGCGTATTCTGCTGGACCTGACTGACAGTGTAGGACTGACGCAGGTTGGACGTTTTTTGGAGCGTAGATGACTGCGCGTACTCGCCCGGTCATCGGTGACCAGCAGAGCGATGTATCGAAGACATCGCAATATTGCCGCTTGCCACGACTTGAACGGATGCAGGACGTGATGCGGGCGCAATGTATCCGCACAAAACGCACCGCCAACGCAATGACGCACGTCGCGGAAGAAAATCGTCGGTTACGACGACTTCTCGATGACTTGCTTCGCGACACGGGATTCATCTCGCTTCTCGACGAAGTTGGCATAAAGCGGATTCCCAGTATGCTGGTCTCTCGAATCGTCCACACAACCTCGGAAGGCGGTGCTGTCGGCGGGCGGCAGCCTGTTTCGACATTCGACGTGCCTTTGCAGGAGCAGTCAGAGAGCCGATTCGCGGCCCCTGATTGTTTGCCCGAACGCACGACGCTCTGCCTCTGCTGCATGAGTAACTTTCGACGGCGCCAGGTGCTCGAACTGATGCGGCAAACTCGTTGCTTCACGGGAGATTTCGCCTTGGCGCTTCTTGTAGCTTCACCTGCGGCAGAGCTTGTTACTCAAAGTCGAAGCGTGAGACGTGACAGCGATTACGTTGCGAGCCTGCAGCGGCAAGAACGGAAACTGCAGAAAGCGGTTTCCATTGTTGGGCTTCTCGGTCCGGAATATCCCTTAATGCTGGTTGAGCGAAGTCTGCACCTCGTGCTGGGACGTCAGCTACTCTCGCGAGCGTCAGTCAGGACCTGGCTCGCGACTCGGTCGCCTGAATACTTCACTTCGCTTATGCGATTGAGCGAAGGTCCACCACGTGCATCGCGTCGGCCCATTCGCGTCGCAGAATAGAGACCGAAAGTATCGGGTCTTTCAAACAATCTTCAAATCGACGTTTTGAGTGTGCTCGGTCACTGTTGAAATTCTCGGTATAGACTCTGTTGAAGCGTGTATGGAAGCGGCGCATAACGGTGACCTCGCCGCGGCCAGCCATTGCGGGTTTAGCGCCGCGTTTGGTGCCAGGCGACTCGAGCATGCCGACGGTCAACGGACGGACCGGAACGCTGAGCGGGATTGGGACTTTGTATGGCGGAGTTAGAGTGACCTTGGGATAAAGCTAGGTCGCCTCACTTGAGCACGAGCGGGGCTCCCCTGGAACTCCGGCTAACCTACGCAATTGCAGCGGTCAAGCTGCCCTGCGGCCGAGTCCATCTTCCACAATTCGTCGCCCTACACTGAAGCCTCGCATAAGCGCATCGACCTCGTTCGAAAACCATCTATCGCCGAGGTCCGTGAGGCGCATCTCCGGGCAGCACGGGAGAGAATCTTCGGGCTTGTAAATCGCCACCAATGCTATGTAGCCTCGGTCAATCATCTGCAACTTCCGCAGCGCCGGCTCCATGATGGGTTCTGTGCTGACTCGAATGACATAACCCATGTAATCGTAATCGCGGTTCATGCCGTGCACCTTTCTGCGATAGTGGTCTGTGAAGGCTACAAACTCTGTCTCAGGCCGAGTACCCTTGAGCGAGTTGGCGGCGTCATCGGAAAGGCCTCAGCAAAATTCGTACCTCGTATTCTAGGCAACTGCGACAGCGATGTTTTGCGGGGTAGATTGATGCCCAATCAAGGGGCAACGGCCGTTTCCACGGGTGTGCACGTTACGTCCTGCCCTACAGCAGTGACACTGACTGGAATGGAGGGAAGCCATGAATCAAAGCGAGACTGCACTGATAGTGGGCGCAGGGCACGGGTTAAGCGCTTCTCTTGCTCGACTGTTCGCGGCAGAAGGCATGAAGGTAGCGCTGGCCTCACGTGATATCAGTAAGCTGACCGATATCGTCGCTGAGACGGGCGCTTTGCCTGTGCGCTGTGATGCCAGCCGGTCGGACGAGGTGACAACACTTTTTGAGCGCGTGGATAAAGAACTGGGCTGCCCCGACCTCGTGGTCTACAACGCTAGTGGGCGCTATCGAGCAGCGATTGAAGACATCGAAGCCGATAAGCTTGAAGATTCTTTCAAGGTTACGGCGCTCGGCGGATTTCTCGTTGCGCAAGCCGCGACTGTACGCATGCTGGTTCGTGGCCGTGGCAGCATCCTCTTGACCGGGGCTACTGCGAGCGTAAAGGGGCTACCCGGGTCAACGCCATTTGCGATGGGGAAATTTGCCCTTCGGGGAATGGCGCAATGCATGGCGCGAGAGCTTGGGCCAAAGAATATTCACGTCTCTCACTTTGTTATCGACGGCGGCATAGCTAGCAGCCGTACGCAATCCGACGGCACAGGTGCAGATGACCGATGGCTGGACCCTGATGCCATTGCGAGGGAATACCTCCATATTCACCGTCAGCACCGAAGCACGTGGACGTGGGAAATCGAACTTCGACCATGGGCGGAGAAGTTTTAATGCTCCAATATAGTATTCAATAGCAGACTCACACTAGTGGGGAAGCACTGATTCAGCAGGCTATTGGCGTCGCACTCCGCTCTGCTTGCGCGACGGCCGCGTGGTCGCCGCGTTGTCCCTCGCATTCGCTGCTTACGTTTTCAGGCCAAACTGGTTCGCGACTTGTCACTTGTCCGACATAGTGAAGCAGGGTGGTCAGCAGCGCAAACGGCCTTGGCAATCCATATCAGGAGCGTCAAAGGACCGTTTCCTTCTGCAATCACCTTCCGGACCGTGCGCGTTACGAGTCTGTACGAGTTTCTGAGCGATACGGCTGTCGGCACAAGTTCGGAGTGTGGGAGCAAGGCAGGTCCGTCGTTCATGTAGCGGCGCAAATATTCGAACTGGTCATTTAGGGTTTCCACAATCGAGCTGCCGTTATCCGTTGATTCATCCGACAGGGTTGTGACCCGACTCCCGACCGAGAACGACTGCGTGACATTCTGACTCGAGTCCAGCACGTGACATCGAATATTGAAACTTGTTGTGTGCGATATTGCGTCCTTGTCGCGCCGTTCCACTTAGAAGAACGCTTTTTCCCACGGGACAGCAATGACGCCTTTCGAGCCTGCGCCACGAAACGCGTAGACCATTCGGGTATGTCGATTGAATCGAATTGGAAAGCGCCTCCAGGTGAAGTTTTCTTTTTGCAGCCCCCAAAGCCCTGCAAGCACTACGCTGAGACCAAAAAGGGTTAACAGTCCCATAAACAGTCGAGCAAAAGCGAGTTCGGTCGACCCAACATTCGGTGGGGTATCCGTCAGACAGTAGATACCTCCAGTTAGCACGAGCAGCCCTGCAATAACGACCGCAACGAACCCATACGAGAACAGCCCTGGCTGCTGGAATGCTGCGTTCGTACTCTCGAGGAATATGTCGTTCATCGAGAATACCGAAAAATCATCGCGCGGCTTCTCGCTAGCAGCTCTGTCTATCTTCAACTGACGCATCCGCTCGTCATTGGTCAGCGGGCGATTCAATTTCACCCATGCCATCCCATTTGCTTACGCTCCAAGTCCGTAATAGCCATTTAGTTCTTCCTCGAACCAAGTATATCGGTCGCCTTCTGGTTGGTTTCGAGACGGTTCCGACCAACCAATCCCCTAATATCGGATGCCTTCGAAAACATAATGACCTGTCCAGTGGCTGTTAGGCGACGTGTCAACGGACCACCTAGGCAGCAACCGACGCGGAAAAATTCAGCACCGCGACGGCGTACCGGCGTCTCATTTTAAGCTTATCTTTTCCGCATATTTGATATGCAAGGCAATTAAATTTTAATGCGGGATACATTAATTTACTAAATTTATTACACCAGCCAATCAATTAACTTTCATTTTATTTAGATTGGTTTGCTCAATCGATTGTTTAAAATAAACCTATCAAATCACGTAATTGCCCCGTAGCCCAAATCGTCATATTATTCGCACCGCAATCAAAAAGCGAAATCCAGGGAAGGGCAATGGTTATGAGCGCACAAGAGCTATTCGCGCTAGTTTCTTCGGGGATTAGTCAGCAGGACCGCTTGCTAAAGCTGGACACCCCATTAGGGTCCAATGTTTTGCTGCCGCAACGAGCGATTGGACATTCGCGGATTGGCCGCAACTACGAATTCGCGGTTGATGTTCTGTCGCTCAAGGATACGCTCGAGCTGAAAACTCTTGTCGCCCAGCCTGTCACCTTATGGATTCAGCAAAGCGACAAGTCGTACAGACCACACCATGGATACGTACACACGGTGCGAAGACTCGGCTCAGACGGAGACATAGCAAGCTATCAGCTCACGTTCTCCTCGTGGCTCCACTTCCTCAAATTTCGAAAGGATGCTCGGATTTTCCAGGAAGTGAGCACTGAGGACATACTTAGCACGATATTCAACGAGCACCCGCAGGCACGCGGCGCGTATCGCATGGCAGTGCGCCGGTCCACGCCGAAACGCTCCTTCAGCGTACAGTACGAAGATGATTGGAATTTTGTGCACCGACTGATGGAGGCAGAAGGGCTGTTCGGATACTTCGAGCAAGCCTCCGATGGGAAGTCGCACACCTATGTGGTCACCGACGATGTATACACCCTCACGGCAACGTCGCCTGAAGAGGTTGATTTTGCACGCGTCGGTGTGAACAGCGAGACTGATGCGTTTGTACAATGGACGGGGACGCGCACTCTGCAGAGCGCGACTTACACGACCAGCACGTTCGATTACAAATCGCCCCTCGAGCAAAAGGGAACGAGTTTTCCGACCATCGGGAATCAAGGCTCGCTTCCCGCGCAGTCGGAGGTCTACGAATACACGGGCGCGTACAGTTACCTTGAAAGTGACCGCGGCGACCAGCTTACGAAGCTGCATCTGGAGGAATGGGAATCCCGTGCAAAGCGGTTCGTCGGGATTGGTGGTGTGCGCCGCATTGATGCTGGCCAGTATTTCACGCTTTCGGGTCATCCAGAGCACGACAATGATTCGTCGCACGACCGCGAGTTTGTCGTTATCGCTGCCGACTGGTACATCGAGAACAATCTGCCCGTCGGCAACAGCCGCCCATTTCCTCACAGCCTTCAACGCCGCATTGCTGCGGCCCGCACGGATTCTGAGGCCTACGCATCCGTTCAGGGTCGCAACGCCTCCGACAGCAGCGAAGGCTTCTTCCTGGTTGAGGCTGAGGTTCAGCGCCGGAGCGTGCAATACCGTAGCCCGTTCGAGCATCACAAGCCGCATATGCAGATGCAAACGGCTACTGTCGTGGGTCCAGCGAACGAAGAGGTCTACACCGATTCGCTTAATCGTATCAAGGTCCGTATGCACTGGGACCGCCGCAACAGGGGCGACGAGAATGCCTCTTGCTGGGTGCGCGTGCTCTTCTCTGACTCCGGGAGCGGCTACGGAGGCGTGCATGTGCCGCGCATCGGCGAAGAGGTGGTTATCGCGTGGCTCGACGGCGATTGCGACCGACCGTTGGTGACAGGTCGGCTTTACAACGGTGCAACGAATCCGCACTGGCATTCGAACGGGCTATTATCGGGATACAAGTCAAAGGAATACGGCGGCGCTGGCTTCAACCAGCTTGTCATGGACGATGCTACGGGGCAAAACAGGGTCCAGCTTTACACGACGAGTGCAAACGCGGCATTGCACCTAGGGTATCTCGTAGACCATACGGGCAACCTCCGCGGCAACTACTTGGGCAGCGGGTTCGACCTCACGGCTGATTCGTTCGGTGCCGTTCGCGCTGCGCAGGGCCTGTACGTGTCGACTAACACCCGCACCGGCCTTGCAACGCAACCTCTCGACGCGCAGGAAGCTAAACAGCAGCTCCTCGGCTCCGAAAGCGTCATGGATGCACTCTCGGAAGCAAGCGGCCAGCACAAGGCTGAAAGCTTGCTGGAGGGCAAGGATGCCCTAAAGAACTTCACGGCAGCAACAGAGCATGACCTTAAAGGTGGAACGCTAGGTGGCCAGACCGGGGGCGGCGGTATTGGCAGCGCGAAGGGTTTCAAGGACCCAGTCATGCTCTTTTCGAGTCCGGCCGGCATCGCCCTGTCCAGTGAGAAGTCTGTGCACCTGTCACCGGACGAGCATCTCAATCTCGTAAGCGGTCAGAGCACCCACCTGGCAACAGGCAAGTCGTTCATCGCAAGCGTCAAGGAAAAGCTCAGTCTCTTCTCCCAGAATGCCGGAATGAAATTCTTCGCCGCGAAGGGAAAGGTAGAGTTGCAGTCGCACTCCGACAACATTGAGCTGACCGCGCAGCAGACCATAAAGATTCTATCGACCACCGCGAAGGTCGAGGTTGCGTCCGCCAAAGAAATCCTGCTTACCAGTGGAGGCGCCTACCTGCGTATCACCAACGGGAACATCGAGATTCACGCTCCGAACTCGGTTTCCGTGAAGGGAGCGACCAAGGCTTTCGCGGGACCTGACAGCACTAACTACGCGCTGCCCGACCTTCCAACCTCGTCGCCGATTCCGTTCAGCCAGAAGCTGGTCTTCCGCTCATCCGAAGACGGGACACCAGCGAGCGAAGTGAAGTACGCGCTCTACCCGTATCAAGGCGAACCGGACGGGAACGCGCAGAAGGTCCTCTCTGGCACATCAGCGGAGGACGGGGCCGCTCGTCACCTCAACCCCGAAGAAAGCGAGCATCTCACCGCACTTTATGGGCAAGGCGAATGGGAAACCGCGTGGAACCTGAACATTGACCGTGACGACGGCGGTCTCGTCTCGAGCGTCACGAACAATGCCGAATCTGGAGTTGCTTGAAATGGCAGACCAAGCCGATTACACCGTTCAACCCGGTGACACGCTGAGCGGTATTGCTGCGAAGAACAACACCACTGTCAGCCAGCTCGTCGGGCTGAACAAAATCGACAATCCGCGGCTCATCTATCCTGGCCAGCAGTTGAAGCTGAAGGCCACCGACACGGGGGCGCAGGTTGACGATTCGGAGAAATTCTTCAGCGAATTGTGGATACGGGTGTCGGACGCAAACGACAAGCCGATACCAAACCTCAAGACGACAGTGGTGACTGCGTCCGGGGAGCATGAACACGTCACAAACAAGAATGGAGACATCCCGGCGATTCATACGCTAACGCCCGACGAAAAGGTGCACGTCTACGTGTTCAAACTCGACGGCGGCAAGAAGAAGGTTGCTGAGTTGAAGCCACCGTCAGGTACACATCAAGCCATCGTGCGAAGTCCCAAGGTGAAGGTCAATATACCGCTGCGCGTCCACGAAGGCGGGGCCGACCATCAGCCGAGCGCGCCGCTACCGCTTCCGCCGGCGGAGATTCAGCATAACCGTGACACCGCCGGCAACCCAGTCGTCAACGTTGGCGTGGAATGCCCGAACAGCAACAACCTGCGCCTCGGCGCAAACATCAAGTACCGTGACTACATTCTCAAGGCCGCAGAGCGCAGCAGGATAATGCCGCAGGGCGTCGCCGCGCTCATCGAGGCGGAGGCCGGTAAGATGCCGCCTATCCACGAGCAGGTGCCGGTCATCTCAAAGAAAACCGGGAAACCTGTAATCGACAAGCACGGCAAGCCTGTCATGAGGACCATTCGGAAGCCGAATCCAGAGTGGAATCCGAGTATCGTCAATTCCATTGGGGCTGCGGGGCTGACGCAATTCCTTCCTGCGGCGTGGAAAGAGGTTGCGCATTATCCCGACTCTGTACTGCATCAGCGCTGCACAGAGTTGGCGGCTCAACAGGGCGTCCATCACCTCTCGGAGTCGCAGATTCTTCATCTGCGGCTCAACGCGGAACTATCCATCATCACAGCCGCAGACTACGCTGCGCATAACATCCAGGTTTTTGGAAATGCGGGATTTCACGTCGATGCCATTACCGGGCCAAACCGTGCAAAGCTCGGATATTTCCTCCACCACGAGGGCACTTATGGCGCGACGCGCATCGTCCGTCGCACACTCGATGCTGACACCGCATATGACCTTCTGTGCACCCAGCTAAAATCTTCCGGCTCCGACGGCACCGCTGAGGCCGACGCTTATATGGCCGCCAACAATGTCCATGGGGCCGCCGCGTACCGGAAGTGGATTTTTGATTACGTCGACAAAAAGATTAACCCGAAGTATTTCGCTTGTGACCCGAGTAAAATCGAGGAGCCAATCCTGATGGATAAAATCGAATCTATGCTGCTATGAGCCAACGTCTAATGAAAAAAGCCGCCACCACTGCGGTAATTCTCGTGAGCCTGTTTTGTGCCACCGCGCAGGCTGAACAACAGTCGTACAGGTGCTCTGCAACGAAAAACACGGTCAATCACATTCTTCACATCAAGATTGACGGAGACAAGTTGGGCGCATGGACCTATATCGCGGCAACCCCTGGCGGAGACAGTTCGACCACATGCTCCGTCGCATCCACAGACGGTCGGGAAACGGATTCGGTCGGGGTACAGTCGTACTCCACTTCCGCCGGTAAGGTCACCGTGACGAAAACGGGCGATTCCTTCGTTTTTGATTTTTCGAGTCTGGAGATTTCGCAGGTCTGCGGCCAGTCCTCCGCGATGGCAAAGCACATCACCATCACGCCTGGCTCAAAGCGTTGCACAAATGTGGCGAATGCGACTTGAGCAAGTCGTTCAGGCTTCAGACGCCTTGTTATGAGGCTTGCGTTAGAAGCACGTTGGATATTAGTCGCAGGCAGAGCCGTCGAGCTGGTAGGCCACACATTAGCCTACAGAAACGCGTCTGGTTTATTTCGTCAGATAGCCTCTGACGTTTCGCGCGCATGGCTTTCCGTCATTTCTTGAACCTGAACTGCTTACCTTGCCGGATGCAGTCTTGAGGCGCGAACGGAGACAGGAAATGCATAGAAAGATGATTGTTCAGGGCGACAAGACCACCAAGAATGGTGTCGTCACAACTGGAGACCCAACGATGACCTGCGGCGGAAAACCTCTGGCCTTCGTAGGTGCCGAGGTGAGTTGTCCCGCTTGCAATTCGACGGGAAAAATTGCGAACGTGATGCCTTATATGCCGATGACGTTTTGCGGCGGCAAGCAGGTCGCGCTCGAAGATGACATTTGCCTATGTAAATGTGACCCGGCTCCCAAACTTATAGCCTCGCAGTCGGACATGGTGATGACCATGTAATCCGAGGTGCCGACAAGTACCGCTTCCGCATACAAACGTGGGGTTCGATTTAGTGCGCAAGTGTCGTTGCGCGAGACCATCGCGTTGTGCGCAATTTTACCGTGGCACAGGCGGCCTTGGTTGCAGCACATGAGGAGCAAATGACTTTCTCCGACTAGGGCACGTTTTACGTACGCGGTCAGTCGTTGGGAATTGCTTATTTCCTGTCCATCGGCCGCCGGCCGAGTGCTTGGTGGGCAGAGCTGGTGGCACGGATGTTTCTCCACCGCAGCATCCAGACGGACAAGGGGCATTGGCGCCCATGGTCCCGGCGACGCACCGGGCTGCAGTCGTCGACCGTTACCAGATAAAGATGCGATTGCGACTTCCGTTATCTTGATAGGCATCAAATTAAATGCAACGTCTCGCGACGATTAGCATATAGAAAAATTGAGCCGGACGCTTGCTCCGCGCAAACTAAAAAAAACGAATATCGAGATAGCAAAGGGGCCTTATGAGTTTGTTTGAAGGTTTAAATCGTTCTATTTCTCTCATTTGCTGGCCTGTCGTCAGAAGCACTCGAGTGCTCGCAGGAAGTGAGAGAGGTCAGGAATTTATGGAAGCACTGGTGCCTCATTGGCGTTGGCTAGGCGGCATAGTATCGGCGGGGGAAAAGCTCCTCACACTGCTGACCTTCCTATATTTGATGTTCGCGTTGATGATGATGCTGTCAGTCTTAGCGTTTTATCGCAACAGCGCCCACGTCGTACAGCTGCTATCAACCTGGATTTTTCTTTACGCGGCGTCATTCGTCCTTGAGCTAGTTGCAAGCGCAATAAGGTTTTGCGAATCGCCAGCGGGTCGCGCCTTAGCGGCGGGCCATAGGGCTGAGCGCATTGTGAAAAGTCTCGTTGCGAAAATCGCGAGAGCTACAACCGGCCGGGATTTTCACAACCTTCTCGTTGTCGTTAATAAAGGCGCAGCGTCCGAGTTCTCGCTGGAGATGGACCATGTGTTGGTGACCGAGCGAAACGTCTTTATCCTCGAGACCAAGTACAAAAGCGGAACCGTATATGTGAGTCCAGACGCATCGGAATGGAGAGTTCAAAGCCGCCACGGTGAATCGAGCATGCGAAACGCACTGCTTCAGGTGAAAAACACGTGCAGGCAGTTCGAACGTTTTGTGGCGCCGGGTGTTGCACCTATTCCCGTTGTCGTCATCATCTCAGACATCGGAGTAACTATAGATGGTGGAATCTCGAACGTTGTCACCCTCGAGGATTTGCCTGCTGTGATAGCGGCATTCGACCGTAAGTTCAGCACGCGTACCCTCGATTCGGCGGCCCTTTGTAACGCGCTTCTGTCGAAGGTAGATAGCTCGGTACAAGCGCGACGTCGTCACAAAGCGTGGGCGAATTCGGCCAAAACACGTGCACAGGATGAATCCATCACTGGCCGCGCATCATTCTAAGCGCGGTCATCCAGTGGTCGGAGTGCATGGGTGCGGGTCAGTCGGGCGCGACCTCGATAATCATATGCGAGCGGCGGAAAGCCGTCCTTCCTTGCGCGCCATGGCTTAACTCCTAGGTAGATAGCAGCAGTTTCAGCCGATGTTTTTGCGATGTGGCTTACTAGCTCGCTGCCTTGGCACTGCCTTACGCGTCATCATCACTGGATTGATGGTCGGCACCGGTGCAATGGTATCAAGCCATGCCTCGCGGCCAAGAACACGAAGTACCAGAATGAGTGTGTGCAGCGTCGAACCACTGCCGCTCTCCAGATTGTGAAGCGAGCGCACGCTGATGCCTGCGCGAGCAGCTACGGTTGCTTGGTCGAGGTTTTTGTGGACTCGTAGTTTCCTCAGACTCTGGCCGACGTCGGCCGCGATTTCGTGGGGCGTTTGTATTTTCATTGTCGGCGTGATATGGCTGAATGGCTTGCTCATCTCTGTTGGAAGGGCATCTGCAACAACGAGAAGAACGTTGCCGGTTAATGCTGAGACTGGCCGTAATCGGAAAATAGTTGCCGGATATTCCCATTCATGTCAGACCGCAGCCTCATTTCCTCATGAGGTCTCGCATGTCTGGTAGTGCCATAGCTGTCAGCTGTATGTGTGCGTTCAGCGGGTAGTGCTCGAGCAAGCGCAGCGCCTCTTCACGGACCGCCGGATGCGCTATTTCGTCAGGCGCGACAACCAGCGCTTCGAGAAGGTCACGGGTCTGAAACAGAGCTAAGGTCCGCTCGTACCGTGTGGTCATTGAGTGTCCTTCGGCAGATAGATGTTGTTCTGTTAGCTCTGGAGGGCCCACGTTCGAGCTACATGCCCGTTAGGCAAGCGATGAGTAGAGCAATCGTGGCAGCAATGAGAACAAACGTAGTGCATATTAGGCGACCCGCTACACGGTCGATGTTCTTCTAAGATGACGTGAATCTGAAGAGCCAATCGCAGAAACGACGATAGAGATTCATGAGGCGTTTGCTAGCTTTGACAGAATCAATGCAGGGGACGGGACGGCGTCCTTTAGTTGTCGGGTGAGGCATGCACGTCCGCGAGCCACTTCGCTATGCGTGTGAGTATGGCGCCGTCGCTGATACCCACAGATGACTTGAGCAGAAGGAAGTTGTCGACAAGTTCTCCTGGTTCGCGCCCGAATCGCTCAACTCCGAACACCGAATCGTCAAGTGCGAGCCAATGCTTCAAACGCTTTCCATACGCGTAGCTCGTGATGACATCGGTTCGCTCGGTGCCGTCGAGCACATAGCTGCGCCGCGGCTTAATGCTGCCGGTCGTTCCGATGACCCGGGCCCGCAGTTCGAGCGGAAGGTAGCCAATAACGCGGTCCTCTGGTAAGCGACGCGCCCACGACGTCGTCAGCACAATTTGCACGTCGGGGAACGGGGCTAGCAGTTCGCTGAGCAATGGAGCGAATTCGAGTAACTGCCGACCAGTGTCGAGCGTTATCTCCTCGGCGTCGTCGATGTAGGCGTTGCCAACGTGTAGCGTGCCGTCGAAATCAACGAACAGTGTGGGCGCCAGATTGTCCAGCAGAAGTGGAGCAGGGGGAGTCCTTGGTTTGCTGGGTGAGCGTCGCTCCATTACCTCATACCAGTTTACGCTGTGGCCGACTGCATGAAGCGCATCGCTCGCGTCGTTGCGATTCATGACGAGCATCTCTAGCCCATAGCCCGCAAGCACTTTGAAGAGCGTTTCGGTACTGACGGGTAGCCCATCTTCGACATGGCTCAAATCAGTGATGTCAACATAGAGGTAGTCTGCCGCGTCGAGAAGGTTGAGCTGGCATCGTTGCCTTGATTCGCGGACTAGGTCGCCGAGTACGCGCCGGTCTTGCGCAAGCGGGCTGTGGGGCATTGTCGAAGTTGATGGCATGGTGCGTTACACGGCGCGTGAGGTGGCCGTATTCCAGAGGCGATTACCAGTTCAGCAAAACTCGCAAGCGGGATATGAGCCAAGTCAACTCGGACGAGGACACCCAGTTCTTTCGTGCGACAGCTACGCGCACCCGCTCGAGAGTGACATCGCGACTGTGTTCTGGATATTCGGTCGCATCTTTGCGCGCCTTGGGTATCAGTTGGTGAGCCAAGTCTTCGCATATATCCCAACGCTCTTCACGCTCAGAATCGGTCTGCCCAGCGACGTATTTGCCATCAGACAGGACGACGCAGATTTTCGGCTGCGCGCCGGCTACTACGCCGCTCGAGCTATCGCGTGGAAAGTCATCGGGAACGAGATTAGTTTGCATGGTCGCTCCGTTCATGCGGTAGCTGATTGTCTTTTCTCGGCTTCCGGAATAATGCAATCGTCGCAGTAGACCTTTCGCCAGTAATCTTCACGGAAGGCGCCGGGTTTGCCACAGCTTTCGCAAGTGCGCTGAGCCTTATCTTCCGCAATTCCAATGTGCTGTCCTATACGTGACCACATGTCCTTTGGACACAAGTTACCGTTTCTCATGACGACCATGAACTTGCCATGAACTTGTTCGATATCAGTGCAGATGGGCAAGAGCGGGTAAGTCGCTCGGCCGTATGCCAGTGCAGTGTCCAGTTCCGCGAGCTTCTCCGGGAACTGCAACTGCTCGCGCCACAGGGTGCGCATCTCAAGCTCGACATCGCTCGCAAGTGCCTCAATGATTGAATGCCAACCAGCCCCGCACTGAATGCCTAAGTGCGCAATGTTGGCGGGGTAGGCATCTGGGTGATGCACCGCTCGAAAGAACAGTGGGAATTTCAAGAACAGGTCGTTTTGCCAATCCTTAAACATCCACGAGCGGCTCGTAGGATGCAGTTCTGCGTCGATTGATTCGGCCAATCGACGTGCTGCCGCTGAGTTCTCAATTGAAAGCGTTCGACGCTGCACTCTTGGAGCAGTCAAAGAGAGTCTCCGTCATCGGGCTGCATTGGGACGAGTATGTCCCTCGCAGTGAGCGATAGTGAAAATGGAAATTGTCATCGCGGTTTGTTGACATTCGATGCCAGCGAGGCATACCAATCAAAACGCGCGTGGTCGTATACGACCGGAGTGTAACCAAGTAATTATGTCGTGTAAATACTGCCATTATATTTAATGGCATTTATATGGCTGTAGATTTCATGCCCGCGTTGCGTAATGCTCCAGCCCCATATGGCAGAGAACATCACCCCACGTCAGGCCCTCCTGCGCGACCGCATCGCGAAAAATCTGAAGCTGTTCCGAGGCAAGCTTGGCATGTCACAAGAGCTTCTTGCCGACCGGGCCGGCTTGCATCGCACGCACGTAGGCCTGATTGAAAAGGGGGTTACGAGCGCTCGGATGGATACGCTTGTTGCTCTGGCCGCCGCTCTGGGAGTCGACGAGATGGAATTGCTTGTAGAGCGAGAGGAGGCGCTGCCGCCTGCGCTGAAACGTGGGAGAAAGAAGAAGGTCGACGGTCCTGCCGAGGACTGAGGGCTGCTACATAGAAGACGAGTGCCATGATGCAAACAGGACGGCACGAGGTCATCACGAAATCATGCGAGCACTTCAGCGTGGATTGACGGCTTTGCCTGATAACAGTTCAGCATCCATTCCGGCGGAAACACAAGCAAGTTTGTGCGCTGTCACAGTCGAGGCTAGAGGTACGCAACAGCCGGCTGATAGTGCTTTTAGCGCAACTGGACGTCATAGATTTTCCTGCTACACCACTGTGCTTTGTCCATTAAAAATGACTTGCACATCAAGGGTCCATTGCCGTTCCTTGCGCATACATGTTGTCGGTGATCGTCGACCCCGCGGCGTTCGACGCCCCCGACGCGCAAGCCGAAGCCGACGCGTTCATCGACTGGGTGAAGGCGTCGCCGCACGCGGCCGGCGTGTCGCAAATCTACGAGCCGGGCGAGCCCGAACGCATGACGCGCGCGCAGCGCGAAGCCGAGGGCATCCCCATCGATCCGGCGACGTGGGCGCAGATTCGCGACGCGGCATTGTCTGTCGGGATGAGTGTGGAGGAGGTTGCGCGCTCGAGCGCGCACTGGCGGTAAGCGGGGATTGAGCGCGTTGAACTACGCGCGTTTGCAACCGGTTACGCCAGCGGGAAAACTGACGGAATAGCGCCGCTTAAAACGCGGAAGCCCGCGACGCTCACGCGATCAGCCGGACCTTCTGGCGATCCTTCAACCAACGTTCGAATTCGGCAGCGGGCATCGCCTGACCGTACAAAAAGCCCTGCACATAATCGACGCCGAGTCCTTTCATGAACATTTCTTCCGACTCGGTTTCGATCCCTTCGGCGACTACCTTGAAATCGAGTTCCTGCGCGACCGCGACCATCGAGCGCACCAGCGCCTGGGCCTTGGTGTCCGCGTTGATTGAGCGCACGAAACTGCGGTCGAGCTTGATGATGTCGAGCGGAATACGGCCCAGTTGCGACAGCGACGAATAGCCGGTGCCGAAGTCGTCCAGATGCACTTGCGCGCCGAGCTGACGGAACTGCTTGATCAGGTCGATCGCGGCAGCTTCGTTTTCAATCAGGCAGCTTTCGGTGAGTTCCACGTCGACCAGACACGGGTCGAGATTCGCGCGTTGCAGCGCCTCGGTGAAATGCCGCACCACGGCGGTATCGGCCAGTTGCCGCGCCGACACGTTGATCGCGATACGCAGGTTGTAGCCGTCGGCTTTCCATTGAGCCGCCTGTTTGGCGGCGGTTTCCATCACCCAGCGGCCGAGCACGCCGATCAGCCCGGACTCTTCTGCATAACGGATGAATTCCGATGGCATGATCTGCCCGCGTTCCGGCGAATTCCAGCGCACCAGTGCTTCCGCGCCTTGCACCACGCCGGTGGCGAGCGCCAGCTTGGGCTGGTAGTGGAGCGTGAGCTGGCCTTCGTCGAGGCCGCGCCGCAGGTTCGTGTCGAGCCACATGTATTCGGCGACCCGGCGGTTCATGTCCGGCGAGAACACGCGATGGGTGCGCTTGCCTTCGTCTTTGGCGACATACATCGCGGTGTCGGCCGAGCGGATCAGCGCTTCGAGGCTGTCGCCATGTTCCGGGTAGCGAGCGATGCCGATCGAGCAGCCGGTGTAGACCTCGACCAGTCCGACCGCGAACGGTGTGCGCATGCGGTCGAGAATGCGTTGCGCGGTGGCTTCGAGACCGTGTGCGGTGCCCTTGGCCGCGAGCACGATGAATTCGTCGCCGCCGAGCCGCGCCAGCATGTCGCCTTCCTTCAGGCAGGCGCGGATCGTGTCCGACACATCGCGAATCAGGTGGTCGCCGAAAACATGGCCGTAGTGATCGTTGACCTTCTTGAAGTTGTCGAGATCGAGGAACAGCACGCCGACCGCTTCGTCCGGCGCGGCATGTTCGATCGCAGTGCGGATCCGGTTCTGAATCGCGTTGCGGTTGATGAGACCGGTGAGTGCGTCGGTATTGGCCAGCTCGGTGAGCCGTTCCTGCGCGAGCCGTTGTTCGGTGATGTCGGTGCCCGAGCAGAGCATGAACTGATCGTCGACCCCGTTACCGCTGCGCACGAACTTATTGTGAAACACGAACAGGCGTTCGCCGTGCACCGTTTGGATGCACCGCTCGACGTCGTACGCTACGCCGCGCCGGAAAAATTCGTCGACGTCCTGAGCGGAGGCCGCACCTTCGGCGGACGGCATGAAGAACTCCGACACGTCGCGGCCGATGATGTCCTCTTCCTTCACCCCCATCAATTGCTCGGCGAGCCGGTTGAAGCGCTGTATCCGACCGTGCCGGTCGACGATCACGACGACGGAATTGACTTCGGAGACGGCCTGTTCGGCGAACGCGAGACTGTTTACCAGACCGCGCGTGACGGAGTCGGTGTCGTCATAAGCGGATGCGGTGCCGGCCCACGTATTGCGAGCCACCTTCTTGCCGACGAGATGCAGACGCAACGATTCGCCGGCAAGCTGCACGTCGAGCACGAGGTGCGACGTGACGCCGGTGAGACTGCGGATTTGCGAGGCTTGTTGAGGATCGAGCGAAATGGCGACGTGAGCCGACTCACCGCCTGAGGGCGTGAGTTCGAGTGCGTTGCTGTCGGTCGACAGACGCCAGCATGGGCTGCTCGTGCCGAACCGGGCATGAAGCACCTGCTCGTGTTGGTCGTCGTTCATTAGATCCCCGGGCGACGTTTGCCGATATGGGCCGTCGATGCGGCGAGTGGCAAACATTCTTCATCATACTTAAGGCACCCATTGTAGCGAAGCGACGGCATTCGGGCTTATAAACATTAACGGTCGCGGGTCTTCGAGCTTTAGCGTTTTTTCGGGTGGCGACGCCTGTTTCAGCGGGTTGCATCAAGTTGCGCCAGGCCTTTGCGGGCAGTTTGAACTGGCGAATGTATTCACGGACTTATCGCGCGAGATGCTTAATTAAAACCTTCGCGTCAGCAAACCACGCGCCCGCTCGCGATCCACGGGATTTCTTTCTATCGCGGCGTCGAACCAGAATTTCCCTGCAACGAGTGTTGCAGCCACCACGCCGTCCCGGTATAGAACGCGATTTCCGGCGACCGCGGGCACGCGTTCTCCGACCAGCAAGGTCCCCGCAAGATTCAACGGATCGGTTCCGGCGACGCAGACAAAAGCACCGTCGTTCGCATGCCGGCGCACTTCGCGCAGCACGGGAATTGCCTCGGGCAACGCGAACTGCTCGCCGGCCAGGCCGCTCACGAAGCGTCCGCCGCGAATCACGCCGCGCGCTTCGAGACGCTGAAAAACACGCAGCAGGTCGCGCCACGGCGGCAACCATTCGGCCTCGCGTTCCAGCAGACGCCAGAACACCACGCCATAACGACGCAGCAAAGACATCGCGACGTGTTCGAGTATTTCTGGCGGCAATTGCCTGCGGCGCGGCGGCGTGGCGGCCGCTTCCGGCACGGCAACCGCGCGCCGGCTCACGAGCGCCCAGCGTCCGGCGTCGTCCATTCCGCCGATCAGCGCGCTCGACCGCGCGCGTCGGCTGCTGGAAAAAGCGTTGCGTTTGGCGACCGGTTTCAGTAGCGCGCGCAAACCCGCGAAGCTGTCGGAATTGGCGAGCCCTGCGGCCACGAGTTCGCCGAGCGCATTTTCCAGTTCCATCCGCAGCACGTGGACTTCGCCGAGCAATTCGTCGAAGAACATCGCGCCGTGTTGCGATAGCGCGTCATAGACGCTCTGCGCGAGCGCCGATAGTTGCAACGGACTGGACGGATCGAGCAACGCGCTCCATGCGCGCACGTGCGAACGGGGCAGCAGCACGATCGGTGTGCTGCGGATCGGGCTGCCGCCGCCCCGCGCACGCTCTGTCAGGCGGGTCCAGACAATCTTGCCGGCGCGGCATAATTCGTCTAACGAATCATTCACATACGCTTTGACGCGAGCGGGCAGGATGTCCTCTTCCCATGCACCGGCCGCAACCTGAAAACCTTCCAGCTGATCGAGCACCGCCGCCAGCGCGTCGCGGCCTTCGCTGCGCGTATCCGGCGTCAGATGCTGCCATTCGAACAGGAAGCGCATGAAGTCGTGGCGTTCGACCGGCTCGATCTCGCGCCGCAGCCGTTTCACCGTGTAGCGGTGGATGCGCGCCAGCAGGTGACGCTCGCACCATTCTTCGCCGGCGGCCTGGCTCGTGGCTTGCGGCGTGAAGCGGCCGCGCATCACGTAGCCTTCCGCTTCAAGAGCGCCCAACGCCTGTTCGACCGGTTCCTTTTGCAGCTTCAGCGGCGCGGCGATCGCCTCGACCGTCAGCGGGCCGAAGCCGGTCAGCCGCGCGCGCAATACGTCGACGAGCGCGTCGTCGGCGCTCCATGCATCGGCGTAGCCCTTCGGCGCGGCAAGCAGCGGCGTCAAACGGGCGTCGGGGTAGAGCGCCTCGAAGCAGGTGACGCGCTCTGCGGGCAGCCACAGCGCGGCATCGGCGGAAAGGGGCAGACGGGTCGCACGTCCCGATTTCGCGAGCGACGCAAGCCACGCCGGCCAGCCTTCGTGACGCTGCGCCTCGGCCTCGGTGATACAGGCGAGACCGGTCAGCGCTTCGTGCATTTCATCGGTGTTGCGCGCCTGCGGCCACGCTTCGTCGCGCACACTGTCGATGGCGTCCGCGTCGAGCGCGCCGAGATCGTCGGCGCTAGACGGATCGGTCCAGCGGCGATTCAGCACGGCCTGTGTGCGGCGCTCCTCGATCGGCGCATCGTCCAGATACGCGTAAGGTTTCGCGTTGAGGATTTCGGCGGCGAGCGGCGACGGGGCGGGCAAGTCGCGCGCAACCAGCCGCACTTCCTGCCGCTCGATACGGCGCAGCACCGCGAGCCATTGCTCGCTATCCATGGCTTCGTGCAGGCAGTCGTCGACGGTCTGATCCACGAGCGGATGATGCGGCAGTTCGCGCTCGCCGACCACGTTCTCCAGACACGCGGCCTGCTCGGGAAACACGCTGGTGAGCAGGTCTTCGCTGCGCATGCGCTGCAATTGCGGCGCGGTTTTGCGGCCGCCGGTGTAACGCGGCAGGCCGAGCGCGGTGGTCGCCTTCCAGCGCCAGCGCACGCCGAACAGCGGCGCGTCGAGCAATGCCTGGATCAGCAGATGTTCGGCGCTGTTCGAATGCAGATAGCGCCATACATCGTCGAGAACGAACGAGTGACTGCCGGTTAGCGACAGCACGATCGCGTCTTCAGTCGCGGCCGCCTGCAGTTCGAAATTGAACGTGCGGCAAAAGCGCTTGCGCAGCGCGAGTCCCCACGCGCGGTTCACGCGGCTGCCGAACGGCGCGTGAATCACGAGTTGCGTGCCGCCGGATTCGTCGAAGAAACGCTCCATGACCAGCGTGTCCTGCGTCGGCAGCACGCTGAGCGCAGCGCGCGCGCGGGCGAGGTAATCGACGATCTGACGCGCGGCGGCTTCGTCGAGAGCGAGGTTGTCGACCAGCCAGGCAATCGCATGGTCGAGGTGGGCGGCTTCATCTTCGTGTGATAAAGACGGTTCCCGTTCCGCGAGCAAACGCTCGATCTGATCCCGCAAACGCGCGACGCCGAACGACAACTCGTCGCTTCGCCCCGGCGCTTCGCCGAGCCAGAACGGAATGTTCGGCGGCTGTCCCTGCGCGTCTTCGACCCGCACGCGGCCGCTGTCGATCCGCAAGATACGGTACGACGCGTTGCCGAGTTGAAACACGTCGCCGGCCAGGCTTTCGACCGCGAAATCTTCGTTGACGGTGCCGATGTTGATGGCCTGCGGTTCCAGCACCACCGCGTAATCGGCGTTCTCGGGAATCGTGCCGCCCGACGTGACCGCGACCAGCTTGCCGCCGCGCCGGCCGCGCAGCGTGCCGCTCACGACATCGCGATGAACATACGCGCCGCGCGGTCCGTTGCGGCTCGTGTAACCCTCGGCGAGCATGCGCAGCACGGCGTCGTACTGCTCGCGCTCCAGTTCGGCGTACGGCGCGGCACGGCGCAGCAGGTCGAACAGCGCGTCTTCGTTCCACTCGGCGCTCGATACCTCGGCGACGATCTGCTGGGCCAGCACGTCGAGCGGCGCACGCGGAATCCGCAGCGCGTCAAGTTCGCCGCGCCGCACGCAATCGAGCAGCGCCGCGCACTCGATCAGGTCGTCGCGCGAGACGGGGAACAGCCGGCCCTTCGGCATCCCGCCGACATGGTGGCCCGAGCGCCCGACCCGCTGCAGAAACGGTGCAATGGCGCGCGGCGAACCCATCTGGCAGACCAGATCGACATCGCCGATATCGATGCCGAGTTCCAGCGAAGCAGTCGCGATCAACACCCGCAATTCGCCACGCTTGAGCCGCTGTTCGGCGTCGAAGCGGTGCTCTTTCGCGAGGCTGCCGTGGTGCGCGGCGACCGCGTCCTTGCCGAGCCGTTCGGTCAGATGACGCGCGGCGCGCTCCGCCATGCGCCGCGTGTTGACGAAGATCAGCGTGGTCCGGTGCAGCGCGACCAGTTCGGCGAGGCGGTCGTACACGCGCTCCCACACCTCGTTGGGCATGACCGCTTCGAGCGGCACGGGCGGGATTTCCAGCGCGAGGTCGCGCGCACGAACGTGGCCCACGTCGACGATCGCGCAATCGGCGGGAATGCCGCTGTCGATACCCGCTCCGCCGACCAGAAAGCGCGCGACCGCGCTCACCGGCTTTTGCGTCGCCGACAGGCCGATGCGCGGCAGGCGCCGCTGGCACAGCGCGTCGAGCCGTTCGAGGCTGAGCGCGAGATGACTGCCGCGCTTGCTGCCGGCCAGCGCATGAATTTCGTCGACGATCACCGTGCGCACCGTCGACAGCATCCGGCGGCCGGAGTCCGAGCCGAGCAATACATAGAGCGATTCGGGCGTGGTCACCAGAATGTGCGGCGCGCGCTTTTTCAGCGCGTTGCGCTCCTGCTGCGTGGTGTCGCCGGTACGGACGGCGGTGCGGATATCGAGCGGCGGCAGGCCGCGCGCGTCGAGTTCGGCGGCGATGCCTTGCAGCGGAATCTGCAGATTCAGGCGGATGTCGTTCGACAGCGCCTTGAGCGGCGATACGTAGACCACCAGCGTTTCGTCGGGCAGTGCGCCGTTATTGGCAAGGCCCAGGTGGACCAGATCGTCGAGCGCGGAAAGGAAGGCGGTGAGCGTTTTACCCGAGCCGGTCGGGGCGGCCACCAGCGTCGAACGTCCCGCGCGGATTTGGGGCCACGCGGCGGCTTGCGCGTCGGTCGGCGCTGGAAACGTTTTCATGAACCAGTCCGCGACCGCGGGATGGAAACCGTCCAGCGCCTGTCGGTTCGCGCGCGCGGCGGCGTCCGGCGTGGCGGTGCCGCGCGCGGGATCAGACGCGTTCTCTGAAGCAGGGGACGTAGTGACCGAACTCATGCTGGCGTAGATGGGGGCGTCGCGCGTCATATCCAGAGGACCGCGAAACCCGCCTCATGGTCAGGATAAAAATCCAGTCTGGCAGGTTTTCCGGCGCTTCGCCGGCAACCTGAATATTGGCTTACCGACGCCCGGCGCGGAGTTGGCGCGCTCGCTGCCGGATCGGATCAATTGCAGTACTCTCTACGGCTCACCCTTCACGAATTCACGATGGAGTCCCGACGATGCGATACAACCAGTTAGGCCGTACCGGCGTGTTTGTTTCCGAGCTTTGCCTTGGGACGATGACCTTCGGCGGCGGCGACGGCATCTGGAAGCAGATTGGCGATTTGCAGCAGAGCGACGCCGAGCGGCTGGTCGGCCGCGCGCTCGACGCGGGTATCAATTTCATCGACACCGCCGACGTCTATTCGGGCGGCGTCTCCGAACAGATCACCGGCCAGGCGCTGAAAAACCTCAAGGTGCCGCGCGACAAGGTCGTGGTCGCGACCAAGGTATTCGGTCAGACCGGCGAATTTGCGAATGCACGCGGCGCGTCGCGCTATCACATTCTCGACGGCATCAAGGCGAGCCTGAAGCGGCTGCAACTCGATCACGTTGACCTGTACCAGATCCACGGTTTCGATCCGGCCACGCCGATCGAGGAAACCGTGCGAGCGCTCGACACTTTGGTGCAGCACGGCCATGTGCGCTATGTCGGCGTGTCGAACTGGGCCGCGTGGCAGATCGTCAAGGCACTCGGCATTTCGGAGCGTCTTGGGCTCGCGCGCTTTGAAACTTTGCAGGCGTATTACACACTCGCCGGGCGCGATCTCGAACGCGAACTCGTACCGATGATGCACAGCGAAGGGCTTGGTCTGATGGTGTGGAGTCCGCTGGCGGGCGGTTTGCTGAGCGGCAAATATGGACGCGAGCAGCAGGGTGAAGCTGGCAGCCGCCGCACCAGTTTCGATTTTCCGCCGGTCGATCGTGAGCGCGCGTATAGCTGTATCGACGTGATGCGCGGCATTGCCGAGGCCAAAAAAGTGTCGGTCGCGCAGATTGCGCTGGCGTGGCTGCTGCATCAGCGCGTGGTGAGTTCGGTGATCGTCGGCGCGAAGAAAATCGAGCAGCTCGACGACAATATCGCCGCGACCGCCGTGACGCTTTCTTCCGATGACCTGGCGAAGCTCGATCAGGTGAGCACGTTACCGGCCGAATATCCCGGGTGGATGCTGGAGCGGCAGGGCGAAGGGCGTCGCAAGCAACTCGACGAAAGGCGCAATGGCGGGTGATGCAACGAACCGGCACGGGTGCGTGACGTGACACGCGGTTCATGTCACGTCACGCAAGTTGCACCCGGCACCCGGCACCCGGCACTTGGCACTTGGCACTTGGCACTTGGCGCGGTTGATCAAAAGTCGAACGGCGGCTACGGCTTGTCAAAATTCGCATGGCACAGTCGCCGCCGTCCAAACATCACTCACACCGCTTGCGCAGCCTTCGCCGTTTCTGCCGTATAGGCGGCAACCGCATCCATCGTACGGGCCGAGTACACCATCGTCGCCCCTGCGTTCATCGCGACGGCTACGCCCAGCGCCTCGGCGATTTCCTCGCGCGTCGCGCCGTGCTTCAGCGCTTCGGCCGTATGAACGGTAATACAACCGTCACAACGCAGGCTGACCGCGACCGCCAGCGAAATCAGCTCGCGCGTTTTGGCGCCAAGCAGGTCGGCCTTCTGACCTGCACCCGACATCGTTTGATAAGCCTTCACGGTATCCGGCGACAACTTCGCAATTTCACCGATACGGCCGAACAGCGCTTTGCGGTAATCGATCCAGTTCAACATGGCAGTGCTCCTTGGTCTGTTGCGCGTCGGCGGTTGCCGGCGTCGTGAGACAAAGTATTGCGCCGCGCTGCGATATCCTGAATACTCGTTTCGCTCAACTTTTAGCGCGATCGTCTCATGGATACACTCAGCCGATTAATCGACCTTGCCCGCCCTCAAGCCAGTCTCGACTTGCGCTGCCTGCTATCGGGCCCGTTCGACGTCGACCACGCGCCGATGGAAGCGGGCGTCGCGCCATTCCATCTCGTGCTCGGCGGCGCGTGCCTGATCGAGACCGCGGGCGGCGCACAGGTGCCGTTGCAGGCCGGTGACTTCATGCTGTTCCCGCGTGGCGCGGCGCATCGGATGCGCGATGCGAAGCGCTCGGCGGGTGGTGCGCCTTTGACGTTGAGCCATGACGGAATGTTGCCTTTGCGTCGCAATGACGGGGGCGGAGGCAGCGGAGCAAGCCTCGCTAACGGTGTAAACGAACCAGCAGTCAACGCCGCCGAAGTCGATCTCCTCTGCGGCCGTTTCGTCTATGCGCCGGGTCCGTCCGCATTGCTGCTCAACGCGTTGCCGGATCCTTTGCACGTATCGCTCGGCGGCGAGCAGACATTGGGCGCATTGCAAACGCTGATCGCGCTGATGCGTACCGAAGCGGCGCACCGTCAACCCGGCGCGCTCGCCATTGTCACTGCATTGAGCCACGCGTTATTCGCGATGGCCTTGCGCGTGCATGGCGAGCAGAACGCCGCCGAATCCGGGGTTCTTGCATTGCTGGCCGACGCCCGCCTGGGCGCGTCGGTTCAGGCGATGCTGGGCGAGCCCGAGCGGGCATGGACCATCGCCGAACTCGGCGATCTTGCGGCTATGTCGCGCGCGACCTACGCACGCCGCTTCAACGAGCGCGCGGGCGTCACCGTGATGGATTTCCTCACGCAGATCCGCATGTCCATTGCGTGCGATCTGCTGCGCCGCACGCAACGCAGCGCGGCGGAGATCGGCGAGGCGGTGGGCTATCAATCGGAAGCCGCGTTCGGCAAGGCGTTCGCGCAAAGCGTGGGCGTGACGCCGGGGCGTTACCGGCGGCGTCCGCAAGACGAGGATGTGTGATGCGAAGTACGGCTTCCGCCGGCTAGCGCGCGTCGGCGGGTTTGCCGAACCAGCGCTGCTCAATGCGCGACATCAGGTACGCCACCAGCAGCGCGCAGACCGTGCCGATCGTCACTTCACCCAGACGCAGCAGCGCTTTGTCCCACGCCGGTCCCATGCCCGGCACCAGCAGCATGATCGTCGCGGTGATGCCGCCCAGACGCGCCGCGCTGCCCACGTTCACAACCCAGCAGATCACGATGGCGATGGCGACCGTCGCGGCATAAGCGGCGAAATGTCCTCCGCCGAGCAACGCGCCCGCGAGACCGCACATACCGCCGACCATCGCGCCGATAAACTGATCGCGCGACAGGTTGCGTGTGTCGATATAGCTGTGCTGGCTGACCGCGATTGCCGTGATCGCGGCCCAGAACGCCTGCTCGGTATGCAGCGCGCGGCCGATCGCGAATGCGAGGCTGGCTCCGGCGACGGCCTGCACCGCCATGAAGCCGCCTTCGATCAGGCGCTCGCCGAGCGGCAATGCCTTGAGGAATGCAAACAGCGAATTGGCAGCGCTCGCCCGCGCTGTGCGTGTTGGATTGTCGCTTGTGGTCATTGAAAGGAAGGGGCCTTGTTGGCCGTGCCGGCCGGGTTGCAGCATGAAGGTGCCGTATTTTAGCGAGTCCACTTTACACATGAGATGTAGTCGCGCTTACCGCTTCCGGTCGTCGCGCGGCCTTCGATACCAGTTCATCAGCGGCGTCGACGACACGCCGTGAATTACCACCGACGCTGTAATGACGGCAAGCGTCAGCGGCATGAGCGGCATGACATCCGCCGCCGCGCCGTGTTCGAGCGCATACGCGAGGTAGTAAAACGAGCCGATGCCGCGGATGCCGAACCAGCTCATCAGGCGTCGCTGGGTCGGGGTCGCGCTCGATCCCAGCAGCGACAATTCCACCGACACGGGCCGCACGATCACGAACAGCGCGACGATCAGCGCGACGCTTTGCCACGTGAAAATCGGAGTCGGCAACGTGGCGAGTACGTTGCCGACCATCGCCATCACCGCGACTTCCGCGATGCTTTCGAGTTCGATCGTGAAACCGAGCACCGACTCCGTCACGTACGCATGCGCTTTGCTCGGATTGGCTGCGGTCGCCTCGACATCGTCGGCATCGACGGTGCCGAGCACCTGGCGCGGCGATATGCCGCCACTCGCGCGATGTTCGACGCGCCGCATCGCGACGCCCGCCGCGAATACCGCCAGAAAGCCGTACGTATGTGCGATTTGCGCAGCGCCGAACGACAGTTCGATTAGGCCGAGCGCGAAGAACCCTTCGAGTCCGAGCGCCTGCGCGTGCCGCATGCGCAGCCACGCGATCGCATGGGTGGTGGCCCAGCCGAGTGCGCCGCCGATGGCGATAGCGCCCGCCACACCCCAGACCATGCTCGCGGCGAGTTGCAGGTTCAGCAGTTCGCCGGCCAGCGCGGGCGGCGCGGCGCAGAGCGCGAGGCCGAGCATCGCGAAGGGCAGTGCGATGCCGTCGTTCAATCCGCCTTCGCCGGAGAGCGCGAAGCGCAACAGGTCGTGATCGCCGGGATTGTGGACCTGGACATCGTGAGCGAGCACCGGGTCGGTGGGGGCGAGGATCGACGCGAGCAGCAAGGCCGGTCCCCAGCCGAGATGCAGCACGTACACGCCGAACAGCGTGAGCAAGGGGATGGTCGCCAGCATCGCGAGGAAGCCGAGACGCAACGGCACGGTCCACAGTTTTTCGAGCATGCCGAGGCGCAGTCGCAGACCGATCGCGAATAACGAAACCAGCAGTGCGATTTCGGTGATGACGCGCAGCAGATGCGCGTCGCCGGCCATGTCGAGGCGCAACAGATCGACGCCGGGCAGCGCCAGCCCGTAGCCGATCGCGAGGTAAAACATCGCGGCGCTGATAGGCAGGCGCCGCAGTGTCGTCGCCGCCAGCCCCATGAATACGAGGACGGCGCCGACGATCAGGAACCACAATGTTTCGCGCATGAGCTTCCGGTGAGGGCCGGCGAGTGCGTAATCGCTGCCGGCCGGTTGTAAAGAGCGCTAACGGCGCGGGTGCGTTGAGGAGGTTAGCCCGGGCGGTCGCCAGCGTGTTTGCAAAGGCGCGCGCCGAATCGTCCGGTCAGGGATCGCGTCCGAATGCTTCACGTAGCTTGCGCTTGGCCCGTTGCAAGGTATCGCGCCGCGCCTTCGGCAGGTTCCTGCCCGCACGATTGATGTAGAAATTGAGCATCGACATCGCCGACTGAAACGGCGTGCCTTTGCGTCGGCGGCTATGCGTGGACGACTGCTTCAGCGATTGCGCAATCGAGTCGGCGCTGCCCGTTTTGAAGATGTCGTGCTCGATATCCATCGCATCGCTGGTTTCCATCACATGATGCGACCACTTACGCGAATTTTGCGCGGTGCCTTTTTTCGCTGCTTTAGCGCGATGGGCGGCGTGCGCCTGTGCGTGCCGCTGACGAGGCGGGCGGCCTGCTTTGCTCCGCGCGGCAGGATGGCGGGATTTGCGGGTGGATTTTCTGGCAGGCATGGGTTCCACCTCCTTGCTGGGGGAGTCGCTTGGATCTTTCGGAGCCGCTTGTGGCTGCGCGTGCGGGTGCTAGGCCGGGCGGGACAGCTCATCCGCGAATAGACATGTCGAAGCTCCATGAGAAACGCGCCGGCTGCCGCATGGCGGCGTGCCGGCGCATCGGAGCGGACATGAGCAGTTTCACACCTGAGCCCGCAAAGAACATTAAAAATCGCGGCGACTACAACTTCAGACCGCCTGCTTCGGGCGCATCCGACGAACCCGCAGCAATGTCGCCGACACCCACATCGTCCCGGCGATCGTAGCGGTCACGGCCCCAGTACGGCTCGCTGCCGTAATACTGATGCACGGAAGTCGCCCACGTCTGATCGGCCATCGACGGCCAGTGGTCCTTGTCGAATCCCGGAGCGTTCTTTACGCGCTCGGCGGTCATGTCCAGAACGAAGCACTTTCTCTGCGTGTCGAGCGTCAACGCGTGCCATGGAATAGCCAGCAGCTTGTCGCCGATACCGAGAAAGCCGCCGCTCGACAACACCGCATACGCGATACGCCCCGAGCCGACATCGAGCATGATGTCCTTCACCTTGCCGATATCTTCGCCATCGCTGCTGATGACCTTGTCGCCGTCGAGCGTAGCTGCGGCCATCACGTCGGGACCGGGGCCGTCGGCGGTCGCGCTGCCCTTACCGACGATACGCGCGCCCTGTTCCTGGCGCATGCCGCTTTGCGTCTGTGACTGGTTCAGCATGATCTGACTCCTGTACGGATGAATGTACGTTAAGTCCAGCAACCGGCGTGCCTCGCGTGGGAGCCGCCGCGTCAGCGCAGTTGCCGCTCATTGCAAATCGACGCAGCGTTCGTGCGAACACCTATGCGCTTAAGCGCCTGAAAAAATCTCAATGTGCGGCCCGACTCATTTCACGCGACTCAGCCGCTGTGCGCCTCGCTGTTTTCGGACGACCGGCCTTCGTCTCTTGTTTTTGCGCGGCCGTCTTGCGCACTTCGCGGGACTTTTTCAGCAGGCTGGTAATCGATCCGTCGATGCTATCGGCCTCCGCCGATTCCCTTGCTTTGCGGCCCTTCGCGCCAGCCTGCCGCGCCAGTTTTGCCGCGCGTTTTTCCGCCTGCGCGAGCAGCGCGGCGAACGCCACCTCATCGACGCGAAGTCCCCGGCGTGATTGTCCTGGCGACATACCCTGAAGCTGATCCGCTTCGAACGCGCTGATTACTGCAGGATGGATGTAGCAGCGCCGGCACACGGCAGGCGTGTTGCGCAATAAAGCCGCCACGTCCTTGACGGTCGCCACGATATGGTGGCGAGCCTGTGCCGCGTCGCTGCAAATCAGCCGTCGTAATGCGGCCAGTGCATAGACGCTGCCGGCCCACGTCCGGTAGTCCTTGGCGGTGAAATCCGCGTCGCTTGCGCGGCGCAGATAGTCGTTGATATCGGCCGACCCGACCGTGTGACGCGTGCCGTCATCGTCGAGATACTGGAACAGGTCGTGCCCCGGCAGCTCGGCACAGCGTCGCACGATACGTTTGATTCGCGGGTTTTCCACCGTGACGTCGTGTTCAATGCCGCTCTTGCCGCGAAACCTGAATCGCAGCCGTCCCGCCTCGATCTTCACATGCTTCTTGCGCAGCGTCGTCAATCCGTACGACTGGTTGTCGCGCGCATATTCAACGCTGCCAATGCGGATCAGCGTGGTATCGAGCAATTGCACGATGGCGGCAATCACCTTGTCGCACGGCATGCCCGGCAGCTTCAGATCGCGGGCGACGCGCGCGCGGATTCTCGGCAGCGCGCGGCCGAACTCGGCCATGCGTTCGTATTTGGTGGCGTCGCGGGTTTCGCGCCAGCGCGGGTGATATCGATACTGCTTGCGCCCGCGCGCGTCGCGTCCGGTCGCCTGAATATGGCCGCGCGGATCGGCGCAGATCCACACCTCCTCATAAGCCGGAGGAATCGCGAGCGCATTGATGCGCTTGATGTCGTCTTCATCGTCGACGCGCTTGCCGGTGGTGTCGAAATAAACGAAGCCGTCTTTTTCGCGCTTGCGGGTGTAGCCGGGTTTGGTGTCGTCCGCGTGCCGCAGACCCGGCGGCATGGCGGCGGGCTCTGCCTGTTTCGCGCTCTCGTCCGAACAATCGGGACGGCGTTGAGTTGTACTGGTTGGAGTAGCCATCGTCGGAGGTAAAAATTTTAGGCACCGGGCGCGCGAGGCGCCGACGCTGCTGCTTCAAGCAAAGCCGATGCCCGGCGTCGCGCGTCAACTCACGAGGACTCGTGTGCCCCTGCTCTGACCGGCGGAACGGTCCTTGCGCAGAACACCTCGTGACCCACGAACCCAGGAGAGCACCATGAGCAGCACGCTAGATCCCGATGAAGAGCCGCAACAGGTCGTCAAGGAAACAGCCGGTACGACCGGCGCACTCGGTCCGAGCGATTCGTCCGATAGCGGCAGCGATGTCGCGGGTGCGAAACGCCACGCGTTCGATATCGATTCGGAACTCGATAACCATGCGCTCGAAACCGGCGACAGCGAGTTGGGCAGCGATACGGATCGCGCGGGCACCGGAGAGCGCCAGGCGGCCGATGGCGATTCGACGCTGACCCCTGATGCCGATATCGAACCCGACCGGATTATCGATCCGCTGAACGAGTCTGAAGAATCTACGGACGATGACTCCGATTCCGTTTGACCACGTGATCGATCGAGGCAAAAACCATGGGCACGTCTTTTGCTCAATTGGTCTTTAACGAAGGCGAGGGTCCAGGCAGCAGGGCCCTGCATCAAGGAGAAAATGCATGTCCAGCACGTTGAATGGCTACAAGGTAGCGGTCCTCGCGGTAGATGGATTCGAACAGGCCGAGCTGATCGAGCCGCAACGCGCGCTCGCCGAAGCGGGCGCAACGGTCCACGTAATTTCAGCGAAGCCCGGCAAGATTCAGGGTTTCAAACACGTCGATAAAGGCGATACGGTCGCCGTCGATTCGACTTTCGATAAAGCCAACCCGGACGATTACGACGCGGTCGTGTTGCCGGGCGGTGTGGTGAATGGCGACGCCATTCGCCTGCTGCCGCAGGCGCAGGCCTTCGTCAAGGCCGCGAACAACGCAAAGAAGCCGATTGCGGTGATCTGTCATGGCGGGTGGTTGCCGGTGTCGGCGGGAATCATCAAGGGACGCACGGTGACGAGTTGGCCCAGCCTGCAGGACGATATTCGCAATGCGGGCGGCACGTGGGTGGACAAGGAAGTAGTCGAGGACGGCAATCTGATTTCCAGCCGTCAACCCGACGATTTGCCCGCTTTTAACAAAACGCTGATTGCGCAGTTGTCGAAGCGCAAGGCGGCGTAAGCGAGGGTGGTCAGCGAAGCGCAACGCGTGATTTACGCCACGCGCTTTGCGAATCGGCTTCGTTTCCGGTGAATCGTCGAACAGGGAGAAAGTGCATGAAATTCCGGTATTCCCTACAAGTGATGACTGTCGCGCTGGGGTTGAGCGCGGCGTCGATCGGCGCAGTTCATGCGCAAGCCAGCGATGCAGCGCCCAGCGATGCGCCAGTGAGCGGCAGCAAGCTGTCGCCCGCCGATGAACAGTTCGTGCAAACGGCCTCGCAGTCCGATGCAACTGAAATCGCGGCCAGCAAGGTCGCGCTGAAAAATTCGCAGGACCCGCACGTGCGCAAATTCGCGCAGCAGATGATCACCGACCACACCAAACTCTCGCATGGGATGGCGGCGCTGGTTTCGAAGAAGGGCTTTACGACGACGCCCACTGCGGATTCGGCGCTGGTCGGCAAGCTGCAGACGCTGAAGGGCAAGGAGTTCGATCAGGCGTACGTGGAGCAGGTTGGGGTGGAAGCGCATCAGCGGGCCGTGGACCTGTTCACGCAGCAAAGTCAGAGCGGCACTGATCCGCAATTGAAAGCCGCCGCCGCGCACGCTTTGCCGACCATCAAGCATCATCTCGAGATGGCCGAGCAACTTGCCGGTGCAATGAAGGGCTCGTCATGAACGCGATCGTCATGCCGAGGCCGGCTTATGAGGATTCCCTTATGCAGATCAATTTTCCGGACGACAAACCGGCCTTTGACGGCGCCAATCTGACGGTGCGGTTCATGGCTCGGGTAGAGGGCGAGGCGGTGATCTGCGCGATCACGGCTGAGGCGCTGGAAGACCACTTCGGCGCAGAATCGGCACTCGAAACGGCTTTGATGGCGGCCTTCGATAAAGGCCGTCAACGCATCCGTTCAGTCTGCGCGGAAGCGCTCGACCAGAACAATGGCGAAGGCGTAGTGTTGCATAGCGGACTGTTCCGGGTCGAAGGCATGGAGCCCGATCGCGGCGCGACGGCGTAGTGTGCAACGCGTGATTCCGCTAGTGCTGCGTGTTGGCAGGATAGATGCGCGGCAACAATCCGGGGCGATCCGCTCATGCTATTTCTACGATGCAAGGAGGCGTGATGTCAGTCATCGTTGCAGCAAGATTCACCACTTTCCCGACCGCCGAAGACGCGGCGCAGAAGCTTTTCAATGCAGGGTTCGTTGAAGAAGACGTGACGCTGTTCTTTGTCAATCCGCGCGGTCAGCACGCGCGTTATCCGATTGGCGGCGACACCAGCACCGACCCGGCCGCAAAAAATGCGCCGAAGGGTGCTGGAATGGGCGTAACGATTGGCGCTGTGATCGGCGCGGTAGTTGGGGTGGCTATCTTCGCAGCGTTTTCCGCACCATTGATCGTGTCGCTGATTGCGGCAGGCGTTGGAGCGTACATCGGCTCGCTAGTGGGCGCAATGTCGCGCACGCGAGAAGGCGGTAAAACGGAGCACAGGTCACCTTTTCATGAAGAAACGCGCGATTCCGGCGTGCTGGTCGCCGTGCATGTTTCACCGGACAATCAACTCGATGCCGCGCGTGTATTGCGCGAGGCCGGGGGCGTGGCGATTGAGAGGGCGAGTGGGCGTTGGCAACAAGGGCGTTGGGCTGATTTTGATCCGTTGAAAACGCCGGTGCCGCTCAATGAGTTTGCGGAGAAGCGCGCGTGATTTAAGAGTCGTTCGCTTCAGACGGCTAATGAAAAAGCCCGGCAGATGTCGGGCTTTTTTGCGTCGGGCCGTGCCGCGTCATTCCGTTTGCGGTATCGCGATGCCTCTCGCGAGCTTCGACTCCAGTTTCAACGGGCACGTCTACACCCAGATCTTCGACGCACCGCGCAAATGCCGCGTCGCGCGATCCTGCTCCGCCGGAACTTCGCTACGCGTCGGCTCGCAGGCCGCGAGCAGCAGCCCGCTGCGAGGCATTTCGCACGACAGTTGCGCGGCTTCCGGCGTCGCAGCAGGCGCTTCGTGAGGCTGCATACGTTCGCGAATCTGCATCACGGTAGCCGACGTGATGATCGCAACGGCGGCGAGAAATTCCGCGCTTCTGATTTTCTTCATGGTGATTCTCCCTGTCGTTGTTGCCTGCCCATTGTTTTCAATTCATTGGCACGTTTGCAGTCTGTCGGTTCATGCAGAGCGCGCTTCGGGCGAGCTTATAAAGCAACCGGCGTGCCATCGGCGCAAGGCTTGCGGGACGGGGTTTCACGCCTGATGGCACGCTTCGTCATAAGAAACATTTACGCGCGTCGGCAAGATTCCCAGTGTGTCGGCACACGATTCGCCAGCGTGCATGTTCGTGCGACGCCGGGCACGGCCCGTGCGAACAGTTAAGCGAACCCCGTTGCCGGACGGCCATGAATGACGTGAGTACAGATACGACATGCAATGGCCGGCAGCGGATTCCACGATTAACGAAACCCCGGAGGTATTGAATGGCTACGAACGTTGTTTCCGTGCTGAATGATCTGGTCGAAACCTCGAAGGATGGCGAAAAGGGCTTTCGCAAGGCCGCCGAAGATGCACATGACGCGCAGCTAAAAACACTCTTCCTGTCCCGCGCCGAAGACTGCACACGCGGTGCGCGCGAGTTGCAGGATGCCGTGCAAACGCTCGGCGGCAAGCCGGAAACGGGTGGGAGCATGAGCGGCGCGCTGCATCGCGGATGGGTCGACGTGAAGTCGGCTGTGACGGATCGCAGTGATCACGAGATTCTCGCCGAGTGTGAAAAGGGTGAGGACGTCGCGAAGAAACGCTATCACGACGCACTCGAAAAGGATTTGCCGGTGGACGTGCGCGCGATCGTCGAAAGACAGTATCAGGGCGTGCTGCAAAATCATGACCGTGTGCGCGATTTGCGCGATCAGTATGCGGCTCGGCGTTAAGAGCCTGCTTTAGAGCCTTTAAGGCTTAAGTGGGAATAAAGAAGTAAAGGCTGGCGCTCGACTGAAAGAGCGCCAGTTTTTATTTGGGCTTCTGCTTTTGTGCGTGCGGCATCGAAATAAATAACGCTGGTGCCATCAACGTCGATCGACGAAATCCGTACGCACAAAAAAATGCGGTCCGCTTTCGCGAACCGCATTTTTCTCCCTGAAGCCTGACGCCCGGGAAGCGCCGGTTATGTCGCCGGCACTTCCCGATGTTATCGCCAGCGCTTATTCAGCGGCGACCTTCAGGTGGTTCTTCACGCTCGACACGCCATTCACGCCCTTCACGACTTCTTCGGCAGCGGCCTTGTCGTCGGCCGAGGGGACCGAGCCCGTCAGCCACACCACGCCCTTGCGGGTCTTCACGTGGACGTGCGTCGATTTCACGTTCTTCGCGGCCAGCAGGTCAGCCTTGGCCTTGGTGGTGATCGTGCCGTCATCGACGTGTTCGCCGATGGTTTCCGATGCCGACGACGGAGCCGTCGTCGTGGTTTGCGCCGTCGCGTTCAGTGCGAATGCGACACAAGCGATGCTACCTGCGGTCTTCAGAAGTTGGATGGTCTTCATGGTTTCTCCTTCGGGTGTTGATGAAAATTGCGGTCTTGTTGCCTGCGGTCGATCGCGGTAAGAACCGCCGATGACTCGCGTGGGGTCGTTGCCGCTACGGTTCCGTCACGGCCCGTTATCGACACCGGGCGACAGCCTCTGCACGCGTTACGCCGGTTGCGCCTGGCGTGCAAAGACTGACGTCCGTCCACATAGAGCTGATTCGCAAGTGGTGTGCCCGGGTTGGCCGTGATGGAGCGTCTGCGGGAAAAAGCCGTTACGGCACAGCCATTTAGGCTGACGAATCGCGTGACTGGCGCGCGTGGCACCTGCAATTGCGGCCTGCCAGGCAGAGGCCCGGAAATTGCCGGGTGCTTGTAAAAAAGGGCGCGCGGGGCCTGCGCAATTGACGGGCCTGAAAGGGCAAAGCGTCGAAAAAACAGTAGCTTGCGAGACCTGGTACGACAGTTGCTCTAATGAGGTCACTTATCAATTTCGGCTGCTTTCCAGCTACTTATGGGACCTCACTACAATGCCTTCAATTGAACTACGCACAAGGCAGTCTCTTGCACTCACGCCGCGTCTGCAGCAATCGGTGCGTCTGTTGCAGTTGTCGTCTCTGGAGTTCCAGCAGGAGTTACGTACCGCACTAGATACGAATCCGTTCCTCGAATACGACTCGTCGGATACGGAGGATGTCGCGCTCGCCACGGCATCGTCGGGCGAAGAAGCGGGCGTCATGCAGGCGACGGATGCCGTCGCCACTGCCGAACCCGATTCGATGCCCGCTGAAGCCGGCGGCAACGACACGCTGGAAAGCTCGGGCCAGGACGATATGCCCGGAGACTTTTCCGGCGATTACGGCTCGCGTAGTTCAGCCCGTCAGAATGGCGATTCGGACAGCAGCGATCCCGCCGAATGGGCCCGCTCGCAACCGACCTTGCGCGAGCAGTTGCACGACTCGCTGCGCCTGTATCGACTCGACGACCGCGATCGCGCGGTGGCGCGTTTCATCATCGAAGCACTCGACGACGATGGCTATCTGCGCCAGGAGCTTTCGGATCTCGCAGATAGCGTCGATCTCGAACCCGAATTGACTGAAGATGAATTGCTGGTTGCGTTGCGTCTGGTGCAGTCGCTCGACCGGCCGGGGCTGGGCGCGCGTTCGCTATCGGAGTGTCTGTTGCTGCAGGTGAATGCGCTGTCGGACGATACCCCGGGGCGTGACGTTGCGCGGCAGATTGTCGAGCATCATCTGGAGCGTCTCGCACGTCGCGAGCAGGCGGAGTTGCAGAAGCAGATTGGTTGCAGCGCAGATGAACTGCGCGTCGCCTGCGCACTCGTGCGCAAGCTCGATCCGAAGCCGGGCAATTGCTACGGCCGCAGCGAAGATAACTACGTGGTGCCGGACGTGATCGTGCGTCAGGTGCGTAACAAATGGGCCGTCGCGATCAATCCGGCTGTGCAGCCGCGTGCGCGTATTCATCGCATGTATGCGGAATTGTTCGCGCAGTCGGCGGGTGCGAGCCGCTCGCCGCTCGCGCAGCAATTGCAGGAAGCGCGCTGGCTGATCCGCAATGCGCAGCAGCGTTTCGACACGATTCAGCGCGTGGCCGAGTGTATCGTCGCGCATCAGAAAGCGTTCTTCCAGTACGGCGAAATCGCGCTCAAGCCGATGGTGCTGCGCGATGTCGCCGACGAACTGGGTCTGCATGAATCCACGATCTCGCGCGCTACGGGCAACAAATATATGGCGACGCCGCGCGGCATTTTCGAATTCAAGCATTTCTTCCCGCGCGAACTCGGCACGGAAAGCGGCGGCACCTGTTCGGCTGCCGCAGTGCGCGCGCTGCTGAAGGAAATGATCGCGGCGGAAAATACGCACGATCCGCTGTCGGACGTGACGCTCGCGAAGATGCTCGCCGATCAGGGCGTGCTGGTCGCGCGTCGCACAGTCGCGAAGTACCGCCATCTGATGAAGGTGCCGCCGGCTGAACTGCGCCGGCAGGTTTGAACCCGCTTCATTAAGCGTCAAGCGCCCCCTGCCAAGGGCGGCGGTCAAGGGCCACGCGAGGCTGTCCGCTCGCGTGGCCCTTTTTCGTATCTGGACGTTTCGTGCGCGCGCCTTTACATTGGCGGGTCCAATCGGAACGGATGAGTCCAATGAAGTATTCGAGTCTGGTCGAGCGCTTGCAGGGCAGGCGCACGTCGGCGTGGGAAATCCATCGGGTCGCGCAACAGGCGGCGGCCAATGGCGAAGACGTCATCGTCTTGAGCGTGGGCGACCCCGATTTCGCGACGCCCGCGCCGATCGTCGAACGTGCAATCGACGCTTTACGCAGCGGCGATACGCATTACAGCGCGGTGTCCGGACGTGAGCCGGTGCGTGCCGCCATCGCAGAAGATCATGCGCGCACGACCGGCTGCGACGTGAGCGCCGCCAATGTGATCCTCACTGCTGGCGCGCAGAACGGCGTGTTCGCCACGTCGCTATGTCTGCTTGAAGCGGGCGACGAAGTGATCGTCCCCGAGCCGATGTACCTGACCTACGAAGCCTGCGTGCGCGCGGCGGGCGCGACACTCGTGCCGGTGCCAGTCGATCCGGCGCGCGCCTTTCACGTCGATTGCGACGCGCTGGAGGCCGCGATTACACCGCACACCAAGGCCATTTTCTTCGCGACACCGTGCAATCCAACCGGTGTGGTGATGCAGCGCGCGGACCTCGAACGGATAGCGCGACTCGCGTGCAAGCATGATCTGTGGGTGCTGTCCGACGAGGTCTATGCGGACCTGACGTTCGAGCGTGAGCATCTGGGCATTGCGTCGCTGCCGGGTATGGCGGAGCGCACGGTGACGCTCGGCAGTCTGTCGAAGTCGCACGCGATGGCGGGGTGGCGCGTGGGCTGGGCCATCGGCCCGGCTGAACTGATCGAACATATGGGGCGGCTCGCGCTTGCGATGCTGTACGGTTTGCCCGGCTTTATCCAGCAGGCGGCATTGACGGCCTTGCAGAACAAGTCGGAGATTGCCGCGCAAATGCGCGAAATTTACCGGCGTCGGCGCGATGTGGTGTTCGAGCGCTTGCATCGCGTACCGGGTTTGCGTTGTCTGTTGCCGGAAGCCGGTATGTTCATGATGGTCGATGTCAGCGGTACGGGACTCGATACGGTGGACTTCACGTGGCAGCTTTTTCGCGCGCAAGGCGTGTCGGTGCTCGACGCGAGTGCTTTTGGCGAGACGGCGAACGGTTTTGTGCGGCTGGGCTTCGTGGTCGACGAAGCCCGGTTGATCGACGCGTGCGAGCGGATTGCGGCGTTTGTCGACGGGCTGAAGAGTAATCAGGCCATGCGCGGCTGAACGGTATAATTCACGCACTTCAAGGGCAGTCGATCAACTGGCTTTCTTGCCTAAGTCCGCTGCCCGAGTTGCGTCCTCAACCCGTCTCACCATCCGCCGCCCATGCCATTTCAGCCGATCCAGTCCTTCACACGCAAACGGCTGTCCGATGTCGTGTCCGACCAGATCAAGCAGCTGATCTCGGAGGGCACGCTGATGCCCGGCGATCGCTTGCCGGCCGAGCGTGACCTGGCGACGCAACTCGGCGTATCGCGGCCGTCGCTGAGAGAGGCGCTGATCAGGCTGGAAGCGGACGGCTACATCGAAACGTCAGGGCGGGGCGGTTTTACCGTCGTCGACATGACCGCGCCGATTATTTCCCGGCCGCTTGCCGAACTGCTGTTGCAGAATCCGCGTACCAGTGCCGATATTCTGGAGTTGCGCCAGGGGCTCGAATCGATTTCAACGGTTTATGCCGCGCAGCGCGCGACCGCCGCCGACCTGAAAAAAATCACCAAAGCGTTCGACGCATTGAAGGCCGGCTCGCAGTCGCAGGATCGCGTGAATCTTGCGGAACTGGATGCCGCGTTTCACCTGGCAATCGCCGACTCCACGCATAACGTCGCACTCGCGCATGTGATGCATGGCATTCACACGCTGATTCGCGAAGGCATGCGCCAGTACCATCGGCTGATCGATTACGACGACGCGATGGAAAAGCAGTTGATGAACCAGCATCAGGCGATCTACGACGCTGTAATCGCTCGCGACGCGCAAAAGGCGCGCAAAGCCGCCGAGCGTCATCTCGCCTATGTCCGCGAAATGTATAAGGACGATGCGGCGAAACCGTCGGCGAGCGAGGTTTCGTGAGACCTGTTTGAACGGCTGACGGTCCGGCCGCCTGCTTTTAATCACTGACTGCGCCCGCCGATTCCGGCATTCGAATAAACGCTGTAAGGCGATGCCTGAGCTCGCCAACGCGCGCGCCTTATCGCGTCGCTTAAGCCCTTCGCTGCACCCATTCCCGACCCATCTGCCGATTGACACCCACCAACGATTTCCCTATATTTCGTTGGTCAGACCAACCATACCAGTCTTACTGGTCGATAAACGGCCGACACAACCCCACATCGTCCCCGTCGAGGAAAGCCCGCTTTGTCGCCCGCCCGCCAGTCTCCGCAATAGAGCGAACGCCTCAGCGGCTGCTGCTTTTCTTTCAATGAGCTTATGAAAGTCGCCCTGTTTATCCCTTGCTTCATCGACGCGTTCTATCCTGAAGTCGGCATCGCCACGCTCGAATTGCTCGAACGCTTCGGCATCGACGTCGATTATCCGCAGCAGCAAACCTGCTGCGGTCAGCCGATGGCCAACAGCGGTGCGCATGCCGAAGCCGCCGGCACTGAGCGCGTGTTTGCGAACAACTTCGCGGGCTACGACTACATCGTCGGACCTTCGGCGAGTTGCATCCATCATGTGCGCGAGCACCTCACCGCGCTGGAGCAGACCGACGAAGTGAAGAAGGTCCGCGCGAGCGCGTACGAACTGGTCGAGTTCCTGCATGACGTGGTTGGCGCGCGTGAATTTCCGTGGGCCGAGTTTCCGCATCGGGTGGGGTTGCACAACAGTTGTAGCGCGCTGCGTCATCTGAAAGAAGCGTCGGTGTCGGAAATCGCGGCCACGCCGTTTTCGAAGCCGCGTACGTTGCTCGAAGGCGTGAAGGGGATCGAGTTCGTCAAACCGGCACGCCCCGACGAATGCTGCGGATTCGGCGGTACGTTCTCCGTCACCGAAGAGCCGGTGTCGGTGCGCATGGGACAGGACAAGGTGCGCGATCATCTGAACGCGGGCGCCGAATACATCGTGTCGGGCGACATGTCGTGTCTGATGCACCAGCAAGGCTGCGCTGAACGCATGAAAGCCGACGCGCGCTTCATTCATATCGCGCAGGTCCTCAACGGAGCACGCGTATGAGCCGGATCGATCACGCGAAGGCGGCGGGTGCGTTCATCAAGAAGACAGAGCACGTCGCGTTTCACGACAAACGTCTGTGGGATTTGCGTGAGAAACGCGACGCGCAGGCGCATGGCATTGCCGAATGGGAAACGCTGCGCGAACTGGCGTCGGGAATCAAGGAACACACGCTGTCGAATCTGTCCGACTATCTCGCGCAGTTTGCGGCGGCAGCGGAAGCGAACGGTGTCGTCGTGCATTGGGCCGCGACCGCCGAAGAGCACAACGCACTGGTGCACAAGATCATGTCCGAACGCGGCATGACCACGCTCGTCAAAAGCAAGTCGATGCTCACCGACGAATGCAAGATGCGCGAATACCTCGAACCGCGCGGCATCACGGTGATGGAAACGGACCTCGGCGAGCGCATCCAGCAACTCGATCATCAGGACCCGAGTCATATGGTGGTGCCTGCCGTGCACAAATTGCGCGCGGATGTGGCCGAGCTTTTTGGCCGCACCATTGGCACCGATCCGAAGAACAGCGACATTCACTATCTCGCCGAAAGCCAGCGGATGAACACGCGGCCTTATTTCGTGCGCGAGAAGACAGCGGGCATGACGGGCTGCAATTTCGCGGTGGCCGAGACGGGCACGGTCGTGGTCTGCACGAATGAAGGCAACGCGGATCTGTCGGCGAATGTGCCGCCGTTGCATATCGCGTCGATCGGTATCGAGAAACTGATTCCGAAAGTATCGGATCTCGGCGTGTTTATCCGCATGCTGTCGCGTAGTGCGCTCGGCTCGCCGATTACGCAGTACACGTCGCATTTTCGCGCGCCGAGACCCGGCACCGAAATGCATTACATCCTCGTCGATCACGGCCGCTCCGAGCGGCTCGCGATGGAGGACTTCTGGTACTCGCTCAAGTGCATCCGCTGCGGTGCGTGCATGAATACGTGTCCGGTGTACCGGCGCAGCGGCGGCCTGTCGTATGGCGGCACTTACTCGGGGCCGATCGGCGCGATCATCAACCCGACGTTCGATCTGAAGCGATATAGCGCGTTGCCGTTTGCGTCGACGCTCAACGGTAGCTGCACGAACGTGTGTCCGGTGAAAATCAATATTCACGAGCAGATCTACAAATGGCGCACGGTGATTGCCGAGCATCATGAAGTGCCGTTCGTGAAGCAGGAGGTGCTAAAAATGGCGGGGCGTTTGCTCGCGAGTCCGACCTTGTATCGCGCGACGGTGTCGTCGATGGGTAGCGCGTTGCGGCGTCTGCCGAATTTCGTGCTGTATAACCCGCTGAATATCTGGGGCAAGCAGCGCGAGTTGCCGGAGGCGCCGAAAGAAACCTTCCATGCCTGGTACAAAAAGAATCGGGGAGGTAGCGATGACAACGCGTGACGCTTTTCTGGCAAAAGTGCGGCAGGCGCAGCCGCCCGCGCGGCCGCGTCCTGACGTGCCGCTTTTCACCGCGGCTGGCGGCGATCTGCGCGCACGATTCACGACCGCATTGCAGGCAATGGGCGGCACGTGTATCGACGCGGCGGCCCCGGCCGACGTGAGCGCGATGATCCGCGAACGCTTCGGCGATACGGCGTCGATTGCGTCGGCCGCCGCTGAAGTGCAGGGCACGCGCGCACTGACAGCGGACACCGAGCCCGCGTCGTTGCAGGACATCGATATCGGGGTGGTGCGGGCGCGCTTCGGCGTCGCCGAAACCGGCTCGGTGTGGTTCAGCGAGCGCGAATACGTGGTCAATGCGTTGGGATACATCGTCCAGCACCTGGTCGTGCTGCTCGATCCCGCACAGTTGATGGACGGCTTGCAGGATGTTTACCGTCGCGACGATTTCCGCGATGCGCGTTATGCGGCGCTTGTCACGGGACCCTCGGCCACGGCGGATATCGAAGGCGTGCTGATTCGCGGCGCGCAAGGCGTGCGTTCGCTGACCGTGGTGTGGCTCGCGCCCTGAAGCTTCACGACTGAACGCGCCATGGACTTTGCTATCATCACTGTATAAACATACAGGGTTCGCAAAGTCCGTGGCAACTGACGTCCGGTCAGATTTTCCGTCTGACACTCCTTACTACCTGCTGAATTTCGAGCGCGCGCTCGCGTGGCTTGCCGCGCGTTATGACGACTTGCTGGACGCGCACGAGCACGCGTTTCTGCGCGATTTCGCCGGGTTGCCGCAGGCATCGCGCGCATTGCTGGTACGCATGCTGATGCGCAAAGGCACATTGTTTCGCGCGAGCCGGCTGGTCTATGACGAGATCGGCTGCCCTTTGCAGGCGGCGGCTCCATTGGCTGCATCCGGCTGGATCGACGCCGAACCCGCGCTCTCTATCGACGACCTGTTCGCGCTCTCCACACGTCCCCAGTTGCTCGAGATTTTCGCCGACGCCATCGCATTGATCCCCGGTGCGAAGGCTTTGCGCAAACCCGATCTGCTGGAGACGCTGCGCCCTTTTTATTCAAGCGACGACGACCAGCAGCAGCCACTTGCTGCATGGCATCCACACACTGCCGATTGCGTTCTTCATGTTGCCATCGCGCCACTTTGCGAACGCCTGCGGTTGATGTTCTTTGGCAACTTGCAGCAGGATTGGTCGGAGTTCGTGCTCGCGGACCTCGGCGTGTTCCAGTATGAAAAGGTCGCGTTCGCGCCGTCGTCGCGCGCGTTTCAGCAACGCGCGGACGTCGACGTGTATCTCGCGTTGCATGCGTGCCGCGAAGCGCTCGAATGGCTGCCCGCAGACGATCACGCCGCGCTGGACGAACTGGTTGCCACCATCGGCACAATCGAAACGGCGAACCCGTGGCTCGAAACGCGTCGCGCAAAACTGTTGTTTCGAATTGGCTACGATTGCGAACGTCGGCGCAATTGGGCTGCTGCGCTGGCGATTTATGAAAGTTGCGCGTGGCCCGGCGCGCGGCATCGGCGTATGCGTGTGCTTGAACGCAGCGAGCGTTTCGACGACGCGTTTGCGTTGGCATTGCAAGCCGCAACCGAGCCGGAAAGCGAAGAAGAGGCGCAGCGTATTGCGCGGATGTTGCCGCGTTTGCGGCGCAAGCGCGGTGAGCCGGTCATGCGCACGCCGGCCGCGCGTCCGGTCGAACGCAGCACGCTGGTGTTGCCGAAGCCCGAGGTTCCGCAATCGGTCGAATATGTCGCGCGCGATTATCTGAGCACCGACGCCGCGCCAGTGCACTACGTCGAGAACGCGCTGATCAATTCGCTGTTCGGTCTGCTGTGCTGGGAGCCGGTTTTTGCGGCGCTGCCCGGCGCTTTTTTTCATCCGTTTCAACGCGGTCCGGCCGATCTGCATGCGCCGGATTTTCACGCGCGTCGTGCGGATCAGTTCGCCGCGTGCCTCGCGCAACTCGACAGCGGCGTTTATCGCGAGACGATTCAACGGCATTTGCACGCGAAGGCGGGCTTGCAATCGCCGTTCGTATTCTGGGGACTGTTGTCCGCGGAACTCGTTTCGCTTGCGCTCGACTGTCTGCCTGCCGCGCATCTGAAACTGTGGTTCGAGCGCCTGCTGCGCGATATTCGCGGCAACCGGTCGGGCTTGCCCGATCTGATCCGTTTCTGGCCCGATGAGCGGCGTTATGAATTGATCGAAGTGAAAGGGCCGGGCGATCGCCTGCAGGACAATCAGATTCGCTGGCTGGCGTATTGCGCGCAGCATGCAATGCCGGTGCGCGTGCTCGACATTCGCTGGGCCGGAGAAGAGAGCGTCGGGGAAGCGGAATTCGGCGGAGCGGCCGTATGAACTATGTAGTCGCGGTTCGCGCGCTGTGCGAATTCACTGCGAGACGCGGCGATCTGGATCTGCGCTTCACGCCCGCGCCGACTTCGCTCGAAGGCATGGCGGGGCACCTGACCGTCGCGGGTCGTCGCACGAGCAGCTATGAAACCGAAATCGCGCTGACGGGCACGCATCGCAGCCTGACCGTGCGCGGCCGCGCCGACGGCTACGACCCGGTGGCGCGCCGGCTCGAAGAGATCAAGACGCATCGCGGCGATCTGGCGCGAATGCCCGCCAATCACCGCGCGCTGCATTGGGCGCAGGCGCTGGTGTACGGCCATCTGCTGTGTCGCGCGCGCGGGCTTGCCGGGCTGGACGTTGCGCTCGTGTACTTCGACATCGGCAGCCAGAAAGAAACGGTGCTGACGCAAACGCATACGGCGCGTGAACTCGAAATTTTCTTCGTCGAGCAGTGTGAAAGTTTTCTCGATTGGGCCGTGCAGGAAGACGCGCATCGCGTCGCGCGCAATGCCGCGCTCGGCGCGTTGCAGTTTCCGCATGGGCAGTTTCGCAGTGGGCAGCGTGAACTGGCGGTGTCGGTATATCGGGCGGCGCGAGACGGTAAGCCGCTGATGGCACAGGCGCCGACCGGCATCGGCAAAACGCTGGCGACGATTTTTCCGCTGCTCAAAGCGTGCGCGTCGGATCAGATCGACCGCGTATTTTTTCTGACCGCGAAGACGCCGGGCCGCGCGCTGGCCCTCGATGCAATCGACACGCTGCATCGAAGCGCGGCGGTGTCTTCCGCACCGTTGCCGCTGAGAACGCTCGAACTGGTCGCCCGCGACAAAGCCTGCGAGCATCCCGACAAGGCGTGTAACGGCGATTCCTGTCCGCTTGCGCACGGGTTCTACGACCGGCTCGACGCGGCCCGCGCCACGGCGCTGGCAGGCCCGCGTCTGGATCGCGCAGCGGTGCGCGACGCGGCGCTGGCGCATGAAATCTGTCCGTACTATCTGGCGCAGGAGTTGGCGCGCTGGGCCGACGTGGTGGTCGGCGATTACAACTACTATTACGACGGCAGCGCGATGCTGTACGCGCTGACGCAACTCAACGAGTGGCGCGTCGGCGTGCTGGTGGACGAAGCGCACAACCTGCTCGACCGCGCGCGTGGCATGTACAGCGCGTCGCTCGATCAGGCGGCGTTCCGGGTCGCGCGCAAGAGCGCACCCACTACGTTGCGCCGCCCGCTCGAACGCCTGCAACGCGCGTGGAACGCGGTAAAACGCGCGCAGACCGACACCTATCAGGTCTACGCCGAGGTGCCGGGTCAACTGCTACAGGCCGCGCAGAATCTGATCGGCGCGGTCACCGACCAGCTTGCCGACGCACCGCTTTCCATCGACGAAGCGTCGCTGCGGTTTTTCTTCGACGCGATGCATTTCGTCGCGCTGGCCGAGCAGTTCGGCGAGCATTCGATCTTCGACATCACGCTTAACGCCGACCGCTACGCGCCGCGCGGCAAGACCAGCGCCACGCTGTGCGTGCGCAACGTGATCCCTGCGCCGTTTCTGGCGCCGCGTTACGCGGCGGCCCGTACCACGGTGATGTTTTCCGGCACGCTCAACCCGCATCATTTCTATCTCGACACGCTCGGTTTGCCGGACGACACGCAATGGCTCGATGTCGAAGGGCCGTTTCGCGCGGAGCAACTCGAAGTGCGCGTGGCGGCCAACGTATCGACTCGCTGGCGCGACCGCGAGCAATCGCTCGCGCCGATCGTCGATCTGATCGCCACGCAGTACGCGAGCCGGCCAGGCAATTACCTGGGGTTCCTGAGCAGCTTCGATTATCTGCAACAGGTGGTTGAATTGATGCGCGAGCGGCATCCCGATCTGCCCGTGTGGGCGCAGCAACCCGGCATGGACGAAGCCGCGCGCGATGCATTTCTCGCGCGATTCCGCACCATGAATCAGGGCGTGGGGTTCGCGGTGCTCGGCGGCGCGTTTTCGGAGGGTGTCGATCTGGTCGGCCAGCAGTTGATCGGCGCGTTCATCGCCACGCTCGGCTTGCCGCAGATGAACGACGTCAACGAGCAGATGCGTCGCACGATGGACGCGAAGTTTGGCAGCGGGTACGACTACATGTACCTGTACCCGGGTTTGCGGAAAGTGGTGCAGGCGGCAGGGCGCGTGATCCGCACGGAGCAGGACCGTGGCGTGGTGCATCTGATCGACGATCGCTACCGGCGCCCCGAAGTGCGGCGCCTGCTGCCGCGCTGGTGGGTGGTGCGGTAGGTTCGCGCTACCGCACCGTGCTTCGTTGCGCTTTTCTGCGTTATTTGTGAGGCGAGGGCGTGCCCGGATTCGCAGGCGTTCCCGGGCCACCGGCCGGTTGCGGATCGACCGGAATCTGATCTTCGACCGGCGCATCGCCGTCGTCGTCTTTTCGCGGCACATCTGCTGGAGACGGCGGAGGTGGCGCGTCATCCTTCGCCTCGGGCGCACGCGTTTCGCCTCCGCCGATCTGCGCGGGCACGCTCTCCGGGTCCCACGTCAGAAGATGGCGCTGCGGATTCGCAATCTCGATTCCCAACTCACGGAACCGGTCGAGAATGCGCCGGTTGAATTCGCGCTGCACGCCCCAGCGGGTCGTGTCGCGGCATTGAATCTGACCGGCGAGCGTAACAGCCGAGCCGTCCACGCCATCGACGCCCCAGAACGAGAAGTCCGACAGGATGCCGTCCTTGAACTTGTCGTCCTGACGCAGCGCCGCGCCGATTTCCTTCAGCGTGTCGATCGCGAGATCGGTGTCCTGGCCGAACACGATATTGACCCGTACCGCCGCATTACCCAGCCCGCGATTGGTGTTGTTCACCGTCGATACCGAACTGAACGGCACCGTGAACAGCGAGCCGTCGCTACCGCGCAGCCGCACCGTGCGGATCGACAGATATTCGACGGTGCCCGACACGCCCGCGAGCGTGACCCAGTCGCCGACCTGCATCGCGTTTTCCATCAACAGGAAAATGCCGGTGATGAAATCCTGCACGAGCTTTTGCGAGCCGAAGCCCAGCGCGACGCCGAAGATACTCGCGCCCGCCAGCAGCGGCCCGATGTTCACGCCGAGTTCGCTGAGGCCGGTGAGCACGACCACCAGCGCGATCACGCAAAAGAGGGCGCTGCGCAGCATCGGCAGCAATGTGCGCAGGCGCGCGGCGCGCACCAGATCGCCGCTGGTGGTCCAGCGGTCCAGCCGCTGTTCGACCGACACGTTGACGGCTTCCCATACGACCAGCGCGATCACCGCCGCCACGCCGATGGTCGCCAGCGCCGACGCGAGCCGGTGCCCGACAGTGCCCGCACCGAACAGATCGACCACATCGACGCCCCACACCTGCAGCAGCCCGAGCGCGGTCGCGATGCCGATCAGCCAGCCGATCAGGCGGCGCAACAGCGGGTAATAACGGTACGCGTGCTGATGCACGAGCGACTTCTGCGACTCGTCTTCCACGTGAAAGAGCCGCGCCAGCGCACCGAAAATCACGATCGACACGACCCGCGCGCCGACGAGGATCGCGATCGACAGGCCGCCGACATGCAGCAGCGTGTGATAACCGTTCTGCACGTCGAACGCCCAGACGACCCACAGCGCCATCACGATCGCGACCGCGAACCACGCCCACGCGTCGGCGAATGCGTTGCCGAGCATCTGCAGCGACGCGTGCGCGGCAAAGCGTTTGCGGATCAACTCGCCGACCGGCCGTGCGCATTGCAGGATCAGCACCGACAGCATGACGTGACCCGCCAGCGTGACCACCTTCAGCAACGCGAGATGCGCGGCATCGTTCAGGCCGACCGACTGCGCGACTTCGGCGAGCGCGACGCCGCTGCCGACTACGGCGACGATCCGCACGATCCAGCGCTGCACGAACATCGCCCACGCATCGCTCATGTTGAGCAGCCGCAGACGCGGCGCGGTGGGTTGCAGGAAGAACCCGAAACCGATCACGATGACGCGCGACAACACGTAGATGTCGATCAGCGAATCGAGGGCGCGGTCTTGCGCCGTGCCGTTGTCGGCGTAGATCGACATCAGCGCGCTCGCCGCGCCGACGAAAACCACGAGCGGCAGCAACCGCAACACGGTGATGAACAGCGCGCGCGGCAGACGCTGCAGCAGCGTCCAGTGATGCCGCGCGTTCTGCTTGCCTTTCGCTTCGATCACCTTGCTATCGGCGGGCGACTTGCCGGCGGTGCCGGGCGCGGCGGGTGAAACCGGCAGCGCGGGTGCGGCGTTCGGTGCATCGGCGGACGGCGGCACGACATCGACGGGGAGATCGGCGCGCGCCGCTTCGTCCTGTTCGTTACGCTCGCGGCGTGCGGCCAAGGCCAGATAAGCACGGCGCAACAGCCGCCGCGCGAGCCATTCGAGCACGAACGCGGGAATGAGTGCAGCGAGCAGCGAGCCGATGACGCGCAGCAGCGTCGCGCGTGCTTCGGGGTTGCTCGATTGCCAGTTCCACCACGCGTGGACCGAGGTCACGTCGAGCAGCGCCGCGACCGACCCGCGCAGCGACTTGCCGAATTTGACCGCCCAATGCGCGCCCTGACGGGCCAGTTGCGACGCGAGTCCGTTGGACTTGAAGGCGTCGGGGACAATCGCGGCCACTCCGCTTGCCGGAGCCGCAGCGGGCGCCGAGGCGGCTTGCGGCGCGGATGCGGGCGGCGCGCTCAACGCACCGGCGGCGGCAATCGCCTGCAAGGTGTCGGCGACCTGCGCGCGGCGTTTCGGATCGTTGAGCACGTCGAGCGCGGCGCGGGCCTGCTGGGGCGTCAGGCTGACCGCCTCGCCGGAAGCGGGTGACGTGGACGCTGCTTTGGCCGCAGCGGTGGCGGCAACGGCGGCATCGGCGGATGACACGCCGAAGGCGAAAAGTAGAAGTAACCAGACGTGAAGTAATTTGCGCATAGGGTGTAAAGCGAGGTACCAGGTGCAGATGATTGTGCCGAGAGTGGTGGCGGAACAAAGGGAGGGCTTCGGCGGCGTGACCATGAACCGACACGGGTCAGGTCGTACAAGTTCCTCGGAAATGCGGCGGGGCGGCGCATCACGGCGTGTCAGGCCTGGTGTGATGCGTCGGTTCGTGGGTCGACTCATGGGTAACGATAGCCCACCTCGAACCGCACGCCCGACCCGCTTCAGGTAGCACGAAGCTTGCCCGTCAAGCAGAGCCGCCTTCAGCACCGCCGGCCGCGAGACGCAAAAATTCGCGTGTGGACGCCGAGCGGTCGAACGCCCGTGTCGCAATGACGATCTCGGTGAAACAGTTTGCCATGTCGAGCGATTTGAACACTGCGCCGTCGGCTGCATAGCGGGCAAGGTTGCGCGGTACGAGGCCGAAGCCAAGCCCAGCCGCCGCGAGCGCGACGACGCTCGCGGAATCGGCGACACGCAGCACGCGGCGCGGCTCGAAACCGGCCTCGCGGCACAGCTCCAGCGCGCGATGACCGATACCGATCCCGGCGGGGTCGTCGACGATGACCAGCCGTTCGCGCGCCAATTCGCGCAGCGACAGCGCGCTTCCTTCCGTGGCCGCGCAGGCGGGGTGGTCGCGCGGCAGCACGGCGTCGAGCGGCGTGTGCGAAAACGGCGTGATCCTGATCGTCGCGGGCGCAACGCCTGCCGGCGAGCGCAGGAACGCCACGTCGATCCGCTCCTCGCCCAGCGCGCTCAACTGCTCCTGCACGCCAATGCCGATCAGTTCGAGTTCCACATCCGGCCGCGCCAGCGAAAAGCGCTTCAGCAGCGCGGGCAATTCCGGTTCCAGCATCGCCGAATGAGCGTAGGCGACGCACAACTTGCCGAGTTCGCCACGACTCGCGCGACGGCCCGCCAGCACGGCGGTCGACGCATTGTCGAGCGCGATTTTAGCGTGTTCGAGAAAAATCGCACCCGCTTCGGTCAATTCGATCCCGCGACGTACGCGGCGGAACACCTTGAATTCCAGCGACGCTTCGAGCGCCTTGATCTGCTGGGTGACCGCCGGCTGGGCGATTCCCAGCCGCTCGGCGGTACGGCCAAGGTGCAGTTCTTCGGCGGCGATCACGAAGGTGCGGAAGTGGCGAAAATCCATCGAATGAAAGGGGGCGCGAAGCCCTGCCTAGATTGTGAAATAAGTTTATCTTATCAAAAACGACGGTTTGCCTTGCTTGATCCTTAATGCTGCGACGCGTCAAATAGGGGCCTCGGTTGAACAAAAGCACGTTCGACCCATGCAATACGACACCAGACGAGGCCCATCAATGAACGCAAACGCCAAACCCGAACAGCTTCTTCCTGCAGCGGACGCAGCCAGCGCCGAAGTGAACGACCTGCGCTCCGCGCTCGCGCGGCTGGCGGCCTATCCCGGCCAGCTTCACGAAACCGACCGCGAAGTCGACCCGCACGCCGAACTGGCGGGCGTCTACAAGCGGATCGGCGCGGGCGGCACGGTCGAGCGCCCGACCCGCACGGGTCCGGCGATGATGTTCAACAACGTGAAGGGGTATCCAGGAAGCCGCGTGCTGGTCGGGCTGATGGCAAGCCGCAAGCGCGTCGGTCTGCTGCTCGAATCGGAGCCGCGCAAGCTCACGCAGCGGATGGGCGATGCCGTCAAGAACGCGATCGCGCCAGTCACGGTCGACGCGCAACACGCGCCGTGTCAGGAGGTCGTGCATCTGGCGAGCGATCCCGCGTTCGATCTGCGCACGCTGCTGCCCGCGCCGACCAACACCGAAAGCGACGCCGGCCCGTTCTTTTGCCTCGGCCTTGTGCTGGGCAGCGATCCCGACGAAGGTCACACGGATGTGACGATCCACCGTCTGTGCGTGCAGGGTCGCGACGAGCTGTCGATTTTCTTTGCACCGGGCCGTCACATCGATACGTTCCGTCAGAAGGCGGAAGCGCGCGGCGAAGCGCTGCCGGTGTCGATCAACATGGGGCTCGATCCGGCGATTCATATTGGCGCGTGCTTCGAAGCGCCGACCACGCCGCTCGGGTTCGACGAGTTGTCAATTGCGGGCGGACTGCGCGGCAAGCCGGTCGAACTGGTGAGTTGCGTGAGCGTCGCGCAGAAATCGATTGCGCGGGCCGAGATCGTGATCGAAGGCGAGATTCTGCCGAACGTGCGCGTCGCGGAAGATCAGAACACCGGCACCGGTCACGCCATGCCCGAGTTTCCCGGCTATAACGGGCCGGCCAATCCGGCGCTCCCGGTGATCAAGGTCAAGGCTGTCACGATGCGCCACGGCGCAATTCTGCAAACGCTGGTCGGCCCCGGCGAAGAGCACACGAGCCTCGCCGGTATCCCGACCGAGGCGAGCATCCACAACGCCGTCGAAGCCGCGATGCCCGGGTTCGTCAGCCAGGTCAACGCGCATACCGCGGGCGGCGGCAAGTTCCTCGCGATTTTGCAGGTCAACAAGCAAAGCGCATTCGACGACGGCCGCGCGCGCCAGGCTGCGATCATCGCGCTCGGCGTGTACTCCGAACTCAAGCACGTGATGCTGGTGGACGCCGACGTCGATCCGTTCGACAGCGACGACGTGTTGTGGGCGATGACCACGCGTTTCCAGGGCGATCTGTCCACGGTCTTTCTGCCGAAGGTCAACGGACACGTGCTCGATCCGTCGCAGACGCCGGAGTTCAACCCCGCGTTGCCCGCGCGTGGCGTGACCTGCAAGACGATTTTCGACTGCACCGCGCCGTTCGCGCTGCGCCACGAGTTCGTCCGCGCGAAATTCAAGGAGGTCGATCCGCGTCCGTTCGCACCGCATCTTTTCGACGACCAGGACGCTGAAGAAGGAGCCGATCATGAGTAAGCGCATGGGAAATGGCCGTCCCCGGCTGATTATCGGCGTGACGGGTGCGACGGGCATCATTTACGCCGAGCGCGCGCTCAGGATGCTGCGCGAACTCGATATCGAAACCCATCTGGTGATGAGCCGCGCAGCCGAACTGACACGCGAATACGAGTCGTCGCTGAGCCGTCAGGAGTTGCACGATCTCGCCGATGTGGTTCATCCGATCGGTGACGTGGGGGCGTCGATCGCGTCGGGTTCGTTCCGCACGCTCGGTATGCTGGTGGTGCCGTGCTCGATGCGCACGGTCGGCGAGATTGCGTCGGGCGTGACCAGCACGCTGCTCACGCGGGCCGCCGATGTGGTGCTCAAGGAGCGCAACCGTCTCGTGCTGATGGCGCGCGAGACGCCGCTGAACCTGATCCATCTGCGCAACATGCTGACGGTGACGGAAGCGGGCGCGGTGGTGTTTCCGCCGGTGCCCGCGTTCTACGCGAAACCTGGCAGCATCGACGATCTGGTCGATCATTCGGTGAGCCGCGCGCTGGATCTGTTCGGGCTGGATACCGAGCGGATCGAAGGATGGCGCGAGGCCGAGCATCTGGCGCGAGTCGGGCTGGGCAAGGTGAAAGACGGTTTGCCGGAGGTGAAGGCGGAAGCCGAGGCCATTTGACGTTGTGTGACAGCGGTGCTGGCCTGCCTGGCGTGGTCCTTACGATCAGGGTTCGCGTCGCGGACGAATGGTCAGCATCGCCAACCCGCCACCCGCCAGCGCGCACAACGCCGAGACCAGCGCGACCGCGCGCAGCGCAGCGCCCAGCGATTCGGCCTGAGCCTGCTTGACGGTGGCTTGCTGCGCGCTTGCCGCAGATGCGTCCGACGATGCGGCACCGTCCGCCTCCGCGAGATTCGCCGACGCGTGTTCCGTATGCGGGATATGCAACGCATCGAGCCGCGCGTCGAGTGCCGCTTCGCGCGACCACATGAACACGATCCCCAGCACTGCAATCGCCAGCAATCCCGCCACCCGCGCGACCGCGTTATTGATGCCCGACGCGACGCCCGTACGCGCGGCGGTCACCGAGGTCATCACGGTGGTGGTCAACGGTGCAACGGTGATGGTCATGCCGAGTCCCAGTACGACGAGTGCCGGGAAAAAGCCGCTCCAGTAAGCGCCGCGCACCCACGGCAACGCGAGCATCGCGAAACCCGCCGCTGCGATCACGGGGCCTGCGACCAGCAACGCCCGCGCGCCGTAACGGCTCGTCAATCCGCCGGTAAAACGCGACAGCAGGCCGATGGTTACCGGCACCGGTAACAGCGCCGCACCCGCCTGAGTCGCGCTGTAACCGTAAGCGCGGATCAGCGTGAACGGCAGGAAGAACAGCGCCCCGCCCAGACCGAAATAGATCAGCAGCGTCACCAGATTCGCGCCGACGAAATCGCGCGAGTGGAACACGTCGAGCGGCATCATCGGGTCACGGGTGTTCGCTTCGAGCCGCACGAAGCCGGTCAGCACGATCAGGCCGCCGAACATCGACGCGAGCACCCAGCGGTCGTCGAATCCGTGCGTCGATGCGAGGGTCAGGCCGTAGGTCAGCGCCGCGAGTCCGGTGGCCGCCATCGCCGCGCCGGCCCAGTCGAGGTTGAGCGGTTGATCCGGCGTAAGCGCTGTGTTTCGCCCGATGTCGCCGCCGCGGCTGTCCGGCACGGCGACGATGGCCAGCGCGACGGTCGCGCACGCAATCGGCACGTTCAGGAAGAAGATGGCGCGCCATGAAAACGCGTCGACCAGCCAGCCTCCGGCAACCGGTCCCAGCGCCGATGTGATCGCGCCGACACCGGCCCAGGTGCCGATCGCCTGGCCGCGCTCCTTGTCGTCGAACACCGCGCCGATGATCGCGAGGCTGCTCGGCACCAGCAGCGCCGCGCCGACGCCTTGCACCGCGCGCGCCGCGATCAGTGCGCCCGCGCCCGGGGCCAGCCCGCAAGCCACCGACGCCAGCGTAAACAGCACGATCCCTGCGAGGAACACCGTGCGACGCCCGAGCTTGTCCCCGAGCGAGCCGCCCACCAGCACCAGTGAGCCGAGGAACAGCAGGTATGCATCGACGATCCACTGGATCGCGGCGACGCTTGCATCGAGTTCGGTCTGAATGGACGGTAGCGCGACGTTGACGACGGAGCCGTCGATAAACGCCATGCTGGAGCCGAGAATCGTCGCGGCCAGCGCGAGCTTTTTACGTCGGCAGGGATGATTTGAGCTAAGCGGCTGCGCGCGGATGACGAGCGCGTCGCAAGGGCTGGCCTGAGCGGGCAGCGTGGAAGCGGAGCGGCGCTGGGAATCTGGAGGTGAGTCCGCGACGTGCTGATCGGCCAAGTCCACTCCGTTACGGCTGAAGGGCTTTCAGGATGGTGGCGGGGCCGCTCGGGCGGGTAGCGCCGGAGGTGGTTTGCAGGCGAGAGTGACGCCGGGCTGGACGGGTCTGATTGGGGAGTGCCGGCGGCCACGCACTGCGAAACCGCTTCCACGCTACCACCCCACGCATCGGCTCACAGCAAACTACCGCTCGCTCACCGCACTTGCCTTAGTGACCACGCCCCCAATCCCACTTACACCACCGACGACGCCTGCTGCTCCGCCTCGTCATCGGAATCGGTGCCGCCGCTGGCGCTCGACGCGCGCGCGGCCGCCGCCGGTTCCTGATGCAGCCGGTTCGCGTGCATCAGCCGGTACAGCGTGGCGCGCGAAATGCCCAGCTCCGCCGCTGCCTCGGACAGCTTGTAGCCGTGCCGCTGCAACGCGTTTTCGATCGCGTCCTTTTCGGCCTTGCTGCGGATTTCCGCCAGCGTCACCGCCGGCCCGTGATCGGTCTCCGGCAAGCCGAGGTCGCTCGCAGTAATGAAGCGTCCCTCGCTCATCACCACCGCGCGCCGCACGCAATTAATCAGCTCGCGCACGTTGCCCGGCCACGGGTAATTCGACATGGCGACGATCGCGTCGCTCGACAGCCCGCGCAGTTTGCGCGCGCCGTCCTGTTTGTACATGCTCAGCGCATAGTTGGCGAGCAGCTTGATGTCGCCGCCGCGCTCGCGCAACGGCGGCTCGACCAACCGCAGCACGCAGAGCCGGTGATACAGGTCGGAGCGGAAGCGTCCGTCTTCGACCGCTTTATCCAGATCGACGTGAGTCGCCGAAATGACCCGCACGTCGACCTTGATCGGCCCGTTGCCGCCGAGACGCTCGATCGTGCCTTCCTGCAAAAAGCGCAGCAGAACGGCCTGGCACTCGTGCGGCATGTCGCCGATTTCATCGAGAAACAGGGTGCCTTCGTGCGCGCTTTCGATTCGGCCAATCTTGCGTTGCAACGCGCCGGTAAACGCGCCGCGCTCATGGCCGAACAGTTCGGCTTGCAGCAGGCTCGGCGGAATCGCCGCGCAATTGATCGCGACGAAAGTGCGGCCGGCGCGCGGTGAGCGCTCGTGAATCGCGCGCGCGGTCAGTTCCTTGCCCGTGCCCGATTCGCCGGCGACGAACACCGGCGCGTCGGTCACGCCGCATTTGTCGATACGCCGGTAAAGCTGCTGCATCGCCTCGCACTGGCCGACCATACCGTGCCGCCCGAGCGACGGTTCCGGCGCGACGGGCGGAGCCTGGCGCAAGCTCGACAACCCGTGTGCATGACCGAGCGCGAACACGAGCCGCTCGTTCAGCCATGGCCGGGTAACGAAGTCGAAGCAGTAATCGAGAATGAAACGGCTGACCAGTTCGTTTTCCGCCTGGCCCGGCACGATCTGCGCGACCCAGTTGGTTTCGACGCGCCGCATGCACGACGCCAGCGCGGACAGATGTTGCGACGTGCAGTCGCCGGGAAGTTCGACGAGGCCGACCTTGATGTTGCCGCGCTCGAGCATGCGTTCGGCGACCGCCGTGCTTTTTGCATGCACGGCTTGCCACCCGGAGGCTGCCAGAAAGTCGGCGAGTTTCTGATCGGGCGAGCTCGACACGTACAGAACGGTGCGTTCCGCGTCGACAGGCGTGCAAATCGTAGTCATGTAACCCCCGGGTTCGGTGCTGCTCTCAGGACTGCAAGTTCGACATACTCAACATACCGGCAGGCAACGCCGACCTTCGGCCAACCAGGCTCGGGTCCATTTGCACGGAACCGGGCCTCGCGGGCCTGACACAAAGCCACGGTGTTCAGGCCTCACGGCGACTGCCGTTCCTGAACACGCGGCGCATTCACGATAGCAGGAAAGCGGAGGCATGGAGCGGGCCGCGCGACGCGCGGCTTGCTACAACATGGACGGATAGCGGAAGAGTGTTCATGACTGAAACCGCCAGACTTTTTCATCCCCGAATCACGGCAATCGCTTCTGCCTCTAAGGCCTGGTAATACGCTCTAATTGGCGCATGGTCTAAAGATAAGCGAAAGCGCCATGAAGCGCCATACAAAGAGTCATGAATGCGATCTGGATTGCCGCGGAATGATACAGCGCATTTCGTTTAAAAATAACCCGTCAAGCCTTTTATGCGGGGCATCCCACATAGTTTTGCATTTCAATCGGGATTATCGCGACGGTCTAAAGGCGCTCGCCATTCAGCTTGTCTCAAGCTTGCGACATCTTGGGCACGTCCTTGCAAGCGCTATCGGCTATCCGCAAGCACCGGCACATTTGACCTGGCCCCAGCGTAATCCATAGCCAGTGGGATGACGGTCGATTACACCGCCCGCACGCGCAGCACCCGTTTATGTTGCGGCGCGCTAAAGGCGGATGCGATCACGTCTCACGGACGAATCAAAGCGCGGCCTTAATCGACTGATTTAACTCTCTGGCGCAACCAGGCTTACGGTGGATAAGGTTTTGCGCCGCATGGCATAGCCGTTGCAATAAGAGATTCACAGCGGATGCGTTTGCCGACCGGTCCACAGCACGGGGTAATACGGGGAAACATACCGGCGGCCAACACGGAATCCGATGCATGAAATTCAATGCACGGAGATTCGATAGATATTCGCGGGATGTCGTAAGCACGGTCGGGAGGCCAATGTGTCTTGCGAGGAAGCGGCGGGGCCAACTTAAAAAGAATGTCGAATAAAACGGCACGAATGATCGGTAAAAAATTTTCGATCATTCGCGGCTGGACGATGTGAAGCGTTAAATCGCCATTTTTCCGTCGTTTAAGGACGGTGACGAAGTGAATAGCGATAACGCGCAATAACGACAGGCGCCGTCCGCGCAGTTGGCGGGCAACGCGCCGGACGGGGAAAGCTCAGCGCTCGGATCAGGACCGGCCGGCGCGAAGAAGCGGGGAGAACCAGGCCATAGCTTCCATAGAGAGGCGCAAATACGAGGTGAACTGGGAGCCGTGTCCGTGGATTCACACGGGCACGGCCGCCTGGACGTGGCCCGGCAGGGTCAGGACTCATCTTTTTGGGGGTGTCATGAACAGAACTAACAGAACCAGTGAAGCCGGCAGCGCCATCGGCGCGTTGGATCGACTGAGTTTCAACGGTAACAGCGGGCTCTCCTACCGGCCGCATGTCGGCGCGTCACGGCAACTTTTTGCTGCGCCGCCGGTGGATCTGACCACGCTGGTCATCGCGCAGGAGATCAAGCGCAAGGCGCAGGCGGAACTTCAGCGCGAAGTATTGCGCGACACGGCGTATCGGTACGACATGCCGGTCCAGCAGGAACGCAACGACGACCGTAACAACACACGCAACGACGAACGCGGTGGCTGGAACACTCCCGCCGATTTCGACGAATAACTCACGCAAGCGTCGGCCGCAGTCGACGTGGCCTCGCCAAGCGGGCGGTTTCAGCCCGGCGGAGACCTGACATGATCGCCATTTTCCTGATTTCCGCGAGCATCGAACACGCACAGCTCATCGTCGCGCGTCTTGAAGAGAGCGGTGTGCGCTACCGCCTGCGCACGGCCTACGGCAGCGCGCAGCAGATGCGCGCGCATGCACGCGCCATCAAAAGCGCCGATCTTCTGATCATCGACGACGACGAAATGAACGCACGCGAACTGGACGGCGTGGAAGAAGCGCTGGCCTGTTCGCCGTCGCTGCACTGCGTGCTGGTGACGCCGTCGCCGTCCACCGCGTTGCTCGGCGCGGCGATGCGCGTTGGCGTACGGCACGTGCTGTCGTGGCCGCTCGATTCGCAGGCGATCTCCAACGCGATGATCCAGATCGACGCGAAGAAGAATGCACCCGGGCGCCGCTCGGGCCGGATTGTGTCGCTGGCGTCGAGCAAGGGCGGCAGCGGCACGACGCTGATCGCGGTCAATCTGGCCTGTTCGCTGGCCGCACAGCGCGACCGGCGCGTATTGCTGATCGACCTGAGCCAGCAATTCGGCGATGCCAGCCTGTTGATGGCCGACAAGCCGCCGCCCGCGACGCTCGCTGATCTGTGCTCGAAAGTCGAGCGCCTCGACGCCGCGCTGCTCGACTCTTGCGTGATGCACGTTCATCCGAATCTCGACGTGCTGGCAGGGGCGGGCGATCCGCTCAAGGCCGCCGGGCTGCTGCCCGCGCAATTCGAGCAGATTCTGACGCTGGTGCGCGACCGATACGACGCGGTGCTGATCGACGTCGGCCAGAGCCTGAATCCGCTGACCATTCACGCGCTCGATCACAGCGATGCGATTTGCATGGTCGTGCGGCAAAACCTGCTTTATATGCACGGCGGGCGGCGCATGCTCGATATTTTCCGGGAGTTGGGCTATCCGGCGAGCAAGGTGCGCGTGGTGGTGAATCAATACGACAAGAACGCGCAGATCAATCTGCAGACGCTCGAAAAGACGCTCGGCGCGAAGGTCGCGCACCAGCTTCCGCGCGACGACCGCCAGGTCAACGACGCGCTGAGCCGTGGCGTGCCGCTCGTGACATCGGCGCGGGACAGCGCGCTGGCGCAGGGCATCCGTCTGCTCGGCGACATGCTGTGGCCGGTGGTGATCGAACGTCGCAAAGGCAGCATGCTGAGCCGGCTGCTGGCGACGTGGCCGAATTTGCCGCCGCAACTGAAGCCTGGGGTTTGAGCCTCTAAAGACGACGCGTGATCAGGCGCCGATTCATTCACGCCGGGCTTGCTCCGGCGGCTGTGGACAGTGATCTGATCCGACTGCTACGCTGCGAATTCTGAGAGTCCGGCTGCCCTGATGCGGCCGGAAAAACAATAATTCGCATCGAAAAAGCGAGTCTTCAATGACCAGGACCAATCCGCCCGCGCAACCGGACGGCGAACGCCGCTCATCCGCCGAGGCAGAGAGCAGGGGCGAAACATCTGCTGTGCCAATCCACAAAGTTAGCGAAGAAGTGTCGCCCGGATCTGTCGGCTGGCGCGAGGCGTCGATCGAAATTCTCGCGCGTCTCGGTGCGGCGTTGATGCTGGCCCTGTTCGCCTACGCTGCGGTCAGGCGGTGGCACGCCGACCCCACGCGGATCACGTTGCTGTTGCTGGTGGTCGGCGTGTTCATGTCGATGGGGCTCGCGCTGTTCGCACGCGTGCCGATCAGACGCGACTGGACGCCGTTCGCGTTGATCTGCTCGATCGGCGGCACATTCTATTTTCTCGCGGTGCGGCTTTCGCCCGGCGTTCAACTGATTCCCGAAGCGGCCGGTGCCGCGCTGCAACTGCTCGGGATTTTCTGGGAGCTGTTCGCGAAGGTTTCGCTGCGCAGATCGTTCGGAATTTTGCCGGCCAATCGCGGCGTGGTGTCGCGCGGCGCGTACCGCTTTATCCGGCACCCGATGTATCTCGGCTATTTCCTCACCGATGTCGGATTTCTGCTGGTGAACTTTGGCGTGCAGAACATGATTGTCTACGGCTGCCAGTTCGCGTTGCAGATCGGGCGCATCGTGCGCGAGGAGCGGCTTCTGTCGGATGACGAAAGCTACTGCGCTTATCGGCGGAAAGTGCGCTTCCGGGTGATTCCGGGCGTGTTTTGACGAGCTGCGACGGCCCGGTTCCGATCGGGTAGTCGACGTGTCGACGTCAACCATGATCGATGGTGTATGTTAAAAAGCCTGACCCGTCCGGTTACTCGCCGGATACTCGCCGGCTATTCTTCGAGAGACTTACGTGAGCGCAGCACCGTCCATGCAAAACGCCGTCAGCGGACTCAACGACATCGCGTCGATCCTGTCCAATCCCATTCTCAATACGGATTCGTATAAGGCCTCGCACTATCTGCAATATCCGCCCGAGGCGTCGGCGATGTTTTCATACATCGAGTCGCGCGGCGGCCGCTACGACCGCACGCTGTTTTTCGGTTTGCAGATGCTGCTGAAGGAATATCTATGCCGGCCCATCACGTCGGCCATGATCGATCAGGCCAAAGCATTTTTCACCGCGCATGGCGAGCCGTTCAACGAAGCGGGCTGGCGTCATATCGTCGATCAGTACGGCGGCTATTTGCCGGTGCGGATTCGCGCGGTGCCGGAAGGCTCGGTCGTGCCGACGCACAATGTGCTGGTCACCGTCGAATGCGACGACCCGCAAGTGTTCTGGCTCGCGTCGTATCTCGAGACCATGCTGTTGCGTGTGTGGTATCCGATCACGGTGGCGACGCAAAGCTGGCATTTGCGCGGGACGATCCGCGCGGCGCTGCAGAAAAGCAGCGACGATCTCACGCAATTGCCGTTCAAACTGCACGACTTCGGCGCGCGCGGCGTGTCGAGCGCGGAGTCGGCAGCGATTGGCGGCGCGGCGCATCTGGTCAGCTTCATGGGCTCCGACACGGTGCTCGGCGTTGCAGCGGCGAACCACTATTACAACGACACGATGGCGGCTTTCTCCGTGCCCGCCGCCGAGCACAGCACGATCACGTCGTGGGGCCGCGAGCGCGAGACCGACGCGTTCCGCAACATGATCGCGCGCTTCGGCAAGCCGGGCGCGATCGTTTCCGTGGTGTCCGATTCGTACGACCTGTTCGCCGCGTTGAAAGTGTGGGGCACGGAGTTGAAGCAGGCCGTGATCGACTCGGGCGGCATGCTCGTGATTCGCCCCGATTCGGGCGATCCGTTGACCATCGTGTTGCAGACGCTGCGGGAACTGGACGCGTCGTTCGGTTCGGCGCTCAACGGCAAAGGGCGGCGGGTACTCAACAACGTGCGCGTGATTCAGGGCGACGGCGTGAATCCCGACTCGATCGAGGCGATTCTCGCCGCGATGGACGAAGCCGGTTTCGCCGCCGACAACATCGTGTTCGGCATGGGCGGCGCGCTGTTGCAGCAGATCAACCGCGACACGCAGCGCTTTGCGATGAAATGCTCGGCGATCCGTCTCGGTGACGAATGGCACGACGTGCGCAAAGACCCGGTCACCGATGCCGGGAAGCGGTCGATGAAAGGGCGCCTGACATTGCTCAAAAATCGCCGCACGGGCGACTACCGAACCGCGACACTGCCGCTCGCGTGGGACGCCGACACGCTCGAAGCCGACTGGGAAGATGCGCTGGTGACGGTGTTCGATTCCGGCAAGCTGCTGGTCGATATGTCGCTGGCCGAGATCAGAAGCAGGGCGCACGCGGGCGAAGCCTGATCCGAAGACTTCCTTCAACCGTTCACATCGCCCATACCGCTACGCCTGCCGGATCGATATCGATCCGGCACGCCGAACCTTCGCGCAACCGGCTGTCCTCGCTGGCGAGATCGAAACGGATTCCGGCGATATTCACGCGGACATAGCGCTCGCCACGGCGCAATTCGACTGAATCGACGTGGCCTGCGTGAGCGCCGTCGGGTGCAATCCGAAGTGCGCGCGATGACACGCGCCACATCACTTTCTCTCCTCCGACGCGTGCGGGTTCGCTTTCTGCCGCGCCGATCGTCAAGCCGCGCGCGAGTTCAACCTGTCCATTCGCGCTGATCGAGCCTTCGCCAACGTTGTGCAGACCGAGCAGCGCAGCGACCCGCATCGACGCCGGGCGCTCGAATACCGCATCGATTGCGCCTGCCTGCAACACACGGCCTTGCTCGACGACCAGCACTTCGTCGGCGAGCAGCGCGGCCTCGTCGGGATCGTGCGTGACGATGATCGTCACCGCCGAAATCTCGCGCTGCAACGCTCTGAGCGATTGCTGCAACAGACGTCGCCGTGGCGTATCCAGCGCGGCGAACGGCTCGTCGAATAGCAGCAGTTCGCTGTGACGCGTCAACGCGCGCGCAAGCGCAACCCGTTGCCGCTGACCGAACGACAACTGATGTGGCAAGCGTGCGACGAGCTGCGCGAGGCCGAGGTGATCGAGCCAGTAACGTGCACTGGCGGGGTCGGCATCGGCGGGAAAAGCGAGTTGCCGCGCGACGTTCATATGCGGGAACAGGCCGTAATCCTGCGGCATGTAGCCGATTTGTCGACGCTCGGGCGGCAGCGTGTGCAGGTCGGTCGGGCCTAGCCGCACATGGCTCGCTTCATTCGATTCGAGGCCCGCGATCAGCCGCAGCGCCAACGATTTTCCCGAGCCGGACGGGCCGATGATCGCAAGGCGTCGCGTCGCGGGCGACCACGCAAGGTCGAGGTCGAATGCGCCCAATTGACGGCGCAGGTGAAAGGCGAGACGCAGGTCGTTGGTATCGCCGCGGCTCGCGGTGAGGTCGGCGGAACGTGCCGCGTCGAGCGCGTCATCGCCGTTTTCCGTGAGGTCGGCGGAAGCCGATTTTTGCCGCAAGCTGTAAATCGACAAGGCCGCGCACACTATCGCGATTGCCAACGTGGGCAGCAGTAGCGGCATCATCGCAGGCAGCCCCTGGCCGCCGAATACCACGTAGGTATAGACCGGCAACGAATACGGGTGATAGGCGACCATCACCGTCGCGCCGAATTCGCCGAACGCGCGCAGCCACGCGAGCGCGAGTCCGGCGCGGATCGCGGGCCACGCCACCGGCAGCATCACGCGAAAGAAGCGGCTGTTCGCGTGATGGCCGAGCGTGGCGGCGACGTCGTCGAGAACCGGATCGACGGCGGCGAACGCGGACTTCGCGGCGATGATCAGAAACGGCGCGGCCACGAAGACTTCCGCGAGCACGATGCCCGCGAACGAGTCCGTCAACATGCCGCCGGTGAGGCGTCCAATCCAGCTATACGGTCCCAGCAGAAACAGCAGCAGCACGCCGCTGGTCAGCGGCGGTAGCGCAAGCGGCAACTGCACGACGAAGCCGAGCAGCGCCATCTTCCGCGAGTTCGAGCGCGCGAGGAAATAGCCCAGCGGCACGCCGCCGAGCAGGATCACGAACGACGCGACCGTCGCGCTCGCAGCCGACACCCCGACCGCCGACCACGTCGCGCGCCAGTCGACATTCGCCCAGTCGGCGGTGCCGAGTTGCGGCACGCTCGCGATAAACGGAGCGCACAGATAGACAGCGAGGAGCGCCGCCAGCCACAGCAGCGGTCGCGCGGCAGCGCGTTTCACCAGCAGCTTGCGTTACTGGTTGGCGGCGTCGATCACGGCTTGTACCGACGGCGGGATCGCCTGCACGCTACCGCTTACAGTCGGTTTGACGACGTCCACGCCGTGTTGCTTGAGCAGCGTGCGGCCTTGCTCGCTCAACAGGAAATCGACGAAGCTGACCGCACCGGTGCGATTCGGCGCGTCGTTGAGAATCGTCAGCGTGTAGCTGGCCTTGGCCTGCAATTCAGGCGCCGGGCGAATCGCCGGAATCTTCAGGTCCGAGGTTTCGGTCGAGTAGAAGAAGCCGGCATCGAGCTGACCGGATTGCAGGCGGCCAACCAGCGTTTCCTCAGGCAGCACCTGTTCGGGATTTTCCGCCGCGCCGAGGGTCTTCTCGACCAGGTCCGGCTGATGGTAAAGGTCCGCCGCCTTCGTCATCATCTCGACGGTGAACGCGCCCTTCGGATCGAGCTTCGGATCGGTCCGGCCGATGCGGATGCCCGGCTCCTGCAACACCTGATCCCAACGCTTGCTCTTGAATTGCGACGCGAATTTGCTCTGCGGGTTATAGCCGATCATCAACGGCGACTCGGCGAAATTCACGTACCACGTGACGTGATCGCCATTCGCTTCGCCCATCAAGCCGGTGTTGACTTTCGGACTTGCGCTGATGAACACGTCACCGCGACGCAGCTTGCCCTTGATCTCGTTGGCGATCTTGTTCGAACCCGCTGCATAGCCGCGGAAATGCTGGCCGGTGGCCTTCTCGAACGCGGGGCCGATGCTGCGCTCCATCAGGTTGACGAGCGAACCGGCGTACAGCACGTTGACCGTGTTGTCCTGCGCGAAGGCGGGCGCGGCCGTCACGACACAGGTGACAGCGACGACAGGAGCGACGAGAGAGGCGAGCAGCTTGCGAATCATGCGAAAACCCCCGATACGTTATGAAGAGCGATATATTACGACGCCATTGCGTCAGGTTGGGTGGCGATGTGGCACGTGATGCATTACTTGAGCGGGAAGATGCGCAGCGTGCTGGTGTTGCCGCTGGTGTTGCCGCTATGGCTCGCGCGGTCGATCACGTACAGCCTGCCGCGCAATGCGTCGACGGCTACACCGCGCGCGTTCTGCAAGTCGTTGGCGAGGACGCTGACGGTGCCGTCCCGCGCGACGCGGCATAAGCCGGTGGCGTTGCATTTCGTGTAGAGCGCACCGTCGGGTCCGTCGGCCATCAGGTCAGGCCCGTCGATCTGCGCGAACACCGTGCGCAGCGTGACGGGCTGGGGTGCGCTAAGCAACGTGCTCAGATTTGCCGAGACGATGTTGTTGTTCGCCTGATCCGAGATATAAACGGTGTCGCCCGAAATCGCGATGCCGACCGGTTTGCCGAGGCCCGTCAGCAGATCGCGTTCCACTGCGGCATGCGTGGCCGGATCGTAGGTGATCAGGCTCAGCGCGCCTTGCGGCGGATTGCTGCCGTTCTTGATGAACCATGTCGACAGTAAGCGGTTCGAGCCGATGGAGATCAGACCGAGGCGGCGGCGCAACGGATCGGGGCCGGTGAATGCGGTGACCTGATCCGCGCCCGCGATGCCGAATACCGCGCTCGCCGTGCCGAAGCCGAAGCGCGCGATCATCAGCAGGCCGTCGTCGGTGAAACTCAACTGGCTCAGGCCGGTCGGCTGACCCGCCACGGTTGGCACGCTCGCGAAGTGCGCAAAAGCGTGCGCGTCGGACGAAGCCAGCACGCTGCTGGTCTGATCGTCGGTGATGAAGACGGCGCCGTCCGCGACGCGCACCGCGATGCCGTTCGCTGTCGCGCTCACCGGCACACGCTGCGGCGCGTTCGCGGGCTTGTTGCCGGCGCATCCGGTCAGTGCGGCGATCAGACCGCAGGTCGCGAGCGCGAGGCGGGCGGTGCGTTGCAGCGAAAGTGAGAGGCGCATGGGATCTCCTGAACGGCGTCGGCCGTGTGCCGCACATGCTCGTGCCGCCGGCGCTCAATGCGGACGCCGGTCCGGTTGCCGATATGCGCGGCGATATATTGCGTATCGGCGCAGTTGCCTACCGATGCCGCCAGCGCAGCGTAATATACACACGGGTATAGCGAATGAACAGACCGCATTACGCGTCGATGCAGGAGATAACCGTCTATGGATGCTGTGAATGTGATTGCCGCGCCCGCCGTCGACGGCGCGCTTGTCCTGAGCGGGCGGTTCCAGCGTTCGCTGTCGATCGGGCTCGATCAACTGCGGCGCTACGAAAGCATCGTCGCGACGCCGTTCGATCTGCGCTGCTATACGACCAACCGGTTTATTCGCAGCGTTGAGCCGTATCGCGGGGTGCGACTGACTACGCTGATCGAGGAAGCGGGTCTGCCCAACGCCATTCCGGGTGAGTTCAAGCGAACCGTGTTCGTCGCCGTGGGGCACGACGGCTATGTCGTGACGTTCTCGTGGCATGAACTTTTCAATACGCCGGTCGGCGAGAGCGTGCTGGTCGCTTACGAGTGCGGCGGCCGCGCGCTGGATGCGCAGGACGGCGCGCCGATTCTGTTCTCGGGTTCGGACATTCTGCCTGCGCCTCGCCACGTCAAGCGGCTTGCGCGGATCGAGGCGCAGGTTCTCGCGCCGTTGGGTTAGCGCGCTGGCGTGACGCGGGCTTAATATGAGCCTTTGTTTTTCGCCGCGTCTGTTCATGTCTGACGATCCGCTTTCATTCGAATCTGCTGCTGGAACCGCCGCGTTTGCCGTGGCCGCTCCGCTCGTCTGGCCGACCGATCCGCAAGTTGCCGCGTGCATGGAGAAGTGGTTGCGCGCAGCAGGCAGCGCGAATTCCGCCGACACCCAACTGTTCGCCAAACTGATCGCCGAGCGTGACGTGCGCCACGAACTTGCGCTGCTCGGCCTGCAACCGGGTGAGTGGGACGCGCTGCTTTCGCGGCATTTCGCGCGCGCAACCGCACCTGTCTCACCGATTACAACGGACACCGCCGTGCAAGTTCACGCCGATTTCGTCCGCACCCTTCACGCGGTATTGCTGACCCACGCAAACCCCGCTGTCAATATCGACGACGCACAAGATCTCGCTACCATCATCGCCCACGCCTGTTTACGTCCCGATCATCTGTGGCGCGACCTCGGTCTGGCCGGCCGCGACGAAGTCACGTGGATGTTGACGCGCTATTTCCCGACACTCGTTGCGTTGAATGTCGCGAACCTTCGCTGGAAAAAATTCCTCGCAGGGCAACGTGCGCTTTCGTTGGGTCTCGCGCCCGGTCCCGCACCCGGCTGTCCGGGCTGCGAAGACTACGCCCACTGCTTCCCGCAGCAACGCCCGTAGCCGTTCGGCGAGGATGGCAGCGCGAGGCCGTTCGTGTATGCTTTCGCGCATGGCTGACACCCTCAAAACCAAACCCGCACCGGCGTCGAAATCGCCTAAAACACGCCCTGAAGTGCGCTTCAGAATGCGTATCCGAAATGGCGACGCGGTCGCGCTCGGGCCCGGCAAAGTGGACCTGCTTGAAGCCGTGCGCGAACACGGTTCGATTTCGGCGGCGGCGCGGAGCCTCGACATGTCGTACCGTCGAGCGTGGCTGCTGATCGACGAGTTGAACCGTTCGCTGAAATCGCCGGCCACGCATTCGGAGCAGGGCGGCCAAAGCGGCGGGGGCTGCACGCTCACGCCGGTGGGCGAGACCATCGTCCGTTTGTATCGCGATGTCGAAGAAGAAGCGCAGCGCAGTTGCGCGAAGCAGATCGCCGAGTTGACGCGGCTGATCCGCTAGAGGTCAAACGTTTCGGCGACGGTGCGCGGCGGCTCACCGCGCCACGCACTCAACCGTGCCGCAAACAGAACGCCGAGGGCGGCGCAGTGCCAAGTTGAGCGAGATGCTCGGGATGCAGCCGGGCCATCAACTCGACGAAGCTCGCCACGCTCGCGGTGCGCAACGGGTGATAGTCGATCTGATGCCGCTCGCAAACCCGCTTGAGCGTATTCATCGAATCGTGGTCGATGCAGTCCACTGGAAACACGACGATATCCGCCCCCGGCAGCGCAGCGGCAAGCAGCCCTTTACGGTCTTCGACGCCGCCGTCGTGCACCACCAGATCGCCGCCGGCCGCTTGCACCAGACGCTTGAGCGCCGAGTTCGAACCAGGCCGCCCGCCCACGTAGACAATCCGCTTGCCGTGCACGCTGTCGAGGCTCGCCCGGCGCGCGCCGGTTCCGCTGACGGCATCCGCGGCATCGACGGTTGCGCGTTCCAGGGCGTCGCATTCGCTTTGCACCAGCTTGAGCAGCGCCAGCGCCTGATCGTGGCTCTTGCGTAACGCAAGCGCGGCTTCCTGTTCCTGAAGCGTGCGTTGTTCGGCAGCCTCACGGCGGCTCGTATGCAGCGCGATCCGCTGATCGGCGTCGTCCAGTCTGTCGCGCAGACGTTGCATTTCGGCTTCGACGTCACCGGCAACGGCATCGACAGGACGCGGGCGAGAGGTCTGCGCGGTCAGTTGCGCGATCTGTTCGTTCAGTGCAGCAATCGTCGCTTCGTGCTGCGTGCCGAGTTCATGCAGACGGACTTGTTGCCGCTCCACTTTTTCCTTCAGCGCGGCGTTTTCTTCTTCCAGCGCGACCAGCCGGCGAATATCCGCGCGATTGGCCGCGCCGACCAGGTGCGACAGCATGTGCAAGTCGCCGAACGCCTTCTGACGAACCGGCATGGTCGCAAACGGATGCGTCATCAAGGCCCAATATGCCGGGGGGATGTCGCCGTTTTTCAGCGCTTCGTCCCAGAGCTTGAGGAGATCGACGTCGTCGGCGGCCTTGTCGAAACGGCGCAGCGCGCCCGCATAGTGCTCGTCCAGCAGCTTGTGGAGCGCCTTGGCGGCCGCGCCGCCTTCGATCGCCAGTTCGACCGCCGAGTGATGAATCTCCAGATCGCTCGCGTCGCGGCGGTCGAGTCCGGTGAATCGGGGCACCAGCTTGCGCAACTCGTGCGTGCTCAGACAGGTGCCGATGATCGAGCAATGCAGATGGCCGTCAAGCTCGGACAGGCGGGCGCGCCGTTTGGTGTTCGTCAGCGATGCCTTGACGGACGTGCAGCAAGGATCGGCGACGCTGCTCAGGCCAGTGCCGGCGAGTTCGTCGCCGGAGAGTTTCAGACGCGACGGCTGGGCGAGACGAAACGGGGGCGTGTTCATGATGACCTCGAATCCGGTTCGGCGTCAGGCAGGTTGTGTAGGTCGTGCGCGTTTGCCGTACCGTCGATATATATCAGCGGATATAGCGGGCGGTAAAAAAAAGCGCTCATAAGCGGCCATGTCGATTAGTCGGGTAAGCGCGCAAGCTCGGGTTCGACGGTGCGCGCTTTGCGCGGTCTCGCGCTGGCTTCGACACCGGCGTTAGCGCTGACGGATGCACCCGGCAGCTTGCCCGCCGCGTTCGTCACCGTAGCCGTCGCCGTGGCGCGTCGTCGGGCTCGGGCAAGCGTGAGTCGAGCCGCGCCTGCCGCTGCGTCGCTGCTATCCGCGCGGGCATGCTGTTCCAGCACATGCCCGACGCACAGTCCGACGAAGGCCGCGTCGAGCCGTTCGAGTTCCGTCACGACCTTGCGCAACGCGGACACATCGTTGCTGGAGGCGTCCGAGAAAATCGCGTCGCGCAGTTGTTCGGCGGAACGGGCGTCTTCGATGGCGGCTTTCAGGTCGCGCAAACGCGCGAAGGACGCCGCTTTTGCGTGGTCTGCGAGGATCGACAGCAACTGGTTCAGCGAGTGCGAGCCGGTCGTGCCGACCGCCGCGAAATTCAACTGGTCGCCGGTCAGCATCAGCACGAAACGCTGCACGCTGCCGTACAGGCGCCGGTACGCGTCGACCACATCGCGGATCGACTCGGCCCGGCCGCGTTCGGACGCTGATTTCACGGCGACGATGGTCGACGAAATCTCGTTTGCCACCTGTCGACCGCGCCTGGCGGGATCGGATAAAGGGGATCGACTGCGCACTGCTGCTGGCTCCTGCTGGTCTGTTTTTGCTTCGCCGCACGGGATGCGCGCGGGGCGAAAAGCCAATGAATACGGGCTTTCCAGGCTCTACGAAGCCTACCGTGATATTCGACAGGATATAACGAAAGGCGAGCGGTGTGTTGAACCGGGAAGGAGTAAGCGCGGTGTGGGAAGGGTTTCAGGTAGCGGTTTCGGGGCGTCGGGCGAAGTCGGGAAACGCTTTGACGGCCGGTGCCCGTTCGTATTTTCGGAACGCAATCGTGATTTCCGACGGGATCGGCGTGCCGGCCCCCGGCAACGCGATGCGGCCGGCGAGCGTATGCGGACCGACCGCCACGTGGCCGCCGGGCGACACGCACGCGAGCACCGCCGCGAGCGTGCTGGGGGCGGGCCGAGCCGGGCGGAGAAGCGCCCCGCGTCGCGCGAGTTCGAAAGTGCCCGCTTTCTGTTCCGGCGGCACGAAACATGGGTCCCGCAACTGCGCGAGCCTGATGCATCGCGATAACGAACCGGTCGCGGCACGGTGGCGGCCTGGATACCGTCGTCGACCGGCATCGGCGGGCTCACGTAGGCGGCGTCGAGCAGATAGTGAGCGACATAGGCGCCACGTGCCCGGTTTGCGCCGTTTTCCGATATCGTGTGCTGCAAGCTCGCCGTAAAATGCGGGCGAACGCTTTTTCCAGCCGCGTCTTGCGGCGTCCTGGCAACGCACCACACGACAACAATGAGCCATCCGAACACCGACCTGATCGAACGTTTTTACACCGCCTTCCAGCGCCGCGATGCCGAGACCATGATCGCCTGCTATGCCGACGACGTCGTCTTCAGCGATCCCGCTTTCGGCGAGCTTCGCGGCGACGAGGCGCGCGACATGTGGCGCCTGCTGGTGGCGCGCGCGCAGGCGTTTTCGCTGACGTTCGGCGGCGTCGAAGCCGACGACCAGACCGGCCGCGCGCATTGGGTGGCGAGCTATCTGTTCAGCCAGACCGGGCGTCAGGTGATCAACGAGATCGATGCCCGTTTCGTGTTTCGCGACGGTCTGATCGTCGAGCATCGCGACAACTTCAGCCTGTACCAATGGCTGCGCCAGGCAATGGGCCTGCGGGGCACGTTGCTCGGCTGGTCGCCGCTCGTGCAGCGCGCAATCCGCGCACAGGCGCGCCGGGGTCTCGCGCTGTATCGCAATCGGGAAACGCGAGACTGAACGGGGTGAGCGGGGCGGATCCGTTGCACGGAGCGCCGTGTTGCACTTGTTATGATTGAACCGGTTAGCTTCGTATTTCTTCAGGCAGACCAGCGAGGAAAGCCATGCCAGTAGTCGATGCCGCGTGGGAAGAGTGGCTGAGCAGCAACGTGACGCGCGGTTGCAGTCCCGAGTCGATGATCGAGTCGATGGTCGGCGCGGGTTTCTCCGCCAATGCCGCGAGCGTCGCGGTACATAACGCGTTTGGCCGTGATCCGGCGGATGCGGTGTCGGCTTCTGTTTCGGCGATGAACGCAACCGAAGCGGTGCTCGCGAAGGCGGTTCCTCAAACCTATCAATACGACGATCCGCCGGTCGCGCGCGGCAACGTGATCCGCGCGCATGATCGCGATGTCCGCGTGCTGATGCGTTGCGAGCGCCCGCAGGTGATCGTGTTCGCCGACGTGCTGTCGGCGCAGGAGTGCGACGAGATGATCGAGCGCTCGCGGCATCGGCTGAAACGGTCTACCACGGTCAATCCCGCCACCGGCAAGGAAGACGTGATCCGCAACCGGACCAGCGAAGGCATCTGGTATCAGCGTGGCGAAGACGAGTTCATCGAGAAACTCGACAGGCGTATCGCGGCGCTGATGAACTGGCCGGTCGAAAATGGCGAAGGTTTGCAGATCCTGCACTACGGCACGACCGGCGAATATCGCCCGCATTTCGATTATTTTCCGCCCGACCAACCCGGCAGCGCCGTGCATACCGCGCAGGGCGGCCAGCGCGTGGCAACGCTCGTGATCTATCTGAACGACGTTCCTGACGGCGGCGAAACGATTTTTCCTGAAGCGGGCATGTCGGTGGCGGCGAACAAGGGCGGGGCGGTGTACTTCCGCTATCTGAACGGCCAGCGTCAACTCGATCCGCTGACCCTGCATGGCGGCGCCCCGGTGCTCGACGGCGACAAGTGGATCATGACGAAGTGGATGCGTGAGCGTGCTTATTGATGCGCCTGTTCATGCGCGTTTTCGTTCGCTAATCGATGCTTTCATCGACGCGTACATCGCGTCTCTTCCACCCGCCTGTTAGCGTTAATCGGCTGTCTGACCGGCGGCGGCATTGCCAGTCGACGAACCCGCGAACAACTGCTTCAATGCGCTGCGGCCTGTGGCGTATCCCATCCGCATGATCATCAGGCCGATTGCCGCGCCCGCGATCTGATCCAGCATCGGCAATCCGGCGAGGCTGCCGGCGAGACCCAACGTCGCAACGAGCGCCGACACCGCGTCGACGCGTGCGTGCATCGCGCTTGCCATCAACAGTGACGAACCGGTGCGGCGGCTTTCCGCGCGCAGGTAGCGAAACAGCGTTTCCTTGGTCACCATGACGAAGCCGCTGACCGCGAGCGCACCGATATGCATGGCGGTGCTGCCGGTCAACGTCGATGTCTGCGATGCGCTGCTCCACAGCATTTCCATTGCCGTGACGATCAGTACCGCCGCGATGAACAGCGACGCGAGCGACTGCTCGACGCTGTTGTCGGCGTTGTGTGCATGGTGGGGGTTGCGTCCGTTGCGCGCTTTCGCGCTTACGTGTCTTGCGCTGAGGTACAGCACGATCAGCACGACGGCGTCGGCGGCGAGGTCGCTCAGGGTGTGGATGCCGTCGGCGAACAGTCCGTCCGAATTCGCGGTGAGGCCGAGCGCGATTTGCATCGACGAGAGAAACGCGTTGAGCAGCGCGCTGGCGGAGGCGGCCTTAAACAAGGTGGCCGCCGCTCAGAACTGCACGGCGGTGGCGGCTGTCACGCTCGATAGACTGTGGCATGGGCTGGGAACGGTTTCTGTTTGTCGCAGCAAGTTACCTGCCGAAAGTTGCAGTCCGATGACAGCGGGGGGATCGTCATGATTGGTGCGCAGTGGGGATGCGCGGGGGATGCGTCCATCAGGGCGCTTGCATCGGGGGTATGGCCGGGTTCGTGCGCTGTTGGCGCGAGAGACAAGCGGCGGGATGCGTGGAATGCGTGGGATGCGTGGAATGCGTGGAATGCGTGTGTAGGCCGCACAAGGTAGCCGCAGTTCGCAGACTGAGTGCGGTTATCGCGGGTCTTTCGTCCAGTCTTTCCACCCAGTCTGGAAGCCGCTGCCGCCGCTCAAGCCGCCTGATAAACGTCCGGCTTGTGCAACTCCATATAACGCTCCGGGTTCGCCAGTTGCGTGAAGCCGTGCGGTTCATACACGTGATGCGCGTCGCTCGTGACCAGCACGATTCGTCGCAGCCCTTTCAGCATGGGGCTGGCAAATACATGCTTCATCAACGCGGATGCATGACCTTGTCCGCGATACTCCGGCAGCACGAAAACGTCGCACAGGTACGCGAAAGTCGCCGAGTCGGTGATGACGCGCGCGAACGCGATCTGCGTGCCGTCGAGATATCCGCCGAAACATAGCGAACCGGCGACGGCCCGCTCGAACGTGTCGCGCGGCATCCCGTTGGCCCAGGCCGTTTGCTGGGATAGAAACGTATAAACCATCTCGATGTCGAGCGCGCTCTTATCGTCCGATATCGTCAGTTCACGCGTTTGCATCCCGTCCCCCGTGTGATGCGTCGATAAAAAAACCTTCAGCCTTTCGCCGGACCTTCGCTGCCGCGCGAGCCGCCGCCGATGCTTTGCCCGGCATCGCGCGCAAGGCCCATGTAGCCGAACACCGACACCAGCGTCAGCACACCGGCAAACAGAAACGCGAGGCGGAAGTCGTCGAGCGTAAAGACGCGGCCCGTCGTCTCGCCGTTGAAGAACGCGGCCGCGCGCAACGACACCGCGCCGAAGGCGATGCCCAGACCGATCGTCATCTGCGCGGCGGCGCTCCACAACGTGCTGGCCGCGCTCATCTGCGGCTGCGCGACGTCGGCGTAGGCGAGTGTGGCGAGCGTCGAGAATTGCATCGAGCGCGCCACGCCGTACACGAACACCACGATCAGCACGAACGCGAGCGGCACGTCCGGCGTCAGCAGCCCGCACGCGATGATAAAAATCCCGGCCACGGTGACGTCGATGATCGACACCATGCGGAAACCATAGCGTCGCAAAATGCGCGTGGTCAACGCCTTCATGCCGAGGTTGCCGAGCGCGCTCGCGAGCAGCAGCAGGCCCGAGCGGAACGCGGACAATCCGAAGCCCACCTGGAACAGCAGCGGCATCAGATAAGGCACCGCGCCGATGCCGATGCGCGTGAACGACCCGGTCACGACGGTGACGGAGAAGGTCGGAATCTTCAGCGTCGACACATCGATCAGCGGATACGGATGATGCTTCGCGTGCTGGAACGTGACCACGCCCACCAGCAAGCCGCCGACGATCACGGCTCCCGCAATCCACGGATTGGTGCCCGGCTGGCTCGCCAGTTCGGCGCCGTAAAGAATCGCCGTCAGCGTGGTGCCGCTGAGCAGCAAGCCGACCACGTCGAGCGGTTTGCGGTCGGTGCCGCGCAGGTTCGGCACCAGCGCAAGCGCGATCGCCATCGCGGCGAGGCCGAACGGCACGTTCAGCAGGAAGATCCAGCGCCACGACGCGTAAGTGGTGATGAAGCCGCCCACCGGCGGCCCGACCACCGGCGCCGCAATTGCGGGCCATGTGATGGTCGAGATCGCCTGCATCATCTTGCTCTTCTCGGTGCTGCGGACCACGATCAGCCGCCCCACCGGCACCATCATCGCGCCGCCGATGCCTTGCAGCAGTCGCGCGGCGGTGAACTCGAACACGTTCTGCGACAGTCCGCACAGCACCGACGCCACCGTGAACACGCCGATCGCGCTGAAGAACACCGTGCGCGAGCCGCAACGGTCGGCGACCCAGCCGCTGGCCGGGATGAAGATCGCCAGCGCCAGCATGTAGGCGGTCATGCCGAGACTGAGACTGTTGGGGCCGACGCCGAACGAGTGCGCCATCTGCGGCAGCGCGGTGGCGATCACCGTGGTGTCGAGGTATTCCATGAAGAAAGTGGCCGCGACGATATACGGCAGCCAGCCGACATGCGAATTGCGTGTGTTGCCGCCGGTCATTGCGCGGCCCTCGGTGCAACGAGGACGGGGGCGGCGAAGTGGCGGGCGTGGCGACGGATTGCGCGCGGTGGAGTGAACATCATGATTCTTGCGACTACCTTTCGATAACGTATTTCCGGCGTCCGTGCGTGCGGACGTGCGACGGGATTGCAGCGTGCTAACTGGCTTGGATTTAAACGGAGATTGAGGCGCACGCGAGGCGGTGATCGCGTGACAGTGCATCGTCAGGACTGAATCGTAACGCAATAAATCGCGCCATACCGTGCGGGAGGGCATGCATGGCGCATGCCGCCCGTGTTCGAAGCGGGCTGATGGTGTTCGGAACTGACGGTGAGGACCCGCGTGTGGGGTGGGCTTCCCGCTGTCTGTGATACGAGGTGCGGCTTGCGCCTGGGCGCTTTGCTGAGTCGCCGAGCGGGTGAGCGAGTGCGTGAGCACGTCATGCGCGGCGAATTCACCGGGAAAGAAGTGGTAACGCGGCGAGCCGCGACGGCCAGCGCCACATCACGCCGCCGACAACCGAACCCGCCGCCTTTCCCTTGCTTACAACTCAGTCCTTCGCCGCGTACTCGCGATCCAGCTTGTCATACAGCGGCTTGTTCACCAGTCGCTGACGTTCGCTGAACGGCGCGACCAGCGTCGCGTCTTCGTCGAGCCGTCCGTTGCCTTTCAGCGAACCGAGCGCGCGCTGCATTCCGAGTACCGCGCCCTGCAGCGCCGCGTTTGCGTACAGCACGATGCCGTAACCGAGTTTCGCGAGAGCCTCGCGCGATTGCACCGGCGTCTTGCCGCCGATCACGATGTTGATCAACTGCGGCTTGTCGAACAGCGACGGCAGACGTTCGATGTCGGCCAGCGATTCGGTGGCTTCGATAAACAGAATGTCCGCGCCTGCCTCGATAAACCGGTGACCGCGCTCGATCGCGTCTTCGATGCCGTGCACGGCCGCCGAATCGGTGCGCGCCATGATCTGCAGATTGCCGTCTTCGCGGGCATCGACGGCCGCGCGGATCTTGCCGACCATCTCGCTCGCGCTGACCACTTCCTTGCCCGAAAAGTGGCCGCATTTTTTCGGCATGACCTGGTCTTCGAACTGGATCACGTCCGCGCCGCTGCGCTCCAGCACGCGCACGGTCTGCCGCACGTTCAGCGCGTTGCCGAAGCCCGTGTCGGCGTCGACGATCAGCGGCAGCGCGACCGCATCACGAATCCGCGCCGTGTGTTCGGCGACCTCCGCGAGTCCGATGAAGCCCAGATCGGGCAGGCCGAGCGACATATTGGTGACGCCCGCGCCGGTGATGTAAAGCGCTTCGAAACCGGCGTCCTCGATCACGCGCGCGCTCATTGCATTGAACGCGCCGGGCACGAGCAGGCCCTGGCGTTCGTTGACTTTGGCGCGGAACGCGGCGCGGCGGGCGGCAGTGGTGGTCATGGTGGGGTGTCTCCAGAAAGGGGGATTGCCAAACAATGGCCGTTATTTTGCAGGAAGCGTGCCATTGGGCGGTGGTGCGTTGCTTTCTCTTGTTAATCAGTGGCTTGGCGCGTTACTGGCTGCGCGATGCGTTCGTGGCAAAATAAGCCTGCCGTTCCATGAAACGTTTCATGGAACGTTTCAAATTCAGCCGGAGCGCCGCGTTGTCCACTTTCACGTCGTCTGTTGCGAATCTCGATCCCGGCCGGCCGGGCGTCGCTCTCGTGAGTATCAGCCGCTTGCAGTCGCTTTGCGAGACGGTCGCGCCGCGCTACGCCGGCCGCGCCCGGTTCTTTTCGGTGCGCGAGGGTTACGGCGCGGCCGTCGCCGCGTTGCAGACCTACGTGGATGCCGGCGCGGTCGACGTCGTGCTCGCCGCCGGATCGAACGGTGCGTATCTGCGCGAACACCTGAGCGTGCCGGTCGTGATGGTCAAGGTGAACGGCTTCGACGTGCTGAGCGCGATCACGCGCGCCACCACCACCTGGCCCGGCGCGCGGATCGGCCTGGTGCTGCACGAAACGATTTCACACGAACTCGCCGATCTGACGCCGTGGCTGAACATCGGGCTGAAACAGCACGCTTACCGCTCCATCGACGAAGTGCGAGTAGCGGTCGACCAGCTCGCCGCCGACGGTTGCAGCGTCATCATCGGCCCGGGCATGGCTTGCGATGTCGCGCAGCAGGCGGGGCTGGAGAGCGTATTTCTGTACTCGCTCGGAGCGGTCGAGGAGGCGTTCGAGCGCTCGGTCGAACTGGCGCGTGTGAGTCGTCAGAAAGAGTCGAAGCGGGTGCGGCTGAACACGATCGTCGCGCATCTGCGCGATGGCGTCGCCGCGTTCGACGAGGCGGGGCAACTCGAAGCCGTCAACCCGGCGATGCTTGAATTGCTGGGTTTGAATGCATCGACGACGAACGCGGATCGCGAACCGGACATGCCCGCGCAGGTGGCCCGCGCCGTTGCACCGCTGCTGCGCGAAACTCTGGCCCGCGATCAGCCGATCGAGGAGCGCATCGAGCAGATCGGCGCGCGCTCGCTGATCGTCAACTGCATGCCGATCGTCGAGCAGGGTATCCGCTCCGGCTCGGTGGTGACGGCGCAGGACGCGCTGGTCGCGCAACGGATCGACCGCACGCTGCGCACCAGCCAGCGGCCGAAGCATCTGGTCGCGCGGCATCGGCTGGACGATCTGATCGGCGCGTCGGCGGCGCTCGAACGGGTGCGCCGCCTCGCGCGCGCGGGCGCGGCGCACGATGCCACCGTGCTGCTCACCGGCGAAAGCGGCACCGGCAAGGAGCTGGTCGCGCAGGGCATCCATAACGCGAGCCGGCGGCGCGGCAATCCGTTCGTCGCGTTCAACTGCGCGGCGTTGCCGGAGGGCCTGATCGAAAGCGAACTGTTCGGCCACGAGGAGGGCGCGTTCACCGGCGCGCGCCGGGGCGGCAAGCCGGGCCTGTTCGAAATCGCCCACACCGGCACGATTTTTCTCGATGAAATCGGCGAAATGCCGCCTGCGCTGCAGAGCCGGCTGCTGCGCGTATTGCAGGAACGCGAGGTGATGAAGCTCGGTTCGGGACGCGCTACGCCGGTCGACGTGCGGGTAATCGCCGCGACTCATCGAGACTTGCATGCGCTCGTCGGGCAGGGGGCGTTTCGCACGGATTTGTATTTTCGTCTTAATCTGCTTCAGATAGAATTGCCGCCGCTGCGCGAACGGCGCGACGATATCGAGCCGCTGGCGCGCCACTTGTTAAGCCGGAACACGCTCCAATATGGTCTTGCAGATGCGGCGCCTGGCCGGGTGCTCAGGTTTCTTGCACCGCTTTTCGAGCACTACGCGTGGCCTGGCAACGTGCGGGAACTGGAAAATCTGCTGGCGCGCGCCGCGATTTATCTGGACGGCAGCGACGGCAGTGACATAGCCGCCGGCAGCACGCCGCAGGATTGGCAAGCGGTATTCCCCGAATTTGGACGGATGACGCAAACGCTGCATCGCTCCAAACCGGTGGCGAACGGCTTACATTCCATTGCACGCGGCGAGACCGGCCGCCCGGCCACACCGACCCGCGACGAGGTGCTCCACGCCCTCGAACTGGCGGGTGGCAATCGCGCCGCGGCAAGCCGGGCGCTGGGCATAGGCCGCACGACGCTCTGGCGGCTTCTGAAGGACTGACACCGGTGCGATAGGCGCCGCGCCCGAAATAAATAGTGTCAGACTATCGCTATGATTAAAACAATCCGCTTTACCTATTAAGCGTCGTCTGAGATACTGACTCCACTTTCCAACCACCCAGAAAGAGGACTCAGCAAATGCCGATCATCAACAGTCAAGTCAAACCGTTCAAGGCACAGGCTTATCACAACGGCGATTTCGTGACCGTCACTGAAGAAAGCCTGAAGGGCAAGTGGTCGGTTTTCGTTTTCTATCCGGCCGACTTCACGTTTGTTTGCCCGACCGAACTGGGTGACCTGGCCGATCGTTACGCCGAATTCCAGAAGCTCGGCGTCGAAATCTACAGCGTGTCGACCGATACGCACTTCACGCACAAGGCATGGCACGACACGTCGGACACGATCCAGAAGATCAAGTACCCGATGATCGCCGATCCGACGCTGGCAATCTCGCGCGCTTTCGACGTGCTGATCGAAGAAGAAGGCCTGGCACTGCGCGGCACGTTCGTGATCAACCCGGAAGGCGAGATCAAGCTGTCGGAAGTGCACGACAACGGTATCGGCCGTGACGCAGGCGAACTGCTGCGCAAGGTGCAGGCTGCTCAATACGTCGCATCGCACCCGGGTGAAGTTTGCCCCGCCAAGTGGACGCCGGGCGCTGACACGCTGACGCCGTCGCTGGACCTGATCGGCAAGATCTAAGGTCTAAGGTCTGACGGTCCAAAGCGACCCGAAGCAGTAAGCGCTTCACAGCGCATCGGCAGTACCGTGCGAATCGCTTGATGCAGCGATTCGCGCGTGCCCGGGCCGTACCCGTCCTACCCGGACGGCGTGCGGCGCCGGGAACCCAACACCCACGTCACGGAATCGAATCGCCATGCTTGATGCCAACCTCAAGACCCAGTTGAAAACGTACCTCGAAAAGGTTAGTAACCCTATCGAGATCGTCGCCTCGCTCGACGACAGCGCGAAATCGCAGGAATTGCTGGCATTGCTGAACGATATCGCGACGTTGTCGGAACGTGTCACCGTCATCGAACGCCGTGGCGATAGCGAACGCAAGCCGTCGTTCTCGATCAGCCAGCCTGGCAAGGATACGGGCATCCGCTTCGCGGGCATTCCGATGGGACATGAATTCACGTCGCTCGTCCTCGCGTTGCTGCAGGTCGGCGGCCACCCGGTCAAACTCGACGATGCGGTGATCGAACAGATCCGCAATCTCGACGGCGACTATCAATTCGAAACGTATTTTTCGCTGTCATGCCAGAACTGCCCGGAAGTCGTCCAGGCGCTGAACGTGATGGCGCTGATCAACCCGCGCATCCGCCACGTGGCGATCGACGGCGCGCTGTTCCAGAACGAAGTCGAAGCGCGCCAGATCATGGCGGTACCGACCATGTTCATGAACGGCGAAGTGTTCGGCCAGGGCCGCAGCGGTGTGAAGGAAATCCTCGCGAAACTCGACACCAACGCCGGTGCGCGTGCCGCGAAGGAACTGGAAAAGAAGCCGGTGTTCGACACGTTGATCGTCGGCGGCGGCCCGGCGGGTGCGGCGGCGGCAATTTATTCGGCGCGCAAGGGCATTGCGACGGGTGTCGTCGCGGAACGCTTCGGCGGTCAGGTGCTCGACACGCTCGCCATCGAAAACTTTGTCTCGGTGACGGAAACCGAAGGGCCGAAGTTCGCGACCGCGCTCGAACAGCACGTGAAGACGTATGAAGTCGACATCATGGACGTGCAGCGCGCCGAAGCGCTGATCCCGGGGCGCATCAACGAGGTGCGTCTGGCGAATGGCGCGGTGCTGAAGGCGAAGACCGTGATTCTGGCAACCGGTGCGCGCTGGCGCGAGATCAACGTGCCGGGCGAGCGCGAGTATCGCAATCATGGCGTAGCGTACTGCCCGCACTGCGATGGGCCGCTGTTCAAGGGCAAGCGCGTTGCAGTGATCGGCGGCGGCAATTCGGGCGTCGAAGCGGCAATCGACCTCGCGGGTATCGTCCGCGAAGTGACGCTGTTCGAATTCGGCGCGACGCTGCGTGCCGACGAAGTGCTGCAACGCAAGCTGCGCAGCCTGCCGAACGTAACCATCGTCACGCAGGCTCAGACCACCGAAATCACCGGCGACGGCAAGAAGGTCAACGGTCTGGTCTACAAGGACCTGCGTTCGGGAGAAGTGAAAACGGTCGAACTGGAAGGCGTATTCGTGCAGATCGGTCTCGTGCCGAACACCGAATGGCTGAAAGGCACGGTCGAGTTGTCGAAGCACGGCGAGATCGTCGTCGATGCACGCGGCGCGACGTCGGTGCCGGGCGTGTTCGCCGCCGGCGACGTGACCACGGTCCCGTTCAAGCAGATCGTGATTGCAGTGGGCGAGGGCGCGAAGGCATCGTTGTCGGCATTCGATCACCTGATCCGCAATAGCGAAGAAGTGGAAGCGGTCAGCGTGGCGGAAGCGGAAGCTGTCTGATTCGAGTATCCGGTAGTGTGGTAGTTGTTGTATCGAACGGCGGCCTGCGGGCCGCCGTTTTTATTTGCTTTCGCGTTTCCGCCCGCATGCACGCAATGTGCGCTGCAACACGTCATCCAACGCCTGTTTCATTCGCCCGCTCGAACCGCGTGACATATGCGCGCTTTGCGAGGCGATTGTTTGGAGACTCTCACCTGGCCGGATTCTCTGGCTATCCTTCGCGTCAGACCATATAAATCTGGGAGTTAGAAAACGTTCGCCCGCGCAAACTTGCGACGTGTCGGACGATAAAAAAGGAGGGAGACAATGTCGACAACGGATGCGGCCCGCGACCGGTGGACCGATAGCAAGCGCTACTTGTGGCTGCTCGGCGCGCTCACGATCACTTTGCCTTTGCACGCTGCGTGGCTCGCGCTGTCCACCGGGTGGCACATCTTCTGGTGGTTTGGGCCGATCTTCGTCTTCACGATCATTCCCGTGGCCGACTATCTGATCGGCGACGACACCAGCAATCCGCCCGACGACGTCGTTCCCACGCTGGAGAAAGAGCGCTACTACCGCCGCATCGTCTATCTCGCGACGTGTGCCGAATACGTGTCGTTCTTCGGCGCATTATGGATTGTCGCGACGCATACGCTGGTCTGGTACGACTACGTGGGCTTCGCGTTATCGCTTGGCGCGGCGACGGGCGTGTCGATCAACACCGCGCACGAACTCGGCCACAAGACCGACCGCTTCGAACGATGGCTCGCGAAAATTACGCTGGCGCCGGTCGCATACGGTCATTTTTTCGTCGAACACAATCGCGGTCACCATGTGCGCGTGGCGACCGCCGCCGATCCGGCCAGCGCGCGCTACGGCGAGTCGTTCTGGGCATTTTTGCCGCGCACGGTGTCGGGCAGCATTGCGTCCGCGTGGCGGCTCGAAAAGCACCGGCTCGAACGCCTCGGCAAATCGCCGTGGACGTGGCGCAATGAAGTGCTGCACGCATGGGCGATGACGGTGGTGTTGTGGGGCGCGGCGATCGCGTTATTCGGCCTGAAGGTGCTGCCGTTCCTGCTGATCCAGGCGGTTTATGGTGCGTCATTGCTCGAAGTGGTCAATTATCTCGAGCACTACGGACTTGGCCGCAAGCAGCTTGCGAGCGGCCGCTATGAGCGCTGTCAGCCGCAGCATTCGTGGAATAGCAATCGCGTTGTGACGAACCTGTTTCTGTACCAGTTGCAGCGCCACGCCGATCATCATGCGAATCCGACTCGCTCGTTTCAGGCGCTACGTCATTTCGACGATGCGCCGCAATTGCCGTCCGGCTACGCGACGATGATCATGCTCGCGTATGTCCCGCCGTTATGGTTTCGCGTGATGAATCCGCGAGTCGTCGCGCATTATGGCGGGAACATGGTGCAGTCGAATATCAGGCCTGCGATTCGTGAGCGTGTGCTGGCGGAATTCGCGGGATAGTTGCGCGTATATCACGGCAAAACAAAAAAGCCGCGTGGCATCTTTCGATGCCGCGCGGCTTTTAACTGAAACGATGCGAGTACTTTTAACGCCGGTCGATCGAGTACTTGCCTGCACCGGTCACGCACAACAGCAGCAGTCCGCCGATCACGCTGATGTTTTTGTAGAAGTGGATCATGTTGTCGTATTGCGCGGCGCCGGTCATGTTCCAGTAGTGGTGCCCGATGAACGCGGTGCCCAGCGTATAAACCGCGAGTACCAACGCCAGCGGCCGCGTGTAAAAGCCCACCACGAGTGCGACGCCGACCACGAATTCCATCACCACAGCGATGATCGCCGACAACTCGGGCACAGGCGCGCCAGTCGATGTCATATACGCTACGGTGCCGGAGAAGCCGGTCAGTTTCGACCAGCCAAACATCACGAACAGCACCATCAACAGGATGCGGGCGACGAGAATGACCGCGTCTTTCTGGTTTTCAAACAGTGTGTAGCGCATGATTTTTTATCGATGATTCAGGTATTGAAGGAGAGTGATTCGCCGGCATCAAAAGCCGGCGAATCATGTTTAAACCAGCAGGCAACTCAAGCCCACATCGCCGATGTCTCGATGTTTCGCAGATCGAACACCAGCACTTCCGCATCGTGGCCTTGCGTGAAGGTCAGCGCTTCTTCTCCGCGCACTCGCGCACCGTCGCCTTCATTCAGCTCGACGCCGTTCACCGTGACCTTGCCGCGCGCCACCTGAACATACGCATACCGGTCGCTCGCCAATTCGAGCCGCGCCGTCTCATCGCCGTCGAACAGACCTGCATACACCCGCGCATCCTGCTGCACTACCAGCGATTCGTTCGCGCCGTCCGGTGACAGGATCAGGCGCAGCGCACCACGCTTCTGGTCCGCACCAAAATGCCGCTGCTGGTAACGCGGCGTCGTGCCCATCTCGCCCGGTGCGATCCAGATCTGCATGAAGTGGACCGGCTCCGTCTTCGAATGGTTGTATTCGCTGTGCGCCACGCCGGTTCCGGCGCTCATCAACTGGACGTCGCCGGGCACGATCACCGAGCCGGTGCCCATCGTGTCCTTATGTTCGAGCGCGCCTTCCAGCACGTACGAGAAGATTTCCATGTCGCGGTGCGGGTGCTTGCCGAAACCCTGAGCCGGTGCGACGCGGTCGTCGTTGATCACCAGCAGGTCGGAGAAGCCGTTCTGCTTCGGATCGTGATAGTGCGCAAAGGAAAACGTGTGACGCGAGCTAAGCCAGCCGTGTTCGGCACGGCCACGTTGATTGGCGTGTCTGATTTCGAGCATCTTGTTCTCTCCTTGGGTTGTGCGATCCGGGCAGTTGTTTGTTTGTCCGCGATCCATGAACGACAGTGTAGGTCAATCTGGATGGCTATAATCGATGCAAAATTGGAAACACTGTCACCATGGAGTGGACAATAAATGCAACTCGAAGACATGCGGATCTTCGTCGCCACGGTCGACGCGCGTAACTTCACCGCCGCAGCGAGCCGGCTCTCGTTGTCCAAGCAGTTCGTCAGCCGACGCGTGATGGCGCTGGAAGAAGCGCTCGGCGTGCAACTGCTGATCCGCAATACGCGCAAGCTGGCGGTGACCGAACTCGGGCAGGAGTTCTACGAGCGCGCGCGGCGCATCCTCGGTGAAGTCGAGGATGCCGAGCAGGCCATGTCGCTGCGACGCGCGGGGCCGCGCGGGCTGTTACGTGTGAGCGCGCCGATGTCGTTCGGGATGATGCATCTGTCGCCGCTGGTGGCGATGTTTCTGCGCGAGAACGGCGAGGTGCGCTTCGACATGGAATTGAGCGATCGCACGGTCGACGTGGTCGGCGAAGGATTCGACATGGCGATCCGCATCGGCGTATTGCCCGACTCCACGCTGATCGCGCAGAAACTGGTCGACGTGCGGATGGTCGCGTGTTGCAGCCCCGGTTACGCAAGGCGTCGCGGCAAGCCGGCGGTCCCGGCCGATCTCGCGCGTCATGCGTGTCTGCTTTACGGGCACGGCGGCGCGGTCAGCTGGGATTTTGTCGTCGACGGGACGGTGAAAGGGGTTGAGGTTCACGGACCGTTGCGCGCTAACAATGGCGATCTGATTCGCGATGCGGCGGTGGCGGGGCTCGGCATTGTCCGGCTGCCGGATTTCATCGTCGCCGATGCGCTCAGGAGCGGGCAACTGATGCCCGTGCTCGAAGACTTCCTGCCGGGCGCGACCAGCGTGTACGCGGTTTATCCGCAGCATCGGCAAAGCTCGGTGACGATACGGGCATTCGTCGAATTCCTGCGCGCGCAACTGCGGAAGCAGTTCGCGGTTTAAATTTTTCGCGTGGCGTGGGGTGGCGCGTGTGTAGGCGTTGGCAGGGGTTCGTGCCTTAACGCGTACCGCGGCCCGATCCGCGAATTGATGTTCTCAACGCAGCCACCCGAACATTCCTTCAAATCCCTTGGCGCAAATTTTGCACATAGGCCTCTGTCGGCAAATCTTGCGCATGAACCTGTTCATACAAAAAGCGCTGTCAGGCGGGTGTCAGCCAATATGAAGCGGTTCTCGTCCAGATAACGCGTGTCGATCGTTGAAAAAATTACGTGCCTTACACAGCAGCGCCTCGAGTTCCCCGGCTCTTTCAACCGCGATGAACCTCGGCGCGCGACTCTAACCCTTTCGCGATACGCGAAATCGGAGGCTTCTGGTGTTGAACAGCCGTAGAAAGCGGGGCGGCCAGCTTCGCAATAAACAAACAAGCATCGCGGCAACGTCTCTGGTTGCAGCGACCCTCGGCGGCATCGCCTTCCTGCCGGCCTCGGCTTCGGCTCAAACGCCTTCGCCATTGGGTGAGTGGCAATACTCGGTTGGCATCCCATTGCAGAAGATGTGGCAGCCGACCATTCCCGACTGGCAAGTGCGTCTTGGCGCGGCCAGTTCGTTCCAGCCGCGCTTCGAAGGCTCGGATCGTTATCACATCGTGGCCGGCCCGAGTATCGACGTGCGCTACAAGGATCTGTTTTTCCTGTCGAGCGGCGAAGGTTTCGGCGTCAATTTCGCACAGGGCCAGAACTGGCGCGCGAGTCTCGCCGCCGTCTACGATCTCGGCCGACGCGCGCAGGACGATCCACAGGAGCTGAACGGACTCGGCAACATCAACGCGGCACCGGGTCTCAAACTCGCGGCCGAATACGTCATTTCGAAGGACTTCCCGCTCGTGCTGCGAGCGGACGTGCGGCGCTATTTCGGCGGATCGAATGGCTGGATCGGCGATTTGGGTGCGTATATGCCGATGCCGGGCAGCACGAAGCAGTTCTTCTGGTTCGCGGGGCCGAACGTGTCGCTGGCCGACTCGAACTATATGAACAGCTGGTTCGGCGTGAATCAGACTCAGGCTGCGCACTCGCAGTATCAGCAGTATCACGCGAGTGCCGGATTCAAATCGGTGGGCTTCGGGATCAGCGCGGTCTGGTTGTTCAACAAGCACTGGTTCGCGACCGCAGACGGCGCTTTCGAACAGTTGGTGGGCAGCGCCGGCAACAGTCCGATTACGCGCAGCAAGGCGACCGGCGTGGCGGATATCTCCATCAACTATCGCTTCTGACGTAACACGTTTTCCTGCTGGTAAGGCTTCTGTATCAAACCCGCGCTGCGCGTTCGCGTACGCGCGGGTATATCGCTTGCTGACTTCTTGTTGCGCGTCAAACCGGCTTTTCAACGGCGCGCCAGAACACAAGGAGTCGATCCCCATGGCAGGAAAAACGAATTCGCAGAAGCCCGCGGCAAAGAACGCGCAGGCTGGTGATCCGAAATCGAAGGATCTGGAAAAATTTCGCGTCAAGCCGGACGGTGAAGCGCTGAGAACCAATCAGGGCGTCAAGATTTCCGACAACCAGAACACGTTGCGCGCCGGTCCGCGCGGACCGTCTCTGCTTGAAGATTTCATCATGCGTGAAAAGATCACGCACTTCGATCACGAACGTATTCCTGAGCGCATCGTGCATGCACGCGGTTCGGCGGCGCACGGCGTGTTTCAGGTTTACGAGTCGATGAGCGAATACACGAAGGCGGCGTTTCTGCAGGACCCCTCGGAGCAGACGCCCGTTTATGTGCGCTTCTCCACGGTGCAAGGTCCGCGTGGTTCCGCCGATACAGTGCGCGACGTGCGCGGTTTTGCGGTGAAGTTCTACACGCAGGAAGGCAATTACGATCTGGTCGGCAATAACATGCCGGTGTTTTTTATTCAGGATGCCATCAAGTTCCCGGACTTCGTGCATGCGGTGAAACCGGAAGCGCCGAACGAAATGCCAACCGGCGGTTCCGCGCACGATACCTTCTGGGACTTTGTATCGCTCGTGCCCGAGTCCGCGCATATGGTGCTGTGGACCATGTCAGACCGCGCGATTCCCCGCAGCTTGCGCACGATGGAAGGCTTCGGCATTCATACGTTCCGCTTCGTGAATGCCGAGGGTAAAGGGCGATTCGTTAAATTCCACTGGCGTCCGGTACTGGGTTCTTACTCGCTGCTATGGGATGAGGCGCAGAAACTTGCGGGCAAAGACCCGGATTTTCATCGACGCGATTTGTGGGAGTCGATTGAACGGGGTGACTTCCCGGAGTTTGAACTCGGCGTGCAGATTGTCGAGGAAGAAGACGAGCACAAGTTCGACTTCGACCTTCTCGATCCGACCAAGCTGATTCCTGAAGAACTGGTGCCGGTGAAAATCGTCGGCAAGATGACGCTCAATCGCAATCCGGATAACTTCTTCGCCGAGACTGAACAGGTGGCGTTCCATCCAGGCCATGTCGTGCCGGGTATCGATTTCTCGAACGATCCTCTGCTGCAAGGGCGCCTGTTTTCTTACACGGATACGCAGATCAGCCGCCTCGGCGGACCGAATTTCCATGAGATTCCGATCAACCGTCCGGTATGCCCATATGTCAACAATCAGCGCGATGCGATGCATCGGCAGACAATCAATGTCGGGCAGGCTTCGTATGAGCCGAATTCGCTGAGCGGCGGCTGGCCTAAGGAAACCGATCCCGCGCCGTCGGACGGCGGCTTCGAAAGTTATCAGGAGCGCGTGGAAGGCACGAAGATTCGCGTGCGCAGCGAGTCGTTCGCCGATCATTTCTCGCAGGCCGCGCTGTTCTATAACAGCATGTCGCAACCGGAGAAGGACCATATCGCCGCGGCGTATCAATTCGAACTCGGCAAGGTGACGAAGCCGGAGATACGCGCTCGCGTGGTCAACGAGATTCTTGCGAATTTCGATGCGGGCCTGGCGGCGCAAGTTGCCGAAGGTTTGGGTCTTCCTGCGCCGAAGAAGGGGACGGCGAAGCTGGCGGGTCCGAAGGAGTCGCCTGCGTTGAGCCTGCTCAATCGTGTGCAGCCGGGTATCAAGACTCGCAAGATTGCGTTGCTGGCCGCGCCCGGTTCGGATGGCGCGGCGATTAAAAAGCTTCAGCAGGCGCTGCAGGGCGAGGGCGCTGCGCCGATGCTGATTGCGCCGACACTGGCTGCCATCGACGGCATGGCGCCCGATGCGACGATTGCCGGCCTGCCTTCGATCATGTTCGACGCGGTCATCGTAGTGGGCGGCGATGCGGGCGCGAAGGTGCTGGCGCAATCGGGAGACGCGCGGCATTTTGTGCTTGAAGCGTTCAAGCATCTGAAGGCGATCGCGGCGATCGGTGCGGGGCGAGACGTGCTCGTGGCCGCGCAATTGCCGGACAATGCGGACGGCGTATTTACCGGTGACGACAAGAAGGCGACGGACGTGCTCAAGGCGTTCATCCAGGCGGCAGAACAGCATCGCGTGTGGTCGCGTGCGGCGCAGGCGGAATCGGTGCCTGCGTAATTTGCCTGAGTGGTCTGAGTGGTCTGAGTGCTCTGGAAGTGACACGCTGAAGTAAAACTGGCCGGTGCTGTTCAGACCGGCCAGTTTTTTATGCACGACCGCGGCAGTGCGAAATCAGCCGCGCGAACTGTGCCTAAGGATTCACCCGCGTCCCACGCAGCCGGTGCGTATTTTTAGACGCGGCCGCCGCCGATGCCGCCGCAGCCGACACCCCCGCCGGCCCTTCGGGAATATCGCTGGGCCGCGCGGCCTGGGCCGATTGCGGATACATCACCAGCAGTGCGCGCAGCACACCGTTGGTCCATCCAAAGCCGTCCTGCAACGGATATTCGCCGCCTCCCGCCGACACACCCGGTGTCGCCGCATCGACATCGTATTTCTCCACGAGCTTCCCCGTGTGCTGGTAATAGTCGACGTTGGTCCTGATCCAGCGCGTCGCGATGGTGCGCGCCAGTTCCGACTCGCCATACCGCCGCAATCCCAGCACGGCCAGATATTGCAGCGGCGCCCAGCCGTTCGGCGCATCCCATTGCTGACCGCTATTCACTTGCGTGGTCGCAAGCCCGCCCGGACGCAACAATTCACGTTGCACGGTCGCGGCCACCGCCTTCGCCTGCTGGCGGCTGGCTACGCCCGTATATAGCGGATACACGGTCGCCGCCGTCAGCCGGTGAGTCAACGTGCGATTCACAAAATCGTAATCGCCGAACGCCTGCAATTGCGGGTCCCACAACACGCGACGAATCGCATCGGCACGCGTGGCCGCGCGCTGCTCCATGTTCTCCGCGTGCGTAACGTCGCCGCGCATCCGGTAAGCCTTCGCCAGCGTGTGCTCCAGATCGACCAGCAGGCTGTTCAGATCGACCGGCACGAGCGAAGTCACGTCGACGGTGGCCAGCGTCTTGCCGTCTGCAAACCAGCGCGAGCTGAAATCCCAGCCGGTCTCGCCGCCTGCCCGCAAATTGCGCCACAGGTCCGCGGAATCGCGTTGCGGCGTCTGCTGCGCGGTCAGCACGTCTTCGCGATACGACTCGTCACGCGGCGTCGCGCGCTCGTCCCAGTAGCGGTTAAATAACGTTCCGTCCGCGAGACGCACGACATGACGGCTCGCGTGACCGGCGGGCAGCCCTTCGCTGCCGTTCATCCAGTACGCGTATTCGCGCTGCAATTCGGGCAGATACTGCGCATAGACGGCATCGCCGTCTTTTTCCGCGACGAGCCGGACCATCTGCGAAAAGAACGGCGGTTGCGAGCGGCTCAGATAGTAAGTGCGGTTGCCGTTCGGAATATGGCCGTAGCGGTCGATCAAGGTCGCGAAGTTCTTCAATTCGTCGACTACCAGCGCATGCTGCCCGCTCTGTTCGAGACCGAGCATGATGAAATACGAGTCCCAGTAATAGATTTCGTCGAAACGGTCGCCCGGCACGATGTACGGATACGGCAGCGGCAGCAGCGACGACCACGGACTCGCGGTCGCATCCGGCTCGCGGCGCAAAACGTTCCATAACGTATCGATGTGATCGACCACGCTCTGGTTCGGATCGGACACGTACGCTTTCGCGGTGCGCGCAGGCAGCGTGAAGTTCTTCTTTACGAAATCGGCGAGGTTGAAGTTGGGCTGCTGCTTCGCGTCGTCGTAAGCCGCGGCGATTTGCGCTGGCGGCGCTAGTGGAACCATGTCCGCGAAAGTCTTGCTGTCGGGGTACAGATGCGCGAGCTGCACGTCGCGATATAACGCCGGATATTGCTCCGACGGCGGCACGGCCACGACCGGTGACGCCTGCGTAGGCGGCTCGACATGCACGGCGACGTGCGTGATGCCGGAGGTGGCGGCGGGCGAAGGCTGGTCCGCGATGGCCAGCGAAACGTGCCACGCGAAGGCGGCGGCGAGAACAGTGCGCGTGGCGGCGCGGGAAAGGCAGAGCAGGTCTTGAGAAGGCATCGGCTACCGGTTGGGAGTGGAAGGCGCTAACAGTCAAAACTGGTCCGACGATTCAGCAAGCCGGACGGCGTAAATGCTTCTTCACATGATTGACCCGCATCCGCTGCGCAAAGTTGCGTACATCGGCAATAGCCCGCCCAGCAAGCCTAACCGGGCGCACCAGCATCTCAAAAACAAGCCTCATCCTGTATGATGACGGCCCATAGAGAGCGACAAAAAAATCGCGCGAAAATCCGAAAAATATTCCGAATCGATTTGATTCGCCATGCCGAAGACAGAAAAAATGACCGCATCGCAGGCCGTCGACCAGAATCGTTTTCGCAGCATCATCCGCCGCAACATAGCTTTGCCTTTGGGTGTCGGGCTCGTCACGATGGCGGTGTTTCTCGGGCTGATCGCCTATCTCGTGTCGACGATGAACTGGGCCGAGCATTCCGAGCGCGTGATCGGTCAGGCCAATGAAATGCTGCGTCTCGCGGTCGATCGCGAATCGTCGATGCGCGGTTTTCTGATCACGGGCGACGAGAGTTTTCTCGCGCCTTATGAAACCGGTGGCCCCAAATTCAAGGCGCAGATCGAAACGCTGCAGGAGGCCGTCGCCGACAATCCGCCGCAAGTCGAAAGGCTCAAGCAGATCCAGGCGATCCAGCAGCGCTGGAGCCGTTACGCCGAGGAGATGATCGACTCGCGTCGCCGGAATCAGAACTTCGAAGCGGCGGTGTCGAGCGGGCGCGGCAAAATCGAATTCGACGAAACGCGCCGCGAATTCGACGAATTTCTCGATGTCGAATTGCATTTGCGCCAGGACCGCGCCGAAGCCACGCGCCGGGTCACGACTACGCTGGTGAGCGTATTCCTGCTGTTCAGCCTGATCGTGAGCGCACTGCTCGCGTGGATGGGGCGCCGCGAACTGCTGAGCCTCTCGTCCACCTACGACGGCGTATTACGTCAGCAGGCCGAGCAAACGGAGGTCTTGCAGGAACAGGTCTGGTTGCGCTCCGGTCAGCGCCTGCTGGCCGAAAAAGTCGTCGGCCTGGCCAGCCCGCAGTTGGTGGGTCGCGCGATGCTCGACTTCCTTGCCCAATATCTGGATGCGGCCGTCGCCGCGCTTTACGTCCGCGATAAACAGCACGGTACGCTGCGCCGCATCGCTGCGTTTGGTTTCAGCCGCGAAAGCGAGCAGGCTGCCGCGCGCAGTTTCGAGGAAGGCGAAACGCTGGTCGGCCAGGCGGCCGCCGCGCGCCGCGCCATTGTGTTGCGCGACGTGCCGGACAACTACGTGCAAGTCGTGTCGGCGACCGGCAAAAGTGCGCCTAAAAGCCTGCTCATCCTGCCGATCGAAAACGACGGTCAGGTCAACGGCGTGGTCGAGCTGGGCTTTATCCGCGAGTTGACGCCACGTGACCAGGAGTTCATGGAACTGGTCGCCAACAGCATGGGCGATTTTGTCGAGGCGGCGTTGTATCGCGAGCGTTTGCAGGACGCGCTGGCAGAAACCCAGCAGTTGAACGAAGAGCTTCAGGTGCAGCAGGAAGAACTGCGCGTCTCGAACGAAGGGCTGGAAGAACGCGGCCGCGCGTTGATGGAATCGCAAACACGGCTCGAAGCGCAGCAGGCCGAACTCGAACAGACCAACGTCCAACTCGAGGAATATGCGCAACGTCTGGAGCGTCAGAAGTCGGATCTGCTGCGCGCACAGGACGACCTCGCGGCGAACGCGGCGCGTCTCGAACAGTCGAGCCGCTACAAGTCCGAATTCCTCGCCAACATGTCGCACGAATTGCGCACGCCGCTGAACAGTTCGCTGATTCTCGCGCGGCTGTTGCAGCAGAACCGCACCGGCAATCTCACCGAAGAGCAGGTGCGCTACGCGGAAACGATTCACGCATCGAATAGCGATCTGCTGGTCCTGATCAACGACATTCTCGATCTGTCGAAAGTCGAGGCGGGACAGGTCACGGTCGAACTCGAAACGGTGTCGATCGATGCGACGCTGCAATCGCTCGAAGAAATGTTCAAACCGCTGGCCGGTGCAAAGCATTTGCGCCTCGCATTCGACCGTTTGCCGGGTGCACCGGACACCTTCGTCACCGACGGTCAGCGGGTCACGCAGATTCTGCGCAACCTGCTGTCGAACGCGGTGAAGTTCACGGAGCACGGCGAGGTTGCGCTGGCGGTGGCGCCCGCCGAAGACAACATGCTGCGTATCGACGTGCGCGATTCCGGCATCGGTATCGCTGCCGACAAGCTGGAGATGATCTTCGAAGCATTCCAGCAGGCCGATGGTTCGACCAGCCGTCAATACGGCGGCAGTGGGCTGGGTCTGTCGATTTCGCGTGAGTTCTCGCGTCTGCTCGGCGGCCGGATCACCGTCGCGAGCGAAGTCGGCAAGGGCAGTGTGTTCACGCTGTGGCTGCCGCTGGACGGTGAAGCCGCGCTGGCTGCAACGGGGCACGGTACGGCAGCGCCGGTGTCGTCCGCGCCCGCGCCGTCGGTCATCGCGGCCAGGCCGCTTGCAAGCGCGCCTGCCGCCTTCCAGGCGGCCCCGGAGCCGCTGTTGATCCATACGCCGTCCGCCAGTGTCCAGACCGCGGTGATCACGCCCGCCAACGGCCTGACAGCAGGCAACGCGCCCGAGAGCACCAGCGGCCCGATTGCCGACGACCGTAACAATCGCACCCGTGTGGGCCGTCTGATCGTCGCGGTCGAAGACGATCTCGCGTTCGCCGAAATCCTGCGCGATCTGACGCATGAACTCGACTTCGATTTCGTTCACGCGAGCGATGCCGCCAGCGGCCTCGCACTGGTGCGCGACATGTGCCCGGCGGCGGTGCTGCTCGACGTAGGCCTGCCGGACCGCTCGGGTCTGACCGTGCTGGAGTGGCTCAAGAACGATCCGGCGACGCGTCATATCCCGATCCATATCGTGTCGGCCACGGACCACGCCGACAAGGCGCTGCACCTTGGCGCGATCGGCTACACGCTCAAGCCGACCGCGCGCAGCACGATGGAAGCCGCGATCCGCCGACTCGAAGCGCGTTTGCAGCAGCGCCTCAAACGCGTGCTCGTGATCGAGGACGACGGGCCGATGCGCGAAAGTATCCGAGCGCTGCTGCAGAGCGACAACACCGAGATCGTCGCCGTCGCGACGTTGTCGGAAGCGCTCGAGTACCTGTCGAAGTTCTCGTTCGATTGCGTCGTCACCGATCTCGCGCTGCCCGACGGCACTGGCTACGATCTGCTGGAGCGGCTTGCGTCGAACACCGCGCATGCATCGCTGCCGGTGATCGTCTACACGGGCCGCATGCTCTCCGATGATGAAGAGCACCGCCTGCGCCGCTATTCGAAATCGATCATCATCAAGGGTGCAAAATCGCCGGAACGTCTGCTCGACGAGGTGACGCTGTTCCTACACAGTGTGGAGTCGTCGCTCGCGCCCGAGCAGCAGCGCATGTTGCGCACGGTGCGTCAGCGCGACAACGCGTTCGAGGGCCGCACGATCCTGCTCGCCGAGGACGACGTCCGCAATATCTTCGCGCTGTCGCACGTGCTGGAGCCGCTCGGCGCGACGTTGCAGATTGCACGCAACGGCCGCGAAGCGCTGGAGGCGCTCGAAACCGGGCCCGAAGTGCATCTGATCCTGATGGACATCATGATGCCGGAGATGGACGGCCTCACCGCGATGGGCGAGATTCGCCGCAATCCGCGCTTCGCGCATTTGCCGATCATCGCGCTGACCGCGAAAGCGATGGCGAACGACCGCACGCGTTGTCTCGAAGCGGGCGCGGACGATTACGTGTCGAAGCCGATCGACGTGGACAAGCTCGTCGCGCTCTGCCGCGTGTGGCTGCGTCAACGGTAATGCGGTAGTCAGAAAACTGGAACAGGCAGTACGAACCCGAACCCATGAATCAGTCCGAATATGACGCGCCGCAACGCATGAGCGATTTCGACATCGAGTTGAAATTGCTGCTGGAGGCGATCTACCTCAAGTATCAGCACGACTTCCGGCACTACGCGATGTCGTCGCTGCGGCGCCGGTTGTCGCAGGCGCTGGACGAGTTCGGGCTGAAGACGCTGTCGCAGTTGCAGGACCGCATCATGCATCACGGCGACGAGTTCTCGCGACTGTTCCAGTACCTGACGGTGCAGGTCAGCGACATGTTCCGCGACCCCGCGTATTTTCTCGCGCTGCGCGAACATGTGTTGCCGCGTCTGCGCACCTATCCGTCGATCAAGGTCTGGGTGGCGGGATGCAGCACGGGCGAAGAACTGTGGTCGCTGAAGATACTGTTCGACGAGGAAGGTCTGACCGAGCGCACGCTGTTCTATGCAACCGATATCAACCCCGACGCGCTCGCACGCGCCGAGTCCGGCATCTATGCGCTCGACCGGGTTCAGGGTTTCACGCAGAACTATCTGGCCGCCGGCGGCAAGCGGTCGTTGTCGGACTATTATCATGCTGCGTATGGCGGCGCGCGCTTTGCAGGCTCGCTGAAAGACCGCGTGGTGTTCGCCGATCACAGCCTCTCCACCGACGAAGTGTTTCTCGAAGCGCATCTGGTGTCGTGCCGCAACGTGCTGATCTATTTCGATCGCGGTTTGCAGGATCGCGCGCTGGGTCTGTTCGAAAATGCGCTGGTACGGCGCGGTTTTCTCGGCCTGGGCAGCAAGGAAAGTCTGCGTTTTTCGCGTCATTACGAAGCGTTCGACGAATTCCGTCCAGGCGAACGCATTTATCAGAAGCGCTAGCACGGTCATCATGACTCGCTCAATGCTCAACCCGTCCACCGATTCCCAGCCGCGCACCGCTGAGCCGCGCGCCTACGATCTCGTCGTGATCGGCGGGTCGGCGGGCGGGATCGAAGTGCTGAACGTGCTGCTCGGTGCGTTGCCCGCGCGTTTCGGCGCGGCCGTGATGATCGTCACGCATCTGCCGCCCGACTCGCCGAGCTATCTGGTGCAGGCCTTCGCGCATCGCTGCGCGCTGCCGGTAACGGAGCCGGATGCCGGCGAACTCATCGCCCCGGGGCGCGTGCAGGTTGCACCGCCGGGCTATCACATGCTGGTGGAAGTGGATCGCACTGTGGCGTTGTCGACCGATGCCGCCGTGCGCTTTTCGCGGCCTTCGATCGACGTGCTGTTCGAGTCGGCGGCGGCGGTGTATGGCGAGCGTCTGCTGGCGATCCTGCTGTCGGGCGCGAACGACGACGGCGTGCAAGGCCTCCGGCGCGTGCGGGCGCAGGGCGGCACTGCGTGGGTGCAGACACCCGACAGCGCCAGCTCTCCCGAAATGCCGCGCGCCGCGATCGAACGCGGCGCGGCCGACTCTATCTACAATCCTGAAACTATGGCTCGCCGGCTTGCCGCGCTGCCAGCCTCTTTCTGACCCGATGCCATGACGAATCCACCCGTGAACATCCTGATCGTCGACGACATCGTCCACAACATCACCGCGCTCGAAGCGTTGCTGGCGCGGCCGGACCTTGCGGTGCTGGTGGCCGACTCGGGAACCGCGGCGCTCGACCTGCTGCTCAAGCACGAAGTCGCGCTGGCGATTCTCGATGTCAACATGCCCGGCATGAACGGCTTCGAACTCGCTGCATTGATGCGCGGCAGTCCGCGCACGTCGCACGTGCCGATCATCTTCCTGACGGCGACCGCGCAGGACGCGTCGCGCACGTTTCGCGGCTACGAAGCGGGCGCGGTCGATTTTCTGTACAAGCCGTTCGATCCGCGCATTCTGCAATCGAAGGTGGATGTGTTCGTGCAGCTCGAACAGCAGAAGCGCCAGCTTGCCGCGCAACTCGTGACCACGCGTCAGATGCTCGAAGCCAACGAGATGCTGATGGCGGTGCTGAGTCATGATCTGCGCACGCCGCTCGGCGCGGTGCTGGCGTCGGCGGAATACCTGATGCGCACGGCCGCCGACGAGCAGTCGGTGACCGTTGCGGCGCGGGTCAAGAACAGTTCGCTGCGCATGGCGCGGATGGTCGATCAGTTACTGAATCTGGCGCGGCTGCAAGGCGGCCGCCTGCCGCTGCAACCGCGCTCGATCGAACTGGCGACTTTGTGCCGGTCGGTGATCGACGAATTCGCGTCGCGCGAAAACGGCAAGCGGATCGTGTTTTCCAGCAGCGGCAATACGTCGGGCGCGTGGGACACGGATCTCGTGTGGCAAGCCGTGTCGAATCTGGTTAGCAATGCGCTCCATCATGGCGCGGCGGGTGGCGATATCGGCGTCGAAGTGGATGGCGATTCGGTCGATTCGGTCCGGCTGAAAGTGTCCAATCTGGGCACGATTCCGTCCGAAGTGTTTCCGCATCTGTTCAAGGCATTCGGGCCGAACACCAACGGCGGACGTCCGCGCGAAGGGCTCGGACTCGGCCTGCATATCGTGCAGGAGATTGCGCGGATGCATGGCGGCAGCGTCGGCGTCGAATCGAACGACACGACGGGCACGGTATTCACCATTGAATTGCCGCGAATGGTGACGTTGCAACGCGGCTCGTTCACACGCAAGTAGCAGCGCGGGGCGGCATTCCGGCCGCCGATTGCGCAAGTGCCGCTGTGCTACGCTTGCCGGAATCAATCCACGCAGCGCGAGCCGAAGAATCCCATCATGCGTTCATGGCGCATCGCTCCACCTAACCGCAGCGCACAGATCAGCACCTCGCGTGCGACCGATCTCGTCATGGCGATCTCGCATGCCGACGCCGATGCGCTCGCGGCAAGCATGCTGGCAACCGTCGGCGATACGCTGCCGGTTTCGCAATGCACCGTATTCGCCTATGAATTCGACGCGCGGCCGCGTACGGTGTCGGCGGCGGATCATCGCGGCGGCCGCTTTTTGCGCGACGTCGCCGAGCGTTACGCCACGCACTTTTATGCACTCGACGGCAATCGGGCGATTATCGGCCGCACGTCGGGCACGCAATCTCGCGACACGCTGGTGTTGCATCAACAGCAAAGCGCGGAGATCGAAAACGAAGCGTATCGCGCGGCCTGTTACGCGCAGCCCAATGTATCGGACCGGCTGTCCTTACTTGCGCAACCCGTCGACGGCGTCTGGCTGTCGATCAATTTCTATCGTGACAGCGCATACGGCAACTTTGCGCCGCGCGAACTCGAACAGGTTGAGAGCGTCGCGCATCTGTTCGCGCACGCCGCTAAAAGCCACTACGCACTTAATGGACAGCATCAGCAGGGACCGTCGGTGGCGATGCTGTCGCGGGTTCGGCGGGCATGTCCGGCGCTCACGCCGCGCGAACTCGATGTGCTGCGCGGTGTGCTGGAAGGCGCGAGCGCTGCTGAAATCGCGCTGCGAATGGGCGTCAAACCGGCGAGTGTCGTCACGTATCAGAAACGCGCTTATGCGCGGCTCGGCATTTCGAATCAGCGGCAGTTGTTCGCGCTGTGCTCGACGCCGGAGCGAACCTAAGCCGTCATTCCGGGCTGCCGTTTTTATTGCGCTGCCGCGCAAAAGCCTGCGTTTCGCGATCCCAACGCTTCAGCCACGGTGCGATGAATTCCGCGAAGCCGTCGGCGGGCGGCGACAGCGCGCGCTCCGTCGAGCGATACACGCAGACTTCGCGGATCGTTTCAGGATCGACGATGCGCTTCATCATCAGCCCGAACGTGCGCGCGAGCGGCGCGACGTAGGCCGGCGCGAGCGTGACGGCCAGTCCCTGTGCGGCGAGCCCGAAAGCCGTGGTGACGTTGTCCACCACATCCACCGGAATGATGCGGGCCTCCACCGGGAGATTGGCGAGCATTTGCCCGACCGCGCGTTCGTGATCGCGGCCCGTGGCGACAATCGGCACATCGCGCAGATGCTGCCACTGCACGCGACGTCGCGTGTTGAGCGGATGCGTCGGCGCGCACCACATCACCCACGGACTGGCGAACGCCGGTTCGCAGCGCACGCGTGTGCCGCTTTGCCGGTCGGGGCCGATGGCGAGATCGACGTCGCCGCTTTCGACTCGCTCCACCAGTTGCTCGACCACCGTATCGCAGATACGCACCACCACCTTCGGTTTGTCGCGCGCATAGTCGGCGATCGCGGCGGGCAACGCGGTGGCGGCCAGCACCAGCGGCGCGCCCACCCGCACGATACCCGCCGCGCGATTGCGGATATCGTCGGCGGATTGCGCGGCGGCGCGCACGTAGCGCAACACCGATTCCGCCGACGACAGAAAGTCCTGCCCCGCGCTCGACAGATTGACGCGCCGCGTGGTCCGGTCGAACAGGCGAAAACCGAGTTCCGTTTCGAGGTCGGCCAGCAACTGGCTGACCGCCGACGAAGTCAGCCCGAGCCGCTCCGCCGCCGCGCCGATACTATGCAGATCGACGATGGCGAGAAACGCCTCGAATTGACGGATGGTGACGCGAGTGAGTGGCATCGTTCGATTCTAAAGAAAAACTTAACAATCGTGAAAAATCGATTGATTGTGTGCAAAGCGACGTTGACCGACACTCGTGCAAATCGACGCGTACGGCCAAACGCGCTTAGACTTCCCAGTCGCACGAGGATCTGCAATCGCTGGCCGGTTCAACGCCGCCAGCCGGTCAGCCCACATTAAAATCGCATAGAGACAGCATCAAAACAGCTTCGCGACCGTTTTGGCCGAAGCCCGCATTCAAGGACTTGTCATGTTCGACCACATTCCCGCGTACCCAGGCGACCCGATTCTGAGCCTGAACGAAGACTTCCAACTGGACCCCCGGCCCAACAAGGTCAACTTGAGCATCGGCATCTATTTCGACGATGCCGGCAAGCTGCCCGTGATGGACGCCGTGCGCCGTGCCGAGACCGCGTTGCTCGATTCGATCGGCCCGCGCTCGTATCTGCCGATGGCGGGCTTGCCGCTCTATCGCGACACCGCGCAGGCGCTGGTGTTCGGCGAACATAACGAAGCGCGTGCCGCAGGCCGCATCGCCACACTGCAAACGCTGGGCGGATCGGGTGCGCTGAAGGTCGGCGCGGACTTCCTGAAGCGCTATTTCCCCGGCTCGCAGATGTGGATCAGCGATCCGAGTTGGGAAAATCATCGCGTCGTGTTCGAAGGTGCAGGGCTGACGGTCAACACCTATCCGTACTACGACGCGCAAACGGGCGGCCTGCGTTTCGCCGACATGATCGACACGATCGCGGGTCTCCCGGAACAGAGCGTCGTGCTGCTGCACGCGTGCTGCCATAACCCGACTGGCGTCGACCTGAGTCCGGCGCAATGGACGGAACTGGTGCCTGTCTTGCAGCGCCGCAAGCTGATGGCGTTCGTCGATATGGCGTACCAGGGTTTCGGCGCGGGTCTCGAAGAAGACGCCGCCTGCGTGCGTCTGCTCGCCGACGCAGGCGTGCCGATGATCGTCGCGAATTCGTTCTCGAAGAACTTCTCGCTGTATGGCGAGCGCTGCGGTGCGTTGAGCGTGGTGTGCAAAAGCGCGGAAGAGGCGGGGCGCGTGCAGGGACAATTGATGTCGGCGGTACGTGCGAACTACAGCAATCCGCCCACGCACGGCGCGCGGCTCGTCGCCAACGTGCTCGCTGATTCGACGCTGCGCGCGTCATGGGAAAGCGAACTCGCCACCATGCGCGAGCGCATTCTTACCATGCGCGGCACGATTCACGCGGGGCTCGCGGGCCGGGTCGATGAAGTGATGCGCGAGCGTTACGTCGCACAGCGCGGCATGTTCACCTACACCGGGTTGAGCGAATCACAGGTCGAGCGCTTGCGCAGCGAATACGCGGTGTATGTGCTGCGCTCGGGGCGCATGTGCGTGGCGGGCCTGAATGCACGCAACGCCGGTTATGTGGCGTCGTCGATCGCGGCGGTGGTGTCGGGCGCATAAGGCCCGCACCCGGGCTCGCGAGACTATAAACATGGAGACGTTGATGAGCACCCTCGAACCACAACCGGCGAGCCCGCAAAAGCATCACGCGATGCACCCGGACGAATGGGAGGCACGCGTGCAACTGGCCGCGTGTTACCGGATTTTCGACATGCTCGGCTGGACCGAGATGATCTACAACCACATCACGTTGCGCGTTCCCGCCAGCGTGAGCGGTGGCGAGCGGCAGTTCCTGATCAATCCGTTCGGACTGCACTACAGCGAAGTGACCGCAAGCAATCTCGTGAAGATCGACGCGCACGGTCGGGTGCTCGATCACTCGCCGTATCCGGTGAATCCGGCGGGGTTCGTCGTGCATGCGGCGATTCACGAAGGCTTGCCGGACGCGCACTGCGTCATGCACACGCACACCACGGCGGGCGTGGCCGTCGCATGTCTGGAAGACGGCTTGCAGCAGACCAATTTCTACAGCGCACAATTGCACGACCGTATCGCGTATCACGATTTCGAGGGCATCACCGTGCATGCGGAAGAGGGGCCGCGTCTGCTCGAACATATCGGCGATAAACAGGCGGTGATCCTGCGCAATCATGGGCTGCTTGCGTGGGGCCACACGTTGCCGCAAACTTTTGCGGTGTTGTGGACGCTCAATCGCGCGTGCGAAATCCAGATGGCGACGTTCTCGATGGGACGCGCGCGGCCCGTGCAGGAAGAGGTGGCGATTCGCTGTTCGCGCGACGCGTTGCAGTTCGACCCGCGTCACGGCGCCGGGCAGGATGTGTTCGATGCGCTGGTGCGGCGCGTGGATCGCATCGACGCAAGCTACCGGGATTGACAGCGAATTCACTGACTACAAGTTCAAGGATCGAAGCGATGAAAGTGGTTATTTACGGCGCGGGCGCGATTGGCGGCTGGATGGGCGTGCGGCTCGCGCAGGCCGGTCACGAAGTGGGCGTGGTGGCGAGAGGCGCGACGCTTGCCGCGTTGCAACGTGACGGCTTGCGGTTGATCGAAGGCGATGTCACGCGCACGGTGAAGGTGAACGCCAGCGAAAAGCCTGCGGACCTCGGCGTGCAGGATCTCGTCGTGGTCGCGGTCAAGGGGCCGGCGATGGCGTCGGTGGCCGCGCAAATTGCGCCGCTGCTCGGCCCGGAAACCATCGTGCTGACGGCGATGAACGGCGTGCCATGGTGGTTCTGCGACGGACTCGGGCGCGACTTCGCGGGCCAGCGATTGAAGTCGATCGATCCCGACGGCGCGATTGCCGCGGCCATTCCGGGCGCGCAGACAGTCGGCTGTGTGGTGCATGCAAGCTGTCTCGTCGATGCGCCTGGCGTGATACGGCATCATCAGGGCAACGGGTTGATTCTCGGCGAGGCGTCGGGGCAGCCGAGCGCACGCGTCGAGGCGCTGACGGCGGCACTGGTCGCAGCGGGCTTCAACGCGACGATGTCTGCGCAGATCCAGCGCGACGTCTGGTACAAACTGTGGGGCAACATGACGATGAACCCGGTCAGCGCGATCACCGGCGCGACGACCGACCGGATTCTCGGCGATGAACTCGTACGAGGTTTCGTGACGAACATCATGCTGGAGGCCAAGGAAATCGGCGCACGTTTCGGCATTCCGATCGATCAGGACCCGGCGGATCGTCACGAAGTCACGCTCAAGCTCGGCGCGATGAAAACGTCGATGTTGCAGGACGTGCAGGCAGGCAAGGCGATCGAACTGGATGCGCTGGTCGGTGCGGTGCGCGAACTCGGGCAACTGACGCACGTGCCGACGCCGTTCACGGATGCGCTGCTCGGTCTCGCGCGTTTGCATGCGCGGACGTTGGGGTTGTATCCGGCGTAACTGGTTGAAGGTTGAGGATGGGTCGCGAAGCCGCTGTGCAATTGCTGCACGGCGGCTTTTTGCTTGTTACGGCGCTCCCGCAGCGACTGCCGCGACTTCCGTCGACGCAGGCAATTTCGCCGCTTCGATCAACGACAATGCCCGTTGCGGGTCGTCGAGTTCAGTCATACAGAGCAGCGCGAGGCGTGCGAGATAAAGCGGGGCTTGCGCTTCGCCTTCGGCGGTGAGGGTTTGACAGAGCGTCGTGTAGACGAGGTCGAGATCGCTATCGGTCATGAGGTGAGGTCCTTTCTAATGCGTTCGATCCGTCGGATTATTGGCAAGCCAGCGTAGCGGTCAGCGTGTGCAGTACGGTTTGCGCATTGCCGTTGCGCCAGCGGGCAAGCACATGACCGTCGGGCCGGATCAGGTAGACGGTGCCGGGTGTGGCGTCGAACATCTCGTGCAGGCGGCCGGTTTGATCGATTGCATGTGGGCATGTCATGTTGGGCATGTCGATTTTTGTCAGCTTCACCGTCTGCAACTTGATACGCCGGTCTGCCAATGTTCGTTGCAATTGCAGCCACGCGTCGTCTTGCGCGGTTTCGTCATCGAAGCGCAGCGCAGTGAAGCACGGACCGAGAAGATCCGTCAGATGGATCGCGGTGTTCGTACCGTCGTCCGCGCGCCTGAGCAGCCGGCATTCCGGCAGCACGGTGCCAGGCTTCGGGCCTCCACTGAACGTGTCGTCCGTCGCCGCGTACAGCGGCGAATTCAGGTACGCGATCGCATGCGTCTGCCGCGGATTGATCAGCGGACGCACGGTCGCGTGCTTCCCGGCGAGCCCAAGCACGGCGGTGCGCATCAGGTCGAAGGCGAACGACGGGGGCGCCATGAACTCCGTACTCTTCATTCCGTAACTCAGATTTTCGCGCGCGGCGAATACGCGCTCGTCGCTGTAGCTATCGAGCAAACCCGGCGACGCCGTGCCGTTGACGACACATCCGAGTTTCCAGCCGAGATTATCGGCATCGTCGATGCCGGAATTCGCGCCGCGCACGCCGAAGATCGGCACCAGATGCGCGGCGTCGCCCGCGAAGAGTACCGAGCCGTGCCGGTATCGTTCGAGCGTCAACGCATTGGCTTTGTAGACGGTGATCCAGATTGGCGACCACGCGCCGGTTTCGCCCATGGAGTCGAGCAGGCTTTGCACGCGCGGCATCACGTTTTCGGGGGCGATGGCGGCGTCGGGGTCTTCGTCGTCGCGCAACTGGTAGTCGATGCGCCACACGTTGTCCGGCTGTTTGTGCACGAGCACGGTCGAGCCGGGATTCGATGGCGGATCGAAATACGCGAGACGTTCGGTGGCGCGCGCGCTGTCCAGTTCGATGTCTACGATCACGTAGCGGCCTTCGTAGGTCGTGCCAGTCAGCTTCAAACCGAGCGCGTCGCGGATCGTGCTGCGTCCGCCGTCGCACGCGACGACCCAGTCCGCGTCCATCGTCCAGCCGATGTCGCCGGTTTGCAGCACAAGTGCGGCGCCGCCTTCGGGCTTCTGCTCGATGCCCGTCACCCGTGTTTGCCAGCGGATCCCGATCAGATCCGGGCGCTTTTCAACCTCGTCGAGCAGCAACTGCTCGATCTGGTATTGGGCGATGTTGATCATCGGCGGCAACGACTGCTCGTCATCCTGATGCATCGCAAAACGGAACACTTCGGCGTCGCGATAGAAGCTGCGGCCGCCGGTCCACGGCAGACCTTTTTGCAGAAAGCCGTCGACCACGCCAAGGCGTTTGAATATCTCCAGACTGCGCCGCGAAATGCAGATGGCGCGGCTACCGGTGCATACGCTGTCGTCGGCTTCGATCAGCACCGAGCGCACGTTCTGGCGAGCCAGCGCGAGTGCGAGCGTCAGCCCGACCGGGCCGCCGCCGACAATTGCTACCGCGCGTTTTTCAGGGTCGTGTGCCCCGACTAGCGGCGGCACCTCGCCGACGTAGTGGCGCGGCGAAAAGGGATAGGGCTTGAAGGGGCGGCTCACCAGTGTCTCCGATGGTTGCTGTTTTTCGATGCTGAGGATTGCATGCCGGCGAATATTGTTCAGGTTCTGGATGCGACGCGGCGTGAATCGATGGAGAAAGTATGCGGCAGTAGGTGAGAAGCGCTGTCCTCATTTTGGGTACAACGGGGATGCATGTCTGGAAATTGAAGTGGCGAATCAGGCATTAAAAAAGCCGCGATGCGCTGACGCGCTCGCGGCTTTTGCACTTCCTCCGGGAAAACCGGTACGCCCTAATCCCCACCCCCCACCTGCGCCGCCACCCGCCCATGCTGCGCACCCACCGCGACCTGGCATTCCTCGATCATCGCGCGAAAACTCGGCGCAGCATGCGACGCGCCAGTCGCGCCCAACTCCGCGCCGCCTTCAGTCAAGCCGCCAACGCCGACCACCAGCGTCGCCCGTGGCCGCCATTCGCGCGTGCGTCGCAGCATGTTACGCAGATACGGCGGCGACTCCGGCGCATCGAGCGAGACGATGCAGATGATCGGTGTGTCCTTGAAGCTCGGCTCGTCGGCGCGCGCGCTGCGATAGCCGGAGTGGGTGGCCATCATCGGCGCGAGTCCGTGGCGGCCGAGCAGTTGCACCGCGATCGCGGTCGTGACTTCGTCGAACGCGCCGCGTCCGGGCACGCACAGCACCGACGATTTCGCGCTCTCCTGCTGCTCGCGCGAACGTGCCGCGATATGGCTGTCGTGCTGCTCCGACAGATCCGCCGATGCCGACGCCAGCAGCGCACTCGCGGTATCCGCAGGCTCGCTGCGCGTCAGCCGGTCCGGCAATCCATCCGCGATTTCGAGGTTCTCGACGATATCGACCAGCGCGTCGTTGATCCGCTGCAACTGGTCAGGCATCAGCACCCCGCGCATCGCGTCGTTGCGGGCCAGCTTCAGGCCTTCGAGCGCGACGTTGTCGTAGTAATCGATCAGCGACATCTCGCGCAGCAAGCGCTCGGCCTGCACGATCGCCTCGTGCGGATCGTCCGCGAGCAGCCGCTGATAAAAGTTCTGCGCGGGCGTGAGCGCAGGCTGATCGCCGAGCAGCACCGTGAGGAAGTTCAGCCGGTCGGCATAGCGGCCTAGCGTGACCACACACAGCGTCAGCGGGGTGGACAGCACGAGGCCAATCGGCCCCCACAGCCAGCTCCAGAAGATCGCAGCAACGACCACCGCGAGCGGCGACAGCCCCGAGCGATGACCGTACAGCAGCGGCTCGGCAATCTGCCCCGCGACCACGTCGACGACGATAAAAAGGATCAGCGTATACACCGCCATCGTCCATTGCGGCTGGATCGCGGCGGCAAGAAAGACCGCGAGAATCGCCGCGATCCAGATGCCGATATACGGCACAAAACGCAGCAGCGCGGCAATCACGCCGAACAGCAGCGCGCCCGGCACGCCGATGATCGCCAGCCCGATCGCGATGGTCCCGCCCGCGCTCAGATTCACGCCGAGTTGCGCGACGAAGTAGCGCGAGAGCCGCACAGCGGCGTCGTTGATCGCGGTGGTGGTGCGGTGCAGATCGCGCGAGCCGAACAGGCTGATCAGCCGGTCGCGCAAATCCTCGCGTTGCAGAAGAATGAAGATCGTCACGACCAGCACGATGAAGGTCGTCTCGATCGGCGCAATAGCCGGCGACAACGCGCGCTGTGCAAGCTGCATCGGCGTCGGCGCAGGCTCGTGGACTTCCACCGGCTGCGGCACCGCAGGCGCATTACGCGCGGCACGGCCAGTCGGGCGCGGCGGATTCGGCTTGGACGGCGCGACGCGTTGCAAGGTCGCGGCGGCGCGGCTCATCAGCGAGTCGGCGCGGCCTACGGTCTTTTCCTGAATCGTTTCGATCTTCTGCTCGATCGCCACCTGATACTGCGGCAGATCGCCGGCCAGTTGCACCAGTTGCGCGCCGATCAGCGCGCCGACCGCCAGCAACGACGCCAGCGCAAACAGCACCGCGATGAAAATGGACGGCAACTGCCCCATGTGAAAGCGCCGCAGCATCTGCACGAGCGGCGCGAGCAGGAAGCTCAGCATCACCGACAGCGTGATCGGAATCAGCACCTCGCGCGCGAAATAAAGCCCGCACACCACCACCACGCCGGTAATGACCGACGCGAGACCGTGCAGGCTCGGCGTGCCCGGCGGGTAGACGCGGTTCGGACGCCCATGCGGCGGCGGTAACGATATTTTCATGAACACACTTTTCGAATGAGGAGCGCTGTCGTTCTTTATGCAAACCGCACGCGGATGCAACGGTGTCGTCCGGGCAAGAGCGCCTCAGCAAAACCTATGCCCGAATTGTAGGCGCTTTGGCTGATGCGAAGCTGATGCGCGGCCTTACGGAAGCTCGCTTGTTAGCGGGATGCTCAATCGGCTTATGAGCCGATGTGCAGGCGCAACAACTCGAACAGTTGCGAGCTGGCATACAGCAGCAGCCCGATAAATCCGCCGACAATCGTCCCGTTGATGCGGATGTATTGCAGATCCTTACCAATGTTCAGTTCGATCTGCCGCGACATCTCACGCGAGTCCCAGTTCTTCACCGTATCACTGATGTGCCGCGTGAGGAATTGGGCAAAGTCCGGCGCCATTGCGCGCGCCGCGTCTTCGAGATGGTCGTTCAGCGACTGACGCAGCGCCGCGTCGTTCGCGAGTTCGCGGCCGACCCACTGGCCCATCGCCATCACACGTGCATGCAGCGCCGAATCGGCGCTTTGCAGGTCGCGCTTGAGCCACCCGCGCAATTCGCCCCACATGTCTTTCACGTAGGCGCTGAACGCGTCGCCTTCGACGAGATAGCGCTTCAGTTCCTCGCCCTGTTGCAGGAATGCGGGATCGGTCTTGAGCTTGACGATCAGCTTTTGCGCCGCCTCGTCGAATTTCTGCCGGAGCTGATGCGTCGGGTTCTCGCTGATCTGTTCAAGCATCCGGTTCACCGCATTCGCGATGGCTTCCGCGCCTTTCTCTCCGAGCCACGCGGACGGCAGGATCTTTTCCATCTTCGGATATTCGCTTTTCACCCAGTCGACGATACGTTCGGCGATGAACTCGCGCGCCGGCGCTTCGCGCAGCAGCGCGACGACCTGTTCGATGCCGGCGTCGAGCAATTCCTGATGACGGCCGTCGCGGGTCAGCGTGTCGAGAATCGCGCCCATCGATTGCGACAGATCCACCTTGCCGAGCACGTCGCGCAATGCGTCCTTGATGAAAACCTGGATGCGCACGTCGTCGGTCAATTCGAGAATCCCGCCGGTCAGCCTGACGACGTAGTCGCCCAGGCGTGCGGTGTTGGCCGGTTCGCTCAGCCACTTCGTGATGCTTTGCGCCGGATCGTGTTTCTGGATCAGCCCGACCAGCGACGGCACGTCGAGAAATTTGTCCTGCACGAACACCGCGAGGTTGTCGGCGATCTTGTGCTTGTTCTTCGGGATGATCGCCGTGTGCGCGGAGACGAGCGGGATCGGCACGCGCCGGAACAGCGCCGCCACCGCGAACCAGTCGGCCAGCGCGCCGACCATCGCCGCCTCGGCGACCGCCTTGATGCCGTCCACCCAGAAGCCGCGCGGCATGAACGCGGTCACGACGAAAATGCATGCGGCCGCGAGCAGCAGCAGTAACGGCGTGCGCTTGGCCTTCTTCAGTTCGAGTGTCTTGTTCATCGGCGGCGGGTTGGGGCGACCGGTTGGATCGCGGGAATCGTTGCGCATCGCTCGGCGCACGGCCAGCAAACGCGAGTGTAGCGCCGCTGGCGTGGCCTCGCGCCCTTGGTCGTGTCTGGGTCGGGCTTGGGTTGTGCCTGTATGGCGACCATGACGGGACTATCTTTGCCGCGTGAGCACGGTAACATCCACGGTCAGACTGTGAGGCCGCATGCGCCATGCAGTTCCCGCGATGCAGGAAGCAACGATGCAATTGAACAGACTGGAGGCACAGTGATCAGGTTTCTGCACACCGCAGACTGGCAGATCGGCACGCAATTCGGCCAGTTCGAGCCGGATGAAGCCGCCCATCTCGCGCAGGCGCGTTTCGACACGGTGCGCCGTATCGCCGAAGAAGCGGCCGCGCGCAAGGTCGACGCCGTGCTGGTCGCGGGCGACGTATTCGATCTGCAAACGGTTTCCGATACCGTGATCCGCCGTCTGTTCGGTGCGTTGCAGGCGTTTTCCGGGCCGTGGATCATGCTGCCGGGCAATCACGACGCGGCGCTCGTCGAGAGCGTCTGGACTCGCGCGCAGCGTCTCAATTGCGTGACGCCGAATGTGCGGCTCGCGCTCGAACCCGGCGTCGTTCTGCTGGAAGAAAGCCGTTGCGCGCTGCTGTGCGCGCCGCTCACGCAACGCATCACCTACGACGACACCACCGGCTTCTTCGACACCACCGAAACGCCGGCCGGCTATCACCGCATCGGGCTGGCGCACGGCAGCGTCAGCGGCATTCTGCAGGAAGGGATCGACTCGTCGAATCCGATTGCGCCGACGCGTGCGCAAAGCGCGCGTCTTGACTATCTCGCGTTGGGCGACTGGCACGGCCATTTTCGCGTCGACGAACGCACGTGGTACGCGGGCACGCACGAGCAGGACCGTTTCCGCGCGAACGACCCGGGCTTCATGCTCGACGTCACGCTGAGCGAGCCGGGCGCCGTGCCGCAGGTCGAAGCGGTGCGGGTCGGCCAATATCAATGGCACAGATGGGATGAAACGATCTCCGTGTCGACCGATGTCGATGCACTGAAAGCGCGCCTCGCTGCGTTGAGCAGCCACGACGTGCTGCGGTTGAGCGTGAGCGGCACGACCGCATTGGCGGACGCCGAAGCGATCCACGTTGCGGTCGAAGAAGCCCGCGCACGCGTGCGGGCGCTGCGGGTCGATCTGAGCGGCCTGCAAGTGCTGCCCACCGCCGACGACCTCGCCGAACTTGGCGCGCAAAGCGGTTATCTGGCGAAAGTGGTGGCGCGTCTGCGCGGTCTGCAGGAAGACCCGCAGTCCGATCCGCAGCAGGTCCGGCGCGCGGCCGAGGCGTTGTTGCTTCTGGCGCGTTTTCAACGTGAATTGCCGCGCGGCTCCACGTCCGCATCCGCATGAAGAGGTTTGAATGAAGCTGGAAAGTATCGCGATTCAGGAGTTCAAGCAGTTCAGCGGACGGATCGTCATCGACGATCTGCAGCCGGGGCTGAATCTTTTCACCGGTCCGAACGAAGCGGGCAAGAGCACGATTGCCGAAGCCATACGCGCGGTGTTTCTCGAACGCTACAAGGCCTCGCATCTGAAGGATCTGCTGCCTTGGGGCAAAGCGAGCGGTCAGCCGTCGGTCGAAGTCAGCTTCAATCTGGATGGCGCCGCGTGCCGCTTGTCGAAGCAATTCGTCACGCGGCAGCGCTGCGAGTTGCGGATCGGTCAGGCGGTGTTCGGCGAAGACGAAGCCGAGGACAAGCTCGCCGCGTTGCTGGGTTTCTCGCGGGCGGCGCGCGGGCCGTTGAAGGCCGAAAACGCGGGCGTGCCGGGTTTGCTGTGGGTGCAGCAGGGCGGCACGCAGGAAGTGCGCGACTCCACCGGACACGCGGCGCAATATCTGCGCGATGCGTTATCGCAGTTGTCGGGCAGCAGCGAATCGGCGGGCGAGGATGCGTTGATCGCCGTCGTGCAGCGCGAGTTGCGTCAACTGCTGACGGCGCGCACGCAGAAGGCGACCGGCCCGCTGGCCGAAGCCGAAGCGACCCTCACCCGGCTGATCGACGATCGCAACGGGCTTGAGCAGCAGCGTCAGCAGTTCGACGAGAACATCGCGCGGCTCGCGTCGTTGCAGGAAACCTTCGACGATACGCAGCGCAAGCGTCCGTGGGAGCTTCACGAACAGAAGGCCGTGCTGGCGCAGCAACGCGCCGACGCAGCCGCCGAACTCGAACGCAGTGTGCAGGGGCTCGCGCAGTCGTTGCAGGTGAGCGAGGCCGAACTGGCGTTGTCGTTGCAACAGGAGCAGGGCGCGGTCGAACTCGAAACTGCAGTTGCGCGCGAACGTCTGCAACTCGATCAGGCGCGGGCCGAAGTAGCCGCAGCGCAGACCGAACACGCGCAGGCGGCGAGCGGCGCGGCGCAATTCGACCAGGCATCCGCGGAGGCCAACCGCGCGCTCGAACTCGCGAACGCGGCGGTGACGGCCGCCGATCTGCGCAGCCAGAGCGGTTTTTATCGCACCGAGAGCGAGCGGCTGGAGGCGTCGATTGCTGCGGCGGACAAAGCGAACGAAGCTGTGATCGAGGCGACGCGCGAAGCGGCATCGCTTGAAATCGACGAGGCGAAACTGAAGCGGCTCGTTGTGCTCGACGGCGAGTTGACCGTGTTGCGCGCGCGCACCGAAGCGGCGATGACGCGCATCGAATACAGCCTGAACGGCTCGTTGACGATCAACGGCGCGCAAACCATTGGCCGCGGCACGCTGCGTGTCGACGAAGAAAAGCTGATCCAGCTCGGCGAACTCGGCGAATTGCGCGTGATTCCGGGCGTCTCCGATCTATCCGCGCAATTGTCCGAACTGGCGTCGCTCGAAGCTGCGCATGCCCAGTTGTTGCAGGCGCTCGGCGTGACATCGGTCAGCGACGCGCAGGCGCGTCACGAGAAGTGGAAAGCGTCGATTGCGCAGCAGAAAAGCCAGGCGAAGATTCTCGACGTGCATGCGCCGCAGGGCATCGAGGCTTTGCGTGCGGCGCTCGCGTCGGCGGCGGCTCGCTTGCAGGCGTCGAATGAACGGCTCGCGGGTTTGCCCGATGTGTCCGCCGCATTGCCGCTCGACGAAGCGCGGCGTAACGCGGAGATCGCGCGCGACGCATTGGAGGCCGCCCGCAAGGTGCTCGCGCAGGCGGCGGAAAAACGCTCGACCGGCATCGCCACCGCCGACTCGCTCGCCGCTCAATTGCAGCGCAAGGAAGCGCAATTGAGCGACGCCGCGTATCGCAGCAACCGCACGCAATGGCAGACGAAAATCGTCGAGCAGCGGGTGCAGGTCGACGCGTTGCGCAAGCAGCGCGAAGGACGCGAGCGCGAACTGGAAGCGGTGCGTCTCGACGATCCGGCGGCCGAGGCGAAACGCTATCGCGCATCGGCGGAACTGGCGCGTGGCGAGCAGCACGAACGGCAGGTGCGGATCGCGCAGTTGCGCAGTCAACTGGAGACGGTCGGCGCGTCGGGCCTCGGTGAACGTCTCGCGGCGCTGGAGGCTCAGGTCGAGCAGGCCACGCGTCGCAAGGACGAACTGAGCCTGCGCGCGAGCGCGTTGAGTCTGCTGGACGAGGTGCTGGTCGATGAACGCGACGCGGCGGTCGCGCAATTGCGCGCGCCGTTGACCGAGCGGCTTGGGCACTATCTGAAGCGGATTTTCCCGCAGTCGAGCATTGCGCTCGGCGACGATCTGAGTCCCGCGACGCTGGATCGCCATGGTCGCGCCGACACGCTCGACGCGCTGAGTTTCGGCACGCGCGAGCAGCTTGGCATTCTGACGCGGCTGGCGTATGCGGACCTCTTGAAGGCGTCGGGCAGGCCGACCTTGCTGATGCTCGACGACGCCGCCGTGCATACCGATGCCGCGCGTCGCGATGCGATCAAGCGCGCGCTGATCGATGCGGCGACGCGGCACCAGATCCTGGTGTTCACGTGCCACCCGGAACTGTGGGACGACCTCGGGGTAAGGCAGCGGGCAATCGAGGATCTGAAGGTGGCGGCTTGAGTCGTCAGGCTTGATGCGCTTGCGTCGGGCCTGAGCCGACCTGCGTCGGCTCAGGCTTTCACTTGTACCAGCGCGGCGTGTACACCCACTCGTCACCGTCGAGCGTGCCTTTGCCGAACCGCCGCGTCGTCGACGATCCGACGATCACCATCGTCCGCATATCCACATCGGACGAACGCAGCTCACCGAGCGTCAGCGTGCGCCGCGTGCCGCCGGGGCGGCCCACGTCGCGCCCGAGCACCACCACCGTTTGCGCGGAGCGATATTCCCGCACGATATCCAGCGCTTTATCCAGTTGCCACGGACGCGCGCGCGAAATCGGGTTGTAGAAGGCCATCACCAGATCGGCATCGGCCGCGTGCCGCAGACGTCTTTCGATGATCGACCACGGCTTCAGGTTGTCGGACAGCGACAGCATGCAGAAGTCGTGGCCGAGCGGTGCGCCTGCCTGGGCCGCCGCCGCCATCGCCGCCGACACACCCGGCAGGATCTTCAGTTCGACCGCCGACCAGGCGGGGTGTTGCGACGCTTGCGACGCGTCCTCGTCGAGCGCTTCGAGCACCGCTGCGGCCATCGCGAACACGCCTGGATCGCCCGACGACACCATCACCACCGAACGTCCTTCGCTCGCCAGATCGAACGCGTGCCGCGCGCGCTGCATTTCCTCGCGATTGTCGGTGCCGTGCACCCGCTGGCTCGCGCGCAACGGGCCGGCCATTTTCACGTAGGTGTCGTAGCCGAGGATGTCGGTGGCTTCGTCGAGCGCGGCGCGGGCCGCGGGGACCATCAGATCGGCGCTGCCGGGGCCGAGACCGATCACGGTCAGGCGGCCTCGTGCGCGGCCAATCGTGTGCGGATCGATCGCGAGCGGGGTGAGGGCAAGCGCGATGCCTGTCGCTGCGTCGTCGTCCAGCGTTTCGTACGGCACGCGCAGGGCTGCTTGCAGGAGGCTGGCGGGCGTTGCGTTGTCTTCAGCGCGAGTCTGCGTGAAGCGCAACGGCACGTCGAGCAGCGCGGCGGCTTCAGCGAACGCGGGGTTCGACGCGTGTTCCAGCGAAATCAGCAGGGCTGCGAGCGATAGCGGCGCGAGACGGTGTGCATCGAGCGAATCGCGGACGCGGGCAGCGATGCGGTCAGCGGCATCTGCAAACCCCGTCACCGCAGCAACCACACTGCGCGGATGAATCACCAGGTCATCTTCACGCCCGTCCCATACACGCGGCGTCACGCGAATCGCGAGGCGGGCGTTTTCTGAGCGCGGCAGCCGCGCGTCGTCGAGCCAGGGCGCGTCGCCTTCGATGCGCGTGCTCTCGCCCGCCAGCAGATCCGACACGAAGCGCTTGCCTTGCCCGATATCGGCGAGTGCATAACCTTCGGGCGGATTGAGCACGCAGGTGCCGAAGCGCAGTTCGCCGCTAGTCGTGATGGCGGGCGCCACGGCCAGAGCAGCGGCGATTTCGCGCGCCATCACGTTGACGCCGGCGAGTCCGCCGAGCAACGGCACGACCGCGCTGCCGTCTTCGGCGACGGCGAGCACCGGCGGCTCGACGCCCTTGTTCGACAGCATCGGCGCGAGGCAGCGAATCACGATGCCCGCTGCGCACAAGGCGACGATCGGTGTGCCGCGTGCGTAGAGTTCGCACAGATGCGCGCCGAGTTCGGTATAGCCGACATCGGCCTCGACACGGCCTTGCAGTGCGTGGATCTGGCAAGCGGCGCTTGCCAGCGGAGCAGCGGGATTCGCAGACGCGGGGTTCGAAGCAGCAGCAGAGCCGCTGGCATTTGCTACGCCTTCCAGATGACTCGCGTGCGCATCGCCTGCGGTCTTCGCGACATCAGCCTCGGCTGCGAGTCGTTCACCTTCGCCCGCACCACGTCCGCGATACAAAGCCTGAATGCGCCGGGCAGTCTCCAACGCGCCCGCGCCGAGAATCACGATGGCGGGCGCTGCCGTCATCCTTGCCATTTTTCCCCCGGCACGACGAGCAGCGAAAAATACGGCGACGCCATCGGATCGACGTCCGCGAGCGGCACGATGCGCTGATTGCCCATCGTCGCGCGTTCGACGTAAAGCGCACGTTTCGCGAGGCCAAGCTCGCCAAGCACGCGCCGCACCTTGTCGAAATTGCGGCCGAGTTTCATGATCACGGCAGCGTCGGCATCGGCGAGACGGCGGCGCAAATCTTCCTCTGGCAGCACGCCCGACAACACCGACAGGCTCTGGTTGCGATACACCAGCGGCGCACCGAGCACCGCCGCGCCGCCGAGCATCGAGCAGACGCCGGGCACGACTTCGCTGTCGTAGCGCGCCGCGAGCCGGTCGTGCAGGTACATGTACGAGCCGTAGAAGAACGGATCGCCTTCGCAGATCACCGCCACGTCGCGACCCGCGTCGAGATGCGCGGACACGACGCCTGCGGCGGTGTCGTAGAAGTCGGCAATGATCGCTTCATACGACAGCGGCGGTTCGAGCGCCTCGGTCGTCACCGGATAAACCAGCGGCAGATGCTGCTGCGCCTCGTGCAAATGCGCTTCGATGATGCTGAACGCGTTGCCCTTTTTCCCCTTGGCGACGAAATACGCGACCACGGGTGCCGCTTTCAGCAAACGCAGCGCCTTCAGCGTGATGAGTTCGGGGTCGCCGGGGCCGACGCCGAGTCCGAGCAAACGTCCTTGCACCGCCATTTATTCGACCTCCGTTGCGAGCGCATTGACGGCCGCGGCAGCCATCGCGCTACCGCCGCGCCGGCCGTTCACGACGACGAAGGGCACGCCGCGACTGTCCTGCGCGAGCATCGCCTTCGATTCGGCCGCGCCGATAAAACCCACCGGAAAGCCGAGGATCAGCGCGGGTTTTGGCGCGCCGGCATCGAGCATGTCGAGCAGATGAAACAGCGCGGTCGGCGCATTGCCGATCACGACGACGCTGCCCGCCAGATGCGGACGCCACAATTCGAGCGCGGCAGCCGAGCGCGTATTGCCAAGTTCGCGGGCGAGCGCGGGGACGTCCGGCTGCGTGAGCGTGCAGATCACTTCGTTGCCCGCGGGCAGCCGGGCTCGCGTGATGCCCTGCGCGACCATGCCCGCGTCGCACAGAATCGGCGCGCCTTGAGCGAGGGCGACGCGGCCTGCGGTGCCGGCATCGGCGGAAAATTGCAGATCGTCGATCACGTCGACCATCCCGCATGCGTGGATCACGCGCACCGCGAGTTTTTCGAGGTCGGCGGGAATGCGCGACAGGTCGGCCTCCGCGCGGATCGTCGCGAACGACTGGCGATAGATCTCCTGACCGTCGCGTATGTATTCAAGCATCAGTGTTACTCCGGGCCAGGCGCGCGAGCGTGTCGGCGGCCTGTTGGATCGTCAGTTGGTGCGCGACGCAGCGGCCGAAACCGGATCCGCTGTCGTCGCGTCGATAAAGGTCGTAGCTGCCGGGCGCAACCGCCAGCAGCGTGTAGGGCGCGCAATGCGCGGCCGCGCAGGATCGCGGGCAGCCGCTGAGGTGCACTTCGACGCCCGCGGGCAGTTGCGCGGCGAGTTGCTGCGCGTCGGCTTTGGTGTCCGCGAGACTTTTTGCGCAGCCGCTCGACCCGGCGCACGCGATCAGACGCGTGATCGGCTGCGACGGGTCGCAGGCGAGGCCGAGCGCGTTCAGTGCGGTTAGCACGGCGGGCACGGTGTCGGTCGCGAGGTCGGGAAGCAGCACGCTTTGCCACGGGGTGATGTGCAGGATGCCGGTGTTGTGCTGGCGCGCGAGCAAGGCGAGGGCGCGCAAGGTATCGGCATCGACGCGGCCGAGCGGCGGTTGGCCGCCTGCGTGCCATGTTCCCAACTTGCATTGCGGATGCGCGCCGAGGCGAAGGCCGGCGTCGGCTGGCGTGCTGCGTTGCCAGCCGGCGAGCGACGCGTCGCGTGAGAGCGGGAAGTCGACGTAGGTCTGGGCGTGCTGCAGGATGGCATCGACGGCATGGGTGGCGAGCAGGTGACGCATGCGGGTGGCGTCGTCGGCGGCGAGGTCGAGGAAGGTGTGCAGCAGCGCTCGCACGAGAGCCGGGACTTGCGCGGGCGATACGGCGGCTAATGGGCCTGTGCCTTTGTTAAGCCGCCCGACTTGCTGCGGTTCAGGCGCAGCTACGCTTTGAAAAGCCGAAGCCGAAGCCGAAGCCGAAGCCGAAGCCGAAGCCGAAGCCGAAGCCTCCGGCGGGCATCCCGCCAACCCGAACACGAACCGCACACCCTCGACACCCTGCGACGCCGCGATCCACACATCATGCGGATGATCGACCCGCGCCAGCCGCTCACCGCCATCCAGCAGCAACGCGAATTTCGGCGACAACGCTGCAAACCGCGTGTCGCTTTGCAGCAGCGCGAGCAGTTCGGCACACAGCTGCGTCGTATCGACCAGGGCCGCGGGATCGCGTCCGGCGGCGGGGCTGATCATCACGTTGCGGACATCGTCGGCGGAAGCGGCGCTCGCATTAACGGCCACGCTCCCCCCCGACATAGGCTCAGGCCCAAGCCCCGCACCCACCAGCGCCTCGATCAACGCCGCTTCGTGCCCGCTACGCACCCCGCGCACCTGCAAATTCGCGCGATTGGTCAACTCAACCACCCCGGCCGCGTGCCGTGCGCTCGCGCCTGCGATAACCTCGGCCTGCGCCGCGCTCAATACGCCGCCAGGCAGCTTGATCCGGCAGATCCCGCCATCGCGCGCGGCGACGATGCGCAGCAGCCCCGGACACGCCGAGGGCCGCAGTGTCGGGACCGCGTGAGGCAAAACGAGGGAGGGCGAAGCTTGATTCAAGACGGACACCGGGTTGAGCGTCGCACAAAAACCCGAGCAAGCCGCGTCAGGCTTGCTGCGGCATCGGTACACCCCGCCCGATGTTGGCTGGCACGAACAGTGTTGCCGGCAGGTCTCCTGGCTGGCAGGTCATGATCCGCCGCGGCCTTCCCGGTCAATCCAGTGGCGCGCAGCGCAGGCGGACTCGCTGCATACAGTTGCGGGGGCAGCCACAGTGGCACTGTGTTCCCTCTTCGGCCCCGAAGGGCACCGGCGGCTGTATTATGCCTTTTTTCGGACAGCGCAACGAGGCTGGACGCTTTGACAGGCGTGGCACAGCGCATTATTTGAAGATTCAGAGTGAGGATGGATGCATGCCGGCATGGCTGACCGTAGTGGGCATTGGCGACGACGGCTTCGCCGGTTTGGGACGGCCCGCGCGGCGTGCTTTGCTGACGGCGTCGGTGATTTATGGCGGCGAACGTCATCTGGCGATGCTGCCCGCGCGACTCGCCGCGCGCCGCACCCAGTGGCCGCGTCCGTTCGATCTCGCACCGTTGCTGGCCGAGCGCAATCAGAGCGTGTGCGTGCTGGCGAGCGGCGACCCGATGCTGTTCGGCGTCGGCGCGACGCTGGCGCGGCAGTTGCCCGAGGGCGAACTGCGGGTGCTGCCCGCGCCGTCGTCGTTGTCGCTGGCGGCAGCGCGTTTGGGCTGGCCGTTGCAGGACGTGGCGACGGTGTCGGTGGTGGGTCGTCCGCTGGCGGCGTTGAATGCGCATCTGCATGACGGCGCGCGCATTTTCGTGCTGAGCGCCGACGGCCGCACGCCCGCCGCGCTTGCCGCGTTGCTGGCGACGCGCGGCTTCGGCGCGACCCGGATGGTCGTGCTCGAACATCTGGGCGGCGATCTGGAACGGCGGATCGACGGCCGGGCCGATCAATGGCCCGCGGGCGAAGTCGCCGCGCTGAATCTGATCGCGCTCGAATGCCGCGCGGACGAAGCCGCGCCGCGTCTGCCGCTGACCTGCGGTCTGCCTGACGACGCGTTTCGCCACGACGGCCAGTTGACCAAACGCGATGTGCGCGCGATCACGCTCGCGCGCCTCGCGCCGACGCCCGGCGAATTGCTGTGGGACGTGGGCGCGGGCAGCGGCTCGATCGGGATCGAATGGATGCGCGCGCATCCCGCCTGCCGCGCGATTGCCGTCGAAGGGCATCCGGAGCGGCAGGCTTTTATCGAACATAACCGCGACACATTGGGCGTGCCGGGTCTGCAACTCGTCGCGGGCCGCGCGCCCGAGGCGCTGCACGGACTGCCCGCGCCGGATGCGGTGTTTATCGGCGGTGGCGTGACGGTGCCGGGCGTGCTGGAAACCTGCTGGGAGAGTCTGCGCGACGGCGGCCGTCTGGTGGCGAACGCGGTCACGCTGCAAGGCGAAGCGGCGCTGATCGCGTGGCGCGACCGGCACGGAGGCACGCTGACCCGCGTCGCGCTGGCCGACGCGCGGCCGCTCGGCGGTTTCGATACGTGGCGTCAGGCGTTGCCGATCACGATGCTCGACGTGACGAAGCACGCTGCGGGTATCCCGGGCAACATGCCCGCCGTTTCCACCGATCATCCGTAATGCGCGACGAAACACCCGAACAACCCGCGCCGCTACGTAGCGGCTACACGACCGGCAGTTGCGCCACCGCGACGTCGCTGGCGGCGGCGCGTCTGCTGCTTGCGGGCGTCGTCAGCGAGGTCGCGGAAATTACGCTGCCCAAGGGCCAGCATGTGCCGATGCCGCTGGTCTACTGCCGCCGCGTCGTCAATGACACCGATGTCGCCGATGACGTCCATGTCGCCGGAGATGCCGGCAACGCCAGCAGCGCTGACGTTGCCGAAGCCGGCACCGTCAAGGACGCCGGCGACGACCCCGACGTCACCCACGGCGCGATCGTGTTCGCGCGCGTGCGCCTGATCGCCGAACCCGGCGTGATTTTTCGCTCGGGGCCTGGCGTCGGCACCGTGACGCGAGCCGGTCTGACACTGCCGGTCGGAGAACCGGCGATCAATCCCGTGCCGCGCAGCATGATGACGCAGCATCTGACCGAACTCGCCGCCGAGCATGCGTACAGCGGCGGCTTCGAAGTGACGATCGGCGTCGAAGGCGGCGCGGAACTCGCGTTGAAAACGATGAACCCGCGGCTGGGCATCATCGGCGGATTGTCGATTCTCGGCACCACCGGGATCGTGCGGCCGTTCTCGTGCTCGGCTTATATCGCGTCGATTCATCAGGGCATCGACGTGGCGCGCGCGAACGGCTACACGCATCTCGCGGCCTGCACCGGCAACGCCAGCGAGGACGCGATGCGCGCGCACTATGCGCTGCCCGATATCGCGCTGATCGAAATGGGCGACTTCGTCGGCGCGGTGCTCAAGCATATGAAGCGCGCGCCGGTCGAGCGGCTCAGCGTGTGCGGCGGCTTCGGCAAGCTCAGCAAGCTGGCGGCCGGGCATCTCGATCTGCATAGCCGGAATTCGAGCATCGATCTCGAACGGCTGGCGACATGGGCCGCCGGATACGGTGCCGATGACGCTCTGCAAACCGCGATTCGCGCGGCCAATACGAGTCAGCAGGCAGTGGCGCTCGCGCACGCGCAGCAGGTGCCGCTCGGCGATATCGTCTGCCGGCATGCGCTGGCCGTCGCGCGCGATATCGTTCCGCCGCAGGTCAGCGTGGAAATGTTCGCGATCGACCGCCAGGGCAATCTGATCGGAGCCGCACGATGACGCCAGCCACGACACAACCCGTCAGGGTACTGCTGCTGGGCGGCACCGGCGACGCGTTGAAAATCGCGCGGCAACTCGGCCCCGCCGACGTGTACAGTCTCGCGGGCCTCGGCAAGGTGCCCGAGGACTTGTCGTGCGAAGTGCGCGTCGGCGGATTCGGCGGCAGCGAGGGGCTCGCGCGTTACATCGAAAGCGAAAAGATCACGCTGGTGATCGACGCAACGCATCCCTACGCCGCACAGATCAGCGCGAACGCGGTGCGCGCCTGCGCCGCCGCCCGCGTGCCGTGTTGGGCGCTGCGCCGCCGTGGCTGGCAGGCGCAAAGCGGCGACGACTGGCGGATGGTCGGCGACTGGCACGAACTCGTCGCCGCGCTCGCGCCGTTTCGCCGGCCGCTGTTGACGTTAGGACGCGAACCGCTCGCGCATCTCGACGAGATTCCGCCGCATCAGTTCTGGACCGTGCGCTGTCTGGAGTCGCACAAGGACAGTCCGCGCGCGCGAATCCTCGCGGCGCGCGGCCCGTTCACGCTCGAGGGCGAGCGCGCGCTGTTCGCGCTGCAGGCGTTCGACGTCGTAGTCAGCAAGAATAGCGGCGGCAGCGCGACCGAAGCGAAACTCGAGGTCGCGCGAGAGCGTCGCTTGCCGGTGATCATGCTGCGACGTCCGGCGTTGCCCGCGACCGATCGCGAATTCGACGACGTCGCGGATCTGCTGCACGCATTGCGCGCGTGAAACACACACACAATCCACGGCGACACGAACGCGTGGAATAACGAATGGCTGGAGTATCGAATGACGGTGTTTTTTATCGGCGCGGGTCCTGGCGACCCGGAACTGATCACGGTGAAAGGGCAGCGCCTCGTGCGCAGTTGCCCGGTGATCCTGTACGCGGGTTCGCTGGTGCCGGCTGCGGTGCTCGATGGACACACCGCGGAACAGGTCGTCAATACCGCCGAACTCGACCTCGATCAGATCGTCGCGCTACTCAAGGCCGCGCATGACAAGGGGCAGCACGTGGCGCGCGTACATTCCGGCGACCCGTCGCTGTACGGCGCGATCGGCGAGCAGATTCGGCGTCTGCGCGAGTTGGACATTCCCTACGAGATCGTGCCGGGCGTGACCGCCACGGCCGCATGCGCGGCGGCGCTTGGCTGCGAACTGACACTGCCCGATGTGTCGCAGACGCTGATTCTCACGCGCTACGCGAGCAAGACCTCGATGCCCGCAGGCGAGCAACTCGGCGATCTCGCCGCGCATCGCGCGACGATGGCGATCCACCTGGGCGTGAGGCACCTTGCGCGTATCGTCGATGAGCTTCGCCCGCATTACGGCGGCGCGTGCCCGATTGCGGTGATCTATCGCGCGAGCTGGCCGGATGAGGAGAAGATCACCGGCACGCTGGACGATATCGTCGGCAAGGTGCAGTCGACTTCGATCGAGCGGACCGCGTTGATTCTGGTCGGCGACGTGCTGGCTGCGGAAGGCTTCGCGGAATCGACGTTGTATGCGAAGGGCGGGTGAACGCTCCGCAGAGCCGCCATTTCCGCACTGACGCAACCGCCGTTCGACCTCAACCGGTTGCCCGTCACGGCTAGCATGCGTTGTCAGCGGATTTCGCGCCGTTCGGCACATTTGAAGTTGGCCGCTTACACACGCCGCTATCGCGGTTGCGAACTGGCTTGCTGCTCGAGTTTCTTCATCAGCACGGCCTGCTCCTTCGCGTCCTTGGCGCGCGCGAGAACCGGCGCCATCGCCGCAGCATCCATGTCCTGCGGATGCGACAGCATGATCGCGAGGCTGCGGTAGATCTCCCGGTTATCGTCGATATAGCGCAGCATGGCTTGCCGCAACGGCGCGCGCGGCGAGCCCTCGGGCATCTGCGCGCGACTGATGGACTCGTACATGCTGTTCCAGCCCGGCAGGATTTCCCGCATGATCCGGTTCGACGCCACATCCCGGTCGACCTGCGACGCGAGCCGCAAATGACGCCACGCGATAAGGTCCGCGCGCATCCTGTTCTGGGTTTGCCGCGCTTCGACCATCAGCCTGGAAAACTGCGCATCGGCGAGACGCGATGCGCTCATATGCGTCAGCGGATAGGACAACGCTGCGAGCGAGAGCAGCGCGACCGTCCATGACGCGACGGCCGTTCTGAACGAGTTTCGCCGACGCGCGTCGAGATCGAGCGGCCTGGCCAGCAGCGCACCGATCGCCAATCCGCCGATCAACCCGCCAAGGTGCGCAGCGTTGTCGACCTGGCTGTGCCTGAAGCCGTTGTACAACGTGTAGAGAATGAAAATCCACATCGACGTGCGCAAACGCGCGGCTTCCGACGGCGGCAATTGCCTGCGGTAGACCAGCACGAAAATCAGCAGTGCGCCCGCCACGCCGAAGATCGCGCCCGACGCGCCCGCGCTGTTGAGACCGGGATGCGTCAGCACGCTGGCAATGCTGCCGATCAGCCCTGCGAACACGTAGAGCGCGAGAAAGCGCAGGCTGCCGTACAGGCGCTCGGTCGTGCGTCCGAGCATGAACAGCACGATCATGTTGCCCACCAGATGCTGCAGGCCAAAGTGAACGAAGATCGCGGTGAACAGGCGCCACGGTTCGCCGTTTAGCGTATAGGCGCCGAGGTTGCTTCCCCACCTGGCCACCTCGGCGGCGTCCGGCATGAGCACGTTAATGCCGGAGACCCCCATCGCGATCAGGACGAGCACGTTCAGCACGACCAGCGCATACGTGGCTCGCGGCACCGGCGTCAACGCGAGCAGTCTCTGGCGATAGGTTTTGTGTGCGATGCGCTGGGCGGCAAATTCGGGCGTCATCCGTACCGGCAGTAAGTCGACGATGCGCTGCAAATCTTCAGCACTGCGCGGTATCAGTTCGACCCGTTCGATCGCGCGTTGCGGCGAGTGAAGATCGAACAGCAGCACGCCTTCGTTGAAATCGATATCGAACACCTCGTCGCGATGCACGCTACGAGTTTCCGACGCGTTCGCCCGGCGCAACAGGATCTCGTGGCCCGAGAAGGTCAGCTCGCTTTTTATTCGAAGTGCATAGCGGTTCGCCGAGAAAATGCCCGCGTCGCGCGGCTTGATCGACAGGCGCACGCTGAAACTCTGCATGTCGTGCCGGTCCGCATAAGCCAATGCGCCCAACGTGTGGCCTGTCTCACCCGGGGCGGTGTCGATACGATCCATGTGATCGCCTTCTCTCTATTTTTTTGGAATGCGCGTGTGGGGCGCCGCGTCATTCTGATTCGAGTCGGTGGCGATTTCAAGTTGCTTGCGCAGGCTAACAGCAAGCAACTCAGCAATCTATGCAGGACGCAATGCGCAAAGCAGAACACGCGGCAAAAATGTCGCAAGCTCTGCAACGTGCGGCAGGGGCCACGCCGTTATCCTATCGGCATGATGAAGCCCAGCACCGAACACGATTACCGTCGACGTATCGCTCGCGTGGTCGAGGCGATTCTGCTCGAACCGGGTGCGCCGCACACGCTCGAAAGCCTGGCGGCGCTCGCGCATCTCTCGCCTTATCACTTTCATCGAATCTATCGGGCGTTGACCGGCGAAAGCGTGGTCGAAACAGTGCAGCGCCTGCGGCTCGCTCAGGCTGCGCAGCGGCTCACCGATGCGTCCGCTCAGGTGACCACCGTCGCGCACGACGCGGGTTACAACAGTCCGCAGGCATTCGCGCGCGCGTTTCGCGGCTTCACGGGTGTCAGTCCGAGCGAATTCAGGGCGCGGCAGCGGCATCTGGCGGGCGGTGTTGCAGACCGGCGCACTCGCAGCGGCGGCGCCGGTCACGATGCCAGCCATGCCAACGCTGCTTCAAACGCGAGCGCGAATGAAAGTAGAACGTCGGCAGACGAATCGCCTTCGGTCGAACTCGCCGAGATCGCACCGGTCGATGTGCTCTGCGTGCGGCACGACGGGCCGGTCGGGACAATCGGCCAGACCTTTCGCCGCCTGATTCATCTGGTGTGTAGCGAGCAGAGCGCGTCCACGGACCAGCGCATCGGTATCTGCACGCGCGCGGCTGGCGTGAACGGCGGCTTTGAGTATCACGCGGGCGTGGTCGCCAGTCCCGCTGCGGTTTCCGTCGACGATGTCACGTCGATGAGGCTCGACGGCGGACTGTATGCGGTGCATCGGCTGGTCGGCCCGTACGCGCTGATCGCGCCGACCTTCAGGGCGCTCTATGGCGGCTGGCTCCCGCACAGCGGCTATATGCGCGACCGGAGGCCGGCGCTCGAGTGGTATCGCAATCCGCTGATCGACGGCGCGCAGCACACGTGCGTCACCGATCTGATGATCCCTCTGTGCAAGGACTGATCATGTTGCGTCGATGCTGCGCGTTGCTGGCGCTCGGGATAGGAATCGCGTTGCCGGCGGCAGGCGTCGCCGATCCGGTCGCCCTGCATGTGGGCGAGACGGTGCGGGTGTTTCATCCGGCGGTGGCGCGTCACTGGCGCGGCGCTCAGACCCAGGCGCTGGTGACCCGCATCTGGTATCCGGTCGATGCCGCCGTGCCGGAGACGGCCCACGATATCGGCGCACCCGGTCAGCCGATTTTCAAAGGGCATCCAGTGGCGGACAACGCGCCGCTTGCGCACGCGCGCCAGAGTTATCCGCTGCTGGTGCTGTCGCACGGCACCGGCGGCAGCGCGGACAGCCTCGACTGGCTGGGCGCGGCGCTCGCCGCGCAGGGATTTATCGTCGCGGGCGTCAATCATCCGGGCAATAGCGCGCTGGAGCCGCTAACGCTCGACGGCTTCATGCTCTGGTGGGAGCGCGCGACCGACGCGAGCGAAGTGCTCGATGGCGTACTCGCCGACCCGCAGTTGGGCCCGCATATCGACCGCGCGCGAATCGGCGCGGTGGGATTTTCGCTCGGCGGATACACAGTGCTCGAACTGGCGGGCGCGCGCACGAACCTGGCAGCGTTCGAGCGCTTCTGCACGTCGCCGGAAGCCGATGCGATCTGCCATCCGCCGGAAATGGCGCAGATAGGCGCCGACGCCGCAGACAAGGCCGTGACGCATGACACTTTGTCGCCCGCGACGAAGGCGTCCCGCGCGCGCTCCGGCGCGTCGTACCGCGATCCGCGTATCAAGGCGGTGTTCGCGATTGCGCCCGCGCTGGGCGAGGCGTTCGACCAGCACTCGTTCGACAGCGTGACGATTCCCGTGTCGCTGGTGGCGGGAGAAAACGACCGGATCGCGCCGGTCGACACCAACATTCACCGCATCGCCGGTTTGCTGCCGCAGGCCGTCGTCACGATGCTGCCCGGCGCATCGCACAACACGTTTCTCGACACCTGTCTGCCGGATGCCGCCGAGCGTCTCGCGATGATCTGCAAGGATGGCCCGGGTGTCGACCGCGATGCGATTCATGCACGCACGGCCGCGCAGGCGGTGGAGTTTTTCGCGGGTACGCTACCCGCGACTTCGCCGTAGCTTGAAGCGTCGAGCCGATAGCCGCCGCGCTCAATCTTCCAGCGGCGACAGCGCCTCGATCGGCATTTTCTTGCCCGGCCCGATGCTGATCGCCGGGACGAACGTCAGCAACGCGACCACGAACAGCGCAATGACGAAGATCGACACGAACGTCAGATGCAGCGATTGATGCAGCACGAGCCGGATCAGATCGCTGTCGCCGAGATTCGTCACCTGGTTTTGCAGCAGCGCCTTCAACTGATCCGACGTGACCACCGCCGCGCCGCGCGAATGACTCAGCCCGAAGTTCAGCACCGCGCCGAACAGCGTCGCCCCCAACGTGCTGCCGAGATTGCGCGAAAACAGATTCGATGCGGTCGCGCTGCCGCGTTCGTCCACCCGGACGATCTCCTGGATCAGCACCAGCGAACTGACGCTCGACGTGCCCATCCCGAAGCCCATGATCAGCGAGCCGAACGCGGCGATCAGCGGCGAGCCGCCCGGCGCGAGGAACAGCAGCAACAGCGCGCCGAGCGGCACGAACGCGCTGCCGCCGATCAGGATGCGCCGCAAGCCGAGCCGCTGGAACGACTTCGCCGCGAGCGTCGCGCCGGCGGGCCAGCCGACCATCATCATCGTCAGCGCGAGTCCGGCGATCACCGGCGAGCGGTGCAACACGCCTTGCACGTACATCGGCAGGAAGGTGGTGGCGCCCATCAGGATCATGCCGGACAGCACCGTCGAGCCGTTGCACGCGGCAATCGGACGGCGGCTCCAGAGCGCGAACGAGATCATCGGCTCGGCCGCACGACGCTCCTGCATCACGAAGAACACGACGCACAGCGCGAACGCGGCGCCCGCGAGCGAGGCTTTCGCGAGATCGTCGTCGCCCGCGTAGGTGAGGGCCATCATCAACGCGGCGATCGCCGCCATGAACAGTGCGGCGCCGCCGAAATCGATCGACGGACGCGCGTGCCGCTCCGACTCGCGCAGGAACACGATGAAGCCCGCCGCCGACGCGAGGCCGATCGGCACGTTCATCCAGAAGATCCACGCCCACGACATATTGTGAATGATGAAGCCGCCGACCATCGGCCCGACGACCGCCGAAATCGCCCACACGCTCGCGAGATAGCCCTGCACCTTGCCGCGTTCGTGAGCCGGGTAGAGATCGGCGACGATGGTCAGCGTGACCGGCTGGATTGCGCCCGCGCCGACGCCCTGGATCAGCCGGAACACGATCATCGCGGGCATCGACCACGCAAAGCCCGCGAGCACCGAGCCGATCAGAAAGATCGCGATGCCCGCCAGTACGACAGGCTTGCGCCCGTACAGATCGGCGAGCTTGCCGAACACCACCGTCATCGCGGTCTGCGTGAGCAGGAACGACGAGAACACCCAGCTGTAGAGATGCAGATCCCCGAGTTGCGCGACGATCTGCGGCATGGCGGTGGAAACGATGGTGGCTTCGATGGCGACCATCGCCATCGAAGCCATGACGGCGGCAATCACGGGAGCGCGCGACGATTGAGGGCTGCGGGACATGGGGCGGGGTTAGTATCGGTATGTTGGGTGCGTTGGACGGCTCGAAAGGAGGAGCCCGGACGCATCAGCGCGGTCGCACGAGGCGGCCGGAATGGAGTATGCACCTTGCGGAGAATGCGCGCCTGGCACCGTCCGCTCCGGCTTCACAGGCGGAGCGCGGCTTGCGTGGCACAGTGCTTGCGCGTTCGAGGCTTCCTTTCGACACATGGAGGATCATTATGAGGATCGAATTCACCGGACGCCGCGAAGTAGTGGCAGCGGCGCGCGTCGCCTTCGAGGCCAATGTTGATGGAGCCGATGTCTGGTGCAGCGTGTCGCTCGATGCGCTAAACAACCATTTCGGCAACGAAGGCCCATCGGCGCACAATCTGGTGGGGACCTTCGAGGCAAACCGTACGCGGATTGAAAATGCTACGCGGCGGGTGCTCGAAAGAAACGGGGGGAAATCGGTGGAACTCGAAACCGGCGATTTCAACTGACGCAGGATTTCAATTTCGCCTGAGGCCGCCGGACCGCGCCTCGCTTCAGGCGTTCATCCAAGCGGGGTCCGGTGCGTTTCGCGCCGGACCGGATCTCAAGGCTCACTTCCACTGGGCCGCGCTTTACAGCGATTTCTCCAGATCCAGCAACAATCCCTTCGACCAGCAGCCGTTATTTTATGACGGGCAGACGCCTATATTGCGTTCAGCGGTCGCGTTGAAAGTCATTCGAAGGAAAGCTTCGAAGCGCCGCGAACCATCAATAACTGGAGCTTGTTTTCATCATGAAGTCGTTGATCAAGGGTGTTGTCGTTGTCGCTACGCTGGCCGCTTCGGCCACGGTTTTCGCTCAATCGCAATCGAATACCCGTATTACCCGCGAGCAGGTGCGCGCGGAACTGGTTCAGCTCGAACAGGCCGGCTATCGCGTCGGTGACGGCGACCAGGCTCACTATCCCGCAGCGATCCAGGCGGCTGAAGCGCGCGTGGCCGCGCAAAACAACGTCGGCACGAGCGCTTATGGCGGCAGCGTCGCGGGTTCGTCGGAAAGCGGCAGCGGCCATCCGGCCGTTTCCAAAGCCGACTGGAATGCGATGTACAGCCGTTGATAAAACGGTTTCACGCACGAGTTTTACGCGCGGGTTTCGTCCGCGAGGTTTCATGCACGGAAATGTTGGAAGCGGATGCACGGTGACGAGTTTCGATGCCCGTCGTTGTGTTGCGCTTATGCGTGTGTGCGGTGGCGGGATCTGGCTGATTTAGCGGCGGGATCGCAAGCCGTTTATTGATTTCACGCGCATTAGCGCAACGCTAGCGGCTCTGCATCGGGATTCGAGCCGGGTTGCAAAGGACTCTTCCACAGCGGCGTCTGTATCCGCTTCATCGAGGTGGTTAAAGTAGCACCGCACGCACGGCTTCCGGTGTGCGAGCGAGAGAGTTGGCCCCGGCTGGAAACAGCCGGGGTTTTTTTCTTTCCACACCAGCAATCGATGAAAATAGCGGCACGCCGACGCTTACGCCGAACATCCAGGCGATGCCAATTGGCTCGCGGCTTACGGTATAGTCCCTCCAAAACGGGAGCAGGCATGCCGTGCAGTTGCCATCTGCATGCGTTGTGAGCCCGGTCATCGAATGTCTGGAGAACATCGTGCAGGAAATCATCGAAGGTTTTATCCGCTTCCAACGCGAAGTGTTTCCGCAGCAGATCGCGTTATTCAAACGTCTGTCGACCGCGCAAAGTCCGAGCACGCTGTTCGTCACGTGCTCGGACAGCCGCGTCGTGCCTGAACTGCTGACGCAGGTCGAGCCGGGCGCGCTGTTCGTGATCCGCAATGCGGGCAACATCGTGCCGTCGTACGGGCCGGAACCGGGCGGCGTGTCGGCGACCGTCGAGTACGCGGTGTCGGTGCTGGGCGTGCACGATATCGTGATCTGCGGCCACTCGAATTGCGGCGCGATGACGGCGATCTCGACCTGCATGAACCTCGATCATCTGCCGGCGGTGGCAGGCTGGCTGCGTCACGCGGATGCCGCCAAAGCCATCAACGCGGCACGTACTTACGATTCGGATGCCGAGCGCCTCGACGCTCTGGTGAAGGACAACGTGATCGCGCAGTTGGGCAATATCCGCACGCATCCGTCGGTGGCGGTCGGGCTGGCGAACAAGAAGCTGCAATTGCATGGCTGGATCTTCGATATCGAAAGCGGCGTGATGCTCGCGCTCGATGGCCGCACCGGTAAGTTCTTGCCGCTGGTGGACAATCCGGAAATTTTTGCGGGGTAAGCCGCTGGGCGGATGGGGCGTGGTTACGCGGTAATGATCTGGGTGACGTGTGTGCGGCGAGAGCCGCACGCCGTAAGCGGCGACCTTAGCTGCTTAGCGCTTGCAGCAGGCTCAGCTCTGAAAACACCGGAACGCGAGACTGATACGCGGCTCCGTGACGCCCGCCACCTTCGGAATTCCATGCTCGTGCGTGAATTGCGACGCATAGCTCATCACGAGGCAGCTTCCCGCTTCCAGTTCGATATGCACGGACCGGCCACCACCCTTAGGCCGGATCGACATGCGCCGGCTCGCGCCTAGCGAGACGATGGCGATGGGCTGACCCGGCACCAGCTTGTCGGTCTTGTCGCTGTGCGGGGCGACGCTGTCGCTGCCGTCACGATACAGATTCAGTCCGACCCGATTGAACGGTGCGCCGACCAGCGCGCGAACCGATTCGAATGCCTGCTGCAAATCGGAGGGAAGATCGGCGGATTCCAGCGCGAACGTGGCGAGCAGACGCGGCACAGCCACCTCGCGGTCGTACATCATGCGTTGCTGCGCAAGCCAGCCGATGTTCCGGTGCGTTTGATCGAACCACCGTTGCGCGACATCGGCGGGAATCAGTTCAGGCACGTAGCGGATGCCGCCTTCCACGTCGTGGACGAGCGACACCGGCTCAGGCGCAAAAAGGGCTTGCTGCGACGACATGGGCTGGACCGGTGAGCGGAAAGTTGCGCGCCCGACAAGACCACGAAAGCAGGGCGGCTGCGTCCGCTCATTATACTGTTTTTTTATACAGTGTTTCGGGCTGCCCGGCGGTCAATCGAATTCGTCGAACTGCGGCAATGAGTCGTTTATCGAATACCAAGGCGCCTTCGAACCGGCAAAGATGTGCGCGGTGGGCTGAAGCGTGGGCGTGTCGTCGAGCGTGCCCAACGTGACGTGCACAAACTGCCCATCGCGAACTACTGAAAACAGCAGGCTGCCGCAAGTCTTGCAATGCACGTTATGCGACGCCTGTTCGCCGCCGAAAATCAGCAGATTGTCACCCCCGTGCGTCACGCGCAGCTTGTCGCGCTCAATGCCCGCGAACGGCTTGAACGCCGAGCCGGTCGCACGCCGGCATCTCGAACAATGGCAGTTCTTTGCATAGACGAATTCGTCTTTCACGGCGTAGTGCACCGCGCCGCAAAGGCATCTGCCGGCAAGCTCGGGTTTCATGGCTGAGTCGTAAGAAGAGGGCGCGTTCGCGCATTGTCGGGGCAATAGCAGATCTAATTATCGACGAACGCGGCAACCCGGGCATCGATCGCAAAAGCCGGCCGGCAGTCCCTGAGGAGCACCGGTCGGCTCATTTCGCCAGATAGCTACTTCGTCGCGTCGATCAGTTCGATCAGTCCGACGCCACCAGCGAATCCGACGGCACGATCTTCAGCACGCCCGGATTATCCGCAGCCGGGTTCGACCACAGCAGATGCATGCTCGCCGCGCCGGTTCCGTGCACGTACTCGACCTTGATCGACGCGCGCTGCTTCGCCGCCAGCCACGTTTTGCCGCTCACCGTGCCTTGCGACCCGCTCTTCTTGTCGATGACCTTCACGCCATTGATCCACAGACGCGCAACGTTGTCGCTGTTGATCGTGAACGTGTACGTGCCGTCCTGCGTCGCCTTGATCGCGCCGGTCCAGCGCACGCCGTAGTTGGACGCGTTGACGCCCGCAGACGCATCAGGCGAATCGGTGCCGCGCTCGGTGTTCAGATCGAAGTCGATCATCGGCGTAATCGACGTCTTGACGGGCGCGCTGTTGAAGGTCGGATCGTTGTAGTAGCCGACTTGCAGCACCGGCAGTTTCACACTGAAGCCGCCCGTGAGCGCCTGAGTTTCCGAGGTCTGCCACGGATGGCCGTCCGGGTAGATGGTGCCCTGGAACGGAACCGCCGGCTCCACCGTCGCGGGCGCGCTCGGCACCTGGCCCCAGTGGAAGCGCGTATTGGTGCGCCCGATCATCAGCTCCCACACGATAAAGCCCGTCGATCCGCCGTAGTTCGCGACGATCCCAGGCATGGTCTGCCCGGCCGTGCCGGTAAAGCCGCGTTGCAGCGTTTCGGAGTTCAGCGCGCTGACACTGTTGCCGTTCACCGGTCCCGTGTACGGATTGCCGTACGGATGGAACGCGTAGAAGTCGGAGAAGTACGTGCCTTCGTCTTCCTGCACTTGCGGCGCGTTGATCGGCTGGGTTGCACCCGCATTCTGGATCGCGATACGCGCGTCGTTCATCAGCACGGCGCGGGTTTCCTGCAGCGCGCCGTTGCCGCTGCAACCCGGCTCGTTCATCGTCTCCCAGAAAATGATGCGCGGATCGTTGCGATGCGGCGCGACGAAATCGGTGATGTAGCTGGCGAGACTCTGCTTGTACGTCACCGCGGAATTCGACGCGCTCGGCTGGAAATAAGCCTGTTCGACCGGCGTGCCCGGCGACTGCACCCACTGGCTGTTATGCACGCCCCAGACCGGCGCCGGTTGCGGGCCATACTGCGGCGTCGGGTTCCAGCAGTCGTCGTAGAAGATCGGCGAGACCTTGATGCCGTGACGCGCGGCGATCTTCAGCAGGTTCTCGAACTTGCTCAGGAATGCCACGCGATCGTTGGCCCACACGAGGTAATGCAGATACACGGCGATCGTATTCATGCCGTACGTCTGCGCGTAAGACAGCTCGCGATTGACGATCTCGGGGTCGTAGTTTTCCCAGAAATCGATTGCGTTGACCGCATTCGACGGCGTATAGACCGCGCCGACCACCTTCGAGAAATCGAAGCTCGGCGAAGTCACGGTCGGGTAGGTCTGGATCTTGATGTTGCTGAAGGTCGCGCCGACCCCGAAGCGCCGCAGCCCGAAGCTGCCCGACTGGAACACGGCGGGCAGCGCGTTGGTCGCATCGTTCACGCTGATCACGCGCTGCTGGTCGACGTCGACGGTAATCGCATTGCCGCTCGTCGTGACTTTCAGATGGTGCGTGCTGCCGCCCACCACCGTGCTCAGCGGATACGCGATGAAATTCGTCCAGTTGTTGTTCTCACGGCCCACGACGACCGAATGCGTGCCGGTATCGAAGCCGATGTAGTAGCCGGTCAGGCTGTCGGGACCGCCCGCCGTCGGGTTGGTCGTGCGGACGAGAAAGCCCGCGTTCGCCGCGCCCGTGCCGACCGGCGCGCTGACCGTCACGTCCGCTTCATACGATGCGGTGGCGTAGGTGCTGGCAAGCGCCACGGTTTTGTCGCCCGCGCCGGTGCCGTTGGTCGGCGGCGCGGGAATCGTGATGCTGGCGTTGCTGGTGCCTGGCCCCCAGCCTTGGGTCGAACCGGGGGCGAGGAAGTTGGTGAAGTCGCCGAAGGAGAGGGTGGTCGACGATACCGGCGTGGGCGGTGCGGGCGGCGTGTAAGCCGCGAGGTTCAACGTGGGATCGGCGATCACGAGCGGCGGGGTCGTGGTTTTCATGCCCAGCGGGACCGTTTTCGCGGCCTTGAATTCGCTCTGGACGTTGGCCGCGTCCGCCGCCGAAGCCGCAGCGGCTGCCGACGCGGTGGACGCCGCCGACGCGTCGGCCGCGTTGACCTGCTTGTCCGCAGACGCGGACGGATTGGACGAACCGTCATTGCCGCCACATGCATTGAGCATGGCGAGCGTGGCCAGCACAAAGTAATTGCGCACCTTCATCTCCTGATGTACCCGCTTATGATGGTCATAATTATTATTAGATTCACATACAGCTAGAAGACATACGCCTCTAACGTATGGATGCGGAAATCGATATGAATAATATTATTAGTTCAGCGGACCTGTATCGGGACATACCCGCAATTGCGGGAAGGGCGGCGACGCGTTACGCGCGAGAGGTTGCGGGCGCAGTCGGGATGCGCGATGGATAGATTGCCGGAGCACAAGCGAATCTTCAGACGATGGCGGGCATAATCCGCTTTCCGACTGTCGATCGTGCCTCCCCTGCCTGGTGAGCTTCACGCGAAGCCACGCGACATTTACGCACCCGGGCAAGGCGCCGCTTTGCGCGCTTCCAGGAAAGCTCATGCCGCCCATTACCGCCGTCCGTCACAACGCCGTGCCGCTGCGCAGCATCGCGCTGATCCTTCTGTCGATGTTCTGCTTCGCGCTGGTCGACGCGCTCGCCAAATCCGTCGCGCTCGCTTATCCCGCCAACGAAGTGACGTTCTTCCGCATGCTGTTCGGCCTGATCCCCGCCGTCGCGATATGCCTGCGCGGCAAACCGCTCGCCACACGTTTCAGACAGATGGACGTGCGCGGGCAGACCCTGCGCGCGCTGACGCTGCTCGGCGCGTCCGGTCTGTTCTTCGCCGGATTGCCGTATATGCCGCTCAGCGAAGCCGTGGCGATCGTCTATTCGGAGACGCTGCTCGTGATCGTGCTGGCGCCGCTGCTGCTGAAGGAAACGCTCAAGCCGCGCGAAGCGCTCGCGGCTGCGATCGGGTTCATCGGCGTGCTTTTCGTGGTGCGCCCGGACGGCTCGCATTCGAGCTGGCTCGGCCCGGTTCTGCTGATATCGAGCGCGTTCTTCGGCGCGCTGTCGATCATCCAGATCAAGCGGATTCGCGCCACCGACGATTCCGGCACCACGGTGCTGTATTTCACCGTGGTCGGCACGCTCGTGATGGGCGTGTCGCTGCTTTTTGCGTGGCGCACGCCGTCGTTCAACGCGCTGGCGATCATGGCGCTGCTCGGCGCATTCGCCACCGCCGGCCAGCTACTGATGACGATGGCATTCCGCCAGGCCGACGCGGGCGCGCTCGCGCCGTACAACTACACGAGCATCGTATGGGCCGCGCTATTCGGCTACGTCGTGTGGGGCGAGACGATCGGGGCGATGTCGCTGCTGGGTGTCGCGCTGATCGTCGGCAGTTCGATTGCCGTCGCGGTGCGCCGCAAGCAGGAGGAAGGGCCGCTGGTATAGGCACAGGCTTTGCGGTTTCAACAGGACGGGCCGACGCGCGTGAACGTACGACGATTGATTGGCAGTTCCAATCATCCATTCGTACGAACGTAGCTGGCGGATTCGGACAAGCGGTCTGCGTAATCCGACGTTTCACAGCCTCACGCCGCGCAATCCGGAGTCGGACGCATCCAGGTCGCTCACACTTTCGTACGTGAGTTACCGGCCTGTTGGCGCGGCCGTGCAGAGGCATCAACCGATCCCTGCTAACCCTCTGATGAAATCGGAGCGCGTTTGCGTCGTGTCAGACGTGCACGTCAACTACTGGAAGGGGGACACGTTTTGTATAGCGAACCCAGAAAGATAGTCTTCACAGGTCTTGTCGTCGGTGCTGTAGCCATTGGAGTCGGAGCTTACGTCTCGCATTCCGACGAAGAATGGCTGCCCTCGGACGATCTCGGTGTCACGCATGGCGGAGGCACGCGGGCGTCAGGGCAGGGCAATACGATGAGCGGCACGGTCAGGGCTGCGCCGGTCGACGGTCGCAGCGATTCGCCTGCGGCGCGGGCAAACAGCCTGAAGGCGGCGCGCAATAGTCTGCTACGCGACGACGTGGCGGCGGCGCGGGCGCAGTTGAACGCAATCAGCGCCGCGCACCGGGACGATCAGCAGGTTGTCGAGTTGCAGAAAGAAATTCAGGAGCGCGCGGATCAGGAGCAGCGCGCGGTTGCTCCGGCGCAGGTGGACAAGCCACCCGCTGAGTCGACGCAAAAGCCGGTGCTGAACTCGTCGTCTTCGGCAACGGACGGCAAACATTCGCGCGCCCCGCAAGTAGCGTCTCGCGAGTATTCGAATCGCGCTGCGGGTTATGCCAGGAGTCGGCGTAATGCGGGGGCTGTGGTGGCGAAGTCGGGCGGTGTCAGTGCGGGTGCTGCGGGCGTTGCGGACGTTGCGGGTGAGGTGCCCGTGGCGAGTGAATCCGCGTATGCGTCGCCTGGCATGAGGGTGGTGCATGGGCCCGGCGCGCCTGCTGCGGTCAATTCATTGCCGCTGTTGCAGCAGTCCGCGTCCAGTTCCGAACCGCAGTCCATGCCGCCGTCGACGCAAACGGCGGCGGCGTCCGTTCAATCGGTGCCATCGACACCCCAGCCAGAGATGACCGCGCAAGCTGTATTACCGCCGGTCGTTCAAACCACTGTGCCGAGCGCCCCATTACTGAAGACGGATGGTCCGAAGACCCGTGCGCAGGTTCGCGAGGAGATTGCTCGCGCGCGTGAGAACGGTAGCCTCCCAGCGTTCGGAAATCCGGACCCTGCGGGACCGGGCGGTGCGCCTAGCCTGACGATCGCACCGCGCCCCTGACGCAACGACAACGGCGAGCGACTCTACGTTTAACTGACCGTTGCATCACGGAGGCCGTGCCCCGTTATCGCAACGACGCCGCGAGCCGCGCGAAGGTCGGTTCGTCCGTGCGATCGAACGCGAGCGGCGTCACCGACACGCAGCCCGACGCCACCACAGCCGTTTCACTATCGGGATCGTTCGCGCGCTGGCCGCGCTGAAAACGCAGCCAGTGATACGCGATGCCGCGCGGGTCTACCTGCGGCAGCACGTCGATATCTTCGACCAGACCGACGCCTTGCCGGGTCGGCGTGAGCGGACCGGCAGCCGCTGCATCGACATCGGGGAAATTGATGTTCAGGCAGGTGGGCACCGCGTGTTCGACCGCCAGCAACTGACGGATCACGCCCGGCGCGAGCGCGCGTGCGGTGTCCCAGCGCACGTTGTCGCGGTCGCTGAACGTCTGACTCAACGCGAACGACGGCAGGCCGAGCAGCAAACCGGTCATCGCCGCGCCGACAGTGCCCGAAAACATCGTCTCGACGCCGAGATTGCCGCCGCGGTTGATGCCGGAAAGGATCAGCGTGGGCGGCGTGTCGCGCATCAGATGACGCACGCCCATTACGACACAATCGCCGGGCGTGCCGGCCACGCCGAAGCGGCGTTCGCCCTGGCGGCTGACGCGCAACGGCGAATGCAGGCTGATGGAATGCGACGTGCCGCTCTGATCGTGTTCGGGCGCGACGACCCAGACTTCGTCGGCGATTTCGGCGGCGACGGCTTCGAGCACGGCGAGGCCGGGGGCGTCGATACCGTCGTCGTTCGTCAACAGCACGCGCGGCACTCTGGATTCATAGGCGGACATCGCAGCAATCTCCTCTCGGTGGGTAACGGAATGGAACGGGCATTATCCGGCGAATGGCGAGATTGTGACGGCAGGCGGACATGCGGCGCGGCGGGTGCAGAAGGCACGAGCCACCCATACAGCAGAAAAGCCCGCAAATTGCGGGCTTTTCTGTTTGGTCCGCAAGCGCGCCACGCAGAGTGCGTGCGACGCGCGTACCATGCGGTTTTCCGCGTGTGTTGGCCTTGGGCCGGATGCCGTCGTGATCCGCTGCCGCAAGCGCCGCAAGCGCCGCACGCGTCACCCGTCACCGCGATCCGGATCCACCGTCATGCAGATCGAACCGTTTGAGATTGCCATTCCCGATCAGGATATCGACGACCTGCGTCAGCGGATTCGCGCGACGCGCTGGGCGCCGGCCACGCCGTCTCCCGCGTGGCAGCAGGGCACGGACTCCGTGTGGCTGCGCGAACTCGCTGACTACTGGGCGACTCGTTTCGACTGGCGCGCGGCTGAACGCAAGCTGAACCAGCAAGCCCAGTTCATCGCCGATGTGAACGGGCAACGCGTGCACTTCGTGCATCGGCGCGGCGTGGGGATGGCGCCTTATCCGCTCGTCGTCACGCATGGCTGGCCTGGCTCGTTCTTCGAATTTCACGCGCTGCTCGACCAGCTTTGCGACCCGGGTTCGTTCGGCGCCGATCCCGCCGACGCATTCGACGTCGTCGTGCCGTCGCTACCCGGCTTCGCGTTTTCGGCGGCTCCCGCGCAGGGCGGCACGTCCGCGTTTCAGGTGGCGGATCTGTGGGTATCGCTGATGCGCGGTCTCGGCTACGAGCGTTTCGGCGCGCAGGGCGGCGATATCGGCGCGGGGGTGTCGGTCGCGCTGGCGGCGCGGCATCCGCAGGTTGTCGACGGCATTCATCTGAACTTCCTGCCCAGTTCGTACGAACCGGCGATCGGCGCGGAGCAGCAACCGCTTACCGCGGCGGAAGAAAATTTTCTGCGCGAGAAGCTCGAGTGGGCCGCGCTCGAAGGCGGCTATGCGCACATGCATACCACCAAGCCGCAAACGGCGGCCGCGTCGCTGAATGATTCGCCGGTCGGGCTCGCCGCGTGGATCGGCGAAAAGTTTCGGGCGTGGAGCGATTGCAACGGCGACATCGAAAGCGTGTTTTCCAAAGACGATTTGCTGACCAATATCTCGCTCTACTGGCACACACAAAGCATCGGCACGTCCATGCAGATGTACTGGGAAAACCGCTTGCAGCCGATGCGTTTCACCGGCGCGCCGCGCGTCGTGCCGCCGCTCGGCTTCGCGCATTTCCCGAAGGAACTGAGTCATCCGCCGCGTAGCTGGGTCGAAAGAACTTTCGATGTCGTTCAATGGACCGACATGCCGAGCGGTGGCCACTTCGCGGCGATGGAAAAACCCGGCTTGCTCGCGACTGAGATCCGGCGGTTTTTCAGGCCGCTGCGTGGGTTGAAAGGGTAGCGGGGAAGTTGAAGGGGGAGCGCGATGCCGATTTAAGCACGTGTTGACGGCGGCGCGATCCCGTCGCGCCGCGCAGGATGAACCGTTACTTCGAAACGAATTCGGCAACCCGTGCTGCCTCGGCAGGCAGAATCAGATGCGCTGGCGCTTCGTGGCTCCTGCGGCGAGCCGCGACGTAATACAGCACAGCGGGCACGATCAGGCCGACGATCCACGAAATGTCGGTGCCGTCGAGCACGTCGACGAGCGGACCCGTATAGAACGCGCTGGAAATGAACGGCAACTGCACCAGCACGCCGATCACGTACACGACGATGCCGGTCATGTTCCAGCGTCCGTAGCGGCCGTCCGGATCGTACAGCGCGGGCACGTCGTAGCGGTCGCGGGTGATGAAGTAGTAATCGACCAGATTGATCGCGCTCCACGGCGTAAAAAACGCCAGCAGGAACAGGATGAACGACGAGAATTCCTTCAGGAACGCGTGACGTCCCGCGAGCGCGAGCCACATCGCGATACCGACCATGCCGAGGATGTACGCAAGACGGCTGCGCGCGGACAGTTTCTGGTCGCCGCTAAAGCCGCTGACCACGGTCGCGATCGACATCACGCTGCCATACGCGTTGAGCGTCGTGATGGTGATCTTGCCGAACGCAATCGCGAAGTAGAGCAGCGCGGCGATCGTGCCGGTCGCGCCGAGGCCGACCACGAACGACACCTCGTGCCCGGAGAACTGCTTGCCCGCGAGCGCGGCGGCGAATACGCCGAACACCATCGACACCTGCGCGCCGATGATCGCCCCGGCCGCGATCGCCCAGAACGTTTTACGCGGAGACGTGCTGCGCGGCAGATAACGCGAATAGTCGGCTACGTATGGGCCGAATGCGATTTGCCACGACGCGGAAAGCGACATCGCGAGCAGGAAGCTGCTCACGGTGAAATGGCGGTTCGCGAGCAGCGCCGAAATGTCATGACCGATCAGCAACTGCGCAAACATGTAGACGAACGCAATCACGCCGACCACGCTCGCAACACGCCCTACCAGATGAATCACGCGATAGCCGATCACCGTGAACACCACGATTACCGCGGTGAACGCGACGATGCCGAGCGCGTCGTTCACGTGCAGCAACTGGGCGACGGCCTGTCCCGCCAGCACTGAGCCGCTTGCCGAGAAGCCGACGTACATCAGACAGACGAGCACGATCGGAATGACCGCGCCGTAGACGCCGAACTGCACGCGGCTGGAGATCATCTGCGGGAGGCCGAGTTGCGGGCCTTGTGCGCCGTGCAGCGCCATCACGCCGCCGCCGATCAGTTGCCCGATCAGCAAGCCGACCAGCGACCAGAACACATCGCCGCCGAGCACCACGGCAAGCGCGCCGGTCACGATCGCCGTGATCTGCAAATTCGCCGCGAGCCACAGCGTGAACTGGCTGAAGACGCTGCCGTGACGTTCGGCGTCGGGAATGTAGTCGATGGTGCGGCGCTCGGCGATGCCGCGCTCGCGCGTTCCGCCCTGGGATACAGACATGAAAATCCTCTTGGCCCGGCGCAGGTGGTTCACGCGCGCCGTCAGATTCAGACAATCGACCGGCTGACTTCGCGGGTCTCCCGAGACCGGAGCCGCGGGGCAGAGGCTCACGATCAGATAGGACTTTAAGGCAGTCAAAATGTCTATACAAGTCGACTTTTTTAGTCGTTTACCCGAGCATGGCTATACGGTCTGGGTTATCAAAGTTTGCTTGCAAAGCTTACATGCGATGGGAATTTTCAGGTTTCATGGCAGACGGCAGAAGAGGTTAGTCGGCGACACCGAACTAAAATTGTCTAGACAAGCTAGCGATGACTTGCTACTCATCACTCGATGAACACACCCCATCCCCACTACTAACCCGCTCCCGCTCAACAATGCCGCAGCAATAATTGCGAGAAGCATCATCTCGCGATGCCGGTCAAAAGGGCCACGTTATGACTCGCTGAGTTTTGGCGGAAACGCAATATAAGGACGTGAAACGATTGTCCATACCTGATGCTGCGCGCCCGGATCATCCGACTCCATCGCCGCGCATCAGCGCATTGCGCGGACGTCTGCTCGCCGCGCGAAGGACCACTCGATCAACTGATTGACCGTCACGGCAGCGCTGGAAAAGCGAACCGTCGCTCACGCGTGGTGAGGAGCAACGTGAATCTTTTTCCTTGCACTCTCGTTTATGTCGACGTCGACGTGAAGCCGGGTCCCAACTCGACCAATCGCGACCCGTTGTCGTACGTGAGTCAGGCAATCTGCCTGAATAACAGCTTGCGGCAGGTGGGCATGCCGACGTTGACGATCATGACCAACGCACCGGCGCTCGTCGCGCAACGGCTCGAAACGATGCGGCCGGAGAACCGGCCGGCCGTCGCGACGCTCACCGCGACGATCGAGTTGCCGAAGAACACCCCGTTTTACGCCGCGCATTTCAAACTCGATCTGATGGACCAGGTGGCCGAAAGCCTGCCGGCCGACACCATGCTGCTTTTACTCGATGCCGACATGGTCGCGCTGTTGCCGCTCGACGGCGAACTGATCGAGCGATGTGCCGAAGCGGGCCTCGGCGTATTCGATATTTCGGATCAGGTGTTTCCCGCGTACGGCAGCGAACGCGTGGTCGCCGATCTGGAGATCGTCGCGGACCGGCGGCTCAGAAATCCACGCTGGTACGGTGGCGAGTTTCTGCTCGCCACGGCCGCTTCATTGCGCCGCCTGGTGCCGCGCGCGCGCGCCAGTTACGCGCGCTACCTCAGCGAGAGCGACCAGCTCAAGCATCACGGCGACGAAGCCTTTATTTCCGCCGCGCTCAATTCGCTCGCCGACGAAGGGCAGGTGCTGATCGAAGTCGGCGCGTACCAGGCAGTGGGGCGTCATTGGGCGGGCAACAATTATCGCGATTTGCGGTGGTTCCGCTGCTGCTCGTTTGTCCATTTGCCGGGCAGCAAAGCCTTGCTGGAAAAAGAAGCGCGCTTCGTCGAATTCGTGCCCGACCGTTTCTGGCGCCATATGCGCGTCGCGCATCTGCGCGGGCGCATGCGTCACGCAGCGAAACGGATCGTCAGGATGTTGAGCGGCGCGCGCGTTGCGATGCTTTCCGCCTACGCGTTGCGCGGAGCAAAAAGCTAGACGGGTTGGCTATTTAAGCGCCGCGCTTCACATCCTCACATCTTCACGTCGATGCGGCCATAAAGTCCGCTGGCTTCGTGGTTCGGCCCCGCAGCAAAAAACAGCGTATTCACCGGCTGATTGCTGAGCCCATTACCGAAGGCCAGCCCCCACAATCCCGCTTGAACAAAGTCGCTGCCGTTGGACAGATTGACCGCGCCGAGCAACTGCCCGCTGGCTGGATCGAACGCATTGATTTTGCCGTCGCCGAAGTTGCCGATCAGCACATCGCCGCTGAAGCGCCCGAAATTTGCCGGTGCCTGCGCGATGCCCCACGGCGCATTCAGCGGACCCGCGCTGGCGAAGCGCATCAGCAGATTGCCGGTGGTGTCGAACATATCGACGAAACCGAGGCCTGCGCCGTCGACATTGTCATGCGCGGCGGCATCCTGTTTTGCGTAAGTGACGAACAGTTTTGCGCCGATTGCCTGAATGCCGAATGGCGCGAAGCCTGCTGGTATCGACGGGTCCTGAAACTTGCCGGGCAGAGAAATCTTCGTGAAGCTCTTGTCGAATACGTCGATCTTGTTGTTATGAAAATCGGTTGCGTACAGGAAGTTGGCGCCGCCGTTGCTGGCCAGCGCGAGTCCTTTGTAGACGGCTCCGCCGCTGCCGTCGTCGTACATGACGATTGCTGTCGTGGGGAGAACGGCCGGTGCCCACGCGGTGATCGTGCCGCCTTCGCCCGCAAGGATGAAGGCGCCCACGCCGGTTTTACCGCCTTGCGTCACGCTGAAATCCGTCGTGCCGTTGAACACGATGCCGGTGGGATTCGCCGCGCCATTCGTTCCATTCGGGATACTGACTACCAGCGATTGCGGCACACCATTGCCGTCATACAGTGTGGCGAGCGAGGTGCCGTTGTCGGCGACCCAGACGAAACCTTTTGGATTGAACGCGACACCCCACGCGTTTTTCAGATTGGCGTCGGTGTGCGCGGCAGCGACCGATCCATCGGAGACCAGCATCGTCGATGTAAAAGATTGCTGCATGCTGATCGATCCCGAACTGCCGCCGCACGCGACAAGACCCATCAGCGCCGCGCCGCTCGCGATGGCGCCGAATACCGTAAGCAGAGACTTCATGGCCGCACCTCCCTGATGACCGATGGTCGTTGCGGTTATTGAACGCACGGCGTCGTGGCTTTATTCCGTGACATCGAAAAATCGTTGAGGCCAGCGAGCCATTTTTTGCCCGATGGCAGCAGAGATATGTCGATGCACAATAGGAGCGGCAAAACGTTCGTCACGAGGCCGACAGCATGAGTACATCCATCACGCTGGTTCTGTTCGATATGGAAGGCGTTCTCTCGCACTACGACCGCGCTGCGCGGGTGGATCATCTGGCGACGTCTACCGGGCGGAGCGCGGAGACAGTCCGTTACGCGATCTGGGGTTCGGGCCTCGAAGCACGGGCCGACGCAGGTGAAATCAGCGACGACGAATATCTGCTCGAACTGGCCGCGCTGCTGAACTATCCGATCACTCGCGCGGAATGGCTGGCCGCGCGCCACGCGTCGATTACGCCGAACGAGCCAGTGCTCGCGCTGGCCGCCAAAGTCGCTGCGACGCAGCGGATTGCTGTGCTCACCAACAATTGCCGCCTGTTCACCGATCACGTCGACTATCTGAATCCGCCCGTCGCGCGGCTGTTCGGCTCGCACGTTTATTCGTCGGCGTCCTTCGGCGCGGCGAAACCGGCGGCGCAAACTTATCTCGGCTGTCTCGACCAACTCGGGGCGAGCGCCGCCGAAACACTTTTTATCGACGATACCCAAGCCAATGTAACCGGCGCGATCGACGCGGGCCTGCAGGGATACCGGTTTATCGACGCCGCAGGTCTGTCGGAAGAATTGATTCGCTACGGATTGCTGTAGTCAAAAAAAGCTTGACCTCGTTCGTTCAACGACTATAGTTCACCACATGGTGAAGTCTTGATTAAGGCGCTATGAGCGCTTCTGGTCCGCGAGTCCCGACCGGCTTGCTGATCCTGTCGGAATGGAAAGGGAGTGAGGCAAGACTAATTCAGCCTGTTTCAGTGCTTATTCGCTACACACCACCACGAACCGAGGTCGAAAGATGAAGCTCTACTACGCCGAAACTTTGTCGCCCCGCAAGGCTTGCGCGCTTGCCGGATACCTGGGATTACCAATCGAATACGTATTCGTCGATCTAGGCAAAGGCGAGCAGACCCGCCCGGATTATCTGGCAATCAATCCGAATGGCAAGGTGCCATGTCTTGTCGACGGTGAACGAAGTCTCTGGGAGGCCGATGCGATTCTCTGCCATCTGGCACAGCGGGCCGAGTCGGGCCTCTGGCCGCGCAACGCTCACCAGCAGATCGACGTAGTGCGCTGGATGAGCTGGAACAGTCAGCATCTTTTGCGGCATGGGGGCTCGCTTTACTTCGAGTACATCATCAAGCCGTGGGCCGGAATGGGCGCGCCCGACGAAGCCAAAGTGGCCGAGGCGCAAGGGTTTTATCGCAAGCACGCAGCGGTGCTCGATCAGCATCTCAAGGGACGCAAGTGGTTGCTGGGCGATGAGATGTCGGTCGCGGATTTCTCCGTGGGCATCACGTTGCCCTACGCGAAAGATGCGGCGATGCCGGTCGGCGAATTTGCCGAGGTACAGCGCTGGCACGATCAGCTGAATTCACTCGACGCATGGCGCAATCCGTTTCCCGCACGACCCACGCATACCACGATGAATAAATGAGAGGCCGCTCATGTGCTGCGCAATCGTTGCACTGACGATGACCCTTCTCGCGAGTTGGCGTAGCGTGTCGAACACCGCTGGCGGTCGGGTGAATTGATGGCGGCGTATGGCGATTGCGGTCATCGCGATTGCGGCGGCGGCCGGCTCTGCAATGGCCGCCGACCGGTTCGCGCTGGATGCGCGCATCGGATCGGCTGCGGTTTTCACGCAAGCCGGCAGTCTGCCGTTCTGTGGGCATGTCTTCAAATAGAGGCTGGATTTCTTCGAGTGCTTTTCGAATCGCATCGCCGATGTTCTCTCCGGCGCATCGCGCCGAATTGCCGTATCGTGCAGACTCACTATACCGCTTGCGAATCGAGGGCACGTTATGGCATTTTCGTTGAAGGACGACGCGCCGAGCCTTGCCAGAAGGCGTTTTCTGCGCGCGGCAAGGAGGGCGGCGATCGGCTTGCCGGCTTCGCTTGCTTTACCGGCGTGGGTATCGGCACAGGCGCAAGCTCCGGCTTCGTCGCAACCGCAATCGCAACCACAATCACAACTGCAATCACAAGCAGCCAGCCCGGCGTTGCCTCGCATCGGGCAACGAGTGATCCCATCCACCGGCGAGCGATTGCCCATGGTCGGCTGCGGGACCTGGCGCACCTTCGATGTCGGCAACGACCCTGCCGCGCGTGCACAACTCGCCGACGTCCTGCGGATTCTCTTCGAAGCGGGCGGCTCGGTGATCGATTCATCGCCGATGTACGGCTCGTCGGAAGCGGTCGCCGGCGCATTGCTCACGCAACTCGACGCCCATAGTAAAGCCTTCATTGCCACGAAGGTCTGGACCACAGGACGCGATGCGGGCATCGCGCAAATGGAAGAATCGCTACGTCTCTTCCAGCAACCGCGTGTCGATCTGATGCAGGTTCACAATCTGCTCGACTGGCGCACGCAACTCGCCACATTGCGCGAATGGAAAGCGCAAGGGCGGATTCGCTATATCGGCATTACGCATTACACGTCGAGTGCATTCGATGAGGTCGCGGCCGTCATGCGCAGTGAAAAGCCCGACTTCGTCCAGATCAACTACGCGGCGGACGACCGCGCGGCCGAGCAGCGCATCTTGCCGCTCGCCGCCGAACTCGGCATTGCGGTGGTGATCAATCAGCCTTTTGGCGGCGGCGGTTTGCTCGCGCGAGTCGGCAAAACGCCGCTGCCTGCGTGGGCGGCGGAAATCGGCTGCACGAGTTGGGCGCAGATACTGCTGAAGTTCGTGCTCGCGCAACCTGCGGTGACGGTAGTGATTCCCGGCACCGGGCGTCCGCAATATATGGCTGACAATGCTCGCGCGGGTTCGGGCGCGTTGCCTGATCCGGCAATGCGTGCACGGATCGTTGCGGCGGTTAGTGGATAGCGAACCGGCGATTCGACGGATAGCGAACCGCCTATGACGATAGACGGTTCGCGCACAGACAACCCATCGATGCATCGCTACGACGAACGCCGTTTGCTGATCAACCCGCAGTCTTGCCGCCATCGACGGAAACGATCTGCCCCGTCACAAACGACGCCGCGTCCGATGCCAGAAACAGAACCGCGCGGGCCACTTCGTCGGGCTTGCCGATACGCCCAAGCGGTACCGTCGCGGCGAGCGCAGCCTTGTTTTCCGGCGTAGCGGTGAAGCGGTCGAGCATGCCGGTGTCGGTCGGTCCTGGCGCGACGGCATTGACCCGCACGCCAAGCGGCGCGACTTCCAGCGCCGCCGATTTCGTCATCCCCTCGACCGCATGTTTGCAAGCTGTATTTCTATGTAAGTCCTTGAGATCAATAGTGAAAACGCCCACAAAGCCTCCGCCGGTCGGCGCTACAGGTGTCTTGGCGCGATACGGTCGGGTGACCCGTGGCAGCAAGATGGATAGCTCTTACAATGTGGCCCCAGCGGAGACAACCTAATGACCTACGGAGATTTGTGTGCTGATCGACCTCGACGAACTTGTCCTTCAATGTCGCGACGACGGAGCTAGGTCGTATATTCGGGAGGCGGTGGCATGTTATGGAGGGGGCGCGTATCGCTCCTCTATCGTTGCGACCTGGATAGCTGTTGCGTTCGACATCATTGTCAAATACGGGAACTGGCGCTAGCGGGCGACAAGGAGGCTGCCAAGCAAACGGAAGCCTTCGACGAGATGCGGCGAAAAAACGACATTAATAGATCACTGTCGTTTGAGCGCGGCTTATTGGAACTCGCAAGGGACAAATTTGAGTGGATTTCCCACGTCGAGCACATCGACCTGGCACGGCTACAAGAGGACCGGAACCGCTGCGCGCATCCGTCAATGACGAGCGAAGCCGAGATCTTCTCGCCATCCGCAGAGCTTGCGCGGATGCATATCCGATCAGCCGTACAGCATTTACTTCGCCATGAACCTTCGCAGGGAAAGGCGGCACTTATCAGGCTTCTCGCCGAGGTCGACTCTCCGTACTTTCCTGTCAAGCTTGACGATGTGAGGTCGGTTTTGACGAACGGCCCATTGCGTCGCGCTCGATCTTCAATGGTGCGAAGCTTTCTGATTGTCGTAATCAAAAAACTCCTCGACGTAAATACTGACGTAAAACAAGGGGTGCGATTACAGCGAGTGTTTCAGACTGTCAACGAGATGCATCATAAGGTGTGGTCTCAAGTGCTATTGCTATCACGACGCCTAGTACCAGGTGGCGGCGGCTGCGGAGGCGAGCATATCGCCGCTTGCCGGTAGCAATCCGTCGCCGGCAGACTTGGAGTTCTTTGCGCTGCTGGTCTCGCGCCTGACCGAGAACGCCGGTCTCAGTCTTGCGTGAAGTCCGCTCAACGACTCGACGGGAGCCAGAGGTATGGATGACGTTACCGCGATCTTTGTCGTCGCTTCGGTGGTCGTAACCCTGCTGCTATTGGCGGGTATTACGGGCGTAGCCATTTCGCGCGACGTAACAACGCGCCGTCCCATCCTGATTTAAATCAGATATTGAGGAATCTTTACGAAATGGAGGTCGGGAAATAACGAAATAATCATCAAATATTGTCAGATCGACATTAATTCAGACTTATCTGATGGTGATATTTTAATCTGACGGATAGTCTACTCGGCCACACGCTCATAGCGAATGGGAAGCGGCGTGTATCTGCCTTCATGGCCTTGCGTCGTAAATCGTTTGGAAAACGCTCCGCAACTGTCGGAGCTTCATTCAGCATTACGGATACAAGCAATGAATAACCGTTGTTACCGGCTTGTTTTTAGCAAGCTCCGGGGGATGCTCGTCGCAGTCGCAGAAACCGCAATCGGGCATAGTTTAGGTCATGGAGAAACCGGGCCGTCGCCCGCGCATCGACCGATTACGCTTTTCGCCATGCGTCACGTGGCCTTTGCCGCGCTGGTTCTGCTCGGGGCAGCTCCCGCTCTCTCCGATGCGCAGATCGTACCGTCGGGCGCGCATGCGCCGAGCGCCATCAGTACGGCAAATGGCCTGCCCCAGGTTAACGTGAACAAGCCCTCGAGTGCTGGTGTATCACTTAATACATATTCACAATTCGACGTAAGTAAAAACGGCGCGATTCTGAATAATTCGCCCGTCAATGTGAATACGCAACTCGGGGGCATGATATCCGGCAACCCGAATTACGGGCCGAACGACGCCGCGAAGATTATCGTTAATCAGGTCAACAGCAACAACCCCTCGTTGTTGAGAGGGTATGTGGAGGTTGCGGGCGCGAAAACCGCCGCTGTCGTCATAGCAAATTCTTCCGGCCTGATGATCGACGGCGGCGGCTTTGTCAATACGTCGAAAGGGATTTTAACGACGGGCAATCCGCTGATCGACGGTAGCGGCAACCTGACCGGTTTTAACGTAACGAGTGGCTCGATTACTGTCCAGGGCGCGGGCCTCAATGCCTCAAATATCGATGAGGTTGACCTCCTGGCGCGTGCCGTGCAGGTCAACGCGGCGATTTATGCGAACGCCTTGAACGTCACAACCGGCTCGAACAATATCGACTATGCGAGCCTGACGCCGACACCGGTCGCAGGTAGCGGAGCTCGCCCCGCCGTCTCTATCGACGTCTCCCAGCTCGGCGGAATGTATGCTAATTGCATCATTCTGACGAGCAATGAGAATGGCGTCGGTGTGGCCAACGCCGGTTTCATTGCGGCCCAATCGGGCGATCTAACGCTGTCGACTTCGGGCCAGCTCGTTCAGTCGGGAACGATGACCGCAACTGGCAACGTCGGCATCAACGCGACTGGCGTCGCGAATACCGGGACTATTTACGCGCAGCAGGGTACTACCATCAGTTCGAGCGGTGCGGTGACGAACAGCGGCACCATTGCAGCGCAACAGAACGCCGCCATTAATGCCGGGTCGCTCGACTCGACGGGTATTCTCGGCGCGGGTGTAAATAACCACGGCTCCCTCGGGAACTCGGGGAGTCTCAACGTTTCGACGGGTGGCCAGCTCACGGCGACCGGTGAGAACGTGGCGGGCAGCAACGCAACCCTTTCGGGGAGCAGTGTCAATCTCACGGGTAGCCAGACGGCGGCGAACGGTAACGTTTCGCTGACGGCGAACGCGGGCGACTTGAACCTTGCGGGCGCGACGACAAGCGGGGGCGGCTCGGTCGTGGCGAACGCCACGGGTACGCTTGATAACGACAACGGTTCACTGGTGGGCAATAGTGTCGCGCTGAACGCGACGAACCTCGTCAATCACGCGGGCACGATTACGCAGACGGGCACTGGCCCGATGAGCGTCAACGTCAGCAATACGCTCGACAACTCGGCGGGCGGCACGATCCAGACAAACAGCACGGACCTGACGCTTGCACCGGCCACGCTCGATAACGACGGCGGCACCATCACGCTTGCAGGCACTGGGACTTTGACGCTGAACGCGGGCAATGGCGCGGGGTCAATCTCCAACGCTGGCGGTACCATCCAGAGCAACGGCAAGGTCGTCGCCGGGGCCAGTTCGTTCAACAACGCGGCGGGCTTCGTTCTCGGCCAGACGGGCGTGACCGCAACCGTCGGCGGCGCGCTGAACAATACGAACGGCAAGCTCCTTTCGAACGCAGACTTGAGCCTCGCAAGCGGCACGCTCAACAATAATGGCGGCGAAGTCGCCGCGGCCTCGAACGGGACGATCCAGAGCGGGTCAATGAGCAATAGCGGCGGCTCGATCGTTGCGCCGGATCTGGCGCTCTCGATCGGCTCCACGCTCAACAACAGCGACGGCGATATCGAGGCGAATCAGCTCGCGCTCCGCGCGACGGATCTCCTCAATCACGGCGGGACGATTACGCAGTATGGCGCGTCGTCCATGGGCCTCAATGTCAGCAATACGCTCGACAATTCGGCGGGCGGGACGATCCAGACGAACAGTGCGGACCTCACACTCGCTCCAGCCAACTTCGACAACGATGGTGGCACGATTACGCATGCCGGAGCAGGTACGCTGACGATCACGCCGGGCAACGGGTCGGGGGCCCTCGCGAACGTCGGCGGCAAAATCATCACTGCCGGCCAGATCGCGGCGCAGGCCGGAAGCCTCGACAACGCGGGCGGCGTATTCGCTGCGCAGGGCAATATCGCGGCAAGCGTCGCGGGCAATATCGACAATACGCAGGGGGCGGTACGCTCGCTCGGGTCGCTTTCGTTCGCGGGCGGCGGCACGCTGACGAACACGAACGGGCAGATCCAGTCGGGTACGGGCGCAGCGGGCGATACGAGTACGCTCGGCGTTCAGGCTGCCTCCATCGACAACACGAACGGCCTCGTCAGTAACCTCGGGACAGGCAATACAACCGTCCAGGGCGGTAGCCAGATCATCAACAGCGGCGGCGGCGTGACGGGCAACGGCAACGTCGCCGTCGATACCTCCGCGCTCTCGAACACGCAGGGTGGCCAGGTCAGCGGCGGAAGCGTCGACGTCCAGGCGAATACCGTCGACAACAGCGGCGGGGTGATTGGCAGTTTCGCCGGTCCGACTGGTGACGTTGCGATCACGACGACCGGCGCGATCGCGAACACGAACGGGCAGATCGGCGCGACCCATAACCTGACCGTCGACGCGGCGGCGCTGACGGCCGGTGGGGCCTATAGCGCAGCAAACGACGTCGCAATCAACATTCAGGGTGACTTTGCACCGACCGCCGGTTTCGCGTTCAACGCCGGTCACGACCTCTCCTTTACGCTCCCCGGCACGTTCGCGAATGGCGGCGCGCTTGAGGCGACCGACAATCTCGACATTAACGCGAGCGATATCGCCAACAGTGGCGCGATGATGGCGGGCGGTGCGCTGACGACGCGCTCGAACACGCTGGAGAATACCGGCGCAATTGTCGGCGGTAGCGTCTCGCTCAATGCGACGCGATCTGTCACGAACGTCGGCCCGACTGCGCTGATCGGCGCGACCGACAGTAACGGCCTGCTCGAAATCCTCGCGCCCGATATCGAGAACCGCGACGATACGACCATGACCGATACGCAGGCGACGACCGCGATTTATGGTCTCGGCAAGGTCGTGCTGGCAGGCGGCAAGGATGCGAGCGGGAGCTATACGAACGCGAATCTGATCCGCAACCAGTCGGCGTTGATCCAGTCGGCGGGCGACATGGGGTTGTACGCGAACCAGGTCACGAACACGCGGCGCGTGACGACGACCGACGGGGTCTACGTGGAGCCGCTCGATGCGAGTTCACCGTACATCCAGCAGTTCGGCATCAGCCTGTCTGGCTGCGCAGCCGCTGACATGGCGGCATGCGGACCGGGCAATCCGCAGGTCATGGGCGTCCAGTTCGATCCGAATGCTTCTAACTACGATCCCGCTGTCATCGCCGGGTTGCAGGCCCAGCCAGGCGGTATGCCGATTGATCCGCCGCATGGTGGCCAGTGGAACAGCACCTACCAGTACACCACCTATACGGGTGTGGCGCTCGCAAACCTGATGACGGCGATCAGCCCGCAGGCGCAGATCATTGCGGGCGGCAACCTGGACGCGTCGAAAGTGAGCCTGTTCCAGAACTACTGGAGCGCGGTCGCCGCAGTCGGCAATATTGCCGCGCCCGTGACGCTCGACCAGAATAGCTGGCGCGGGCAGCTTGCGCCCGGCGTGCAGGTGACCTATTCCGGTCAGTATCACTACGACAATTACGACAACTCCGAACACAACTGGCAATTACCGTTCGGCAACGCGACGTTTAAGACCTCAAATCCGGGTGGCTACCAGGTCGCGCCGGCTGACATCCGCACCTATGCGTTGCCTAGCTACGAGTCGATCTTCGTCGCGGGCGGCACGCTCTCCGGCACGGGCGTCAGCATCAACAACACGGCAGGCAATGCGGGTGTTCCGTCGCTCGGTCTTGCGGCAGGGCAGTCGGCAACGGGTGTCAATGCGGGGGCGGTCGGCGGCAATCTGGCGCAGGTTAATCCCATCATCGCCAGCGCGACGGCGGTCAATGTCCTGAGCAACCTGACGATTCCCCAGGGTGGCCTGTTCCACAGGGATACCGCGCCGAATGCGCCGTACCTGATCGAGACGAATCCGGCGTTTACCAGCCAGACATCATTCATTTCGAGCAACTACTATCTGCAACAGCTTGGGCTGAATCCGCAGGCCGTGGAAAAGCGCCTCGGCGACGGGCTGTACGAACAGCAGCTCGTGCAGAACCAGATCACATCGCTGACCGGCAAGGCCGTACTCGGCCCCTATAGCGATACACAGTCGATGTACGAAGCGCTGCTGGGTGCAGGCGCGTCGCTCGCGCAGTCGCTGGACCTCCCGCTGGGCATGAGCCTGTCGGCAGCGCAGGTGGCCGCGCTTACCAGCAACGTGATCATCATGCAGACCGAGGTGGTGGACGGCCAGTCTGTGCTGGTGCCGGTCGTCTATCTCGCCCAGGCCAGCCAGCAGGACATGAACGGGCCGCTGATTGCCGCGACCGATATCGACCTCCAGAACGCGCAAACCTTCAACAATAGCGGGACGGTTCAGGCGAGCAATACGCTCTCGATCCAGGGCCAGCAGATCAACAACGCGTTCGGTACGCTGCAAAGCGGCGGCCTGATGTCGCTGACGACGACCGGCAATGTTGACCTGACCTCGGCGACGGTCAACGCGGGCAGTCTCGCGCTGAACGCGGGCGGCAACCTTATCCTCAATACGGCGGTGAATACCGTCAATCAGGTCAGCGAGACAGGCGCGACGCGAACCACGACGACGCTCGGCCCCATCGCGAACCTCAACGTCAAGGGCAATGCAGCCATCGTCACGGGCGGCAACGTCGAGCAGAACGGGGCCAACCTGACTGTCGGCGGTAACCTCGGCATGTCCGTGGGGGGCAACTACGATCTCGGGTCGGTGCAGACCGGCGAACACAAGGTGGTTGCCCGCGCGAATGGCGTGTCGGATACGAACATCAACAGCACGACCGGCAGTTCGGTGAGTGTGGGTGGTGTGTCGGAAATCGGTGTCGGTGGCAACCTCACCGCGACCGGTGCGGACATCAACCTGGGCGGTGGCGGCATCATCGCCGCGAAGGGCAACGTCACCCTGCAGGCGGCGACCGCTACCTCGACCATCGACAGCAACAGTTCGGGCAGCGACCACCACGGCAGCTACAGCGACTCGGAGCACCTGTCCGACGATACGGTGACTGCGACGACCCTGCACAGCGGCAACAGCCTGGCGGTTGTCGCGGGCAACGATATCAATGTGACCGGCAGCACCGTCGAACTCGACAAGGGGACCGCGTTGCTCGCCGCAGCGGGCAACGTCAATGTCGGCGCCACGACGGAGACGCATATCTCCGACGTCTCCAGCACCGGCAGCCATAACGGCGTGGCGAGCCACAAAAGCACGGTCGACCAGGTCGACCAGAGTGCGACCTACGCCGACGGCAGCACGATTTCGGCAGACAGTGTGGCGGTGCAGAGCGGCAAGGATATCAACGTGACCAGTAGCAGCATTGTCGGCACGAACCAGGTGTCGCTGCAGGCCCAGGGCAACGTGAATATCACGGATGCAACCAACACCTACCAGGACAGCGAATACCACCAGGTGAAGGAGTCCGGGCTGTCGGGTTCGGGCGGCCTCGGCGTCACGATCGGGTCGAGCGAGCAGAGCGACCGCTACAACGGTAGCTCGGTGACACAGAGCCAGTCGCGCAGCGCGGTCGGTGCCGTCGCTGGCAACGTGTCGATTTCCGCAGGCAAAGATGTCCATGTCAGCGGCAGCGACATCGTGGCCGGCACGGCTGCGGGCGATGTCGCGGGCACGACGGGCAACATCGCCATCACGGGCCAGAACGTCACGATCGATCCGGGTCAGGACGCCGCGCAGTCGCGGGACCAGCAGGAGGCGCGTTCCAGTGGCCTGACGGTGGCCTTGACGGGGACGCTGTTCGACACGGCACGTAACATCAAGGCCGATGCGTCATCGGGTAACGGCTTCCAGCGCACCCAGAACACACTGACAGAAATTGGCGCGAGCGCAGCGGATACCCCGTCGATTTCAGTATCGTACGGGCGCAGCCAGAGTTCGAGCACGACCGCCATGTCGAGCCTGACGAATTCGGGCAGCACGATCCGTGGCGGCAATAATGTGTCGATCACTGCAACCGGCGGGGCCGTGACGGGGGCGAACGGTCAGCCGCTCGATGGTGACCTCTCGGTCATTGGCTCGACGATCAGCGCGGGCGGTACCACGACGCTTGCGGCGAACCGCAACGTCAACCTGGAGGCATCGACCGATCAGCTCCAGCAGAGCTCGCAGTCGAGCAGTTCCAGCATGGGGATTTCGCTGGCGACGCCGAGCTTGGGTGATGCAGCGCGCTGGATCGGTGGCACGGCTAACACTGGCGGGACGAGCCCGTCACCCTACAACGCAGGCAGCAGTGCCTCAAACGGTAACGAAACGTCGGCCACGCAGACGGCGACCGTCGTGTCCGGCAATAGCGTCGTGGTCAAGAGCAAGGCTGGCGACATCAATGTGGTTGGCTCGGGCATCAGTGGTACGCAGGGTGTCGATCTGGTGGCGCAGCAGGGCGCGATCAATGTGATGGCCGGTGTTGATACGGATGTGAGCCACCAGGAATCGAGCAGCCATCAGGTGGGAAGCCTGGGCAGCAACGGCACCTCGACGGGCTTCAGCGTTGGCGTGTCGAGCAGTCATGGCGTGCAGGATACGGCGTCGCAGACGCAAAGCACGATGCGCAGCCAGATCGTGAGCGGCAACGGCAACGTGACGCTCGATGCGAACCAGGACGTGACCGTGCAGGGTTCCGATCTCGCGGCGGCAAAGGATCTGACGCTCATCGGGAAGAATGTCAATCTCGATGCGGGCACGGACGCCACGCAGGACAGCGCGAGCCAGAGTGCGAGCCAGTTCGGCGTGAGCGTGGCACTGGGCGGCGCAGTCGGCAATGCCATCGCCACGGTCAACCAGAGCGTGAACAACGCGGCGCATGCGGGCGATGCACGCCTGGCTGCACTCGATACGGCCCAGGCGGGACTCGCGGCCTACAACGCGTATCAGGTTGCAACGGCAACGGGCGCGACGAGCCAGCCGCTGATCAAGGCCACCGTCAGTATTGGCGGCGGCACCAGTCACAGCCAGTCGCAGTCGGACACGGTCGCAAACAACGGCAGCACGCTCACGGCAGGCGGGGACGTGACGGTGGTCGCCACCGGCAGCGGGGCGAAGGATGCGAACGGCCAGGCGCTCGATGGCGACATCACCGCGAGCGGCACGCAGATCAGCGGACAGAACGTCACGCTGAACGCGGCGCGCGACATCACCCTGCAAAGCACGAAGGACACGAGCGAGCAGTCGGGCAGCAGTAGCAGTACTAGCGGCAGCATTGGCATCGGCGCGGGTATCGGTGGCCAGCAGAACGGCTTCACGCTTGAGCTAGCCGCGAGTGGTTCAAAGGGCAACGTGACCGGCAACGGCGTGACCAATGTCGACACGACGGTCAATGCTGCGAATACGCTGACGATGACCAGTGGCCGCGACACGAATCTCCGTGGTGCGGAAGTCGCGGGCAATACGGTCGAGGCGAACGTCGGGCGCGACCTGAACATTGCGAGCCAGCAGGATACGAATACGTACAACAGCCAGCAGGCCAGCGCTGGTGTGCAGGCCAGCATCTGCGTGCCGCCTTTCTGCTACGGGACGACTGTTACCGGCACCGCAAGCGCAAGCGACGCGACGATCAAGGACAACTTTCAGTCGGTCAACCAGCAAAGCGGGATTTACGCCGGTAATGGTGGTTTCGACGTCAACGTGGGCAATCATACGCAGCTCGACGGCGGCGTGATCGCGAGTACGGCGACGCCGGATCAGAACACCCTGTCGACGCAAACGCTCGGTTACACGAACCTGCAGAACACCGCCGACTACTCGGGCACGTCGGTCGGTTTCAGCGTGAGTGGAGGAATTGGCAAGAGCGCGCCGGCAGGCGTGAATGCGTCGGCACCGACGCGCGCGGGTAACAGCCAGTCAAGCGCGCAGAACTCGGCGGGCTACGGGCCGGTTGGCTTCGGGGCGGCGGGCACGAGCGATAGCGCATCGGGCACAACCTACACAGCCGTGAGCCCCGGCACGATCACCGTGCGTGGTGATGCGGGAACGGGGCAGGACAGCACGGCGGGCCTCAGTCGCGACACCGCGAATGCGAACGGCTCGGTTGCCAATACGTTCAATGCGCAGGACGTGCAGAACGACATGGCGGTCCAGCAGGGTGCCGTGCAGGTCGGCATGCAGGTGGTGGGCGATGTGGCGCAGCACCTCTATGACAAGGCGTACGATGACGCGGCAGCAGCTCAGAAGCAGCTGGATGCTGCTAATGCATCAGGCGATCAGGCGGCTGCGCAGCAGGCCCAGGCCGACCTGAATGCGGCAAATGCACAGATGGCCTTGTGGGGCGATGATGGAACAGCGCGTATCGCCGCGCATGCCGCCGTCGCCGCTGTAGGTGCGGCGATGGGTGGCGGCAATGTAGCCGGAGCCGTGGCGGGTACGGTCGCGGGCGATGAGGTGGGCAGCATTGTCAGCAGTGCGGCGGGTGGTACGCCTGGCGGTGCGCTGCTTGGGAACATTGCGGCGGGTGCAGCGGGTGCACTTGCCGGGGGTGCCGTTGGCGGTACATCGGGTGCGATGAGTGGGGCGAATGGTGCACTGGGCGCGGACCTTTACAACCGGCAGTTGCATCCGCAGGAAAAGCCGCTCGCGCAGCAGCTTGCGGCGAAAAGCAACGGCCAGTACACCGAGCAGGACGTGGAAAACCAGATGGCGCTGATGAACCTGACGGTGAACGGGCAGACGGAATCAGGAGGTGTGCGGGTGGCGACGGGCACGCAGCCGCAGGATGGAACCGACTGGCAACCGTATGGCGTGAATCAGGCGGGACAACAGGTGTGGGCGCAAAGCCTTGGGCCGGGCGATCCCGATTTGCAGGCGTATATTGTGAAGGGGGCGCAGGGCGTCGGCCTGACGTATCAGGCGACGACGACCGGCTCCAATCCCGGGTTGGTTCGCGCCCCAGACATGGTGAATTTCCAGGTGGACTACTTCGTCGGCAGCGTATGGGGGACATTTACGCGAGATGGGAGCGCGTTCTTTGGCGGTGGGCTGAACTTGAATGTTCCCAATCCGGTTAATGCTGGTGTCGGCATTTCTGCCGTATGGCTCAATTCCCCAACTGTAAGCCCCGGGCAAGCAAATAACTTTGCAGGCGGTTACGCCGGGGGGGTGACGGGAGCGTACGACTTTGTCGGTGGTGGTTTGATGTATTCACCTGGCAATGGAACTGCCACAGCGATAGGCGTCGGTGCCGGGCTGAATCTCGGCAAAACTACTAATATTGGGACTGTCGGCGGAGGGTATTCCGTTGACCAAGGCCAAACCCGAATGAAATGGTGATGTGATGCCGAGTTTCCCATTCTCGTCTTCTACCCGATCGCGTCGTAGTCGAATTGCATTCCTGATCGTCTTCACCGCGATGATGGGTTTCATTGCGTACGTGGTGGTGAAGAACGTCTTCTTTAGCTGAAGCAGCAAACCCGGCGCTAGCGGGGTTTGTTGTTTGAGTGTGTTGTTCAGTTGCGTGTGCTGCGTCGTTGCAGCATGGCCTCGGCTTCTGTCGCGGTCATATATAGGGATAGCGCTTGCGGTCATGGCCGTCGAATGCAACCTTCCGATCCTTTGGGCGAGAGTCCTGCTGCTTTCCGGTTTCGCTATTGCGCTTGTTGGCGGCATGACAAGTCGCGCTAAATTGCTGAATATCAAGCCGTTCGAAAACAGCTACAAGAAAGCGCGCAGGAGCTAAGAAAAGAAGGACGACGAGGAAAACAAGTCGTAATTGGATGCCGGGCCTCGGTCCGGCTCGCATGTCTACCGAAAATACAATATGAAAATCCAAAGAAGGCTGGCGGCACTGCCGTTCACAGCCCTGGTATCACTCGCGTCAAACGCTCAACAAGCGCCTTCGCCAGCCGACACCGCAGCAGCGGCCCGCACGAACGCCGAACAGAACCAGCAGATCCAGCAGCAACGCGACGCGCAGCAACGCGCGGCGACAGTTGCCGCGCCGGTCGTGCGCCCGGCTGCGCCTGTGGCGGGAGAATGGCCGGTCCTGCCCGTCGAGTCGCCGTGTTTCCGTATCGACTCGTTCGCGGTTGAGGTACCGGACACATTGCCGGAGGCCGTTCGCATGAAAGGCGCGTCGTTTTTGCCGCAGGACCCGTTCGCATTCCTACATGAATGGCTACGTCATTACGCGGACCAATGCGTCGGCAAACAGGGCCTCGAAGTTCTCACCAAGGGCCTGCAAGGTGTCCTCCTGAGTCGTGGCTACATTACGACGCGCGTCCTGTTGCCTGCACAGGACTTGTCGAAAGGGACGCTCAAGTTCGCCCTCATACCTGGCGTTATCCGAAATCTGAAGTTTGCAGACGCCGATACGCGCGGCACCCTCAAAACTGCGTTCCCCGCGCGCGACGGCGACGTTCTCCAGTTGCGCGACCTTGAGCAGGGTCTCGAACAGATGAAGCGCGTGCCGAACCAGGACGCGACCATGCAGATCGTGCCCGGCACATCGCCCGGCGAAAGCGACGTCGTCGTGACCGTCAAGCGCACCAAGCCGTGGTCGCTCGTCGTCTCGGCAGACAACTCGGGCACAGACGAAACGGGGCGGTACATCGGTAACGTATCGCTCGCGCTATACAACCCCCTCGGCCTGAATGACGTACTTTCGGGGGGCTTCAATCAGGATCTCCAGTTCGGCAATCACGACCTCGGTACGCACGGCTGGAATGCCTCGTACGCGGTGCCATGGGGCTACTGGACCGGTACGCTCTACGGCTATACGAATACGTACTACCAGCAGATTGCCGGGGTCAATCAGACGTTCGTATCAAGCGGCAACGCGCAGACGGCGGACTTCAAACTTGAGCGCGTTATCCATCGCAGCCAGAACGATGTGTTGGGTGTCGAGTTCCAGCTTATCAAGCGATGGGGCGCGAGCTTTATCGAGGACACCGAAATCCCGCAGCAGCATCGCGACAATACGTTTATCGAGGCGAGTCTGACCAACCGGCATTACATCGGCGCGGCGCAGTTCGACGGCACGCTTGCGTATCGACAGGGTATCGGCGCGTTCGGCGCGATGCCGGATACGCCCGGTGGACCGACCTACTACTTTCATTTGGCGACGCTGGACGCAAACGTTTCCGTCCCGTTCACGGTCGCCGGGAAGGCGCTTCGCTATGTCGGCACCGTACACGGGCAGTTCACGAACGACGAGCTGAACTATATCGACGACCTGACGATCGGGAGTCGCTATACGGTGCGCGGCTTTAGCGGTCAGAAGATGCTCGCCGCGGAGAAAGGCTTCTATTGGCGTAACGAGCTCCAGTATCCGCTCGGACAGACAGGACAGGTTCTCTATGCGGGCCTCGATTACGGTCACCTTTGGGGTCCGTCTATCGCGAATCTCGCAGGTACGCAGCTCGCCGGCGCGGCTATCGGCGTGAAAGGTTCAGTTCCCTCGCGGCTCGGTACCTTCAGCTACGACGTCTTCGCAGGTACACCCATCTATGCGCCGTCCGGTTTTCCCGCGCCAAGCGTAACGCTTGGATTTCAGGTGATGGGGCAGTTTTGAGTAGTCAGTCCGATGAAGTGACAAATCGGGAGCAATACTATGCAAGAGTCTTTCCGTAGTCGCAGTTTTCTCGCCGTTGTACTGATCGCAGCTTCGCTTCCCGCGTGTGGAGGCAGCGATGACAGTCCGTCCGTCGCGACGTCGTCTACGCCCGCGACCGAATCGCCTTCGGCCACTCCCCCACAGGCATCGGCTCAGGTAGCTTGCAGCCCGAACGGCAGCTTCACCTACTCTGGATCGGCCTCGCAGGTAGCCGCCAGTAATGGCACGCTGGCGGTCGTGGTTGTGCCGAGCTTGCCGGTCGCCTATCAGAAGAACCGGAATTTCACTGCGCCTGCCGCCCCGGCTTCGAGTCAGGTACAACAGGCGAGCGGCGCATTCACGACGCTGGCGTCATCGGCTGCCGCGACTGACTGTCTTGGACTTGAGCATGGCGCGGTTTCGGATATTCAGGGTGTCGGTAGCGACGTGGCGATCGGTCGATGGAATGCAGCCATGGATACGGACGGCAACACCTACAACCTCGCGCATGGCGTTCATTACGCCGTGGGCACGCCGCTCGCGCTGACCGCAACGAGCGGAACGCTGGCCTGTACGCAGGTCATCGCGGATACGGTAGCCAGCACTGACGGCAGCGCTTCGGGTACGCTCGGTACGGCCTCTGCCGCGCTGGATCTCGGAACGCGCACGCTCAATAATCTGAGCATGTCGATCAATCTGGCCAATACCAACTACACGCTGACCAATACACAGGCACCGCTGAACGGCACGTCGGCAACAGGTCAACTGTCGATCCAGTCGGTTGTCGTGGGACATGACGCGACGCAGCCACTAGTCGCGCTCGGCTACTCGGCTACGTTGCCGAAGGCGCAAACCATCGGCGGCGTCGTCGTGTTGTCGTGCAAATAGCGAAGCAGCGCAGTTCTGAAGATGGCGCAAATGAAACAAAGACGGCTCTCGCGCGAAATGCTACTTCCGCTGCCAGTGCAGAAGGCCCGCGCGCTCTCGCTCGAATATCATCTCGCGCTATCAGCACTGGCGGCGGGAGACGGCAGCTTCGATGAGGCCGCCACGCTTCTGCAGGCGATCTGGCATGCGCGATTTCTTGCCGGACGCGAAGGCGTGAACGCGAAGCAGCTCGCGGCGGCTGAATCCGCGCTCGACGCGATTAGTTCGCGCGTCGACGCGGGCGAAGCATGGACGGTGACCTGTGCCGAACACACTGCCATCGCGGGCGGGCTGTCGATCCATGACCGGCTCACAGCCCGCGAGCCGTATCACCGATTCGTTGCGGCCTGGGCGCAGATGCAGCATCTCGCGCGGGAGCCGCAGGAGACGTCAACGTGAACGGAGCTGCCTCCTACGAGTAATTACCGCGCGCCAAGGACCGCGTCGAATACGGTCCGAGGGTCGTCGCCCTTGCACGGACGCCGACCGTACCAGGCTTCGGCGCGGCGAGCATAAACCTCCGCGTTTGCCGCCCAGGGCATGCCACGGCGGCGCGCTTCGGCGCGGACCTGGTCACCAAGCGTCGGGCGGCGGAACAGTTCGCCCGTTATCCGGTTGCGCAAAATAATGCTCGTCGTTCCTCCTGTTCGTGCTGTTCGCCCGAGACGTAATCAGGGTCTGCGCGTACTGTGCCGACGAGCGCAGCCTCCGCGAGCCGCGTGATTGACCGGAGTGAATCATGCTGCAATGGTGCCTCGACGGTTCATGACCATAGGTCGACGATATATTCACCACGCTGCCGCTCTTTTGCGCGGACATCACGCGCAGCTCATGTTTCATGCTGAGCAACGTGCCGAGCACGTTGGTGTCGAAGGTCGCGCTGTAGCTCTCGGCGGTCTGGTTCGTGATCGCGCCCGGCTGACCTTCGGTGCCCGCATTGTTGACGGCGGCATCGATGCGGCCAAAGCGGGCCACGGTCTGATCGACGAGATTCGCGACTTCTTCGTCGCGACGCACGTCGGCCTGGATGAAATGTGCGTCCGCACCCAGTTCGCGCAGTTCCTTTTCGAGCGTCCTGCCTTCAGCTTCACGACGTCCCGAGACGACAAGTCTTGCACCGCTGGTGGCGAAGGCAAAGGCCGTGGCGCGACCGATGCCGGTAAGTGCGCCGGTAATCAGGATGACAGGCTGGTTCATTTTCAGCTCCTTGCTAGATATGTGTTTGCGGTATGGGGCAGAGCGTCTCGCGAGTGATTCAGCGGGTTGCGATCTGCTCTAAACATCTGCCTTGAGTGAAATGTAGAGGCTGTCTGATCGGAAGAAAAAGACTTTATAAGTGGGTGGGCATGCTTTTCAGGCATGTTTTGTAGTCAGGAGAGAAAACGTCTGGCCAGACGGACCAGAGAAAACCCTGGCCCGCAAAAAAGCCGGAATAAAACCCGGCCGACCCCAGTCCTGCCTGATGAACCGAGTCGCGAAGGGCCGCCGGACTAACCCGCAACCGGCCTGCGAGTCTTCATCTTGAGGTCAACATGTCATCACATCATTCATTCGATCCCGCGCGTCGCGGCGCGTTGAAGTGCCTCGCATTCGGCGGACTGGGCACCGTGTTCGTTCTGGCCGGTGGCGTCCTCACGCCGGTCGAACTGGCGCTGGCGGCCGACGCGAATTCATCGGCGGCAAGCAAGGGCGTGCCGCTCTTTCTGCAGATCAGCGACTCGCATATCGGCTTCAACAAGGAAGCCAACCCGGACGTGGCGGGCACGCTGAAGCAGACCATCGAGTACGTCAACGCGATGCCCGTCAAGCCGGCGCTGACCCTCCACACCGGCGACATCACGCATCTGTCCAAAGCCTCTGAGTTCGATCTGGCGGCGCAGTTGATGTCAGGTCTGAACATCACCGAACTGCACACGGTGCCCGGCGAACACGACGTGACCGACGGCCCCGGTACCGAATACTTCAAACGCTTCGGCCAGGCATCGGACAACCGGGGCTACTACAGCTTCGATCATCAGGGCGTGCATTTTGTCGGTCTCGTCAACGTGATGCACTTCAAGCCGAACGGCCTGGGGGGGCTTGGAGACGAGCAACTGGCCTGGCTTGAAAACGATCTCAAGGGACGCTCATCGAGCACACCGATCGTCGTCTTTGCCCACATGCCGATGTGGACGATCTACGAACCGTGGGGATGGGGCACCGGTGACGCCGGTCAGGCGATGAGTTATCTGAAGCGCTTCGGTTCGGTGACGGTGCTCAACGGCCACATTCATCAGATTGTCTCGAAGGTGGAAGGCAACATCACGTTTCACACCGCGCGTTCAACCGCGTACCCGCAGCCGACAGCGGGCAACGGCACCGGCCCTGGGCCGCTCACCGTCGCAAGCGATCAGCTTCCGAAAATGCTGGGTGTCACGCGTATCAGCATCGCGGAGCATCCGCTGAAAGCGACGCTGGCCGACACCACGCTGGTTTGATATCAGCCATTTTTTTAATACCGGAGATCAGTCATGCAAACTAATTTCTTCAACCGCACGTGGATATATCTGCTGGGACGCGCAGCGACTGTCGCTGTATCGGTTGCGACGACGACCATCGTATTGCCACTGGCACGCGCCGAAACGCCGGGCGCGGTCGTCATCAAGAATTTCATGTTCTCGCCGATGGCACTGACGATCAAGGCCGGCTCGACCGTGACCTGGAAGAATCTCGACGGCGAACCGCATACGGTCGTCAACGACGCCGGCATGTTCCGCTCCGCCGCGCTCGATCAGAACGACTCGTACCAGTACAAGTTCGACAAACCCGGCGTCTACAACGTGTTCTGCGGCATTCATCCGAACATGAAGGAAACGATCACGGTGCAGTGAGCGGATTACCAGTGCGGACCGTCTGCGGACTAACGTCAGGCGGTATGCAACTCACTCAGACGGCACAGCAGAATGCCGTAACCCGTCAAATGACCAAGGTACACGCTCGTGAATACATTGGTGACGGGAAGGTCCTGGATCAGATGACTCAACTCTTCCATCTGCAACGGCGGTGCCGACAGCGGCGGACGCTCCTCGCGCAGGTCGGCCGCCTCGGCCAGCTGCCGGTGCGCCGCCACGAGTCGCGCGAGCCGGGCGAGAAAAGCTTCACGCCACGGCGCGTCGAGCGCGGCGAACTGGTCGTGAAAGGTGTCCATGGTTTCGAGGAAATTGACCAACGAATCGAAGGTCTCCTGATAGCACGCGAACAGCGGCCCCCGCACCCGGTTGCGCTTGAGGTGCGGAGAAACCCAAGCCTGCTCGATGTCGGTTTTCAGCAGCGTGTGCGCCTGTTTGAGGTTGGTGCTGAGCACCCGCAATTTCGCGGTGGCCGGCTTGAGTTGCGCACGCTCGAGGTCGCCCGCGGCGAGCTGCGCGAGCGTGTCCGTCGACTCTTCATTGCCGTCGTTGACCAGCGTGTTCGCCCAGAAACCGTGATCGGGCGGGAACGCGACCTGCTGGATGATGAAACCGAGCAGCATGCCCAGCACGACGCCGATCAACCGCTGTTCGACCAGCGAGATGTGCTCGCCGGTATAGAGAACGAGCGTCATCGGCACGGTGATGCTGGTCATCTGGAACACGGAAGGCCGCAAGCTGACGATCGCGAAGATCACGAACGGCAATAACAACGCACCGAGCCACAGGTGCGGCGCGGTCGCCCAGATCAGCAGCGTGCCTAGCGGCATCGCCACGACGTTGGACAGAACGCGCTTGTAAAAGTAGCTGCGGGCCGCCGAAATAGAGCTTCCGAGCGCCAGCGTCAGCATCGCCGAACCGGCCAGCGACACGGCGGCTTCGGGAAAACCCAGTAGTGACGGGATCGCGAAACCGATCCAGAGACCGAGCGCCAGCTTGGTGTATTTCGCGGGTTCGGAGAGGGAAAAACGCGCGAGAGCGCGGCGAAACGGCGTGAGCGGTTTGTGGTGGTAGACGTTCGACATGTCGGTAGGCAGACCGATGACAGCGAGCGGAATCCGCTCGCGGCCCGGCGTGGCGTTTGCGCCACGTGCGCACTGTTACGAAAATTCTGAACAGTACAGGTTCCGCAGACGATTCGCGAGGGTTTGGGCGTTTAAAGCGGCTTTTGAAGTGGCTTTGACGCGGTGATAGGCAGATTTGACGAAGGGCGGGCAGGGGCCGGGCAATCGAATTTGCGTAGCGATCGATCGCATGTTTTTGTCTGTAAAAACGCGCCAGTGTTGATCCAGTGCCTTTCATCGCGCACCACGCCGCGCTGCATTTTTTACCGGACTTTCCCCACATCAATCCGCATCGCGCCGTAGCGTTTAAAGCATCGCCAAGGTGTATTGTCGGCGGGCAGTGCGCGAGTTACATTGCTTTAGCAATGCTTGTAGCGACCTTGCGAATCGTGTGATGAAAGTCTGATGAGTCATCAGACGGGAGTGTTACGGAGCGTATTGCGATGTTTAACGACACACATTTGCCGCAATCCGACGCGAACGGCGCTCAGGCCGATTTCCCGGCTGAAGATTTGCGCGACGCAAACGACACGCGCGATCCCGCGCCGCGCTTCAGCCGCCTGGCGTTATGTGTGACGGCGGCCAGCGCGCTGACGTTGGGGGTGGTCGGAACGGTCGCCTATGGTGTCTGGTTCGAACACGATCAACAGGCGTATGCCGACGCCATGGCGAGCGCGCGGCAGTCTTTGGGCGCGCCAGCAGCGGCGAACAGCCAACCAGTCAGACAGATAGTTTCGGCGCAAACGGAGGCGTTGCCCGTAATCGGAAATACTTCGGCGACCGAAGCCGCGCGCGAACCGGCAGGCAGCAGCACCCCGGGCCAACAGATCGAAGAGGGCAGTCAGCAGGCGGTCTGGTCGGGACAGGTTGCGCGGGCGCAGTCGGCTGCGATTGCACCGGCCGGTCCCGACGACACCAGCCTCGTCACGCCCGCTGCGTCCACCGCCTCCGCGGCAACCACGCCTTCGCTCCATTCGACCCGCCGAGTGACCGGATCGACCGATTCCAACGCAGCGTCATCCTCTTCCAGCCGCACACTGAAAACCAGCCGCGCCGGCCAGCAGGACCGCCGTGCCGCAACGCCGGATGCGCAACAAAACGCACGGCTGAACGGGAAACAGAACGCCCGCCATCCAAGCACCCTGTTCGCGCGGATGAGCCTGTTCTTCCGGCGCGTCAGCTATCGGCAGCATGGCGGCGCAAACCCGCAGCAGCAAGATATCTACTCCCATCCGTGAGCGCGCGCGTCAGTTCTTGCGTGCGAATCGCGGCAGCGCTCCGGCAATGCGCTTGCGGCCCGGTCCCACGACGGTAGCCGTCGCCTCGCTGCTGTGTCTGCTGGTCGGCCTCGTGTATCTGGCGACGCAGATCCGAATGGTCTTTTCCGACCAGTTGAAGCAGGAATACGCGGGGCTCGTTCTCGAAACGGTCGCGCGCGCGGAAAGTGCCCGTGACCAGCTTCGAATCTGGCAGCAACTCCCCGTCGATCACCCGTCCGACGCGCAAGGTTATCGTGACGCGCGCGCGGAACTGGAGCGCCGTCTTGCATCGCTGGCGGCACTGGTGAAGGCGAGTCCGTCCGCGGTGCCGCAAGCCGTATCGTCCGCTTTATCCTTCGATGCCAGCGCCGCCGACACGGATGCGCGACTCGGCAGCGCATCGGCGTACTGGCGCGCACAGCGCGATGCCGATAGCGCAGACGTGCGGGTTCGAACCATCCACATTGCACGCACGCTGATCGCGCTGGCCGCGTTGCTATTCTGCATGCTGATCACGGCCGTCGCCATGTACGCGAAACGCAACCGGCAACTCGCCGGTCAGTCGCATGAATTCGAGCGCGCGTCGCTGCATGATCCGATGACCGGTTTGCCGAATCGCCGCAAGCTTCTAGCCGCGCTAGATGAGGCCGCGACGCCGTCGCCAGGTAGAACGGCGATTCAAAAAATCGCGGTGCTGTATATCGATCTGGACGGCTTCAAGCACGTCAACGATTCGCTGGGGCACCGCGCCGGGGATGAGTTTCTGATCGCGGTATCGACGCGTTTTAGCGAGTCGGTGCGCAAGGCGGACGTGGTGGCGCGGATCGGCGGCGATGAATTCGCGGTGCTGATCCGGGCGTTCACGAGCGAAGAAGAGCTCGCCGACATTGCGCTGCGTCTGATTGCCTGCGTGGTTCATACCGATGAGCAGATGGGCATCGGTCACGTGCGCGCGAGCATCGGCATAGCGAGCTTTCCCGACCTCGTCGACGATTACCGCCGGTTGGTCGCCGCTGCCGACGACGCGATGTATCACGTCAAACGCAGCGGCAAGAATGGCTACGCATTCGTGGCCGCAGCGGGGCGGCCGGCGGTGTTATGACGCAGAGCTTGCGGTGGACGGCAGCGTTGCCGTGCGCCCCGCGCATGCATCGATGATCTGCTGACGCCGGGCGTCTTCCGCGTTTTTCCACTCGCGAATTTCGTCGCGTGTACGCAGGCAGCCGATGCAGAAACCCGAGGTGCCGTCGATTTTGCAGATGTCGATGCACGGAGATTGAATTGCCATGTTCAGATAATCGCTTCGGTTGGATTGACTTCGACGGTGACGTGCGAAAGTCCGTTGAATCGTTGTAGCAGCGCGTGATAAAACCGCGAATCGTGACGCGCTTCGCTTGTCGTCACGGAGATCGCGGCACTCATGTGGCCTGGCCCGACGCGCCATACATGCAGATCGAGCACCTTGTCGCCGGTATCTTCGATCGCGTGACGGACGTTTTCGGTCATGCGCTGGTCGGGGCTCATGTCGAGAAGAATCGCACCGGTGTCGCGCATCAGACTGTACGACCAGTTGGCGATCACCAGCGCGCCGATGATACCCGCAAGCGGGTCCATCCACAGCCAGCCGAACGCGCGGGCGAGCACGAGGCCGATGATCGCGAGCACCGATACCGCAGCATCCGCGATAACGTGAATGTAGGCGCCGCGAATGTTGTGGTCGCGATGCGCCGCGTCGCTGGGGGCTTGATGGGTGTGAGCATCCTGGTGGTCGTGATCGTGCGGGTGGTGATGCGCATGATGCCCATGCTCATGATGATCGTGACCGCCATGCAGCAGCCACACGCTCGCCAGATTCACCAGCAAGCCCGCCACCGCGATCGGAATCGCTTCGCCGAAGCGAATCGACACCGGCGTCAGAAATCGCATCACGGCTTCATAGCCGATCAGCAGCGCGATCATCGCGAGCACGATCGCGCTCGTGAATCCCGCGAGGTCGCCGAGCTTTCCCGTGCCGAATACGAAGCGCGAGTCGTTCGCATGTTTGCGTGCATACGTGTAGGCGAGCGCTGCGATCAGCATCGCGCCCGCATGCGTGGACATGTGCAGGCCGTCCGCGATCAGCGCGAGCGAGCCGAACAGGCTGCCGCCGACAATCTCGGCGATCATCATCGCCGAACATAGCGCGATCACGGCCCAGGTGCGTCGTTCGTTCTGTTCGTGAGCGGCGCCCAGAAAGTTGTGATCGTGTGCCGCGCGGGTGGCGGCGTGATCGGAGTTGCTCATGGCTGCCTCGCGTCTACTTGAAATAACTGTGAACCACGTCGATGAGTTGCTCGGTGGCGCTGCCGTGGTGTTCATCCTCAGTGGTTGCGTCAACCAGATGATTGCGGATGTGGTCCTCGAGCACCACCGCCAGCAGCCCGTTCATCGCGCCCCGGCAACTGGTGATCTGCTGAAGCACGTCGGCGCAACCGCGCTCGCTTTCCAGCGACCGTTCGATTGCCTCGACCTGGCCTTTGATGCGGCGCACGCGGTTGAGCAGCTTCTGTTTTTCACGAATGGTGTGGCCCATGACCATCTCTCCGATATACCCCCGGGGAGTATATAACATTGACTATGCGCGTCGATTAATCCCCCGGTGACTACGAGGGCGAACATGCACGCGAAAATCGGTTTCGTGTTAAAAAACCGAAGCTCGCCGGCCCGATCCGGCGACGGCGCGAGGGGCGCATGCATGCCGGATTCATTCGTAGCGGAAGGGGCAATGTCCAGATATACATCGATGCGCGCCGTGAGGCGCATGAGGTTCGCGTGGATCGCGACTGTGGTAGTGGCGCTGGCCGCGTGTGCACCGGTGTCTCCCGTGCCGCCCGTTGCGAGCCCGGCGCAAGCCGCGAATCCGCTTGCCGCTCAAAACCCGAATCAATCGACGCGCTCCGCCGACGGGCCTTTACCCGTCCCGCCCAACCTTATCGCGTTGGCGCAGCCCACGGGCCAGAAGCGGCTCATGTCGTCGGCGTACCAGCAGTCGTACTGGCCGCTCTCGCAGTACTTCGAAACGCAGCGCAACGAAGCGTATTGCTCGGTGGCGTCGTCCGTGATGGTGCTGAATGCGCTCGGCGTTCGTCGGCCCGAGTCGAGCCTGTATCCGGATTTTCCGTTCTTTTCGCAGCAGGATTTCTTTCGCACCATCGACCCGCAGGTGGCCAACGCCGCAACGGTATCGAAAGAGGGCATGACGCTCGATCAACTCGGCGCCGCGCTGCGCAGTTTCCCGGTCGATGTCGAGACATTCCACGCGAGCGACCTGTCGCTCGAACGGTTCCGCGACCTGATTCGCGACACGGCGGCTCGTCACGACCGCTTTGTGTTGCTCAACTTCAGGCGGGTGGAGATCGGCGAAACCGGCGGCGGTCACTGGTCGCCGCTCGCCGCTTACGATACCGCGAGCGACAGCGCATTACTGCTCGATGTCGCCAGGTATAAGTATCCGGCCGTGTGGGTGCCGGTCGCGCAACTTTACGCTGCGGCGCAGGCGGTCGATAGCGTGAGCGGCTTGTCGCGAGGACTGGTGATTGTCGGCAAACGCGCCGGTTGAATCCGGCGTGTGTCTTCGTTGTGCCGCTCGACGAACCACTTGCGCCGGTTCATTCGATGAACGATGGCAGCGAACGTATCAGGCTGCCTGTTCGGGTCTTTGAACCGGTATGTGCGATTCACGTGAATGCAAACCCTCAACCCCACGCGGCATGCTGCAAGACGATCCGGTAACCGTCCGGGTCTTCGAACGTTTTGCCGTGGACATCCCAGTATGGGTTCTCCGATTCACACGCGGTGACGCCCAGCGCTTCCAGCCGCTCGACGGCGGCGCTCCACGCTGCGTGCTCGGGCAGATACAGCACCAGAAGATGTTCTGCGGTCGGCGCTCGCGCGACCGTCACGCCATGCTGATGCGTGAATTCGATATGCCAGGAATAGCCCGCATGACCGAGGACGATACCGTCGAAACCGGCATGATTCTCGAAGCGGGCAAGTACGTCGAAGCCCAGTCCGTGCGTGTAGAAATGCGCGATCTTGCGCAGGTCATTGGTGGGACGGGCGACCCGGAGAACAGGCGACTGCATCAGCGACTCCGCGAAGAATGGATGTGCCGCCAAGCATAACGCGCTACGGGCAATGCGGCGCGTCGGACGCGCGGCTACTGCACCCGCTCACTGGCATCAATCACGCGCTGCGCACCATCTCTTCCACGCCAGTTGCCCGCGCTCCAGCAGAAGCCCGCGCCCGAACCAGCGTCTTGCGTACGCGCGTATCGCGCAGCGCCGGACGCGCATCGACCAGATCGGCGTATAGCGCCAGATAGTTCGATGTCGACGAATTCCACCCGGAGTCGCGGCTCATCGCGTTGCGCTGCAACGCATGCCATGACGACGGCTGCGCGAATGCCGCCAACGCGCGTCCGAGCGCGTGCGTAACGTCGCCGGTCGATTCGCCGTCGAACAGGAAGCCGGTCGCACGATCTTCCGCGCGGCCATCAGCGGGAGAGTAATCGACGATGGTGTCCGCAAGGCCGCCCACGCGCGACGCCACCGGAATCGTGCCGTAACGCATCGCATACAGCTGCGTCAGTCCGCACGGCTCAAAACGGCTGCCGTGCAGCAGAATATCCGCGCCCGCATGCAGCATGTGCGCGCGCGTCTCGTCGTAACCGATCTGCACGCCGACACGTCCCGGCCACGCGGCGGCCAACTCCTGCAACGCCCGTTCGAGATCGCGCTCGCCCTGGCCGAGAATCGCGAATTGCAAACGCGGATGCTGTTCGAGCAGCGCTGGCAACGCGCGCACCACCACGTCCGCGAGTTTCTGTTCGGTCAGGCGGCTGCCAATCGCGACCAGCGGCGCAAACGGATCGCGCGTTAAACCGAATGCCTGCTGCAGTTCGCGCTTGCAGGCCTGTTTGCCGGCGGTGTCGTCGACAGAATAGGGGCGCGCGATGAACTCGTCGGTCGCCGGATTCCACGCCGCCATATCGATTCCATTGACAATGCCCGACAGCTTGTCCGCCTGCGCCTGCAACACGCCTTCGAGGCCGTAGCCGAAATGCGGCGTCAGGATCTCGCGGGCATAGCGCTCGCTGACGGTCGTCACACGATCTGCGTGGACGATGCCCGCTTTCATCATGCTCAGTAGCCCGTAGAACTCGATGCTGCGCTCGTCGGTCAGCGCGGGCGCGAGCAGTTCGGGCGGCACGCCGATCCAGCCGCCCATCGCCAGCGGATGGTTGCCCTGGAACGCGAGGTTGTGAATCGTGAATACGCTTTTTGCGGCGACGCCCGCGAGCCGCATATAAAGCGGCGTGAGCCCTGCATGCCAATCGTGCGCGTGCACGATGTCGGGGCGCCTCACATTGCGCACGCCACGCGCGATGCGAACGGCTGCGGCAGACAGCGACGCGAAGCGGGTCAGGTTGTCGAGATAATCACGCCCTTGCGGATCGCGGTACAGGCCTTCGCGCGCAAACAGATGATCCATCTGCAGCAGCAGCACGGGCACGCCGCTGTCGGGCATGAAGCCGCGCAGCAGCTTCGCATCGCCGCCGGGCAGGCCGGTCATGCGTGCCACGTAAGTGACGTCGACAGCGCTTTCGAGCGCGGCCGGATAAGCGGGCATCAGGATCGAGACGTCGACGCCGGCATCGCGCAACGCGGCGGCATAGGCACTGACCATGTCGCCGAGGCCGCCGGATTTGGCGAGCGGCACTGCTTCGGAAGCGACAAGAAGAACGTTGAGCGACAAAGTGGCCCCCAAGGACGGGATTTTTTGCACTTGCACAGTGCGATGGATTCGCTAGCGCGAAGAAGCAGCAAGGGGTGTGCCTGGGGACGAGTTCTTATTTTGCTGTGCGGGCGGGGTTTGTGTTGCAGTGCGGGGAGGGACATCAGGGGATTAAAACGCCGCTACAAACCGAGGCGTTTTTTCATTCGTGTGTAGATTTGACTGTATATAACGATGCCGCATAAACGGAAAAGAGGCCGTCGCTTAAAGCGAACGGCCCCTTTGGCGCATCCGTCAAGGATTCTCAATCAAGCTCAATGCACCGGCGCGTGCGTCTGCTCCACCGGATGCGGTTGCGTCACCGCGCTGACCGCCGCGAACACAATCACATTCACCGCAAGGGCAAGGAAACCGATATTGACGTCCTTCAGTGCGTCGGGCAGGAACGGCATGAGTTGACCGACGCTCAGTTTCATCGTGGTCGTGAGCGTCACGACGGCGACCCCGGCAAGAATCCCGCAGAACGCCCCTTGTTTTGTCGCACGGTTGTGCGGAAACAGGCTGCAGATCACCGCCGGGAAAAGCTGGGTGACGAAGCTGTAGCCCATCAGCAGCAACGCGACGATCGTCTCGCCGCCGTGCAGCGTGAAGCCGACCGCCACCAGCGCGACCACCGGCACCAGCACGCGTGCGAGCAGTGCGACGCTGGCGTCGGTGGCATTGCGGTTCACCATGCCGCGATACACGTCGTTAGCGAGCAGCGTGGACGCCGAGGTCAGGATCATCGAGCCGGGCACCAGCGCGGTCAGAATTCCGGCCGCGCCGATCACGCCGACGAACCACGGATCGAAAGTCTGCAACGACAGCCGGAACAGCGACAGGTCGATATCGGCGCCCTTCAGGCCCGGCACCCGCAGCGTCGCCGCGAAGCCGACGAAGAACACAAACAGCAGGATCAGCTGATACAGCGGCAAGACCATCGCGTTGCGGCGGAAGATGCGCTCGTCCTTCGCGGTGAAGATCGAGCCGAACGTATGCGGCCACATGAAGAAGCCGAGCGCCGTCAGCAGCACGGTCGACTGGAACCACGTCACGCTTGATCCGCGCGCAGGGAAGGTCAGGAAGCCGGGGCGGGCGGCGTCGATCGCGCGGAACATGTCGCTGAAGCCGCCGTAATAGTGGAGCGGCAGATAGATGCCGAGGAACAGCACGATGGCGAGAATCAGCAGATCCTTCACCACCGAATTCCACGCAGAGCCGCGCACGCCAGAGACGATCACGTAGGCGGTCACGACACACGCGCCGATCCAGATCGCCGCTGTCGACGAGATCGCGCCATACGAAGCGGTGGCGACGATGATGCCGAGCCCTTTCAGCTGCAGCACGAGGTACGGAATCAGCGCCGCTACGCCGACCAGCGCGACGAGCGTGCCCAACGCGGGGCTGTCGTATTTGCGTGAGAAGAAATGCGGCTGCGACACGAGCCGGTGTTTTTTCGCGTAGCGCCAGATTGGCGGCAGCATCCAGTAAGACAGAATGTAGGCGAGTGTGCCGTACGCGAGAATGTAGTAGACCGGCGCGCCCTTGCCATACGCAAAGCCGCTGCCGCCGAGGAACGTGAACGTCGTGTAGATTTCACCGGCCATCAGCAGGAACACGAAGGCGGTGCCGAAGCTGCGGCCACCCACGCTCCACTGTTCGAGGCTCATGTCGTGGCCACGGCGCGCACGCACGCCGAGGAACAGGGCAAACAGCGTGACGGCCGCAATAATGACGAGTGCGCTCATGGTCGGACCTCTTCGTTATCGACAGCCAGCTCGCGGTTGGTCGGGTCCAGACGATAGATGATCGCCATGATGATCGAACTCAACACCACCCACATGACGATCCAGGCCAGCACGAACGGCATGCCGAGCACCAGTGGCTCGACGCGATTGACGAACGGAACGCCGAGCAGAATGCCGATGAAAGGCAGCGCGGCAAGTACACGAAGCAACATGGGCAACTCCTCGAACCAGTGAGCAAGTCTCGTTGAAAGTGCGGCTTCGTTGAGGACTTTATTCCCGATACTTCAGGTACGTAAAGTCAGTCAAAAAAGTGTAGGCTTTCTGAAAGTTGCGAGTACATCCTTTTGCATCATGATGCTGCACCGCAAGGCGGCGCGCCGGGCGCAGCGGGCCATGGGGTCCCGGTTGGAGTCCGGCTTTTTGCGGCTTTGGCTGGCGCGGCGCGATATCATCTGGCCACGCAGCGCGAGCATTGTCCGGATTGCGTCAAGCGGTCTGGTTCATCAACATGGCGTGGCGTCCCGGGTCAATGAGCGGCATCAGCGATGCCACCCGGAGCGCGGCCCGACACGGAAAACGCATATGGTCGCAAGTCTGATCGCGGACATTCTGTTTGGCTTCACCGGGTTGATCAGCATCATCAACCCCATCGGCATTGCTTTCGTTTTTCTCGACCGGACTGCATCGCTGACCACCGAGGAGCGCACCGCGCTCGCGCGGCAAATCGCGATCAACGCGATGATCGTGCTGCTGGTGGCGTTTTTTATCGGCACGCCGATCCTGCATTTCTTCGGTATTTCCATGGAGGCGCTGCGCATCGGCGGGGGGCTCGCGGTGGCGGTCGGCGGCTGGCAGATGCTCAATGCGCCCGACACGCAGCCGATCGATCAGTCGAACGTCAAGCGCGTCGATGCGGAGAGCGCGAGGTCCAAGGCGTTCTTCCCGTTCACGATTCCGCTAACCACCGGGCCGGGCTCGATCGCGACCGCCGTTGCGCTGACCGCGAATCGCACGCACAAGCTGTCGGAGTTCGTGACGTCGAGCATTGCGTCGGTGGTGATCTCGCTGCTGGTCGCGGTGTCGGTCTATCTGGTCTACAGCCGCGCGGCGGTGTTCGCCAAATACCTCGGGGTCGAAGGAACCAAGGTCGCGATGCGCGTATCTTCGTTTTTGCTGCTTTGCATCGGCGTGCAGATTATCCTGACCGGTGTGTCCGAATTCCTGATCCCAATCGCGACGATGCCGCCGGTGGTCAAATAGCCGGCGCGGCACGCCGTCTGTTTATAAAGGAGACGCTCCATGTGCCGCTGGCTTGCTTATACCGGCAATCCGATTCAGCTCGAAACGGTGCTGTTCAATACCAAACATTCGCTGATCGATCAGAGCCTGCATTCGCGGGTCGGCCATACCACCACGAATGGCGATGGCTTCGGAATCGGCTGGTACGGTCATCCGACCGACATTCCATTCCGCTACCGCTGTATTCAACCCGCGTGGAGCGACCGCAATCTGCGGGAAGCCGCGCGTGCGATTCACGCGCCGCTGTTCGTCGCGCACATTCGCGCGGCAACCGACACGCCGTCGCAGGAAACCAACTGTCATCCGTTCCGTTACGGACGCTGGCTGTTCGCGCACAACGGGCTGGTGCGCAACTATCCGTCCGTGCGCCGCGATCTGATGGTCGCGATCGACCCCGATCTGTTTCCGTCCATTGAAGGGTCGACCGATTCCGAAGTGCTGTTTTTTCTCGCGCTGACCTTTGGCCTGGAGTTGGCGCCCGTTACGGCGCTCGAACGGATGGTCGCGTTTGTCGAAGAAACCGGGCGCAGGCATGGCGTGGAGCAACCGCTGAACATGACGGTCTGTGCGACCGATGGCGAGCAGATCGTCGCCGTCCGTTATTCGAGCGAAGGGCAGTCGCGCTCGCTGTTTCACAGTACGTCGTTTCATCATCTGCACGAGTTGTACCCGGACGATCCGCGCATCGTCGCGGCGGGAGAGAACGCGTTTCTGGTACTGTCGGAGCCGCTAGGGGATTTGCCGGGTTTCTGGGAAGAGATTCCAGAATGCACGGTAGTGGTCGCGCGCGGCGGAGAGATCGAGCGATATCCGTTCAAGCCCCAAGCTGCGTAGCCAGCATTGTGAAACTAGCGCTATATCTGAACGGCGCTATCGGGTCAGCAGCATCGAGCTCAATACCGAGAACACGGTCGACGGTAACTCGGCAAGGCGGCTGACCACCACGTTATGCGGATAGAAATCCTCGACCGCATCGGTCAGTACGCCGATTCCGACCAGTTCGATGCCGCGCTTGCCGATTGCCGCCACGCGCTCCCGCAGGTCATGGCGCAGCACTTGCGGATTGCCGTCGCCGGTGGACGGGTAGCCGTCGGAAAACACCATCAGGATGCGCCGCTCCGCCTGGTGATCCGCGAGGCGCGTTGCGGCCCACGCGAGCGCTTCGCCATCGGGATTCTCATGACCGCAGTCGATTTCCGCGATACCGCTGAGATCGACTGCACCGAAGCGTTTATAAACCTTCAGATCGAGTCGCTCGACAAACCGGTTGTAACGCCGTAAATCCGCACCGGCCGCAAGCTGGCGTTCATAAAGCTGCTTCATGGCAGGCGATTCGACCGAGCAATAACCGAGTACTTCGCAATCGAACGATAGCTGCGTGAGCGCGTCGCACAATGCGGTTGCACAAAGGCGCGCGAGTTCGATCTTGCGCCCGGCCATCGAGCCGCTGCGGTCAATCAGCAGCGTCACCGCGACATCGCGTCCCTTGGCGGCCCGCTGCGTGCGAAACGGCGTGCGGTAGCCCGGCGACGTCGCGAGCTTCGCCAGCGCGGTGCGGTCAATCTCGCCGCGCTCCTGTTCGCGACGCCAGCGGATGCGCTCGTCGGCGCTCAGCGCGCGTTCGAGTTTTTCCTTGAGCGGTGCGGTATCGGCGCGGGCTGCGGCTTTCAACGCGCGCCACGTCGCGCTGTCGCCCTGACCGGTGAGATCGGTGACGACGTCGAATTCGGTAGCGAGCGGAATGGACAGCCGCGCACGCGCCGGGTTCGTCGCGACCGACCCCGCTTCGCCTTCGGAGCGGGAAGACGGCTGCGCCGCGTCGGCGAGCGTCTGCCCCATGCCGACCGCGCTGTCGGCCTGCGCGCCAGTGCTTCGATCGGACGGTGGCGCGGCGGCGCTGTCGTGCCCGGGCACGCTGGTTTCGTCGAATGAGGCCGACGCGGCCGATTCCGTGTCGATATCTTCAATGGCATCGGCGGTGAACATCATGCTGTTCACGTCTCCCGCCGACAAAGCCCTGACACGCGCCACCAGCGCCTGCGCGGTCGCGATGCTCTCGCGGGTCGAGCGACTGCCGCGCGCGTCGTGCAGCAGGTCCTGCGACGCGTGCAACGCGGCCAGCAGCGAATGGACCGCCTCGCTGCGGGTCGGCGCTTCGTCCCACAGCGTGCGCTCGACCAGCCACACCAGACGGTCGCGCCAATGCATGGCCGGCCAGCGTTGCCGCACCCGTTCCGCAGCATGCTCACGTAATTTACCGATGAACCAGCGCGCACCGGGATACTCGTCGAGCAGTTGTCCGCACACGCGGCGGTCGTCGATCACCTGGGCGAGATTCGCGGCGACGCCCGCAGGCAGCGCGTCGAGTTCATCCAGCGCCGCGTGTTTGGCGCGCGCGACCAGCAGGTCCAGATAGCCGACCAGCACGTCGCGTTCGACCTCGCTGTCGGGTTCGTAATCGGGAATCACAATGCGGCCGGGCTCGACACGCGGCCCGTCCGGGCTGAATACGACGCTCACGCCGTATTGTCCGGTGAGCACGCGAGCCACTTTGCCGAGCGTCGATTCGAACGCGAAACCGCGCGTATCACGCGTATTGCGCGCTTCTCGCGTGTTGCGGACTCCGCGCGCGGCCTGCATCGCGCTCACTCCGAGCCGGCCGGTGCAATGTGATGGCGGATGATGCCGCGAATCAACGCCGCATCTTCGGGACTGACCTTTGCGTAAATCGCCGGTCCCGCCGCGCGCTCGGGGTCGCCGGTGCGCATCATCAGCTCGGCCCAGTCGAGCAGGCGGCGGGTCGAGAACGCGCTCGACAGGTCTTCGCGCGCGAACGCCGCGCGGCAGTCGGCGGCAATGGCCGCGAGCGTCGTGGCGAGCGGACGCGTCATATTCGGCGATAGCGTTCGCAGCAACACGTCGGCTTCTTCGGCGGGCGTCAGATAGTCGAGCAGATACACGCGCCAGCGGTCCAGAAACGCCTCGTTCATCAGATTCGCGCCCTGATACAGATGACGGAACTGGCTCATCGCGCCCACCGCGTTCGCGGTCGCGAAGAGGCGGAACGACGGATGCGGCGCGACGATCTCGTTGCCTTTCTCTTTCAGCACGAGTCGGCCGTGCGGTTCGAGCACGGCGGTGAGCGCGGCGAGAATCGACGGTTCGGCGAAATCGATTTCATCGACGATCAGCCACAGGCCTTCGCGCATCGCCGTGGGCAGCACGCCGTCGACCCACAATGTTTCGCCGCCCTTGACCGTCCAGAAGCCGACGAAATCGCCCACCGTGGTTTGCCCGTTCATGTTCGAGCGCAACACGCCGTGCCGCGAGCGCGCCGCGACCTGTTCGATCAGGCTGGTTTTGCCCGCGCCGGTGTGACCGATCAGCATCACGCGCCGGTTCTCGACAATGTCTTCGACGATGTCGTTAAAGCGCGGGGAAAACAGATAGGCCGGATTCAGGCGCGGCACGAGCGGACCGTCTGCGCCGCACGGCACGTCGAGGTGGCCGATGCGGACTGTCTCGACACCGTCTTCATTCAGCTTGAGCTTCTGCTTCGCCGCCGCAGCGAGCGTCGCGACGCGCTGCAATTCCGGCATGAATGCAACACGTTCCGTTGCGCTCTGTTCGCTTTCAATAGTGTCAGCGTCGATCGCAAAGCCCTCGCGACGCCATTTCTTCAATTTCGCGCGCAGATTTTCCGCATCGACCACCAGATCGATATCGACCGATCCGCGGCCGTTGGCGTGGTCGACACCATGTTCCAGCCGATAGGTTTCCGGGCGATCGGCCACGCTGACGCGCCACCATTCCACGCCGCTGTCCGTTGCGCGTTGGTACATGCCAAGGCGGCCAAGGTTTTCGTCTTCGGTCAGTTCGGGCGCGTTCATCGCAGCAAGGTGGATCGTCAGGTAGTGAGTGACAAGCGTGGCATTTCGATTTGGCTGATGCCAAAGGACCGACTATCTTATCTTGGGTAGCTTCCAAACTTCTTCGCCAATGCGCTTCAAGGCACGCCGATTGCGTGCTGGCTTTTTCGTTGTCGAGTTTATCGTCCGCAAAAGTTTATTGCGTCAAACGGATAGGTTATCAAGCGTGTATCCCCTTATAGTTCGACCGCCTGGCGGATGTAGTTTTACAACATCACGTGATGCAGCCAACCTTGAATTGAAGCCGGCACAGGTTCGATTCCTGGATGAACCGGGCAACCCTCAAGCCGCGAATTCAGTATGGGTTGACAACCGGTTAGCCGTTTAGCCAGCCGTTAGCGCGCGGTCGGCGCAATCGGCGCAACGGGTTTTGAAAAGTCTCATAGCCTTTCCGTTTGCAGTCCGCGACAGGGATTCATGTGGAGCGCGCGTCAAGTAGTCTGGTTTCAGCAGCAATCCGCTTTGCCTCACATTGCGACAGAAAAAACTCCCGGCAAAACAATGCGACTATCTAAAAAATTAATGGCAGCCCTGGCGGTGGCGAGTCCTTTGGCCTATGGTCAAACCAGCGTGAGCCTGTATGGCCGGCTCGACGCAGGCGTGGAATATCTGAATCACATCAACGACGGCGCAGGCGGCAGTTCGAGCCGCTGGAGCGCGGAAGGCGGCGATTGGGGCACCAGTATGCTGGGCCTCAAGGGCAACGAAGATCTCGGCGGCGGCCTCAATGCAATCTTCAACCTCGAAACCGGTTTGCAGGTGATGGACGGCACGACCAGCGGCGGACGGCTCTGGTCGCGGCGCGCGTTCGTCGGTTTGAAAAGCGAGCAGTGGGGCACGTTGCAGGCTGGCCGTAATCTTTTTATCGACAGCGACGGCGTGTGGGAATTCGACCCGTTCGTGCAGCAGGCGTTTTCATCGGCGTCACTCGTGCGTGGCCGCAACTGGCAGCAGACCAGCAACAACGTCGAATACAAAAGCCCGGTGTTCTGGGGCTTCGACGTGCAGGGTCAATATTCATTCGGTAACCAGCCAGGCTCGTTCAATAGCGGTGCGCCCGGCGAATTCGGCCGCTCGGACGGCATCATGCTGAGCTATCACTCGCCGCTGTTCGACGCGCGCGGCATCTACGACGAACTGCGCGACAGCAACGGCCGCTTCAGCAACATCTTCCAGGCATCGCGCGAATATTTCGTCGCCGCCAAGGCGCATTTCGATTCGTGGATCGTCCAGGGCGCGTACACGCATTACTCGGCGCCGGACTCGCCCGCCGGTGTCGCCGATACCGCCGATCACTACTGGCTCGGCGCGACCTACAACTTCCCGCAACGCTGGGCGGTGACAGCGGGCGGTTACTACATTCATGTAGGAGAAGGCGATGGCGACGTCGCGCACGACCCGGCCGGTCACGCGATGATGTACGTGCTCGGCACCACCTACAACATCACCAAGCGCACCTTCCTGTACGGCACGGTCGGTTATGTGCGCAATGGCAGCAATTCGAATTTCTCGCTCGAAGCGTCGCCGCGCGATTCGACGAGCAACACGAGTCCGCTGGTGGGTGAGTCGCAAACCGGCGCGTATGTCGGGATGCTGCATCAGTTTTGACGGATTGCATTGTTTGATGTCGTAGTGACACGGTAATAACGCAGTAGAAGCACAACCGGATCAGGCCGGCCCATCGCGCAGGTAGCACAGGCCGACAGCAACAACGGGATCACAAGTCGCGCGTGGTTGCTGCTGCATCGTCCGTTGTACTGGCTGGTGTATGACCCGATGCAGTGCAGGCAGCAAGTATTGAAAAACGCCTCACAAGGGATAAAAGGGATAAAAAAATTGACTCCACAAGACTCTCACGACGGATCCCCACTGGGGATGTCGTCAGGCACGCTCGGTGAAGCGTCGTCGATCAGCCGCCGTCGCTGGCTGCAGGGCGCACTCGCGCTGACGATGGCCGGTCTCACCGGTTCGCTCGCGCTCAAGGCGATCGCCGACGATGCGTCGGCGCCGCCGCTCGACGCGTTCATGACCCTGTCGCAATCGCTGACCGCGAAGAACGGTCTCGATCGCGATGTCGGCGCGCGTCTGCTGGCCGCGTTGCAGAAGTCCACGCCCGATCTCGCGCAGCAGTTGCCGAAGCTGGCCAGTGCGCTGATCGCCGGTTCCGCCGACGACGCGCAACAGGCGCTCGCGCTGAAGATCATGGAAGCCTGGTATCTCGGCACGGTCGACAACACCGTGATTACGTACGAGCAGGCGCTGATGTACACCGTGGTCTCCGACACGCTGGTGATCCGTTCGTATTGCGCCAATCAGCCCGGTTACTGGGCGCAGAAACCCGTCGAGAGGCAAGACTAATGGCCGACGCACAAAAGACCGAACAAGCCGATGTCGTCGTGGTGGGCTCGGGCGTCGCGGGCGCGATCGTCGCGCATCAGATGGCGCTTGCGGGCAAGTCCGTGATCCTGCTCGAAGCCGGGCCGCGCATGCCGCGCTGGGAAACCGTCGAGCGGTTTCGCAATCAGTTCGACAAGTCGGATAACTCCGCGCCGTATCCGTCCACGGCATGGGCGCCGCATCCCGAATACGGTCCGCCGAACAATTACCTGATCTTGAAGGGCGAGCACAAATTCAACTCGCAGTACATTCGCGCGGTGGGCGGCACGACGTGGCACTGGGCGGCGTCGGCGTGGCGCTTCATGCCGAACGACTTCAAGATGAAGACCGTCTACGGCGTGGGCCGCGACTGGCCGATGGAGTACGAAGAACTCGAAGCGTACTATCAGCGCGCCGAAGAGGAACTCGGTGTATGGGGCCCCTCGGACGAGCAGCTCGGTTCGCCGCGCAGTGCGCCGTATCCGATGGCGCCGCTGCCGATCTCGTACAACGAGCAGGTCATCAAGAGCAAGCTCAACGCGTACGATCCGCACTTCAATGTCGTGACCGAACCGGTCGCGCGCAACAGCCGTCCGTACGACGGCCGCCCGACCTGCTGCGGCAATAACAACTGCATGCCGATCTGCCCGATCGGCGCGATGTACAACGGCATCGTGCACGTCGAAAAGGCCGAGGCCGCGGGTGCGAAGCTGATCGAAAACGCGGTCGTGTTCAAGCTCGACGTCGGCCCGGACAAACGCATCACCGCCGCGTTGTACAAGGATCCGCAGGGTGTCGAGCATCGCGTGGAGGGCCGCTATTTCGTGCTGGCCGCGAACGGCATCGAGACGCCGAAGATCATGCTGATGTCCACCAGCGCTGACTTTCCGCATGGCGTGGGCAACAGCTCCGACATGGTCGGCCGCAATCTGATGGATCACCCCGGCACCGGCGTCACGTTCTACGCGGACGAAAAGCTGTGGCCCGGCCGTGGCCCGCAGGAAATGACGTCGCTGATCGGCTTTCGCGACGGCGCGTTCCGTTCGACAGAGTCGGCCAAAAAGATCCACCTGTCGAACATGTCGCGCATCGATACGGAGTCGGCGAAGATTTTCAAGCAGGGCAAACTGATCAAGGCCGCCGATCTCGACGCGCAGATTCGCGACCGCTCCGCGCGTTTCGTCGAGTTCGACTGCTTCCACGAAATCCTGCCGCAACCCGTCAACCGCATCGTGCCGAGCGCGACCGAGAAGGACGCGATCGGTATTCCGCGTCCCGAGATCACCTATCAGATCGACGACTACGTGAAGCGTGGCGCGGTGCATACGCGTGAGGTGTACGCCACCGCCGCGAAGATTCTCGGCGGCACCGAGATCGAGTATCAGGACGAATTTGCGCCGAACAACCACATCACCGGCGCGACGATCATGGGCAGCGATCCGCGCGATTCGGTGGTCGACAAGCATTGCCGTACGTTCGATCACCCGAACCTGTTCATCTCCAGCAGCGCAACCATGCCGACCGTGGGCACCGTCAACGTGACGCTGACCATCGCCGCACTTGCGCTTCGTATGGCCGACCAGTTGAAGAAGGAGGTCTGACCATGCTGAAGAAAACTCTATTCTGCATGCTCGCCGCTGCGTTTGCGCTGCCTTCTCTTGCGCATGCCGATGCGTCAGGCAGCAGCAACGACACTGCGCTGATCAAACGCGGCGAATATCTGGCGACGGCCGGCGATTGCATGGCCTGCCATACGACCGCTCAAGGCAGACCGTTTGCCGGCGGCTTGCCATTGAAGGTGCCGATGCTCGGCACGATCTATTCGAGCAACATCACGCCGGACCCGGAAACGGGGATCGGCAACTGGACGCTCGCAGATTTCGACGGCGCGTTGCGCAGAGGCGTGTCGAAGGACGGGCACAACCTGTACCCGGCGATGCCGTATGTGTCGTACGCCAAGATCAGCGATGACGATGTGAAGGCGCTGTTCGCGTACTTCCGCTACGGCGTGGCGCCCGTGAAGCAGGCCACGCGTCAAAGCGACATTCCGTGGCCGCTCAACATGCGCTGGCCGCTCAAGGCATGGAACGCGATGTTCCTCAAGAGCGGACCGTATCAGGACAAGTCGAACCAGAGCGTCGAGTGGAATCGCGGTGCGTATCTCGTGCAAGGCCTCGCGCATTGCAGCACGTGCCACACGCCGCGCGGTTTTGCGATGCAGGAAGTGGCGCTCGACGAATCCGGCAGCGGATTCCTGAGCGGTTCGGTGCTGGCGGGATGGGAGGGGTACAACGTCACGTCGTCGTTGAATAGCGGCATCGGTACGTGGACGCCCGAGCAACTCAAGCAGTATCTGCAAACCGGACACGTACAGGGTCTGGGCGGCGCAGCGGGGCCGATGGGCGAGGCGGTCGAGCACAGCTTCTCGAAGATGACCGATGCCGACGTCACCGCCATCGCGGCCTACGTTCGCACCGTGCCGGCCGTGGAAGACGGCAGCAAGCAGCCGCGCGGCTCGTGGGGCAAACCGGCGACCGACGTGACGCGTCTGCGTGGCGTGGCGATGAGCGAAGGGTCGATCGACCCGGCGCGGCTCTTCCTCGGCAATTGCGCGAGTTGCCACCAGGCGGTCGGCAAGGGCACACCGGACGGCTACTATCCGCCGCTGATGCACAACACGACGGTGGGCGCGTCGAATCCGAACAACCTGATGCAGGTGATTCTGCATGGGGTGCATCGGAGCACGTCGAACAGCGATGTCGGCATGCCGGGCTTTGCCGTGCAGTTAAGCAATGACCAGATCGCCGCGTTGACCAACTATGTGACCACGCAGTTCGGCAATCCTGCGTCCACGCGAGTGAGTGCGCAGGACGTCGCGAAGTTGCGCTGAGTCTGGTGATGTGACTAGGCGGTCAGGGCATTGGTCCTGCCCGCCTTTTTTATTCTCGCCGAAGTCTGATCAGCCGATCGCGCGTGATACACCGCGCCTGATTCACTTTCCGTTCCACCTCTTTTCAATAGTCCGCCGTACTTCCTGACCGGCGTCCTGTGTGGGTTCGCCTCAACTCCATCTTCCATTTTTCCCGCTGGATACGCGCGTTTTCATGCGTGGAACGCGTATTGCTCGACTCCGGTCAACGCGTGACGCAGATTCGGCTTCACGCATTGCACACTCATACCGGATGCGCGCAGTGGCGTACTAACCAGTGCGCGCAAAAGAGAATAGGGAAAGGGAACATGGCGCGACATAAGTCCGACGTTGCTGACGATGACTTCGAAATTTTCGCCAGCTATCACGGAACCGGCGACGGCCGATACGTAGGTGGGCTAAAGGTCATCAGGAAAGCTGACAGGAAAATACTTTTCCCGTTCGACGGTGCGCCTGAGATCGGGCCGTATGCAACTGCGGACGAAGCGCGGCGCGCGGCGGTCGATTATGGCCGCAATATCGTCGCGGCCGATCGCGCGTCGCCGGAAAAGTGACGGGTTGCTGAGCGGCGCGGCCTGGTCTGCCAGATGCCGCGCACGGTACTCCAATTCAGAAACCGCACATCCGTTTAGTCAAATCATCCCGCCTAGCGATGGCGAAACCGTGCTACCCCGGCTGGGGTCGTCAGGATGTTCGTCGGGTACAGTCGGCCGTGCAGTCAACGGCGGGTAGCTCCGATAACAACTGTCGATCGATGTATCGGCGAGGCATCGCTGGAACGCGTCGGCGTCATCTTTCTTCGCGAACGTGTACAGGGTTCGTTCTACCTGAACCTCGGTGTCGGAGACCCTGATGGTGGTCATCGTCATGATGTTCTCCTTTTTACAAGTATGGTCTGGACCGTCAATAACAGGTCCGCAACGGACGTGCCCACATTTTCGTTTCAACGCACGCGTGTCCTGAAATCGCGCGAATTGGCGGAGAGGGACCGGATGTTGCTGCATCGTTAAAGTCCCTACGAAAAAGGAGAGCGCCATGCAGGACGAACCAGCCCGCAAAAATATCGACGCGCAAAATGTTTCACCTGAAGTAAAAGCGCGCAACAAGCCAAGTGGAACCCACTACGTGGAACCCAGCCCGCTCGGAATCGAGCCGGTTGTGCAGACGGGCGTCGATAAGGCCACTAATCCTCCGCGTTCGGATGAGCGTCCGGTTCATAGCGCCGAAGTGCCGCTCGGCACGGGCGAGCATGCCGAACCTCCGGGCGGCGGCGGGCGCGAATCGCAACGCAAAGGCTAACGGTTTTTTGCGGCCCAGGCGCGGTTTATGCGCCGCTGCAGAGACGGCGGCTGCAGTCGCGTGCCTGATATTTCCGCGAGCATCGACCAGCGCGATAGAGGCCAACGCCGCGGCGAATCAACGCGTCGCATCGACGGTAAGAGAAGCAAGCGCAGTGTCAGAAACAGGAGCCAGACATGTACAACGATTCGAAGCACGGATTCGAAGCGGCTCAGACCAGCCATGAAGTTTTCATGTTGCCCCCGCACGACTGGGTGCCGAATAACCGCAAATTGCCGGTTGTTATTTATCGCCGGGCACTGTTACCGGACAGCGGCGACCTTGCTGCGGCTTTCGAACTGTTGTTCGAGCAGAACGAGTGGCCACCGCAATGGCGCGACGGCATTTTCGATTACCACCATTTCCACGCCAGCGCGCACGAGGTGCTGGGCGTGACCGACGGCTCCGCGCAGGTGATCGTCGGCGGTCCGGGCGGCCGGGTCGTCACCATTACGGCGGGCGACGCCTTGTTGCTGCCAGCGGGAACCGGCCACTGTCTTCAATCGTTCGCGCGGCATTTCAAAGTGGTGGCGGGTTACCCGGAGGGACAGCAGTGGGACATTCGCCGCGAGGCGCTGACACCGGACGAACTCGCCACCATGGAGGCGCTGCCATTTCCTGCAACCGATCCTGTCGATGGTGTGCACGGACCGCTTGTCGAACATTGGCTGCATGCAGCCTGACGACGCGACGAATCGTGCGCTTCGGATGCCTTACGGCAGGAGTGAGCGCGGCTGTCGGCACAGCGCGTCATCATCATTTTTACCCTTTAAAAAAGGCTTTTCGCAAGCGTACTGAAAGCTCCCTCATCAAACGATGACTCGTGCAGCGCATCCACCCATGCGATATGTAAAGCGCAGTGCAGGTTTGCGCGCATCGGCGCATCATCTTGAAGTCTTGCTGCGGTCTCTCTTGCGTTGTTCCCCATCAACACGGTTTGCCGGGTTCGCTCTCACGCTGCCGAACGCCAATACTTCGCGCATTGCGATTGAGTGCGAGGCGCTGCGTTCCCGGTCACTCTCCCAACCGCCGAACAAGGAGTGCTTCCATGCAAAACGATCCCGCCCTCGATCAGTTGTGCATCAATACGATCCGCACGCTGTCGATGGACGCTGTGCAAAAGGCCAATTCCGGGCACCCCGGAACGCCGATGGCACTGGCACCGGTTGCCTATCATCTGTGGCAGAACCACCTGCGCTACGACCCCGACGAGCCGCTCTGGCCGAATCGCGACCGCTTCGTGCTGTCGGTCGGACACGCGTCGATGCTGCTGTATTCGCTGCTGCATCTCGCCAACGTCAAGGCGGTCGACGAACATGGGAAGCCGACCGGCGGCCCAGCCGTCTCTTTGAACGACATCGAACATTTCCGCCAGCTCGACAGCAAGACGCCCGGCCACCCGGAGTATCGGATGACCACCGGCGTCGAAACCACCACCGGTCCGCTCGGACAGGGACTCGGCAATAGCGTGGGCATGGCGATGGCGGCGCGCTGGTATGAAAACCGTTTCAACCAGCCGGATACGTCGCTGTTCGACTACCGCGTGTATGCGCTGTGCGGCGACGGCGACATGATGGAAGGTATCTCGCACGAAGCCGCGTCGCTGGCGGGTCATCTGAAACTGTCGAATCTGATCTGGATTTACGACAGCAATCGCGTGACGATTGAAGGCCATACCGACCTTGCCTATGACGACGACGTGGAAACACGCTTTCGCGGTTATCACTGGCACACGCTGCATGTCGACGACGCGAACGATGCCGCCGCGCTGGAAAAGGCCTTCACAGAAGCGAAAAACGTGACGGACAAGCCGACGCTGATCGTCGTTCGCAGCATTATCGGCTGGGGCGCGCCGCACAAGCAGGACACCTCCGCCGCACACGGCGAACCGCTCGGCGTGGAAGAAGTCGCGCTCGCGAAGAAGTTCTACGGCTGGCCGGAAGATAAATTCTTCTACGTGCCGGACGGCGTGCACGAACGTTTCGCGAAGGGCATCGGCGCACGCGGCAAGGCGGCGCGCGCCGAATGGCAAGCGAAGCTCGACACTTATAGCAAGCAACATCCGCAACTCGCCCGCGAGTTCGCGCAGATCGAAGCGCATGAATTGCCGGCGGACTGGGACAGCGACATTCCCGTTTTCGAAGCGGACCCGAAGGGCGTGGCGTCGCGCGAATCGTCGGGCAAGGTGCTCAATGCCATTGCCGCGCGTGTTCCGTGGATGATCGGCGGCGCGGCCGATCTCTCGCCGTCGACTAAAACCAATCTGAAATTCGAAGGCGCGGGCAGTTTCGAAGCCGATAACTACGGTGGCCGCAATCTGCATTTCGGCATTCGCGAACACGTGATGGGCGCGGCGGTGAACGGACTCGCATTGTCAAATCTGCGGCCGTACGGTTCGACATTCCTGATCTTCAGCGACTACATGAAGCCGCCGATCCGCCTTTCGGCAATCATGGAAGTGCCTGCGATTTACGTGTTCACACACGATTCGATCGGCGTCGGCGAAGACGGACCGACTCATCAGCCGATCGAGCAACTGGCGTCGCTGCGTGGCGTGCCGGGTCTGACCGTGTTGCGTCCCGGCGATGCCAATGAAGTCTCCGAAGCATGGCGGGTGGCGATGTCGCAGCCGCATCGGCCGTCGTGCATCGTCGTGTCGCGCCAGCCGTTGCCGACGCTGGACCGCAGTCGCTACGCGGCGGCGAGCGGCGTGCAGAAGGGCGCGTATATTCTCGCCGACGCACCCGACGGCAAGAAGCCGCAGGTGATCCTGATGGCCACAGGCAGCGAACTGTCGGTCTGTGTCGACGTGTACGAGAAGCTGAAAGGCGAGGGCATTGCGGCGCGAGTCGTGTCGATGCCGTCATGGGACGTGTTCGAGCGTCAGGACGACGCGTATCAGGATTCGGTGTTGCCATCCGACGTGGATGCACGCGTCGCTGTCGAGCAGGCCGGTACGCTCGGTTGGGACCGCTATGTGGGGCGGCACGGCGCGCAGGTCGTGATGCATACGTTCGGTGCGTCCGCGCCGCTTGCCGATCTGAAGAAGAAGTTCGGCTTCACGCCGGAACACGTGTACGAGGCAGCGAAGCAGCAGATCGCCCGAGTTGAGTCAAGGTCGAAGTGACGTGCAGATAAGCGCCTGAAACAAGGTGTTTTATGCGAGAGCGGCGGTTTCGGGAAACTGAAACCGCCGCTTTTTTACCAGATCAATTCGCCGGAATCGTGACGACCGGCGCTTTACTGCTGGTGTCGGCTTCAGCCAGCGCCATCAGATTCTGCACGACCGTGAACGCATATTTCGAATCGAAGTCGTTGCGCTCCACCCAATATGTCGACGAGCCATAAGCAATCGACACGTATGCATTGTCAGGCGCGGCCTTGCCCGAATGAATGATGATCGTCGGCCGTGTTTCTCCGCCGATCAACCCCACGGTAGGCTTGGTCGAACCATCACTGATACGCTCGACCGGCACCTGCACCTGTGCGCCGAGGTCGGTCAGAATGCCGAGCACCGAGCGCGTGACCATCGGAATCCTGTCGCCCTTTTGCGAAGTGGACGACGGGCCGTACACCAGCTCATAGGTCCGCGTATTCGCCGACAGATGCAGCAGTTTGCGCACATGCGCGAGGTCCGCGGCGGTTTGCGGCGACTCGCCGCTGGTGGTCGCGCCCATCGCCAGGAAGACGCCCATCGGTGCATTTTTGCCGTCGCCCTGTCGCGACTCGACATTCAACTCGCCGGCCATTTGCAGCCGTCGCAGAGCTTGCAGCAGTTCGAAGAAGCCGGGCGCGCCAGCGCTGTTCTCGCCGCCCAATGCATTGCCGTTCTGCAAACCGCCGACCGATTGCGCGGTGATGCGCAACAGCAGGTCGATAGGAATACCGCCTTCGGCAAGCGGCAAAACAAGCGATGGCGCGAGCGGCCGGATATACGCGGACGCAAACGCTTCGCCGGTGGTCGGCGTGAACGTGAAGGTCGGATGATTCGAATAGGACACGCTGCCCGTCGCCGTCGCGTAGTTGGGCATGCTGCCGGAGCCTGCGTTGGCCGTCGCGCCGGCGGTGGTGTCGAACGTGTAAGCCGCGATGATGCTGCTGACGGTCAGGAACGCGGGGGCGTCGCCGTAGCGCAGACCGATTACGGCCGCGAGAATCTCGCGCTTTTTCGCGTCGCCCAACGCGCGCGCGTAGTCGACCTGATCGGCCTTGAGGCGGGCGGGTCCGATGTGGACGCAAGCGGACGTAACGCAAGCCGCGCAGAGCGCCGCAGCAACAGAAGCTGTTCTGATCATGGCAACGATGAGAGCGGATGCTAATCCGCTGATGAATGAGCCCGCAACGGCGGTAGCAGGGCGCATTCCCGCGCGGCGCGCGGTCGTCGCGAATGCTGTCTTTCAGCTGATGAATAGGGCGTTGGGCGCGATTCTGGAATCAAATCGCGCGCGCAGGATTTTCCGCTGCATTGCAAGATTTGCACGAATCGCGCTTTCGTTGCCGCGTACCAGATCGAAAAATCTCACGCGGGCTGGTTCGACATGTCGCCCACATCGTCGAGCGTGCTGCGATAAGCGCGCGACTGCATTTCAGCAAGGCGGCTCAACGTTCTCGACAGATCATGCGCGCCTTCCAGGCCGCTCAAAGCCGCCTCGACCGGATGATCGGACGCAATGAACAGCGCGCGTTTGCGATCGTAGAAAATATCGATCAGCCAGATCAAACGCTGCAACACCTGCGGTTTCGCGAGCCGCTCCGTGCGCAGATGATCGACGATCAAGCCGCTCCACTGTTCCGCGAGATCGAGATAATCGAGGTGCGAACGGCTTGCCAGACACAGATCGTCGAAGTCGGCCCACAGCACGCAGGCGCCTGCCGCGCGTGCCGCAAGCGGCCGTCCCGCTGCACTGAGGGTGACGGGCTCCACGCTCTGATCGCCTTCGTGCAAAGCGAAAATTCGTCGCAGCGCGTCGCGACTCGATGAATCGAGTGGTGAGAAAAAACGCGGCACCTGCGCCTGCTCGCCGCCAAACCGATAGTCGCGCGCGCCGTCGAAATGAATCACGGTAAAGCCGCGTTTGATCTGCCCGATGGTCGGCAGAAAGCGTTCGTGAAATTCAGGGTCGGGCAACAACGCGTCTGGCGCGTAGTTGGAGGTGAGGACAATGCGCGTGCCCTGGCTGATCGCGGTATCGAGAAAGCGCGCCATCAGGAAGGCATCGGCGATATCGTGCACATGAAATTCGTCGAAGCACAGCAGTTCGATTCCGTCGAGCCACTGCCGCGACACCGAGCCCAAACGATCGTCGCCGCGCGGCTCGCTCACGAGCCGCCGGTTCATCTCACGCAGAAATTCGTGGAAGTGCAGGCGTCGTTTGCTACAGGTTGCCAACTCGAAGGCGGTATCGACGACAAGGCTTTTGCCGCGCCCCGGCAACCCGTGGCAATACACCCCTTGCAGCGCGGACGCCGCGCGCGACCTGTTGCGATGGCGCGCCTCGTCGGCGCCGACTAGCGTAACGAGCGCCTCGATAGCGTCGCGCTGACGCGGATCGGGCGTAATCCCTCGCGCGGCCAGCGCGCGCGTGATCTGCGCTTCGTCAAACATGGATAAAGTTGCCTGCGGGTGAGACGAAAGCGCTGACGCTACCAGAGACGACCGAGCTAACGGCGATGAGCTTGAACATGACGTGATGACTTGCGTGAGGCGATGGCTTGCGAACAGCCCAGCATTTTAACAGCGAGCTAAAAAGCTCAAACCCGCTGCCGCGTCAGCACCTTCTGCAATTCGCGCGGATCGACCGGCTTGGTGAAATGATGATCGAAGCCTGCGGCGACGGCAGTCTGCTTGTCCTGCTGCTGCCCCCAGCCGGTGACGGCGATCAGCAGAATACCGGCGTCGCGATGATCGACGCGGATGCGTCGCGCGACTTCATAGCCGTTCAGCAACGGCAAGCCGATATCGAGAATCACCGCCTGCGGTGCGAATTCATTGATCAATGCCAGGCCCGCGATACCGTCGCCCGCCGTGCGCACTTCGTGGCCTTCGAGTTCGAGCACCATCGCAAGGCTGTCGGCGGCGTCGGCGTTGTCGTCGACGATCACCACACGCAAGCCGCTTGCGTGCGACGATTCCGGCGCGGCGTCGTCAGCAGGTGCAGCGGCGGTTTGCGACACCGGCAGGCGAATCACGAATTCGCTGCCCGTACCCGGGCCGCCGCTGAACGCGGCGACGCTGCCGCCATGCAGTTCAGCCAGGCCGCGTACCAACGCGAGACCGATGCCGAGTCCCCCTTGCGAGCGGTCCAACGCGGGGGCGAGTTGCGAGAACATTTCGAACACACTATCCAGATGCTCACGCGGAATGCCAATGCCCGAATCGCGCACGATGATCACCGCTTCGTCACCTTCGCGTTCGGCCGCGAGCGAAATGTTGCCGCCGGCCGGCGTGTACTTGGCTGCATTGTTCAGCAGATTCAGGATCATCTGCGACAGGCGCGTCGGGTCGGCGTCGAGATAAAGCGGCTCGCGCGGCAGCGTCACGCTCAGATGATGCGAGGACGCCTGCACGCTCGGCCGCGCAGCTTCCATCGCCGATTGCATTGCACGAGCGAGTTCGAGCCGCTGCTTGCGCAACTCGAGCTTGCCCTGAGTGATGCGCGACACTTCGAGCAGATCGTCGACCAGGTGCGTCATATGCTGCAATTGGCGGTCGAACACATCGCGTGACCAGCTCAATTGCGGATCCGCGAATTCCTTCAAACGCAGGATCTCCAGTACGTTACGCATCGGCGCGAGCGGATTGCGCAGTTCATGCGCGAGCGTGGCGAGGAATTCGTCCTTGCGCCGATCGGCTTTCGACAGTTCGAGATTGAGCCGCTGCAATTGCTGCTCGGCACGTCTGCGCTCAGTGATATCGCGAATCACGCAGACCGCGCCGTAGATATCGCCACGTGCGTTCGCCAGCGGTTTGACGACGGTTTCGCATACACCGCGCGAGCCGTTGCGTCGCACGAAAGTCAATTCGCTGCGCCACGTGCCCTCGCTGGCGAGCGCGGCAAACGCTTCGCGGCGAATGCGTAGCGCGTCTTCCGGCGGATGAAAGATCGACACGGGCTGGCCCAGAATCTCGCGCGTGCGGTAACCGAGCATGCGTTCGCCGCCGACATTGAAGTCGGTGATATTGCCGCGCAGATCGGTGATGACGATCGCGTCGCTCAGGTGTTCGAAAATCGCCGCCTGACGCAGCAGCACGGTCTGCGCTTCCTTGCGCTCGGTGATGTCGATACCGAGCCCGTAGATGGTGGCCGGTTCGCCCTGGCGGTCGTAGGTCACGCGGCCGCGGCCTTCCATCCAGCACCAGTCACCGCTCGCATGCATGAAGCGGAATTCGGCGACGTAGTCGTCGCCGGTCGCAACCGCATGATCGACGGCCTCGTTGAGCGCGCTCAGATCGCCCGGGTGAATCAGGTCGAAGAAGCCGCCGGGCATGCTCGAAAAGCGTCCTTCGGCGTAACCGGCGAGCGCTTCGAGTTCGCGGCTCCACCAGAATCTGTCCGACTTCGGCTCGTGTGACCAGGCGCCCATGCGCGCGCCGCGCATGGCGAGGCTGAGCACGTCGCGACTTTCCTGCAGCTCTTTTTGCGCAAGCTGATGCGCGGCCACCGACGCCTCGGCGTTACGCCGTGCAAGCAGCAGTTCCTGCTCGTATCGATGCCGGTCCGCGACGATCAGCATCGCCACTTCGAGGTAAATCGTCTCGCCATGACGACGGCGCACCGCGTTGAGCAGCATCGGCACCATATGGCCGTCGCGGTGCATCAGGTTCAGCTTGACCTCGGCCACCGACCCTTGCATCTGCAGAAGCGGAGCCCAGTGCGTCTGATAAAACACCTTGCCGCCCGCGCTCAGAAGATCCTGAATCAGTTTGGCGCCGGCGAGTTCGTCTGCGCTATAGCCAAGCCAGCCGCACAAGGTGGCATTGACGCGCTGAATGCGGCCGCCCGCGTCGGCGATGAGCAGACCACAGGCTGCGTGCTCGTACAACGTGTCGGCGGGTAGCGGCGAGGGGTCCATGCTATGCATCGCGTTACACGCTCATCGGCGCAAGAAAATCGATGATGGCCGCCGAACTGGCATGCGGCGAGCTGAGGTGCGGACAATGGCCGACGTTCTCGATCACGTGCAGCGTGCTGGCGGGCATCATGCGGTGCATGTATTCGCCGACGGAGCACGGCGCGATGATGTCGTCGCTGCACTGCAGGATCAGCGTGGGCGTGGTGCTGCGCGCGAGATTCGGACGGTGATCCGACAGAAAGGTGACGCGCGCGAATTGGCGCGCGATTTCGGGATCGGTGCGGCAGAAGCTGTTGGTCAACTCGATGCCCAGTTCCGGTTGTTCCGGCGCGCCCATGATGGCGGGCGCCATATTGCTCGACCAGCCGAGGTAGTTGCCTTCGAGCGTGTGCAGCAGGTCGTCGATGTCCTCGCGCGAGAACCCGCCGATATAGTCGCCGTCATTCACGTAGCACGGTGACGGACCCACCATCACATGAGCGGTGAACAGGTGAGGCTGCTTCAGGCTCGCGATCAGCCCGATCATCGCGCTGACCGAATGACCGACGAACACCACCGGTTCGCCGCCTACTTCGCGAATGACTTCGATCAGGTCGTCAGCGTAGCCATCGAGAGAGTCGTATTTCCGAACATCGTAGGCGGATAGATCGGATGAACCGCTGCCCACATGATCGAATAGCACCGTACGGTAGTCATCATGAAACGAGGGTATGAGATAACGCCACATACTCTGGTCACAGCCGAAGCCATGTGCCAGCACCATGGTCCGTTTGCCGCTGCCGGAAACCTGCACGCTATTGCGCCGGGTAATGCTCGTGCTGCTCATCGTCGAGTCCTGAGTTCTGCGTCTACCGGGATGTTACAGCAGGCGAGAACATCTCCGCTCAACCGGTTTTAATCTCCGGTTGCGCCGCCTGAACGGGCTCGTGCCCGAAGCGCTCGTATTGCGATATCACCTGCGCGCCGAATAACAGCAACGTGGCGAGCCATTCAAGGCTGAGCAGGATCACGATGGCCATCGTCAACGATCCATAGACAACGCTGACCTGCGACAACGTGGCGAAATACCAGACCAGCACGTGCCGCGTGATCTCCCACAACACCGCCGCGACGATGCCGCCAAAGAGCGCGCGTTTGATCGTCGGTCGACCGACCGGCATGACCAGATATACCGACGTCAACACAAAAATCTCTCCAGCAAGTCCTAGCAGATAGAGCACGACGCGCGAAAGTCCCTGCAACGAAACATGCAGGCCGAATAACTGGAGGCCTTCCGCGCCGATGGTTTCGAGCGCGTTCGATACGCACGTGACGATCAGCAGGCCGACGCCGAGAAACAGGATGTAGCAATACGGCAGCAAAGCGGAGAGCAGAAAGTGGCGCCGACGGACCGCTACGCGATGCACAAAGATCAGCGACATCGCATTCTCCAGCACCGTGAAGGCGAGCGAACTGAAGAAGATCATCGTCAGTAACAGCACCCAGCCGATCACCGCGCGATGCTCGAGGAAATTCGCCAGTTCCTGCACCAGCGCGTTCGGATGACCCGGCACGAGCCATCGCAGCAGATGCGCGAGCGCGGCGAGCAATACATGCTGCGGCACGACCCGCGACAACGCGATAACGATCAGAATCAGCAGCGGTACGATAGACAGCAAAGCGTAATACGCGACAGCGCCAGCCAGCAGCAACCCCTGGTTCGCGCGGAATGCCTTGAGCGTCTGCAACAGGAACCGGCCGGGATGTTTCACCACATATAACGCGTGCTGGTCGAGGATGATTTGCATGGAGCCTCGCGGTGCGAGTCGGAGATTGCCGGATTGCAGCCCGTGTCGACGCGCCTGCCTGCTTTATACCGCAAGCAAGAACGCAGCCACAGACAGAGTGCCTTTTTCCTGCGGCTTCTGTTCCCGGTCCGCTAACGGGAATGCAGTTTGCTTGGGTTGTGCGTCGGCCTGCGAACGGGCGTTCGAATGCGTGAGTTCCTCTTACGCGATTCGCCCGCTTCGGCCGGCGCTATGCGGCCAACCTGTGGAATTCGCCGATGGACTCGTTGGAACACCCATTGAACATCGTGCCGGACCAGGCGGAACTTGCCGCGGACCTCGTCGTCGCTCGACCCGAGGGCTTATATTGCCCGCCCGGTGATTTCTATATCGACCCGTGGCGACCGGTCGAACGCGCCGTCATTACGCATGCCCATTCCGATCACGCGCGCTTCGGGCATCGGCATTACCTTGCTTCCCACGCGGGGGCCAATGTGCTGCTCTCGCGTTTGCCGGGCATCACGTTGCAAACGCTGCCCTATGGCGAGCGTCTCGCGATCAACGACACGGTCGTTTCGCTGCATCCCGCCGGACATGTGCTCGGTTCGTCACAAGTGCGGATCGAGCACGAGGGACGTGTATGGGTGGCATCGGGCGATTACAAGCTCGATCCCGATCCGACCTGCGACCCGTTCGAACCCGTGCGCTGCGATACGTTTATCACCGAATCGACTTTCGGCTTGCCGATTTATCGATGGGATGCGCCGCGAGTCGTCTTCGATGGTATCGATTCATGGTGGCGTCATAACGCGGCCGAGGGGCGTGCATCTGTGCTGTTCTGCTACTCGTTCGGCAAAGCGCAGCGTGTGCTGGCGAGCGTCGACTCGGCGATCGGGCCGATCTTCTGCCATGGCGCCGTGGAGCCGCTCAATCGCGCGTATCGGGACGCGGGTGTGCGTTTGCCGCCAGTGGGTCTGGTCAGCGAGGTCGCCGCAAAAGACAAGGCCGTGTTCAGGCAGGCGTTGATCGTCGCGCCACCGTCCGCGCAGGGCAGCGCGTGGCTCAAGCGATTCGGCGACTATAGCGACGCCTTCGCCTCCGGCTGGATGCGTCTGCGTGGCGCGCGGCGGCGACGCGGTGTCGACCGTGGTTTTGTTCTGTCGGATCACGCCGACTGGCCCAGTCTGCAAACAGCGATTCAATCGACCGGCGCACAACGCGTGATCGTCACCCATGGTTCCGTGGAGCCGATGGTGCGATGGTTGCGCGAACAGGGCTTGCAGGCAGGCGCTTTTGAAACGCAATACGGAGATGACACGGTCGAAGCCGATGCGGCGGGTGCCGACGAAACCCCGACGAGCGCAGACACCTCGGCGGCGAGTCACACATGAAGCGCTTCGCTGCCCTCTACACCGCGCTCGATGCCACCACTTCGACGCACGACAAACTCGAAGCGCTCTCGAGTTACTTCGCCGTGGCCGAGCCGGAAGACGCCGCGTGGGCGTCGTATTTCCTCGCGGGCGGCAAGCCGCGTCAATCGGTGCCGACGCGTTTGCTGAGCGAAATCGCTCGTGAACGCGCAGGCTTGCCGCCGTGGTTATTCGAGGAGTCGTATCACGCGGTGGGCGATCTGGCGGAAACCATCGCTCATATCCTGCCGCCCGCTCAGCGTAGTTCGGAGTTGGGCCTCACGCAATGGATCGAACAACGCGTGCTGACGTTGCGCGGTGTCACGCCTGACGAATTGCGCACGCGCTTACTCAGCTATTGGGATGAACTCGACTGGAGCGGCCGCTTCCTGCTGACGAAACTGATCGGCGGCGGCTTTCGGGTCGGTGTCGCGCGGCAACTGGTGGTGAGAGCGCTCGCGGAAGTAGCGGGCGTCGATCATAAGCGGATTGCGCAACGCATGGTCGGCTGGACCGATTCGCAACAGACGCCGAGCGCGGCGCGCTATCTTCGTTTGATCGCACCGGAGCTGACTGCCGACGATACGCAAGCGGCCGCGCAAATCCACGATAGCGATATGGGCTTGCCCTATCCGTTCTTTCTTGCGCATCCATTACAGGCCGATCCGGCGACGCTCGGCGATCCCGCGCAATGGCAGATCGAGTGGAAATGGGACGGCATACGCGCACAACTCGTCAAACGTGCAGGACGTGTATGGCTTTGGTCGCGCGGCGAAGATCTGATCACCGATCGTTTTCCCGAAGTGACTGCATTGGGCGAAGCGTTGCCGGACGGTACGGTAATCGATGGAGAAATACTGGCATGGGAGCCTGGCGCGAGCGCGCCGCTACCGTTTGCAAGGCTGCAACCGCGTATCGCCCGTAAAACGCTGACGAAAAAGATTCTCGCCGATTCACCCGCCACGTTGCTTGCTTACGATCTGCTCGAAGCGCAAAGCCAGGATTTACGTATGACACCGCTAGCCGAACGTCGCACGAAACTGGATGCATTGGCGGCCTCTCTCGACGGTACGCTGGCGCACGATCTTCTACGCGTGTCGCCACTGGTCCGCGCGACGGATTGGCAGGCGCTATCCGTGTTGCGCGAAGAAAGCCGCGCGCGTGGCGTAGAAGGGCTGATGGTGAAAGAGCGCGAGTCGATGTACGGCGTAGGCCGCACGAAAGCCTCGGGCACGTGGTGGAAATGGAAGATCGATCCTTATGCGGTAGATGCCGTGCTTGTTTATGCACAACGCGGCCATGGTCGCCGCGCGAGTCTTTATACGGATTTCACCTTTGCCGTCTGGGACGAAGCGAACGGCGTGCGCACGCTCGTGCCGTTTGCAAAGGCCTATTCGGGATTGACTGACGAAGAGATGCGTCAGGTGGATGCCATCGTCCGCAAAACCACCATCGAAAAATTTGGTCCCGTGCGCAGCGTGACGCCCACGCTCGTATTTGAAATCGGCTTCGAAGGAATTCAGGCGAGCCCGCGTCACAAGTCGGGCGTGGCGGTACGTTTTCCACGCATGCTGCGCTGGCGCACCGACAAACAGATCGACGATGCCGATACGCTGACCATGCTGAAAGGCTTTATCGACGATCGTGCGGGATAACCCGCTGAGCGCAAACCCCTAACACGTTGCTGGTTTTAACGCGCGTTTCCTCGCTTATCCTTCAGTATGTTTATTGTCGACGTTAGCCGCTTAAGTCAGCGATAGAGGTTTGCAAACCTTCTTTTCAACCGGCATCAATAAATGGGTATAGCCGGATAAATCAAACTCGGCATCACGAGCCGCGCAATGCACGCAGCATGGGCGATGTGCACGGCCGAAGTGCGTTTCACCGACGCCACGCACACAAGAGTACTGAGTGGCGTCACTCAATTCACAGCGCGATGCAACGGGCTTCCCTTTACACCGTGAATCGTGTTGACCTGTAAGGCTTTTGCCGCGGCGCTTTGACAGAGCAACGCATCGGGCCGAAATAGTCGTACGGCAAACAGAGAGCTTTGCCTACACAGTGGGAGCGAATCTTGCGCGCGTGTTCCAAGGTGCCCGTCAGCGGCGTCGGAATAAGCTAAGGAGAAAATGGTGACGTTCTACGACCAGGTGGATAGCAACGACGCCAACGACGACGTCGTAGTGTGGCGGCCTATCAAGTATGCGATGGTCTCGCATCGTCGGGTGCTGGTGGTGGACGACTATCGCGAAGCGGCAGAAGCATTGCAGATGCTGCTGACAGCCGACGGCTTCGAATGCCGTGCGCTTGAAGATCCATTGGCGGTGTGCGCGCTGGCTTGCGAATGGCAGCCGTTCGCCGTGGTGCTGGACATCAAGATGCCGGGACTCGACGGACTGGAACTCGCTCGCCGTTTGCGGGCCCATCCGGCGACTTCGCATATGTTGCTTGTCGCATGCACCGCGTTCGCTTCACGCGACGACAGAGCGCGCGCGAAAGCCGCCGGCTTCGACGCGCATTGCGCGAAACCGTTGACGCCGGAGCGTTTATTGCGAGTGCTTGAATCGGCGGCTGCGGTGTCTGTTGCGGGTCCACCCTGAGCGCTGCGTGGACACTGAATTTTGTATATCAGCTATCTTCCTGCGGTAAGCGCTCTGTTTTTCAAAGTCCAATAGTTTCATCATATCTCGCACTGTGTTCAATGGTTGCGTGACGGCACATGCATGGCGTTTTCGTCGGCCACATCGATTTAACATTTTGAGGTTATATCCATACTGGCCGCGTTTGATTAATCAGGTATTTGGGAGCATTTTTTTGGCTTCGTGTTTTTATTGCTTACTGGTTATTTTCCGCACGTTTTTTTGTCACGATTTCTGAAGCCATTTCGTCTGAAACAATCTCCCGGTCTCACGCGCGTCGCGCATTATTCCCGTCGAAGAAGGGCGCGACGCTCGTTTCAATTCCCTCGGGTCTGGAATTTGCTACCTCACCTCGCCAGCTGTTCTAAACATGCGCGCGAGCGCGTCTTGCTCCCACAGGAACCTTTATGTCATCGCAGCCGAACTATTCGACACGCATCTCGGAAGGCACGCCTTTCCCCCTCGGTGCGACATGGAACGGAAACGGCGTGAATTTCGCGCTGTTCTCCGCGCATGCGACCAAAGTCGAACTGTGCCTGTTCGATGAGACCGGCGAAACCGAACTCGAACGCATCGAGTTGCCCGAATATACCGACGAGGTCTGGCACGTGTTCGTACCGAATCTCAAGCCGGGTGCGGTGTACGGTTATCGTGTGCATGGTCCGTATGAACCCGAAAAGGGCCATCGCTTCAATCCGAACAAACTGCTGCTCGATCCGTACGCGAAGGCGCATATCGGCGAACTGAAATGGGCGCCGGAAATCTTCGGCTATACGCTCGATTCCGAAGAAGGCGACCTTTCTTTCGACGAACGCGACAGCGCGCCGTTCGTTCCCAAGTGCAAGGTGGTCGACGCCAATTTTTCGTGGACGCATCCTGAACGCAACGCGCTGCCGTGGGACCGTGTGATTTTTTACGAGACCCATGTACGCGGATTTACCAAACGTCATCCGGGCGTACCTGAAAATTTGCGCGGCACCTTCGCCGGACTCGGCCAGCAGGTCGTGCTCGACTACATCAAAAACCTCGGCGTGACGTCGGTCGAATTGATGCCGGTGCAGACTTTCGTCAACGATAGTTATCTGCTCGACAAAGGTCTCACCAACTACTGGGGTTACAACACCATTGGCTTTTTCGCAGCCGACCCGCGTTTCTTCGCTTCGTCGACGGACTCCGTGGCGGAGTTCAAGGAGATGGTGGACCGTTTCCATCAGGCCGACCTCGAAATCATTCTCGACGTGGTCTACAACCACACGGCAGAAGGCAATGAACGCGGCCCGACGATCTCGTTCAAGGGCATCGACAACGCATCGTACTATCGCCTGATGCCCGATGAACCGCGCTACTACATCAACGATACCGGCACGGGCAACACGCTGAACCTGTCGCATCCGCGTGTGCTGCAAATGGTCACCGACAGCCTGCGCTACTGGGTGACGGAAATGAAAGTCGACGGTTTCCGTTTCGACCTCGCGACGATTCTCGGCCGCGAAACGCATGGTTTCGACGAAGGCGGCGGCTTTCTCGACAGTTGCCGGCAGGACCCGGTGCTATCGAGTGTGCGCCTGATTGCCGAACCATGGGACTGCGGCCCCGGTGGTTATCAGGTAGGTGGATTTCCTCCCGGCTGGGCCGAATGGAACGACCGCTTTCGCGACACCGTGCGCGAATACTGGAAGGGCGACGAAGGCAAGGTGGCCGATTTCGCTACGCGTTTGACCGGCTCGGGCGACAAGTTCAATCATCGCGGACGGCGGCCCTGGGCCAGCGTGAACTTCATCGCCGCGCACGATGGCTTCACTCTGAACGACCTCGTGTCGTACAACGACAAGCACAACGACGCGAATGGCGAAGACAACAAAGACGGCCACTCCGACAACAAGTCATGGAACATGGGCGCGGAAGGTCCGACCGACGACGCCGATATCCGTCAGCAACGCGAGCGCCAGAAGCGCAATCTGCTGGCGACCTTGCTGCTCTCGCAAGGCACGCCGATGCTGCTCGCGGGCGACGAATTCGGCCGCACGCAAAAGGGCAATAACAACGCATATTGCCAGGACAACGAGATTAGCTGGGTCGATTGGGACGGTATCGACGACGATGGCCGCGCGCTCACCGAGTTCGTCAGGAATCTGGCTACGCTGCGCAGCCGTCTGCCGGTGCTGCGTCGCAGCCGCTTTCTCATCGGCGAATACAACGAGGCACTCGATGTAACGGATGCGCGCTGGCTCGCACCTGACGGCCACGATCTGACGCAGGAGCAGTGGGACGATGCGTCGATGCGCTGCTTCGGCCTCGTGATCGACGGACGCGCGCAGGCGAGCGGCATTCGCCGTGTCGCCTCCGATGCAACGTTGTTGCTGGTGTTCAACGCACATCACGATGTCGTCAATTTCACGTTGCCGGATATTCCCGAAGGCGACAAGTGGACCTGTCTGCTCGACACCAATATGCCCGTGCGCGCGGAGTTGCCGCAATTCAGCGCGGGCGACGCGTATCAGGTGACCGCGCGTTCGTTGTTGCTGTTTGCACTCGAAGCGCCGAGTCGTGCGACACAACGCGTATTCGACCGGCTGGAAGAGCAGTTGACCACCGACGATAGCGGCAACGCTGCGGGTTGATGAACGACCCACGTCAGTACAGAAACAATGAAAAGGTCGCGCACTAGCGCATCGGATTCCCAGGTACAGGGCTTGCTCGATTGCTGATAACTGCGCGCCAGTTGCCGTGGCAGCGGGCGCGCAGTGCAACCGATACCGGTCTTCGCCACGTCTTTACCAGGGTGATCAAATGGAACAGGAACAAGGCTCTCAAGAGGAACAGATTCGCACGCGCGCGTACTACCTGTGGCAGCAGGCCACAGACCCTAAAGGCGCGCCCGACGAGTACTGGGATCAGGCTCGCGCTGAGATCGAGAAAGAAGCGCCGCCTGTGGAGAGCGGGCCGATTGCCGGAGAGCCCGCGAAAGAAGCTGCAAAGTAACCCGCAAAACAAGCATTAAAAGTGAAAGAGCGAAGCGCTGCAGCGACTTGCGACGCCGATGCTGTTGCCGCCGGATCACGGGCGCAACGCCATCGGCGTTCGTAATTCATGCAGTCCGCTGCTTTACCCGCATACCTGAGACGTAACCGATCTATTGCATTGAAGTATTGAAAATTGCACCGGGCGATCTAATGAAGGACTCAACCGACCCACGCAGCGCACGGCCTGCCGCGCGCATTCAGGCACCGGCCACCGCGTTCGGCATCGACGGACTGGTGGCGCTGGGTGTCGGCGTGACGGCGGTGGCGTGTCTGTACTTTGCAAGCGCGGTGCTGATTCCCATCACGCTGGCAGTCCTGCTGAGTTTTCTGGTTGCGCCGCTGGTCGATTCACTGGCGCGGCTCAGGCTCGGGCATGTCGCGTCGGTGTTCGCGGCGATGCTGATATCGATGTCGGTGATCGGCATGCTCGGCGCGCTAATCGCCACGCAACTCACTGATCTGGCCGCCGGCATGCCGCGCTATCAGGTGACCATCGAACGAAAGATGGACGCCGTGCACAGCCTGACAATCGGCAAACTGAACCGCGTTGCGAGCGTCGCGAGTCAGGCTTTGCAACGCGCGACCATCGAGCCGCCGCCACCGCCCGAAGCGACGCCGAGCGCGTCGTCGCCTGCGGGCGCACGGGCGCCGTCCGCTGTGCCGGTCGAAGTGCGTGAGCCGGTGCCGACGCCATTCGAACTCGCCAGGCGCGTGTTGTCGCCCGCCATCAGTCCGCTGGAAACCGCGTTTATCGTGTTCGTCGTAATGATCGTGATACTTCTGCAACGCGACGACCTGCGCGACCGCGCAATCCGTTTGTTCGGATCGCGCGACCTGCACCGCACGACCACGGTGATGGACGAAGCGGCCCGGCGTCTGAGCCGCTATTTCGTTTCGCAACTCGGGCTGAATGCGGGGCTTGGCGTCGTGATCGGCGCGGGGCTGTTTCTGATCGGTGTGCCGAGTCCGATTCTGTGGGGCATTCTGGCGGCGTTGCTGCGGCTCGTGCCGTATGTCGGCATCTGGATATCGGCTACGCTCGCCACTGCGCTCGCAGCCGCCGTCAGTCCCGGTTGGGCGATGGCGATCTGGTCGCTGGCGCTGTTCGTCACCGTGGAGTTGGTGGCAGGGCAGGTGGTCGAGCCGCTGCTATACGGACGCAGCACCGGGTTGTCGCCGTTTTCGGTAGTGGTGGCCGCGATTTTCTGGAGCTGGATCTGGGGGCCGATAGGGCTGATTCTGTCGACACCATTGACGCTGTGTCTGCTGGTGCTGGGACGGCATGTACGCCGGCTCGAATTCCTCGACGTATTGCTCGGCGATCAACCCGCGCTCACACCAATCGAAAACTTTTACCAGCGGGCTCTGGCAGGCGATCCCGACGAAGCGATCGAGCAGGCCGAAGCGTTGTTACGCGAGCGCTCGCTGTCCGCGTATTACGACGAAGTGGCAATCAAGGGTTTGCAGCTAGCAGCAACCGATGTCGTGCGCGGCAGCGTGACGGCGGTGCAACTCGCGCGAATCGAGGCGACCACGAACGATCTGGTGGATGGCCTCGACAGTTACGACGATATCGAACCCGCTCCGCCGGTGGTGGAGGAAAACTGGAGTGCAGTGGGGCCATCGCCGGACGAGATACAGAAGGAAACGAAGGCGAGGGAAGCGCTGAATGCGCTCACCACGGCAGGAGTTGCGCCGCGCGAAGTGGATGCGGTCAATACCCGTGTGCTGTGTATTCCCGGACGCGGTCCGCTCGATCCTCTGGCAACCACGATCCTGTTGCAGTTGCTCGGCAAGCACGGCTTTACAGCGCGCTCGTTACCGCACGACGCGGTGTCGCGTGCATCGATTGACAATCTCGAAGCGGACGACGTAGGCGTGATCTGCGTTCTCTACTTGCAGATCGACGGCATTCCGTCACATTTGCGCTACCTGGTCAGGCGGATTCGCGCGCGGCTGCCGCATGTATCGATCGTGGTCGGGCTGTGGGCGCTCGACGATACGCAGAAGTGGAGCGTCGATCTGCAAAGTGCAATGGGCGCGGAATGTTATGCCACGTCGTTGCGGGAAATCGTGGCGGCTTGCAGGCAGGTCGAGCATGAACAACCGGACCCGGAAGCGCTCGTTGTAGTGGACGTGTAGCGCGATATGTCAGTTCCGCTCAACGCGGGAGTGCGCCGAGCGGATGAATTGGCGTAGCTTCAGCGCGCGGCAGGCTTTTCCGCGGATGGTTTTTGCTTCGCATCCTTGTCCGGCACGATTTTCGTGGTGCCGCCGGTCGACGGCGGATCGCTGGCGGGAAAGCTGTCTTCGACCTCCTTGTCGATCTGCTTTTCGCTCTTGTCCGCATGCGGGTGCTTTTCCTTATGTGTTGTCATGGCGACTTCTCCTTCAGGTTTCTTCAGTGAATCGATAAAGCGCGCGACGCTACCAGTGATCGCGTTGCACGCTTCACGAGATGATCGTCAATGCGTCCGCACGCGTTAGCCCGCGACGCATCGCATCGATCAGACGCGCAGTTTGCGCTTCGCGTTCGCAGGCGAGCACGGCGGCCACGTTGCCGTCCTTGACATACAGTGCGACGAATTGCTGCTGTTCGAGTTCGCCGTCGATCACAATTTCGTCCCAGTCGTTTGAATGGCCGAGATACTCGAAGCGCTTGCCGAAGTGATAGGTCCAGAAATACGGTACGCCCACGTAGCGATGTCGCGCGCCGCACATGTTTTCCGCGGCAATTCGCGCATGTTGCTGCGCGACGCGCCAATGTTCGACACGCACCGGTTCCTGATTCTCGTGCAGCGAAAATGCCGCGATATCGCCCGCTGCGTATAGACCGGGCGCTGCCTGCATGCCTGCATTGACGATCACGCCGCCGTCTTTCTGCAACGGCAATCCTTCGACAAACCCTGTTGTCGGCGCAACGCCCGTGCCCAGCAGCACGAGATCGGCGGCAACGTGCTCGCCGCCTTCGAGCATCACTTCATGCACGTTGCCTTCTTCTCCTTCTAGCGACGCCACCTTCGCGCCGAGACGAAACACCACGCCATTGCGTTCGTGCAGCGCGCGGAACATCTCGCCCGCACGCTCGCCGAACTGTTTTTCAAACGGGATCTTGTCGGGCGAAATCACGGTGACGGGCGTGCCGTTTTTGCGCAACGCCGACGCGGTTTCCAGGCCGATAAAGCTGCTACCGAGAATCACGACCTGCTGCTGATCGGGGCTCTCGCCGAGTCCGTCGACAATCGCGGCGGCATCGGCGAGATTACGCAATACATGCACGCCGCCGAGTTCGCTACCGGGGAGGTGGGGAATCTTCGGCACGCTGCCGGTGGCGAGCAATGCGGTGTCGTAAGTCAGCGTGCCGCCGGTTTCAACATGCAGCGTGCGCGCCGGCACGTCGAGCCGCACGACCTTCGTGACGATCCGCTCGATGTCATGCGATTGCAGCCAGTCGGCAGCAAGCAGTGGCGGCACGTCGGCGACCGCCATTTCCATCGACGGAACGAATTTGCTCAGTGCAGTGCGATCGTAAGGCGCGTGCGGTTCTTCGCCGATCAGCGTGACGCGGCCAGCAAAACCGCTTTCGCGCAACGCCGCGCACGCGGCCGCACCGGCAGCGCCTGCGCCGATCACGACGTAATGAGGGGTTCGCGCGGTGGCGCGGCAAACCGGTTGCGGAAGCTTCTCCGAAGACACCATCACATCGTCGCCGGAGACGACGACCGGATAGCGGTCCAGCGCGACTAACGCAGGCGGTTCGAGCAGCGCGCCGGTGGCGACGTCGAATGCAGCCTTGTGCCACGGACAGATAATCCGGCCATGACAGATCGCGCCTTCCTCCAGCGGGCCGCCCGCATGCGGGCAGTCGGCGGCATACGCGCGCACTGTGTCGCCGTCGCGCACCAGCAGGATAGGTTCGTCATCGACCACGACGCGCACTGCGCGATCCGTTCGCAATTGCGATAACTGCGCGACGCGTCGTGCGTTGCTGGGCATGATCGATTCCTCGCGGACGGTGCGGGCGATGAGTGGGGGCAGGCGATTCAGGCGACATAAAAGCCGTAATCTTCCCGTGCCTCAGCAATCCGTGTGCCCGAATAAATCCCCATGAAAATGGTCTGTTTCCCGCTGAAACGGGCTTTGGAGAACTGCGGAAGTGCGGTAAATTCAGGGAAAGGAAATAGCGCTCGAACACGGGCGCAGCACCCAGGTGCATGAAGGTGCATAAAACCCTACCGAAATACTTTTCTTGGAGATCGTGACCGTGCAGCGTGCGGAACGTGTCGCAGTCGATTTCCCCATGCCGTCGCGCAATTTCGCGGCGACGCGGCGCATGCTCCTGATCGTGCTTGCCGTGTCGATTCTGTTTCCGCTGGCCTGCCTCGCAGGCTACGGCTACTTCGATTACCAGCGCCGTATCGCCGATTCGAACGACGTCATCGACCGCCTCGCGCGCGTCAGCGAAGAGCAGGCCGTCAAGGTGCTGGATCTGAACCAGCAGATGGCCTCGCGCGTGGTCGATCTGCTCGGCAACTCGGACGACACGCAGATTCGCGCGCGTCAGCAGGAATTGCACGACCGCTTGCGGCAGATCGGCGGCGACTTTCCGCAGGTGTCGTCCATCTATCTGCTCGGCGCAAATGGCAACCTGCTGGTGTCGAGCCTCGCTTATCCCGCACCGTCCATCTCGATCGAACAGCGCGAAGATTTCCTCTCCGCAAAAGCGATGCGGCCGCAGCCGTATTTCTCGTTGCCGATGTACGGTCCGGTGTCGAAGAACCACGTTTTCACGACCGCCAATGGCCGCTCGGGCGCGGACGGGCAGTTCCTCGGCGTGGTGGCGGTCGCGCTGCGCAATGAATACTTTGCGCGCTTCTATCAGGACCTGACCGACGGCGATTCGTCGCTCGCGCTCGCCCTGTACCGGCAGGACGGCAGCCTGCTGGTGCGCTATCCGCCGTGGCCGCCGGGCGCGAAGCCGGGCACGCAAAGCGCGTTCATCGAGGTCATGCGCGACCGGCAACTGTCCGGGCACATCCGGCTGAAGTCGACGGTCGACGGCGTCGAGCGCCTGCTCGCGTTTCGCCGCGTGGGCGACTATCCGCTGTACGTGATGAGCGCTTATGCGACCTCGGCGATTGCCGCTGCGTGGCGCGCGCATTTCATGTTGATCGCCGCGCTCACGGCGGTGCCGTGCATCGCGATCTGGCTGCTGGTGTTCTATTCGCTGCGTCAACTGGAAGGCGAGCGCCGCGCGTGGGAGCGCTGGCAGGGCGAGGTGGCGATGCGTCTGTCGGCCGAGGCGTCGAGCCGGCAGTTGCAACGGATGGGCGCGCTCGGCAATCTGGTCGCCAACGTCGCGCACGATTTCAACAATCTGCTGATGGTGGTGTCGGCCAACACCGAACTCGCGCGCATCAAAAACTACAACAACCTGGAGAAGGAAGTGCTCGCCGTGGAACGCGCGACCGCCACCGCCGAATCGCTCACCCGGCGGCTCCTGAGCGTGGCGCGCAAACAGCCGCTGAAACAGGAGAAGGTGGAACTCGCGCGCTGGCTGCCCGACGCCGCGCCGCTGATCGACGCCGCGCTCGGTGACAACGTAGAACTGGCTTTGAATATGGTCGATAACGTCTGGCCGGTGCTGGCCGATCCGACCGACCTCGAATTCGCGATCATGAATCTCGCCGTCAATGCGCGCGATGCGATGCCGCGCGGCGGCCGCTTCGTGATCCGCTGCCAGAACAACCGTCTGGTGAGCAGCGACACGCTGTTGCCCGACGGCGAGTACGTGCTGATCGCCTGTTCCGACGACGGCGAGGGCATGCCCGAAGCGGTCGCCCGGCGCGCGTTCGAGCCGCTGTTCACCACCAAGCTGCGCGGTTCCGGCACCGGCTTGGGCCTCGCGCAGGTGCTGTCGATGTGCGAGCAGGCGGGCGGCACGGCGAAGATCGACAGTGTGCCGGGCAGCGGCACGACGGTGCGGATCTATCTGCCGCGTCATCGCGAGCGGGTGGTGGCGGCGAGTGTCGAGGCGCCGCAGCAGGCGGCTGCGGGTCCGGCCGGCGTGGTTCTGCTGGTGGAAGACAACGAAGACGTGGCCGCAGGCGTCGCGGCCGTACTGGAAACGTTCGGCTGCGAAGTCCGCCATGAACCGAGCGCCGATCACGCGCTCGACGTGCTTACCGGCGGTGCGCGCTTCGAACTCGTGCTGTCCGATATCCAGATGCCGGGCAAGCTCAACGGTATCGACCTCGCGGAAAAAGTCCGCAGTTCGTGGCCGTCGCAGAAAATCGCATTGATGACCGGCTATGCCGACGAACTCGAACGCGCTCGGCGTCTCGGCGTGGCGATTCTCGCGAAGCCTTTCAATATCGACGAACTGCACGCGCTGGTGGCTTGCGAACCGTAACGTTCGCCGCGCTCCTCTGACGCTACGCAGCGTCCGTCTCACACGATTCTCTCCTGTTTGAAACGTTTGCCGCGTCGCGGCACATCGCTTGCTGAAAAGATGGCGAGGCTTGCGGTTCCGGCTGGTCCAGCCGGCGTAATCCACACTTTCTTTCCGGACAGGAGAATCGCCATGAAACTCACCATGAAGATCGGACAGGCCGTGCTCGTTTCAGCGTTGCTCGCGGCGTCGTCGCTCGCGATGGCGCAAGGTGCGGGAGGTGGCGGCCCTGCCGGCAACGACCCGAGCGGCGGCACCAATGCGGGCACCACCCGCGAAGGCGGCGACATGGCTTCGGGTGCCGCGGCGCATTCGAGCAAACATCATATGAAGCATTCGAAGAAGACGACCAAGCCCATGACCGACTCCACCAACACCCCGGGCGCGAACGCCAGCAGCGACACGAAGGGGCAATGAGCGGAAGGTCACCGCCCGCCCCGGTGACGACCAGTGACCTTGGCTGACGAAGACGCGCAGGTGCCGTGAACAGGCACGTGCGCGCGTCACACGCCGCATCTGTGCGCGTATCCGGCTCTTTGCAATGCAGCGCAACTCACGCGACAATGCTAGTCGATACAGAGGGCCGCCTTGTCGACGACAGCACGACAAGAGGCGATAACGGCAACGCAACACCAGGCCTGCTACACGACGCGGCCGGCTGACACGCAGCAGCGCATAAGGATGGGTATGGCGGGCAGTGAAGCAGGAGCGTCTCAATCAAACGCGCTGGACGGCGCGCTCGCGAGTGCGCAAACAGGCACGGAATCAACCTCACAGACACCGGGCGGCCACCCGCCCGGCCCCATTGCGCTCGACTTTCCGGTAGTCGGCATTGGCGCGTCGGCGGGCGGCGTGCAGGCGCTGCTGAGCTTCTTCGAAAACGCATCGGCGGATATGGGCATGGCCTTCGTAGTCGTGCTGCATCTGTCGCCCGATCATGCAAGCAGCGCCGACCAGGTGTTGCAGCGTGCGACCAGCATGCCGGTGCATCAGGTGCAACACACGCTGCAGGTTGAAAAGAACCACGTCTACGTGATCTCGCCGTCGCACGATCTTTCGTTCGACAACGGCCATCTCACGTCCGCTGAAACCATTGGGCGGCCACGCGGCCGGCCGGTCGCCATCGACCTGTTCTTTCGCAGCCTCGCCGATGCCCACCGCGAGCGCGCCATCGCGATCGTCCTGTCGGGCACCGGCGCGGACGGCGCGACCGGAATCGGCCGGGTCAAGGAGCAGGGCGGCGTGACGATCGCGCAGGAACCCGCCGACGCCGAATATCCCGAGATGCCGCAGAATGCGCTCGCCACGGGAATGATCGACCTTGCGCTGCCGGCAGCGGAGATGCCGGGCAAGCTCCGCGAACTGGCCGAAAACGCGCGCGCCATTCGCCTTCCGTCTGCCAGCGACGAACCCGAAACGCTCGCGCCCAGAAAAGCCGATCCGGCCTCGACGGCCGAGCGCGCGCTGCTCGGCGTGCTCGCCACGTTGCGCGCACGCACCGGGCACGATTTCCGTCACTACAAACGCGCGACCATTTTGCGGCGTATCGAACGGCGTTTGCAGGTCAACGGCATTCCCGATCTTCAGGCGTATCACGACTACGTGCTCACGCACCCCGAAGAAATACCCGCGTTGCTCAAGGACATGCTGATCGGCGTGACGAATTTTTTCCGCGATCGCGAGACCTTCGAGGTCGTCGAGCGGGAAATCGTGCCGAAGCTTTTCCAGAACAAGGGTGAGGACGAGGCGGTGCGCACGTGGGTGGCGGGCTGCGCGACCGGCGAAGAAGCGTATTCGCTCGCCATGCTGCTCGCGGGGCATTCACAGCGGCACGAGGGCATTCCGGTCCAACTTTTCGCCACCGACATCGACGAACGCGCGATCGCATTCGCACGCGCCGGGCTGTACCCCGAATCGATTACCGCCGACGTGGCGCCGAACAATCTGCGGCAATTCTTTACGCCCGAGCGCACGCATTTCCGGGTGAGCAAGGCAATCCGCGAACGGGTGCTGTTCGCCGTGCATAACGTGCTGCACGATCCGCCGTTCTCGCGGGTCGATCTGGTGTCGTGCCGCAATCTGCTGATCTACCTCGATCGCAGCGTGCAGAGCCAGGTGCTGCAAATGTTCCACTTCGCGCTGCAGCCCGGCGGCTATCTGCTGCTCGGCAGTTCGGAATCCGCCGAAGCGGCGGGCGAACTGTTCACGGCGGTCGACAAGAAGAACCGTATTTATCGCGCGAACCGGGTGACCACCGCCGTGCGGCCGCCGATCAACATGCCGGTCATCCAGCACGGCGGAGCGACAGCCGCCGCGAGCATCGGACCGCCCCCGGTATTGCCGCAGGCCATGCCGTTCACGGCGTTGCATCACCGGATTTTCGAGTTGTATGCGCCGCCGAGCATCGTGGTCGATACCGACGCGAACATCCTGCACATGTCCGACCACGCCGGCGAATACCTGCGTTTCGTGCGCGGCGAGCCGTCGTATAACCTGATCATGCTGGTGCATCCCGCGTTGCGTCTGCAATTGCGCGCAGTGTTGTTCCAGGCGTTTCGCGGCAATCACGAAACGGCCACGGAGCCGATCGACTTCGCGCCGCGCGGCCAGGTCCGCGTCGTCGTGCGTCCCTACCGGCGCACCGACGACGCGCCGGAGTTCGCGCTGGTGCTGTTCGAGACGATCACCGCCGCGACTGCGGTTGGCGCGCAACGCCCGCAGCCGGCCAGCGCGGGCCATGACTCGTTGCTGGTACATCTCGAAGACGAATTGCATCGCACGAAACAGGAATTGCGGACTACGGTCGAGCAGTCGGAAGCATCGACGGAAGAGTTGAAGGCGTCGAACGAAGAATTGCAGGCAATCAACGAAGAATTGCGCGCGGCGACCGAGGAACTCGAAACCAGCAAGGAAGAACTGCAATCGCTGAACGAGGAGCTGTTCACCGTCAACGCCGAGTTGCAGGCCAAGATCGAGGAAACCGGCAAGGCGAAGGACGACCTGCAGAATGTGATCGCGTCGACCGGCATCGCGACGTTGTTCGTCGACCGGGAAATGCGCATCAAGCGCTATACGCCCGCCGCGACCGAATTGTTCAACGTGATTCCGTCCGATATCGGCCGCCCGTTGAACGACATCACGCACCGGCTCGATTATCCGCAACTCGCGGACGATACCTCGACCGTGTTCGAATCGCTGCAACTGATCGAGCGCGAGATTCGCGGCACCGACGGGCGGTATTTCCTCACGCGGCTGTCGCCGTATCGCACCACCGACGACCACATCGACGGCGCGGTGCTGACCATGGTCGATATTTCGGCGCTGCGGCGCGCGGAACAGCTGGTGCGCGTCGGCGAAGAACGTCTGCATCTGGCCGCGCAAAGCACCGACGATTTCGCGATCATCGTGCTGGATCAGGACGGCCGCGTGGTGACGTGGAACAAGGGCGCGCAACGCATCTTCGGTTATGGCGAGCGGGAAATGACCGGCCAGACGCTCGCGCCGCTTTATCTGCCCGAGGAACGCGAATCGATCGACTTCTCGATCGAACGGCAACGCGCGCAGAAAGACGGCCGCGCGGAAGAGGAGCGCTGGTATCTCCATAAGAACGGCACGCGGCTCTATTGCAGCGGCGTAACCGTACCGATCGCGTCGCAGAGTTTTAGCGGTTTCGCGAAGATCGTGCTCGATCTGACGCAGCGCAAAAACGCCGACACGATCGAACAGCACAGGATGTCGCTCGAGCGCTCGGTGCGGCAGAAGGTCGAAGCGGCCAGCCGTCTGAAGGACGAATTCCTCGCGGTGCTGTCGCACGAGTTGAAGAACCCGCTGAATCTGATTCATGTGAAGGCGGACATGCTCGACCGCGCGCCGTCCACCCAGGCGCTGCCGGTGGTGCGCGACGCAGCCGACGCGATCCGCCGCTCGGTCATCAGCCTCGCGAAGATCATCGACGATCTGCTCGATCTGTCGCGCGTGCGTACCGGCAAGCTGACGCTGGAGCGAACGCGCGTCGATATCGCGGCGATCATGGTCGCGGTGAGCGGCACGCTTGAGGCCGATGCGCAGGCCAATCAGGTCAGCGTGACCGTGGAGGGCGTCTCCGAGCCGTGCGTTATCGACGCCGACGCGGTGCGCTTCGAACAGATTCTGTGGAATCTCGTCAGCAACGCGGTGAAGTTCACGCCGGCTGGCGGGCGGGTCGTGGTGAGTCTCACGCGCGAAGACGGGTACGCGTGCGTCGAGGTGAGCGACACCGGTCGCGGTATCGAGCCGGCATTTTTGCCGAACGTGTTCGACATGTTCAGCCAGGCGGAGGGTTCGCATCGGCGGCACAGCGGCGGGCTCGGGATCGGCCTCGCGCTCGTCAGGCAACTGACCGAAATGCACGGCGGCCACGTGCAGGCCGATTCCGCGGGAGTGGGCCGGGGCGCGCGATTCCGGGTCTGGCTGCCGGCCAGCAACGCCCCAGTGCAAACCGAATCCCGCCCGGAATCAGCCGATGTGGGCCTGCTCAACGGCATGCGGATTCTGCTCGTGGACGACGCGGCGGAAAGCTTGCAGGCATTCCAGAGCCTGCTCGAAATGGAAGGCGCGCTGGTCTCGCCGCAAATCAGCGGCGCGGCGGCGCTGGCGGTAGCCGGGCATCAGCAGTTCGATCTGATCCTGTCCGATATCGGCATGCCGGACATGGACGGTTACGAGCTGATCGCGGCGCTGCGCAAGCTGCCGGCTGCGGCGTCGGTGCCGGCCATTGCGCTCACGGGGTTTGGCCGTGCGCAGGATGCCACCCGGGCCATTCGCGCGGGTTACGACGCGCATCTCGGCAAGCCGGTTTCGTTGCAGGCGTTGATCGACAGGATCTCGCGCGTGACCACCGGCAATCGCTGACGGTGCTCGCAAATAGTCTGACCTTAGCCGGACCTCGGTCGGCTTGAAAGTCGCGCGGGGCGGCGCTTCGACGGGAATAGCGCTTGCTGTGACCGACAGCATGCGTGCCGTCGGGCGGTGGTTGCAACTCCTGATGGATTCATGCGCTCATCCATCAGGAGTTTTCCCATGACACTTGGCGATACCATCAAAGGCATGGTCGGTCTGGACCCCACGGGCCATGCCGACCCCGACATGAAAGCCGTGCTCGGCGCACTCAAAAGTCTCAATCCGAAGCCAATCGAAGATTGCTCCGTCGACGAAGCGAGGCGGCAGCCCACGCTTGCCGACGCCGTTAAAAAGCTGATGGCCGATCCGGCGTTCAGCGCGCGGCCGTCGCCGGAACTGGAAGCGGTGCGCACCGAAGAGATCGTGATTCCCGGCGCGATCGGCAGCAATCCGGCCCGGGTGTACCGGCCGCAAGGCGAGGGACCGTTTCCGCTGATCCTGTATTTTCATGGCGGCGGCTGGGTAATCGCCGATCTCGATACCTACGACGCCACGCCGCGTTCGATTGCCGCGCAGAGCAACGCGATCGTCGTCTCCGCGCATTATCGCCAGGCCCCTGAACACCGCCTGCCCGCCGCCCACGACGACGCGTTCGCCGCGTGGCACTGGCTGGTCGAAAACGGCGCGAGCCTGGGCGGCGACCCGGACCGGATCGCGGTGATGGGCGAGAGCGCAGGCGGCAATCTGGCGATCAACGTGTCGATTCGCGCGCGTGAGACCGGCACGCGGATGCCGCTTCACCAGGCGCTGATCTATCCGGTGGCCAGCAACAATATCGTGTCGGTGTCGTACGAGGAAAACCGCAACGCCCGCCCGCTGAGCAAGCCGATGATGCTGTGGTTCGTGCATAACGTGATCAATAGCGAGAGCGATCTGACGAGTCCGTTGATCGACGTGGTGAGCGCCGATCTGTCCGGGTTGCCGCCGACGGTAATCGTCACGGCCGGCATCGATCCGCTGCGCTCGGACGGCGAGAAGCTCGCGCAGAAACTGCGCAGCGCGGGCGTGGCGGTCGAGCATCGCAATTATCGCGGCGCGACGCACGAGTTCTTCGGAATGGCGGCGGTGGTGCTGGCGGCGCGCGATGCGCAGACTTTTGTGTCGCTGGCGCAAAGGCAGGCGTTTGGCGGGGTGCCGCTGGAGGGAGCTTGAGGCGCTGTTTGACCGTAGCGGCTTTATCGCGCCGCGTGCGGTCACTCGCCGATCAGATGCAGCACGATGTCGCGATGCTGCGTATGACGGCGATGCTCGAACAGATATAAGCCTTGCCACGTGCCGAGGACCATCTGTCCATGTTCGACCGGCACCGACAACTGCACTTGCGTGAGCGCGGTCCGCAGATGCGCGGGCATGTCGTCGGGTCCTTCGGCGTCGTGCTCGTAGCGTTCGGCGTCCTCCGGTGCGAGGCTCGCGAAGTAGCGCTCCAGATCGCGCTGCACGGAGGGATCGGCGTTCTCCTGGATCAGCAGCGACGCGGACGTATGACGGCAAAACAGCGTCAGCAGTCCGGTGCGGATGCCCTCGCCGGAGACGAAGCGGCGCGCTTCATCGGTGAACTCGACAAGACCGCGGTTGCGAGCTTTGACGCTGAGGTGATGGATGGCCTGGCGCATGGTGTTTGCAATGGGTGAATCGGCGGGGAAGGGATAAAAATCAGAGCGCCGCGAACGCGTCGGCAATCTCCGCCGCGTTTCGTGGACGCACCACCCGCGCCACTTCGGCGCCATCGCGCATGAACACCAGCGTAGGCCACAGCTTCACCTTGAACGAGCGGCCGAGAGGGCGACCGGGGCCGTCTTCGATTTTCAGATGCCTGACCTCGGCATGCGGCGCGAACGCCTCGGCAATCGACGCCTGCGCGCCCTGGCAATAGCCGCACCAGTCCGTGCCGAATTCGACGACGGTCGTGCCGGGCAGTGCGTCGACATCGGCGCGCGAGGGGGCGTGTGTTGAATAGGCTGTCTGGGTTGCCATGCGTGCTCCGATGCGGTTCTATCTGGACGGACAGGGCGCTGTAAGGCCCGCAGTAACGCCTGCTGTAAGGCCTGCTGTAAGGCCATTAGCCAACACGGCCTGCTGCGGTCTTGCCTGCGTGTGGATCTGCCAAGGTTAGCAGCTATGCCGCGTAACGTCAGTGAGGCTCGCCTGTGATGCGCATTGACCCGCGACGCGTACCGCCGCACACGCTTCCCCGCGACGCAATTCGCACGCACACTCTCGTGGATGACGCCGTGGCATGTTAAACATCCTCTGCCGTCGAAGATCGGCGGCGCAAATCGCATCTGCATCCGGCAAAGTTCAGGAATATTTGGGAAACGAAATGGGCGACAGGATTTATCTGCAATACCCCGGCACCGGCGAATCGGTCGCGGTCGCGACGGGCTTCAGTTGGGGCGCCTGTCTGCTCGGCTTCATCTGGGCGTTGTCGAGGCGAATGTGGTTTGCCGCTTTCGTCATGCTGTCGGTCAGTATCATTCTGTTCAGCCTGGGCTTGTGGGGCGAGACCGCCGATCTGATCGGCACGGTTCTGTCGATTCTGTTTGCTATCGGCTGCGGCATGTATGGCAATCAGTGGCATCGGTGGACGCTCGAAAAACGCGGTTACGTCGTGCTGTAACGGGAGCCTTCGGCGGAGGCACCACAACTGGAGTGGAAAATGCTGACGTGTCGCCGCGCCACCTGGCGCACCGATGCGTAACGCGCGCGCTGTGTATCGCTGTATCGCTGCAAACAACACATTTGCTTAACTCGTTACGGAGGCATTTCATGCCCAATGCATTTGCGATCGTTTCCGGGCTGTCCAGCGTCGTACTACGTCGCGGGGTACTGCGTGCAGCGGTGCTCGTCTCTCTGGGGATGTCGCTCGCCGCTGCGCCGCTCGCTTACGGCGCCGATCCAGCCGCCGCACCGGACCCAACCAATGCACCGACTATCGCCGCCACTCAACCGGGCGCGGCAACACCCGCAGCAGACGACACCTTCCTGCTCACCATCTTTCTGCGCCACGACGAATCCAAACCGCTGCCGAAGATCAACGACCAGCTACGCGCGCAGGGCTTCTTCAAAACCTTCCCGCCGCCCGGGATCGAAGTCGTCTCGTGGTACGTGATGATGGGCATCGGCCAGGTTGTCACGTTGCGTGTGCCCGCGAGCAGGCTGCGCGAAGTCAACCGCGCAATCGAGACGACTGCGTGGGGCGGCTATCGAACCGAGTTTTATCCGACCTATGACTACAAAGCTCAAGCACAGCAAATGCGTGTAACGGATGGTAAGTAGCACGCAGCATGCAGTCAGCTTGCTGGCAACGTAACGCAACGTCGATGCAGGACGAATTTGGGACGAACCGGCGCGGGTTTACGCGCCCGCAAGCTAGGCCGATAATGCCCCAGTTGCATCGGCCACGACTCTCCGGCGCGCATTTCGCGTACCAGATTCGCTCCAACTGACCCACCGTCCCCGTGTTGAAAACCTCACGCTTTTTCGACCTGCTTCGCATCCCTGGCTTCAAGCCGCTGGCCGCCGCCACCCTCATGCTGGGTGTGGCGATGTCGTTCACCGCTCCGTATCTCTCGCTGTTCGGCGTCGAGCGCGCCGGCATGACGCCGTTCAGGCTCGGCGTCTTCATGACGCTGATCGCCGCGAGCGGTGTGCTCGCCAGTACGCTTGCGGGTCGATGGAGCGACGCCAGCGGACGGCATCGGCCGTTATTGCTGGCGGCGCTGATTGCCGCCGCGCTCGGCTACCTGTGTTTGTGTGTCGTGCGCGACTACCGGCTGCTGCTCGTGGTCGGCATCGTTTTTATCGGTGCGGGCGGCTCGGCCATCTCGATGGTGTTCTCTTTCAGCCGCGCCGCGTTACCGGTACCAGATCCGCAGGAGCGCGTGTTCGCGAGCGCGACGTTGCGGACCATTCTGTCGGCGGCGTGGGTGTTCGGGCCATCGGTCGGTGCGCTGGTGCTGGCGGCGACCAGCTTTTATGGACTCTTCCTGTTTGCCGCCGCGAGCTTTGCGACCTGCGGGTTCATCGTGTGGAAGATGCGGGAGCCGCAAGGTCATCTGGGCGATCACACGGTAGAAGATACGGCGTCGGAGCCGTCGGCGTCGATTACCGTGCCGCCGCTCACCGCGCCAGGCGAAGACGCACATGAAGACCTGCCGGGCGTCGCGTCGGCGAACGATATCGGCCGCGCGGTCGCCGCGCTCACGCTGCTCGGGCTGGCCGCGAACGCGACCATGATCGTACTGCCGCTTTACATCGTGCACGGCTTGAACGGCACGCATCTGGACGTCTCGGTCATGCTCGGCCTGGGCGCATTGATGGAGATTCCGATGATGCTGGCGCTCGGCGCGAAATCGTCCACGCTGCACAAGCCGAACTGGCTGGCGGCGTGCGCGGCGGTGCACGCGGTGTATTTCGTCGGGATGTCGCTGGCGGGCAATGTCCACGTGCTGATTCCGATGCAGATGCTCAACGCGTTCGTGGTCGCCGTCACGTCGTGTCTCGGCATGACCTACGTGCAGGATCTGATGCCGCATGCGCCTGGCCGCGCGACCGCGCTGTTCTTCAACGCGGCGCGGGTTGGGTCGATTCTGTCGGGCGTGTTGTCGGGCTTGCTGGTGCAGGCGTTCAGCTATCGCGGCACGTTCCTGTTCTGCGGCTTGCTGGCGCTGTGCGCGCTGGTGCTGTTCGCGGTGCCGGGTTATCGCTATCCGCTGATGTGGCGGGCAGTGAAGCGGTTTGCGCGCGAGCGGTATGCGAAGACGCAGACACGGCGCAGCTAATTCTGGTGTTGGCGCCGATCGGCGTGTTGCGGCGCGTGGCACATTGGGGCGGGGGCATTCTGTGCATCGCACCGTTGCACAGAATCCAGTTGCACGCTGCTAGTCCTAAGAGCCAACCACTGGTTCGAACGATGCAAGCGAAAGCGCACACGCGACATACCGCGCGTCGTCGTGGAAACCGTATGTAAGCCGACAGTCAGCCGATTGAAGCAAACGCCGGACACGCTCCATCCGCGCCCGAACATTCATCGCCGATACTTGCGCGCAATTGCGCGCAAATCCTTCCGCCAGGAACTTTACGCCGCGCCACGCCTCTGCAAAGAGGCGTATCGTCTTTTGACGCGCGTGGTGTCACGCGGCGTTTCATCGCCTTCATCTTGCAGCGCAGCCGACGCAACACCGCCAACGCACGCAATCACGGTACGCCGAACAATATCGAACAACGCAACGACCACTTTCCGGAGCGAGATATGCAGCTAGGCATGATTGGATTGGGACGCATGGGCGCCGACATGGTGCGACGCCTGACGAAAGGCGGTCAGCAATGTATCGCTTACGACGTGCAGGCGGCAGCGGTCGACAAACTCAAACAGGACGGCGTAGCAGGCGCATCCTCGCTCGAAGACCTGGTCGCGCAACTCGACAAGCCACGCGCAGTCTGGCTGATGGTGCCCGCCGCCGTGGTCGACGCGACGCTCGACAAACTCGTGCCGCTGCTCGAACCGGGCGATATCGTGATCGACGGCGGCAACTCGTACTATCACGACGACATCCGTCGCGGCAACGAACTCGGCGCGCGCCAGCTTCACTATGTGGACGTCGGCACGAGCGGCGGCGTCGCGGGCCGCGAGCGCGGCTACTGTCTGATGATCGGCGGCGAGACGGAGGTCGTGAAGCGGCTCGAACCGATTTTCTCGACGCTGGCTCCTGGTGCCGGTTCGGCAGCGGCCACGCCCGGCCGTCAGCCGGGCTCGAGTACCGCCGATCAGGGCTTCCTGCATTGCGGGCCGCAAGGCGCGGGCCATTTCGTGAAGATGGTCCACAACGGCATCGAATATGGAATGATGGCCGCGTACGCTGAAGGCCTGAACATTCTCCATCACGCGGATGCCGGCAAGCACGCGCGCGAAGTCGATGCCGAAACGTCGCCGCTGCGTCGTCCCGAGTTGTACCAGTACGACCTGAATCTCGCCGATGTCACCGAGGTCTGGCGGCGCGGCAGCGTGATCGGTTCGTGGCTGCTGGACCTGATCGCCGGATCGCTGGTCAGCGACGCCGATCTGAAGAATTACGCGGGACGTGTGTCGGATTCCGGCGAGGGTCGCTGGACCGTCGCCGCCGCGATCGACGAGGGCGTGCCGACGCCGGTGCTCAGCGCGGCACTGTTCGCGCGCTTCAGTTCTCGCGGCGATGCGGACTTCGCGAATCGCGTGCTGTCGGCCATGCGGCATGATTTCGGCGGTCACGTCGAAAAGAGCGCCGAGCCGTCCGCGTCCGGTGGACAGAAAAGCTGATTCGCGCGGCACGTGATGCGCCAGATTCGAATCTGGCGTCCGCCAGTGATCGATCCGCCAGCTTCCAGCCCGATAACCCGCAAACCAACTCAACCCAGGAAACCGCGATGCAAGCTACAACCTCCAACCCGCACGACGTCGTGTTTCTGTTCGACTGTGACAACACGTTGCTGGACAACGACCACGTGCTGTCGGATTTGCGCGCGCACATGATGCGGGAATTCGGCGCGGAGAACAGCGCGCGCTATTGGGAGATTTTCGAAGATCAGCGCAAGGAGCTGGGCTACGCCGACTATCTCGGCGCGCTGCAGCGTTACCGGCTGGAGCATCCGCGTGACACGAAGCTGTTGCTGATGGCGTCGTTCCTGATCGAGTATCCGTTTGCGAACCGGCTCTATCCGGGCGCGCTCGATGCGCTGCGGCACGTCGGGCAACGCGGCCCGACGGTGATTCTTTCCGACGGCGACGTGGTGTTCCAGCCGCGCAAGATTTCGCGCTCCGGTCTATGGGACGAAGTCGAAGGGCGCGTGCTGATTTATATCCACAAGGAACTGATGCTCGATCAGGTGATGGAGTGTTACCCCGCGCGCCACTACGTGATGGTCGACGACAAACTGCGGATTCTCACTGCGATGAAAAAGTCGTGGGGCGACAAGCTGACCACGGTGTTTCCGCGCCAGGGTCACTATGCTTTCGATCCGAAAGAGATCGCGAGCAATCCGCCCGCCGATGTGACCGTCGAGCGGATCGGCGAACTGGCGGATATCGATCTGGATTCGCTGCTGGCCGCGAAGGGGTGAAGCGGTGTCGATAATGTGAAGGCGAGGGCGCTGCTCGCCGGCAACCCCGCACCCTTCGCAGAAATCTGACTAGGAGCCCAATTCCTTCAGGCGCGACTCGGCATCTGCTGCGCCCATGCGCGCGGCCGCGGCTGCCGGCGTCACGCCGTTCGCATCGCGGGCCTTCGGGTTCGCGCCGCGCGCAATCAGCAACTCCATGATCGCGGTGCGATTGAACATGGCCGCCACCATCAACGCGGTGCGGCCATCGGGCGAGGCACCCTCGACGTCGGCGCCGTGCGCGAGCAGTGTCTCGATCACCTTGTCGAAACCTTTGAAAGCTGCGCCGGCGATCGGCGTTTGCCCGTTGTCGTTGCGCAGATCAGGGTCGGCGCCACGTTCGAGCAGGGTACGCACTGCATCCGCGTGACCGTGGTAGCTCGCGAGCATCACGAGGCTGTCGCCCTTGTCGTTACGCAGATTCGGCGGCACGCCCTTTTCGATCACGGCCGCGAGCATCGCCGCGTCGCCGCGTCGTGCGAGATCGAATACTTCCTGGGCGACTGCGAGCAACTCCGGGTCGATCGGCGATTGGGAGGGCGGGGGTGTATCGGCGTGATCCGTCAATGGAATCTCCTTACTGGCGAAGCGGGACAGGCGCCGCAACGGCGCCGGATGATCGATCAGCATACACATTTTGCGTCGCCGACGCCCGTTCGGTGAGCCGCAGGATCAACCCGGCGTCAGCCCGAAAAGTTTGATCAGTAAAGCGAATACGCCGATCAGAACCGCGACGCCCGCCCACAAAATCACGAGCGACAGAACGATGGTCACGAACACTTTGACTGAACTGGGTTTCGACATGGCGGCCATTGAAGTAAGAGGCAATGAGAGGCGGCAAGCGTGGCGTGCATGAGTTGCGCGCGGCCGCTGCGCGTTGGAGTTAGCAGCTTGAATACATCGCGTCGATCCGCACAGGCAGTCTAGCGCAAGACTGCGTGCGTCTGCCGTCAAAGAACGACGCGCATCACGACGCGCATGCCAGAACCGACACAGATCAAGCTTTGGACAATTGCGTCGAACCATGCCGGGCGCAGCCTGTCACATCCCCTGAAGATCGCGGCCCCGGTCGGAACAGCGTTCACGAAAAGACCTGCGCCGCTACGCTTTTGTTGTGTCATCTGAATGACAGGCCGGCGCTGCAAGGTTATTCGCGCCGGTCCGCATTGCCCGCAATCCGTGCGTGTTACACGTACGCTACGCGCAGGTTCGAACACTCGCCGCCGCACCCGCTAACCTGCCTGACAGTCCTTTTCGAGGAGTGACGCCATGGCCGAAGCAACCTCACGTTCCACGCCGCCGCAAACCCTGGACCCCGACACGCTGCGCAAGATGGACCGCTACTGGCGCGCTTGCAATTACCTTTCCGTGGGGATGATCTATTTGCGCGACAACCCGTTGTTGCGCGAACCGCTGAAACCCGAGCACATCAAGAACCGCCTGCTCGGTCACTGGGGCTCGGATCCAGGACAAAGTTTTCTGCTGGTGCATCTGAACCGGCTGATCAAAAAACTCGACCTCGACATGATCTATCTGGCGGGTCCTGGCCATGGCGCACCGGCGAGTCTCGCGCATTGCTATCTCGAAGGGCATTACTCGGAAATCTATCCCGACCGCAGCGAAGACGAAGCCGGCATGCGGCGTTTTTTCCGGCAGTTTTCGTTTCCCGGCGGTATCGGCTCCCATTGCACGCCAGAAACGCCGGGGTCGATTCACGAAGGCGGCGAACTCGGTTATAGCCTGTCGCATGGATACGGCGCCGCGTTCGATAACCCCGAGCTGATCGTCACCGTGATGATCGGCGACGGCGAAGCCGAAACCGGTCCGCTCGCGACGTCGTGGCATTCCAACAAATTCCTGAATCCGATCCGCGATGGCGCGGTGTTGCCGGTGCTACATCTGAACGGCTACAAGATCGCCAATCCGACCATCCTTGCAAGAATTCCGCGCGAGGAGCTGGAAGCGTTATTGACCGGCTACGGCCACAAGCCGTATTTCGTCGAGGGCGACGATCCCGACACGATGCATCAGCAGATGGCGGCCACGCTTGAACAATGCATCGGCGAAATTCGGGCGATCCAGCAGCACGCGCGCGGCAGCAACGACGCGACACGGCCGCGCTGGCCGATGATCGTGCTGCGTTCGCCCAAAGGCTGGACCGGTCCGAAAGAAGTGGACGGCCACAAGGTGGAAGGGTCGTGGCGCGCGCACCAGGTGCCGGTGCTCGATCCGGCGACCAATGGCAAGAGCCTGAAGCTGGTCGAACACTGGCTGCGCAGCTACGAACCCGAAACGTTATTTGACGAAGCCGGGCGTCTGGTCGAAGAGTTGCGCGAACTGTCGCCCGAGGGCGCGCGCCGGATCAGCGCGAATCCGCATGCGAACGGCGGCCTGCTGTGCAAGACGCTCGATATGCCCGTGTTTCAGGATTACGCGGTGGCAGTCAAAAAGCCGGCCGCGTCGTATACGTCGCCGACCGACGTGCTCGGCAAGTTTCTGCGCGACGTGATGCGCAACAACATGACGAATTTCCGCGTGTTCGGTCCGGACGAAACCGCAAGCAACAAGCTGACGGCCGTCTACGAAGCGTCGGAGAAAACCTGGCTGGCCGAGACCGAGCCGAGCGACGAGGACGGCGGCGAACTGGCGCCCGATGGCCGCGTGATGGAAATGCTCAGCGAGCACACGCTCGAAGGCTGGTTCGAAGGCTACGTGCTGACCGGCCGCCATGGACTGTTCGCGACTTACGAAGCGTTCGTCCACGTGATCGATTCGATGTTCAACCAGCACGCCAAATGGCTCGAAAAATCGAAGCGCGATCTCGGCTGGCGTCAACCGGTGCCCTCGATCAACCTGCTGATCACGTCGCTCGTCTGGCGTCAGGATCACAACGGCTTCACGCATCAGGACCCCGGCTTTCTCGACGTCGTCACGAATAAAAGCCCGGACGTGGTGCGTATTTATCTGCCACCCGATGCAAACTGCCTGCTGAGCGTGGCCGATCACTGCCTGCGTTCGCGCGATTACGTCAATGTGATCGTCGCCGATAAGCAGCCGCATTTGCAGTACCTCGATATGGACGCGGCCGTCACGCATTGCACCAAGGGCATCGGCATCTGGGACTGGGCGTCGACCGATCAGGGTGTCGAACCGGACGTGGTGATCGCGTGCGCGGGCGACATCGCGACGATGGAAGCGCTCGCCGCCGTACAGATCCTGAAGGAGCGTTTCGCCGATCTGAAAATCCGCTTCGTCAACGTGGTCGATCTGTTCCGCTTGATGCCCGAGCACGCGCATCCGCACGGTCTGTCCGACCGCGATTTCGATTCGCTGTTCACCACCGGCAAACCGGTGATTTTCAACTTCCACTCGTATGCGTCGCTGGTGCACAAGCTGACCTACAACCGGTCGAATCACGAGAACCTGCACGTGCACGGCTATCACGAGAAGGGCAACATCAACACGCCGCTCGAACTCGCGATCATCAACGGCGTGGACCGCTTTACGCTGGCAATCGACGCAATCGATCGCGTGCCGAAGTTGCGCGGCGTCGGCGATCATGCGAAGGAGTGGCTGCGCGGACAGATCATCGAGCATCTCGCTTATGCGCATGCCGAAGGGATCGACAAGGAAGAAATCCGCAACTGGACGTGGAAAGCTTAGGTTAGGCGAGGTCACTTATGCACACTCAGGACACGATGCGCGATCAAACGATTCTGGTGCTCAACAGCGGGTCGTCGTCGCTGAAGTTCGGGCTTTTCTCGCACTCGGCCGACGACGAATCGCTGCTGCTGGAAGGCGCGGCCGAAGGGATTGGCCGCAAGGACGGCAGCTTGCGGATCAGCTCGCCCGATGGCGGCGTGCTGGTGCAGCAGGACCATGTGCTGGAGTCGCAAACCGATGCGTTGCAAAAACTCTCGCAAGTGCTTGCGCAACAGCGGTTTGCGCAGCCTTCGGCGGTGGGGCATCGGGTCGTGCATGGCGGGCCGCATCTGCGCCGGCATCAGCTTCTCACCGACGAAGTCCGCCAGCATCTGAAAGACGCCGTGCATTTTGCGCCGCTGCATATTCCACCCGCGCTCGCGCTGATCGACGAGGCGATGAAGATTTTCGGCGACGTGCCACATTTCGCGTGCTTCGACACCGCCTTTCACGCGACGCTGCCGCCGCACGCTGCGCAACTCGCGCTGCCGCGCCGGTATGTCGAGGCGGGCGTGATGCGCTACGGCTTTCACGGGCTGTCGTACGAGTCGCTGGTGACGCGGCTCGGGGCCGACTTACCGTCGAGGGCGGTATTCGCGCATCTGGGCAATGGTTCGAGCGTTTGCGCGTTGCGCGACGGTCAATCGGTCGATACGTCGATGGGTCTGACGCCGACCGGCGGCGTGCCGATGGGCACGCGCAGCGGCGATCTGGACCCTGGCGTGCTGCTGTATCTGATGCGCGTGGAGAAGCTCGATGCCGACGCGCTGGAAACGCTGCTGAATCGTCAAAGCGGCCTGGCCGGTTTCGCCGATGGCGAGAGCGACATGCAGGCGCTCGAAAAGCGCGCAGCGGCGGGGGATGCGAATGCTTCGCTGGCGCTCGATGCGTTTGCCACTGCCGTGCGCAAGACGATCGGCGGTTATGCGGCCTTGCTTGGCGGGATCGATCTGCTGGTATTGACAGGCGGGATCGGCGAGCACAGTGCGGCAATGCGCCAGCGTATCTGCGACGGCCTCGGCTTTATCGGACTTACCGAAGGCGATCCGGCGGGCAAGGTGAGGGCGATCCACACCGAAGAAGAAAAGCAGATCGCGCGTCATTGCCGGACGCTGTTGCAGAGCGCGAGCGGGTGAGCTTATTTCACTTTTGGCGCTTTCACGACAGTGCGATCCGATACGCCGGTTACGCCGAACAGCCGTGTGACGTCTTCGAGCGCGGCGGTTCGTTGCTGATCGCGCTGCAACTCGCCAGTCAGCGTGATGCGGCCACGCGAGACCTTCACCTTGACGCTGTGTTCGGGCACGGCGGCGTCCCATGCGAGACGGCGGGTGGCGTCGGCGGCGATCTGGGCATCGCTTAGACGGGTGGGGGAGTCGTGCGTTACCTGGGTTGCGTGGGTCGGTTTCCGCTTTGCAGAATGCGCCTGATGCATTGTGTTCTCCATAGAAGGCACATGGATTTGAAGAACACTAGCAGATGTGGAGGATTTTGCTTTTGTCACGATGCACTGTGCAAGCTCGCGGGAGTACCGCGTGCGTGAGTGCACGGTGCCTTGTTCGAAAAGACTCGCAACCTGAAAGGTTTAATGAAATGGAACATCCCGACTTCCCCATCGACAACCCGTTTCTCGAGTCGCTCGGCGTGCGCCTGACGCAATGGCGCGACGGTTACGCCGAATTGACGATGCCTATCGACGCCAGCAAGCTCAATCGTCAGGGTGTTTTGCAAGGCGGCGCGATTGCAACCCTGCTCGACGCAGCGGCCGGCTATGCAGGTCTTTACGCAGCACCGGGGCAAGCGTCGCGGCACGCATTCACTCTGTCGCTGACCACCAACTATCTCGACAAGGGCCTCGGCGAATCGGTGACCGCGAAGGGTTTCCTCGAACGCCAGGGCCGCTCGATTTTCTTCTCGCGCGGCGAAGCCTGGGTGGACGGCAAATTGCTGATCGCCAGCGCGCAGGGCACGTTCAAGTATTCAAAGACGGCTTGAACTCCAGGCTGTTAGCGCCGGGCAATGCCCCCTTTAAAGCCTCTTGTACATGATGGTCGTCGCATCGAAACGCTCGTTATCCAGCGGCCCCTGCGCATAACCCGGAATGACGCCAGCGGTCTGATAACCCAGCGCGGTATAAAGCGGTTCGGCATGATCCCCGGTGCGGGTATCCAGCGTGAGCAGGCTGCGCTGCAAACCCTGCGCATGACGCTCCACCTCCGTCATCAGCGCGCGCGCCACACCCTGGCGGCGTGCATCGGGATGCACCAGCAGCTTACGCACTTCCGCTCGATGACGCTGATTCGGCATCGTGTCGTAATCGAGTTGCACGGTGCCCGCAATCGCGTCGCCATAACGCGCGACCAGCAGTATCAACCCGCCCGCACGCAGCGAGGGCAATACCTTGTTGCGCCAGAACGCCTCGCTTTCTTCGATGCCATACGGCATCACGAAACCGACGCTCGCGCCGTCATGGACGCACGCGCGCAGTAACGCGCCGAGTTCTGAAAGATGACCAACGAGGTCGTCGGCGGAGAGGGAAACGATGGTAAGCGGATTGGCGCTCATGCTGGCTCACACGATGAAAAGAAGGTAGCGCGCTCCGCTGCTCACGGGCGTTACGAAGGCACTGGGGCCGAATAGCTGATAGCGCAGGCAGTCGCCCGGTTGAAGCTCGTGACGCTGGCCGTCGACAGTGATCTGAAGCTGTCCGTCGAGCAGGATCAGATGATGTTCGAGACCGGCGCGCGGCGACGCATCGTAGGCAATCTGGACGCCGGCATCGAGCGTGCATTCGAGCACTTCGCCGCTCAACGCCTGGGCGGGCGGCGACACCGAGCGTCGCGTGAAGCCGATGGTGGAATCGGTCCAGACCGGCTGCTCGCCGCGTGGCACGCGCGGCACGAATTCCTCTTCGACCATCCGCATGAGCCGCGACATCGGCAGGCCGTAGGCGACGCAGAGCTTGCCGAGTACGTTCGTGGTGGGGCTGACGGCGGCATTTTCGAGCCGCGACAGCGTGGCGCGGCTGACGTTGCTGAGTTTCGCGAGGTCGTCGAGCGACCAGTTGCGCTCCGCGCGCAGCGCCCTTAGCCGCTGCGCAATGCGGCGATCGATAGCGGTTTCGTCGGAGAGTGTATTTTCCATATCAGGGAAAATATCTCCAATATGGAAAATCGTCAACTCGACAGAAATGCCCGTGCCCGTTGCCCTGAGATTCGTTCGCAGCGACGCCGCGCGCCGTTTATCATAGTGGCCACTTGTCACCGCAGACCGGCCGTCAAGCGGCACTTCATCAACGAGACACGGCGATCCATGCCGCACAATCACTCATGAACACCACATCCGACGCCTCCTCCCGCCCCGCGATCCGCGACCTGACGCAACTCGAAGGGCGCGTTCTCGGCGTGCTCGTCGAAAAGCAGCACACGGTGCCGGACAGTTATCCGCTATCGCTGAATGCGTTGACCCTGGGCTGCAACCAGAAGACCGGCCGCGCCCCGGTGATGAACGCAACCGAAGCCGAAGTGCTGACGGCCGTCGACGGATTGAAGCGACTCAGCCTCGTGATGGAAGGTAGCAGCAGCCGCGTGCCGCGCTTCGAGCACAACATGAATCGTGTGCTCGGGCTGCCGAGCCAATCGGCGGCATTGCTGACCACGTTGCTGCTGCGTGGCCCGCAGACCGCGGCTGAACTGCGCTTGAACAGCGCGCGTCTGCATGGCTTTGCCGATATCTCGTCGGTCGAAGCGTTTCTCGACGAACTCGCGGGCAACGATCCGGCGCGGGTCGTCAAGCTGGCGCGCACGCCGGGCGAGCGTGAAAATCGGTGGACGCATCTGTTATGCGGCGAAGTCAGCGCGAGCGAACTGGCGCAGCCCGGTGTCGAAGACGACACGGTGCCGCTGTCCACCTTCGAGGCAGTGAAAGCCGAGCAAAAGCGTCTCGCCGACGAAGTGAGCCGGCTTCAGACCGTAGTGCGGCGCATGGCGGCGGAGTTGGGTATCAGCGTCGACGATCTTTAACGATCGATTGGGTGAAAAAGCGTGGACATGTCCGCGCTTTTTCAAGCCACGCGAATCAGCGGTTCACGCATCGCGGCCGCGCGCCGTATCCGACGATAACGTGCGCTGCGTGCGATAGAAAATCTTCGGCGGCACGTTCGGCGAATCTTGCGCGAGCCGGTCGAGTTCGTCACGAATCGAAGTGAGATAGTGGCCTTCGCGCGCATCGGGGTCGCCGGAAACGACTGCTTCCAGTCTGCGACGCACCGCGCCATAACGCGCCCCTGCCGAGCGATGTTTCTCCGCACGTTCGGCATACTTCATGAAGGTTTGCAGCGCGGCCGACACCACGGCGGCGACGCTCACCAGTCCCACGAAAATCCGCAATTCCACCGACACCGCAGTGGCTGCGAGCGACGCGAACACGGCAGTGCCGACGAACGCGGTCAACGCGGTGACCAGCCAGCCAAGCTGACGGTCTCGGGCCGACAGCAGATCGGCCATGTCGTAATGGCTCATCTGCGATTCGCGCGCGCGGCGAATCCATTTCAGCAGTAGCTGGTTTTCGTCGACCGGCGGCTCGTAGGGTGGCAGTTTCGTCATGTCGCTCGTCAGGGATGGTGGATGCCTGACCATACTGTGCCACATTGAAGCGTTAAGCCAAACTGACGCCCCGTTGCCGCCATTCAACCAATCAGACGCCGCACGCGCGGTATCACTTCCTCAGCGAAACTGCGCATGTCGCGCTCGAACGGCTGAAATTGCAGCATGAACAATTCGATGCCCGCGAAATGGAATTCGGCAATCCGCTTTGCGACGGTGTCATAGCTGCCGACCAACCCGGCCGCCGTACCGCCGTTCGACCCCACGCGCGGTGTCTGCGCGAAGGTCCTGAACATCACCGCGTTGGGGTCGATATTCGATTTTTGCTGTTCGCGCAATGACGCGTCTTTCGCGGCGAGCGCGAACAGATGATCGAGGTGCTGCGCGGCAGCATCATCGGTATCTCGTGCAATCACGAAGGCAGACAGGCCGAAGCGTAACGGCGCATACGATGCGGGCCGCGTGCGGGCACGAAGGTCTGCGATCAATGTCTGAACGGCGTCCAATGGTTGGCCGTTGATAAACCACACATCGCCTTTGTCGGTAACCAGTTGACGCGCAGGCTCCGATTCTCCGCCGACGTAAATGCGCGGACGCTCACGAAAAGGATCGGCGGGCCGCAATAGATAGTCATCCACATCAAAATGTTCACCGCGAAAGCTCGTGCGTTCGCCTCGCAGCAGCGAATCGACCACGGTGATCCATTCGCGCCCATACGCGTATCGTGCGTCATGTTCGGCGAAACCGATGCCCGCGCGTTCCAATTCCGGCCGGTTCCATGCGTTGACGAGATTGAGCGAAAAGCGTCCGCCGCTGATGTGCTCGATCTGCTGCGCCATCTTCGCGAGTACAACGGGGTGGTACAGATACGGCTTGATCGCCGCAATGATCTCGATGCGTTCAGTCAGCGCTGCGAGTGCGGCTGAAGCAGTCCACGCTTCGAGCTGATCGAATTCCGCGTGATGCGGATTGATCGTGTGCTGCGCGACGAGTACCGAGTCGTAACCGAGTTGCTCGGCCTCCAGAACGAGCGCCTTATTGCGCGCCCAGGACGCATCGTACGGTTCATCCGGGTCTTGCAGCGCGGCGCGGCTGCCATGGACCAGTGCCCAGACGCCAAAGCGTGGCGGCAGTGTCGACATAAAGCGAAAATCTCCACGGTAAGGCGAATTCGAATTCAGCAACTCGCATCAAAGCATCAGATAGTGCGCTATAGCGCCGCCGCGCGTTCCAATTTCTCTCTCTATCGATCGATGAAATCCGTCTATAAGCGCGTGTCGATCTTTTATATATTCGACGATTGCCTTTTCTCCGACGGAACCTATTCGATGCAAACCATTTTTTCCCGCAGTCGACATTTACGGCGGCTGTGCATTTCTCTTTCGCTGATTGGCGGCGTGCTGTCAGCCGGTCTCGCGCAAGCCAACGAAACGATCTCGATCAGCTATCAGCGCTCGTCGACGCTATTCATTCTTCTCAAGCGCACCGGCGAACTGGAGAAGAAGTTGAAGCCGCTCGGCTACGATGTGAGCTGGCATGAATTCTCCACCGGTCTGCTGCAATCGTTGAATGCGGGCAGTGTCGATCTGCATGCCGATGTCGCCGACGCATTCGCGCTGTTCACGCAAGCCGCCAATGCACCGCTAACGTATTACGCAGAAGAAACCGCCGCGCCGTCCGCGCAGGCGATCATCGTGCCGCCGGACTCGCCGATTCATTCGGTGGCTGATCTGAAAGGAAAACGTGTGGCGGTCGCGAAAGGTTCGGGCTGCAACTATCTTCTGCTGAGCGCGTTGGCCAAGGCGGGATTGACGATCAACGATATTCAGGTGCGTTATCTGGAAGCACCCGATGCGCTTGCCGCGTTTCGTGGCGGCAATATCGACGCATGGGCGATCTGGGACCCGTTCCTCGGCGCACAGCAGCGCGACGCGCACGTGCGAGTGATTGCCGACGGTTCGAACGGTGTTGCCCAATACAACCGTTTCTATACGGCCACCACATCGTTCGCGGATAAACACCCGGACGTGCTGCGCATCGTGTTCGACGAATTGAACACGACAGGCAAATGGGTCAAAACGCATCCGCAGGAAGCTGCGCAGATTCTCGGTCCGCTGTGGGGCAATATTCCCGAGGCTACGGTCGAACTCGCCAACGGCCGACGCAGTTATGACATTGTGCCGGTCAGGCGCGATCAGTTGGCGGAGCAGCAGCGTATCGCCGATACGTATCACGCGGCGGGTCTGATTCCCGTTGTGTTGAAGGCGAACGATATCCGCATCTGGACGCCACCGCATGCAAAATGAGGGGATGCAGCGAGAGGATGACGCGATGAATTGCGTCATCCAGGACCGCACCGAATTACACAGCAGTAGCCTTGCGAGCGATACCAAAACGCTCGTCATGCGCGTTGCCATTCAGATAAAAGTCTCCAATCGCGGCCTCGCGAAAAATCGCCGGATTGTGCGACGCGAGCACCCGCGCATTGCGCCAGTACCGATCGAAACGGTGCGATTCGCTGGTGGCCGATGCGCCGCCCACTTCAAATAGCAGTGTCGTCGCCTGCAGCGTCTGCTCGATTGCGATCTGTTGCGCCTGGAAAGTCTGGATGTCGAGGTTGATATAAGTCTGCTCGCTGGTGCGGCCTTCGCGACGCGCGACCGATACCTCGTCGATAGCGCGAGCGAGCGCGGTGCTGACACTCTGCGTCGAATAAGCGAGGCTGGCGAGGCGTCCGACCACGCGATGCACCAGCGGGTTATCGCGCGGACTCGACTCGCCGGGAATACCGAAGCTACGCGTTTTGGTCTGCGTGAAAGCGACCGCATCGCGCAGTGCCGCGCGGCTAATACCGGCCAGATTCGCGATATGCAGCGCCTGATAGTAAGCGGTAAGCAAACTGTTGCGGCGAGGTTCGGACGCGCTATAGCGGCGATAGACGTTCTCCTGCGAGACCGGCACCTGGGCGAAACGCGCGGTGCCGCTGCCGGTCAGACGCTGCCCGAAGCCATCCCAATCGTCGATACGGCTCACGCCCGGCGTGTCGGTTTTGACGAGCACACGCACGTCGGTCTGACCGTCGTGTGCGACCACATCGACCCAATCCGCGTAAAGCGTGCCGGTGGTGTAGTACTTTTCGCCATTCAGATGCCACACGTCACCGTGTTGCGTGAGACGCACGCTATTGTTGGTGACGCCAGTCCGCTCGGAAACCGCGCCACCGACAATCTGTCCTTGCGCGACTCGCGTGAGCCAGCGGTCACGCAATGCTTCGTCGCTGTTTTCCAGCAGCGATTCAATAAAGCCACCGTGTACGCGCAGGATTTGCGGCAGGTTCGAATCCGCCTCGCCAAGGCGCGTGACCAGCGAGAAGAATTCCGTCAGCGAAATGCCTTCACCGCCGTATTGTTCGGGCACGCGCAAGCGCGTATAGCCCGCTTCACGTAGCCACTCGACGGGATCGTAAGCGAGTTCGCGATGTTGCTCGCGGTGCACCGCGCCTTCGGCGATGCGCGCGAAGACGGGGGCGAAGCGGCGGGTGAGGGGCGTATCGTCGAAAAGTTGTGCGGCGTCGGCAATCGAATGAGCCGGGTTGCCTGACGATTGAACTGCGGACATGGGTTCTCCGGAGTGAGGCGCGCACGCGGCGCAATCGGAGAACGGTACGGGACGAGGGTGGCCGCTAGCAACGAAGTATTTTGCCGATTCTTAGCAGAGGGCGTGCAATGGCGATGGCGGCTTGCTGTCCGTGCAAGCCGCCGATTCCGTCAGGTCGCTTTTAAACCGGCCACCGCGCGGCGTTTCGCAAGCAGTCTCACCGCGAGCAGGCACGCGCCCATTACCGTCAACGACAGTAGCGTGGTCATCGTGCCGAGCGCGTAAATCACGGGCGTGGTCACCGACGTAGTAAGCCCCTGGAGTTCGAGCGGCAACGTGTTCTGATCGCCGATAGCCTGCGAAGTACGCGCGATTTCGTCCCACGACAGCGTGAATCCGAACATCGCGACGCCAACCACCGACGGCCCGATAATCGGCAACACGACATGCCTGAAGCTTTGCCACGGCGTCGCGCCGAGGTCGCGCGAGGCTTCTTCATATGCCGGGTTGAAACGGTTGAAGACCGCGAACATCACCAGCAAACCGAACGGCAACGTCCAGGTCAGATGCGCGCCGAGCGCCGACGTAAAGAGGCCCATCGACGTCGTATAGGTATCGGCGAACGACTGATAGCCCCAGGCCGCCGCGAGATACTTCACCCCGTTATCCAGCAGACGGAATGTCAGGCCGATACCGAGCGAAACGATAATCGACGGCATGATCAGACTGGCCACGGATACATAAAACACCGCTGTATCGCCGCGAAACTTACGGCGAAATGCGAGACCCGCGGCGACAGAAAACAGCACGGTCAGCACCGTGACCGCCAGCGCGAGTTTCACGGATCGGCCAAACGCTCCCCAGATATCCACATCGCCGACACCGTCACGCAGCACGGCAAACCAGTGCAGTGAAACGCCGCGCATGGGGAACGTCAGACCGCCTTCGGGCCCCTGAAACGACAGAATGAAAATCGTGATGACCGGTCCGTACAGGAACAGCACGAACAAGCCGAACAGCAACGCGAGCCAATAGAAACTGGCAGGACGGCGCTCCCGATGTTTGACGCGAATGGCCTGCATCTCACAGCTCCTTGCGAATGTCGACGACCCGCGTCAAACCCCACACGATCATCAGCACGACGGCCAGCAGAATGATTGCGTTAGCTGCCGCAGCGGGAAATTGAAGGTAGCCGGTCTCGACCTGAATGATCTTGCCAACCGATGCTATCTGTTGCCCGCCCATCACGCCGACTGTCAGGAAGTCGCCCATCACGATCGTGATGACGAAGATCGAACCGATCACAATGCCGGTTTTCGACAACGGCAAGACGACATCGCGCACCACTTGCCAGCCGCTCGCACCGGCGTCGCGCGCTGCTTCGAGCAGCGATCGGTCGATTCGCATCATCGCGTTGAAGATCGGCACGATCATGAAAAACGTGTACAGGTGGACGAATGCGAGCACGACCGAGAAGTTCGAATACAGCAGCCATTCGAGCGGCTGATCGATCAGATGCATGCCGATCAGTGCCTGATTGACGAGACCGTTACGGCCGAGCAGCGGCATCCACGAAATCATGCGGATCACGTTGGAGGTCCAGAACGGAATCGTGCAGAGCAGGAACAGCACCGTTTGCATACTCGTCGTGCGCACGTGGAACGCGAGAAAGTACGCGAGAGAAAAACCGAGCAACAATGTCACGGCCCATACGATCGCGCAGAACTTCAGCGTCGACCAATACGTCTTGAAGGTCACGCAGACATCGGTCATCGACGAACAGCCGTTGAAGATGGCCGCGTAATTCTTTAGCGTGAAGGCGGGAATGATCTGGTATTCGTTGAAGTCCCAGAAACTGACGATCAGCGTGATCACCAGCGGCACGATGAAAAACAGCAGGAACGTCAGCGACAGCGGCGTCGCCTGCAACCACGCGGGGGCACGCCGGTGTTTAACGGGTGCGTCCTGAGCGTGCGAGGGAAGGTCGATCGTTGCCATGGGCGAGGGTGTCCGGGAAGAACAGCGCGAGAAAATACCTGCGCTATTAAAAACAGTCGTGGTAGCCCACGCATAATGCGTCGACTACCACGGTGAAGCGAATCACGCGTGCATCGCAAATCAGGCCGCGATGAACTCGTTCCACTTCTGAACCATATAGATGTTCTCGTCCATTACCGCATTCCAGCACGCAATCGCGCCCATACGCTGCGTGTACGAACCACCGTCACGCACCGCACCGGCCTTTTCGAGCAACTGGCCGTCCGGCGCCTTGATGTCCTGCGCGGCCGCTTTGCCTTCCATCCAGTAGTCCCATTCGTAAGCCTGCATGTGCGTCTTGGCTGTGTCGACTACACCGGGGTAATAGCCCTGACGCATCAGATATGCACCGGCCCAGCCATCCTGAAACCAGTTGACGAACTCATAAGCGGCATCAAGCTTCTTGCCTTGCAGCGAGCGCGGAAAACCGAAGCCTGACGCCCACGAACGGTAGCCTTCTTTCAGCGGCTGGAACTTGCACGGAATACCCATCGTGCGAACTTTCGTGACAGCCGGCGACCACATCGACTGGATCACCACCTCGCCCGACGCCATCAGATTCACGCTTTCGTTGAAGTCCTTCCAGAATGCGCGGAACTGTCCCGCATGTTTGGCCTCGATCAGAATTTTGATGGTCTGGTCGATCTCGGCCTTCGTCATGTTGCCCTTGTCACCGTATTTCATGTGACCCATCGCCTCGATCGCCATCGCCGAATCCATGATGCCGATCGCGGGAATGTTCAGCAGCGCGGCCTTGCCTTTGAATTGCGGATTCAGCAATTCGGCCCAACTGTCGACCGGACGTTTGATGAGGTCAGGACGAATGCCGAGCGTATCCGCGTTATAGGTGGTCGGGATCAGCGTCATCCATTCGGTCGGCGTCGCGGAGAATTCGGTCGAGCGTGCGCCGGTCAGGAACATCACTTTTTTCGGCGCAGTACCTTGATCGCCGATCTTCTTGCCGTTGACTTCACCGCGTGTGAGAACCGGTGTGATCTTGTCCGCGAGTTTGATGCGCTTGGCGTCCATACCCGCGAGCGTGCCGGCCGGAATCAGTTTCTTGAGTGCGAAGTATTCGGTGTCGACGATATCGAACGAGTTGGGCTGCGTGATGATGCGCTTGGCGACGTCATCGGTCGTGACCGGCACGTACTGGATTTCGATGCCGGTGTCTTCCTTGAACTTCTTCGCGATGTCGGCGCTCTGGTTGACCGCCGTGCCGAGGTAGCGCAACGTGATCTTTTCCTGCGCGTGCACGTACGGAAAGCCGGCAATGCCGGCCGCCGCCACCGCGCCCTTGATGAACGTGCGGCGCGACAGGCCTTTTTCCTTCACATCCGCTGCGGCCACTGCCGGGCTCTCGTTCGCTTCACTCATTGCTTTCTCCTCAGTTGACGTTCGTTCTAGCGCTTGTTTAATGGACTATTTATTGCCGACCGACATAAACACCCTGAAAACAGGGCATCAAATACATCAGGCCGCGAGCGGATGCGCGTCCTGCTCGTTCCACCAGACCACGACTCGAGCCTCGGGACCGAGTCGAGCCGGGTCGTAATCGCCGTCGCTCACGAATGAAACCAGTTCGGGCGAACCGTCGAGTGGATCGAGCGTCATCCGCAGATGCGTGCCCTGATATTCGGCTTCGCGCACTTTGCAGGGCACGCCGCCGATCCGCGTCATGCCGCTGTCTCCGCTGGCGTTTTGCACCGGCGTGACGCCGTGCGGCACCACCCGCAGATGATCGGCGCGAACGGTGAACAGTCGGCCATTCGTGTTGAAAACGTTATGGCCGCCGAGAAAGCGGGCCACGAACTCGGTGCGCGGTCGATTGAATACTTCGAACGGCGTGCCGCTCTGTTCGATCCGGCCATGACTCATCACCACCACCAGATCGGCCAGAGCCATCGCTTCTTCCTGCGAATGCGTGACGTGGACGAAGGTGATGCCGAGTTCCTTCTGCCAGCGCTTGAGTTCGGCGCGCATCTGTACGCGGAGAAACGGATCGAGTGCGGAGAGCGGTTCGTCGAGCAGCAGGCAGCCTGGCTGGTTGAGCAGCGCGCGGGCGAGCGCCACGCGTTGCTGCTGACCGCCCGATAACTGCGCGGGTTTGCGCTCGGCATACGCGGACATCGCCACCAGTTCGAGCAGTTCGGCCGCGCGTTTACGCCGGACGTCCTTCGCTACGCCGCGCATTTTCAGGCTGAAGGCGACGTTGTCGAGTGCGCTCAGATGCGGAAACAGCGCGTAGTTCTGGAACACCATCGCAGTTCCGCGTGCAGCGGGTTCCGCGCGCGTGACGTTGCGGCCCGCGATCAGAACGTCACCTTCAGTGACGGATTCATGACCCGCGATCATGCGCAAGGTCGAGGTCTTGCCGCAACCCGACGGCCCGAGCAGGCAGCAATACTGGCCACCGGCAATGCGCAGGTCGATCGCATCGACGGCAAGCGAATCGCCGTATTGCTTGGATACGTGCACCAGTTCGATGTCGGCGGCTTTGGTTTCGAGCACTGTTGAAGCAGGCTGAATCATGAACGAAGAGTCCTCGTGAACGGCGAACAGTGGGGCACGCACGAAACAGACATGCCGCTAATGCGAGGCAGGCAAATGCAAGACATGTGCCATCGGCCGCGTTGCGGCGCTTGATGATCGCCGACGCGCCGTTGTGCTTAACGTCTACAAGTTGGCTCACATATTGCAAACGATCCGATACGACGATCGTTAGCGATCTGCAGGATCTGTTTTGCGCAATCACGGTGCGTCTTCGGTCCGAGTCGGGGCATGAACCAACCAATCCGGTTCATTCGCGATGCGGCCGGTTGCACCGTTCGACGCCATTCATCAACGACGGCTTTATCAATGAACGACACACGGAACATGTCCGCAGCACTGAACCGCGCGCGCGAACCGATCGCCACGCATGGGCGCTTTGCCTACCGGCCGATCATCGACAGCGATGCATTCCGTTGGCCTGGCGACACCGGGCTTGCGGTTTATCTGGGCTTCAATATCGAGCACTTTGCGTTTGGCGAAGGCCTTGGCGCGGCGCTCGGCCCTGTCTCACCGCAGCCGGATGTGCTGAACCATAGCTGGCGCGAATACGGCAATCGCGTCGGCGCATGGCGCTGCATCGAACTATTCGATCAACTCGAATTGCCGGCAGGCACGCTCATCAATACCGCGCTCTACGATCACTGCCCCGAATTGATCGCGGCCTGCGTCGCGCGTGGCGACGAATTGATCGGGCACGGCCATACGAATGCGCACCGGCAAAGCGATCTCGACGAAAACGGCGAACGCGAACTGCTTCTGCATTGCCGCGAGCGGATTGCGGAAGCGTCGGGAACGCCGCCGCAGGGCTGGTTGTCGCCGTGGATTTCGGAGTCGCATCTGACGCCCGATCTGCTCGCGGAGACAGGCTACGGCTACACGCTGAACTGGTGTCACGACGACCGTCCGGTGCGAATGGCCACGCGCAACGGCAAGTCGCTCTGGTCGATTCCGTATCCGCAGGAACTCAACGATTTGCCGATGATGGTAGGCCGCCACATGGACGGCCGCGCGTTCGCCGACATGATCGTCGATCAGTTCGACGAGATGTTCGAACAGGCCAATCGCGGCACGCAACCTCAGGCGCTGGTGATGGGCATTGCGCTGCATCCTTATCTGGTTGGACAGCCGTATCGGTTGAGGCATCTGCGGCGCGCACTCGAACATATCGCTGCGGCCCGCGCACGAGGTGACGTGTGGATCACGACGCCCGGCGCGATTGCCAGTCATATGGACGATCTGGAGCGGGACGGTATCGTGCGCCCGGCTGCTGCATGAATACGAAGGCCGGCGCGGCCACCGCTAGAAAGACCGTGCGTGAAGAAGCGGATATCGACGCACGCATTTATCAATCGATCTTCGACGGCGTGCTGAATCATCGGTTGACGCCGGGTACGAAACTGCCGGAGCCCGAGTTGTGCCAGCTGTTCGGCGTGGGCCGCGCGGTGGTGCGCCGGGTGCTCGAAAAGCTCGCGTACGACGGCATTGTCGTGTTGCGTCCGAACAAAGGCGCGGTGATCGCCGAGCCGACGCCGGAAGAAACGCGCGAGATTTTCGAGGCGCGGCGTTCGGTCGAACGGATGCTGGTGGAGCTTGCCGTTCAACGCGCGAGCAAACAGGACATTGCCGCATTGCGGCAACAACTCGCTAGCGAGCACGATGCCATGCATCGCTTCGATCAGCCTTCGTGGGCGACACTCGCAAGCGGTTTTCATATGCGCGTCGCCGCGTTGGCCGGCAATTCGATCCTGCAAAATTATCTGAAGGAACTGGTGTCGCGCTGTTCGTTGATCGTCGGTGTCTATGAACCGCCGGGGCATGCGCCGTGTGAGCACGCGGAACATGCCGCGATTGTCGACTGCATCGAAGCACGCGACGCCGCGGGCGCAATGGCGCACATGGACGCGCATCTGCGCGATCTTCAGGACCGCATTGAAACCTCGCGGATGCGCGGTGAAAAAAGCCTGGGCCAACTACTCGGCTTGACAGAACACGCTACTTCCCAATAGGCAGACCTCGATGGAAATCGATTTCGAAGCGATTACCGAGTACCAGCGTTACAAGCTGATGGCGAGCCTGATCGTGCCGCGTCCCATCGCGCTCGTCACCACGCTCGGCGCGGACGGCACGATCAACGCCGCGCCGTTCTCGATGTTCAACATGCTGGGCGAGGAGCCGCCCATCGTGATGATCAGCATCAACCGTGTGACGGACGGCACGCTGAAAGATACCGCCGTCAATATCGTGCGGACGGGCGAGTTCGTCGTGCATCTCGCGGACGAAGCCATCGCACTGAAAATGCATCGCTGCGGCGCGCGTCTGCCGCCGAACGTGAGCGAGCTTGCCGAGGTCGGCCTGACGCCCGTGCCGAGTTCTCACGTCGCGCCGCCACGTATTGCCGAGGCACCGGTTGCATTCGAATGCACGATCTGGGAAACGCTTGAAACCAGTAGCCGGCAGATTTTCATTGGCCGCGTGCATCGCTTGCATGCGCGTGACGAGTTGATCGACACGGAAACATGGCGTGTGCGTTTGCAACACTATTTTCCGGTGGGCCGCTTCGGCGCGAGCGATTATGTGACGACACGGGACCGCTTTACGCTGGAGTGAGGTTTTTTATTTCATGCGCGTGGGCGTCCAACAATCCAACAGCCCACGCGTGTCGATCAATCATCAAACCGCCAGCGCACGCCCATCGCTACGCGGATCATGCGCGCCTGAAACCGAACCGTCCGCGTCGATTCGAATCACGCCTGGGTGCCCCGCCAACGGACTCTGCGCCGGTATCGCGCTCACTTCATGCCGTCGCGCCGCAAGCTCGGCGAATACATCGGCACCCGCATCTTCTTCAAGCTTCAACGCATCGCGCGTATCGGAGAAGGTCTTGCCCAGCAGAAAACGTGGGCGGGCGAGGGCGGTTAGCGGGTCCATTCCGTAGTCGATCAAACGCGTCAGAATCGCGGCAAGCGTTTGTGGCTGACCGTCGGCCCCTTGCGTGCCGAACAGTAAATGCGGGCGCCCATCTTTCAGATACATGCCGGGATTCAGCGTGTGAAAAGGCCGTTTGCCCGGCAGTACCGCATTGTGATGCGCGGGGTTCGTGCTGAAAGACGCGCCCCGGTTGTGCCACAGAATGCCGGTGTCGCCGGCCACCACGCCGCTGCCCCAATCGAAGTAGACGGTTTGCAGCACGCTGACGCTGCGGCCTTCGCTATCGGTTGCACCGATGAACACCGTGTCGCCGGGACGGAACACGTGCGGCCACGCGCGTGCTTCGCGCGGGTCGATGGAGCGCGCGTGCGCATCCAGGGTCGAGGCCGACAACATGCGCTCGACAGGCACGTCGTTGAACTCGGGATCGGACACGTAGCGATCCCGATCGACGAACGCGCATTTCACCGCTTCCACCAGCAGATGATAGTAATCGGCGCTGCCTTCGGGAATCGAGCGAAGATCGAAACGGCTTAACGTCCCCATGATTTGCAGTGTCGTCACACCTTGCGTCGGCGGCCGCAGGCTGACGAGTTCGCCGCCGCGATACGCGACGCGCAACGGGGTTTCGTCGCGTGCATAGGTTCGCGTCAGGTCGCTCGCGCTGAGTGGCGAGCCCGCATCCTTCAGGCCGCGTGCAATTCGCTCCGCCAGTTCGCCTTCGTAAAATTCGCGCGCGCCGAAACGTGCAATCCGCTCGATGCTTTTAGCTAATGCCGGTTGCGCGAAGCGCTCGTCGACTGCGGGAATCTGCCCATTCGGTGCGAACGTGGCTGCGAAGCCGGGCAGTGCATTCAGTTCTCCGGCGCGCAGCGTTTGCCAGAAATGCTGTGACGGTGTGACAGCAAAGCCATCGCTTGCATATTCGAATGCGCGGTCGAACAGCGACGACCACGTTTGCGTGCCGCCCCACGCGCTTCTGCTGATCTCATACGCGCGATGCCAGGCGTCGACAGTCGCCGCGGTCGTGATCGCAGACGCCGCGCCGCGCACCGGAATCGCCGACTCGAACGCGGGCAATTGCGTGGCGGCCTGGCCAATGCCGGACACCGTGCGCAACATGCCGTTGCGATCGCCGATCACCCAGAACGCGTCGCCGCCTAGTCCGGTGAAATGCGGGTACGTGACGCACAGCGCCGCGCCGATCGCAATCGCGGCCTCGATTGCGTTGCCGCCTGCGCGCAACACGTCGCGTCCGGCTTCGCTCGCCAGCGCATGAGGACTGGTGACCATGCCGCCCGTGGTGCCGACGGATTTCTGATTGTGCATCGATGCTCCGCTACTGAAGGTTCGCGTGCGTGTGCCGCGAGTATAGATCGCGCGCGAGCGCGAGCAACGCGCGATCGCTGCCGCGTGCGCCGATGATCGACAGCGCGAGCGGACGATCGATTGCGTCGACGAAAGGCAGCGTGATTTGCGGCAGGCCGCCGATAGTGGCGAGCGAGTTGAGTGTCAACGCGTCCTGATAGAAGACGCCGATTGCATCGCCCGACGCGTGTTTCGATAACAGCGCAATTGGCGTGGTCGGCATGATCAGCACGACATTGCTTTCGAACAACGTGGCGATTGCGCTGCGTAATTCGTCGTGAAGTGCGCGCCATTGCGACGCCTGCGTTCTATCGAGCGCGTTCAGCCTGGCAAAACGTTCAGCGATCGACGGCCCAAAAAGCGGCTGCGTCGATCTAATCCAGGCCCCTAGCGTGGCATCGATTTCGAAGTCCTGCACGTGCTGATAGCACGCAAGCCAGCGCGCTTCGTCGCCTGCAAAAACGTTTCGCCCGGTTGAAGCACCCAGCGATTCAGCGAGCTTGGCGAGCCGCGCAGCGTCATCGGGTTCGTTGCGCTCGCGCGTTGCAAACGCTTCGCTCACGCGCACCAACTGCGTTAGATGAGTCGACGAGGAGACAGAATCAGCAGGCAGCAGCACGTCGCCGACTGCTGTCAGTACGTCAAGAGTCCGCGCGAACCAGCCGACCGTATCGAAACACGGCGCAAACGGCAACACGCCATCGAGCGATATCGCGTCGTGCGTGGGCCGCATTCCCCACAAACCGCAGAACGCGGCGGGCACGCGCACCGAGCCGCCGGTATCGGTGCCGAGCGCGAAGTCCACGTCGCCCGCCGCGACTGCCGACGCCGAACCGCTCGACGATCCGCCCGGCAACGCATGCGGCCAGCACGGATTGAGCGGTGTGCCGTAGTAATGGTTTTCGCCTTCGAGGCTATAGGCGAGTTCGTCGGTGATCGTCTTGCCATCGAGCGTCGCGCCGGCCGCCAGCAACATATCGACACAGCGCGCATTGGCGGACGCCGCCGGATGACTCGCCAGCCAGTCAGGATTGCCGCCGCCAGTCACCGTGCCAGCCACGTCGATCAGATCCTTCACCGCAAAGCGCAACCCGTCCAGCGGCCCCGGCGATGTGGCCGCCACCCGCGCACGCGGACCAGGAATAAACGCGCTCATTTGACGTCAGCCAGCGCATCGACGATCCGCACCGAATCGGTGACGAAGCCGAAGCACTTCTTCACGTTCCAGATCGTCGCTTCGGTACAGAAGTCCGGCGACGAAGTCGCGCAGCAGTCCTCGACCAGCACGCAGCCATAGCCGAGGAAATTCGCGTCGGTCAGCGAATGCATCACGCACTGATCGGTATTCACGCCCGCGAACATCACAGTGCGAATGCCGAGATTACGCAGAATGCTGTCGAGCGGCGTGTCCCAGAAGCCGCTAATCCGATACTTGTCGACGCAGATATCCTGCGGCAACGGCGCAAGCTCGTCGACGACCGCAGCCGCCCACGAATCCTTTTCGAGCACATGCGAACCGTTGCTCGCGAGCGGCTCTCCAAGGCCGGTTCCCACACCCTTCGGCTTATACAGATGCAACTGGTTCGGCGGCATGTTCGCGAGATCGGGCCGGTTGCCCCAGTTCACCCAGATGACCGGCACGCCGTTGTCGCGCAGCACCGGCAGCAGGCGCTGCAATGGTGCAATCGGCGCGCGGTCGGCGTTGAAATCGCCCCCAATCTGGGCAACCCATCCTCCGTTGGTGCAGAAATCGTTCTGCATGTCGATCACGATAATCGCGGTGCTGCGCAGATCGATCCGCACATTTTGCGGCTCGCACGGCAGCGTCGCGACGACCGGCGCGGGCGCGGGCAACGACATGTCGACGAGCGTGTCGCTCGCGCTCCAGCGAGGCCGTCCGTCGCGGCCCAGTTGACCGGAAACGCTTGTGCCGTAAGCGTCGTGCTGTTTCATCGGAAGTTCTCCATCGGGTTTGAATCGTTATCTAAAAGAGGCCGTCGGTGCGCCCAGGCGAGCCCGCAACTCAGCGCGTGATCCGCTATTTCATGCAGGTTCGAACGAAGCTTCCAGGCCGGCAAAACCATCAGTTGGCATCGAAGTTGCATTTGCTTCGTTCATGAATAACCTACTTACCCAAACCAAACGCAAAAGGAATGCCAGAATGTCGCTCAAGAAGATCGCCACGCTCAAAACTCTCGCTTCGTGTGTTGTCGCAGTCGCTGCTTCGAGCGTAGCGGTTCACGCGGTCGCGGCCGATCCGCTGCGGGTCGGCGTGCTGATTCCCGGCTCAAAATCGGACAAGGGCTGGATGGAATCCGGCTACGACGGTCTGACCGCTGCACAGAAAGAACTCGGCCCGAAGCTCAAGACGCAGATGATCGAGAACATCAATTACGCCGACATGGAGCAGGCGCTGACCAATCTCGCGTCGAAGAACCAGTTGGTGATCGGCGTCGGCGGACAGACCCAGGCGTCGGTGATCAAGATCGCGAAGCGCTTTCCGAACGTGAAGTTCGCGATTGTCGGCGGCAACAAAGGGCAGGACATGCCGCCGAACGTCGCGGGCTATGACGTGAAGCAGGCGGAAATCGCCTATGTCGCGGGCGCGGCGGCGGCGATGCTGTCGAAGAACGGCGCGGTGAGCTACGTGGGCGGGATGGAGATTCCGTCGATCGTCAACGCGGGCAAGGAATTCGGCAACGGCGCGCGCTCGATCAATCCGAAGATCAAATACTTCGAGAGCTACACGGGCGATTTCGACAACGTGTCGAAGGCGAAGGAAGCAACGCTCGCGGCCATTTCGCAAGGCGCGGATGTCCACTATCACATTCTCAATCTCGGCTTGCGCGGCATGGAGCAGGCCGCCAACGAAAAGCACACGCACGTGATCGGCAGCTACACCGACCGTTGCGGCACGGACCCGCTGTATATCGCGTATTCGATTACCGGGGTCGGCTATCAGGTGCAATACGCGATCGATCAGATGGCGGCCGGCACGTGGCAACCGGGCTACAAGGCGTTCGGCCTGGCGATGGGACCGAAGGCGTCGGACATGGTGGTGTGCAAGCCGTCACCCGAAATGACGACGAAGCTCAAGCAGATCGAGCAGGACATCGAAAGCGGCAAGATCAAGGTCTCCGAAGGCTGATATGAACGCGACTCCTGCTTCCGCTGCGGCGCCCGCGATCCATGACGCCGACCGCGCCAGCGTGCTGCGCATGGACGGCATCGGCAAGCGCTTCGGTCAGTTCCATGCGTTGACCGACGTGTCGCTCGAACTGCGCGCCGGTGAAGTGCACTGTCTGCTCGGCGAGAACGGCGCGGGCAAATCGACGCTGTGCAACGTGATGTTCGGCGTGCATCAGCCCGACGCCGGGACGATGTGGCTCGACGGCGCGCCTTATCGTCCGCAGAGCCCGCGCGATGCGCTGACGCACGGCATCGCGATGGTTCATCAGCACTTCAGCCTCGTCGAAGATGTCAGCGTGCTCGACAACCTGCTGCTGGGCCAGGCGCGCGGCTGGCTGGATCGCAAGCGCGAGGCGCAGCGCGTGCGCGATCTGGTCGCGGAACTGGGCCTCGCGCTCGATCCGGACGCGCGGGTCGCGGAGCTGTCGGTGGGCGAGAAGCAGCGGGTCGAGATCGTCAAATGCCTGATTCGCGAGCCGCGTCTGCTGGTGCTGGACGAGCCGACCGCCGTGCTGTTGCCGGTCGAGATCGACGCATTGCTCGACACCTGCGCGAAGGTGGTCGCGCGCGGCTGTGCGGTGGTGCTGGTCACGCACAAGCTCGCGGAAATCCGCCGCATCGCAAATCGCGCGACCGTGTTGCAAAGCGGGCGCGTGGTGGCCCGTTCGAGCACGCCTTCCGCCGATGTCGATGCGCTGGTGCGGGCGATGATCCAGCGCCCGGCAGGCGCTCAGGACGCGCAGGAGGCGGGCGTCACCAACAACGCAGTGTCACGGGCGGCAAAGCAAAGCGCGTCGCCCTACGGCCGTCCGCTCGCCGACGAAGCGTTGCAGATCGACGGTCTCACCGTGCGCGACGCCGACGGCGTGACGCGTCTGCAGGACTGCACGCTGGTAGTCAACCGGGGTGAGATCGTCGGCATTGCGGGGGTTGAAGGAAACGGGCAAAGCGAACTCGGCGCGGTGCTGGCGGGCATGCAGAAGGCGAGTGCAGGACGCTTCTTCGTGCAAGGCAAGGAGTGCACGCACGCCGCTCCGCAGATGCTCACCAGAGCGGGCGTCGGCGTGGTGCCCGAAGATCGCCACGCGGTGGGCTGCGTGCCCGATATGAGCGTCACCGACAACCTGTTTCTGAACCGGCTCGACGACTACGCGCGACGCGGCTTCATGCGCCGCCGCGCAATGCGGCGCGACGCACGCGCGCTGATGCAGCGCTTCGACGTCCGCGCGGCCAGCCCCGATGTCGCGTTTCGCGGCCTGTCCGGCGGCAATCAGCAGAAGGCGGTGCTTGCGCGCGAACTCACGCTCGACGGCCTCGCCGTGCTGGTCGCCGCACAACCGACCCGTGGACTCGATGTCGGCGCGGTCGCCGCCGTGTACGACCACATTCGCGCGGCACGCGACGACGGCGTCGGCGTTCTGCTGATCTCGTCGGAACTCGACGAGTTGATGGCGGTGGCCGACCGTGTCCTCGTCATGTATCGCGGCCGCATCATGGGCACCTGCGTGCCGGATGCGAGCCAACTCACTCTTCAACGCGAGCGCATTGGCGCATGGATGGCAGGGCAGACAGCATGACTCCGACCACGACCTCATTAGCCTCTTTTCCGCGCCCGTCATGGCGCGCTTCACGGCGTTTGCGAACCGCGCTGGTGCTGGCGGGCGCGGCGCTGGTCGCGGTTGCCGCGGCACTGGCGCTGATCGCGCTGGTCCACGTGCCGCTCGGCGACGCGCTCGCCGCCTTCGCAGACGGCGCTTGGGGCTCGCCGTACGCCATCGGTGCATCGATCAACCGCAGCCTTGTGTTCGCGCTGGTCGGCGGCGGCTTCGTGCTGGCGAACCGCGCGCAACTGACCAACGTCGGCGGAGAAGGGCAGATTGCGATGGGTGGCATCGCGGCGACGGCCGTGAGCCTGTACGGCCATGTCGCGCATCTGCCGCTCGGGCTGTCGTTCATTCTGCCGATGCTCGCGGCGGCATTCGCAGGCGCGGCATGGGGCGCAATTCCCGGCTGGCTGAAAGCGCGCGCCGGAACCAACGAAGTGATCAGCACGCTTTTGCTGACGTTCATCGCCGTGTGGTTTCTCTACTGGTGCGTGCAATCGGAGGCGCTCCTGCGTCAGCCGATGAGCAACGCCGCCACGCTGCCCGAATCGCTCGACATTCCCGACGCGACCAAATTGCCGATGCTGTCGGCGTCGAGTTCGACCGGCCTGCATATCGGCTTGCCGATCACCGTCGTGCTGTGCATCGCGGTCGCGCTCGTGCTCGCGTACAGCCGCTTCGGCATGCATCTGCGCGCGGTCGGGCTGAACGCGCTGGCTGCGCGTCGCGCGGGCATGCCGATCACGTCGACGATCGTCGGTGCGTTGGCGCTGGCGGGCGCGCTCGGCGGACTCGCCGGTGCATTGATGCTGCAAGGCGACCAGTACTCGCTGAAAGCGGGTTTTTCGTCCGGCTACGGTTTCGACGGACTCGTGGTCGGCCTGCTTGCGCGCGGCTCGATGACCGGCGTGTGCGCGGCGGCGCTGCTGTTCGGCTTCATGCGCTCGGGCGGCATCAATATGGAAATGGTCGCGTCGGTGCCGTCGGCGTTGGTGCTGATCGTGCAGGGCATCGTGATCGTCGCGCTGGCGGGCGGTTCGTTGTGGCTCGAACCCAAAGGAGCACGGTAATGAATGCGGAATTCGTAGCGGTTTTCGTCGGCTCGTCGATTCGCTTTGCCGCGCCGCTGATGCTGGCGTCGACTGGCGAATTGATCAGCGAGCGCGCGGGCGTGCTCAACATGAGCGTCGAAGGGATGATGCTGTCCGGCGCGTTTCTCGGCGCGGCAGGTGCATGGGCGACCGGCAACGCGTCGCTCGGACTGGCGATCGGCATGCTCGGCGTGCTGCCGATCGCGCTGTTGCAGGCGTTCCTGAGCGTGACGTTGCGCGCGAATCAGATCGTGACGGGCATCGGCATCAACATTCTCGCGCTGGGCGCGACGACGCTGGCTTATCGCGAGCTGTTCGGCGAGCGTTCCAGCGCCGTGATTCCCGGGCTCGCGCGCTGGTCGCCGCCTGGACTCGGCGCGATTCCGGTGATCGGCGAGCCGGTGTTTCATCAGGTGTGGCTGGTCTATCTGGGGCTGGCGATTCTCGTCGCGACATCGCTCGTGATGCGGCGCACGGCTTTGGGCGTGGCGCTGCATGCGGTCGGCGCGGCACCGAAATCGGTCGATCAATCCGGGCTTTCGGTCACGAAACTGCGTTATGGCGCAGTGTTGTTTTCGGGCGTGATGTCGGGTGCGGCGGGCTGCTTCATTTCAATCGGCGACATCCACACCTTCACCGAAGGGATGACGAGCGGCGCGGGTTATCTCGCGATTGCCGCGATCATCTTCGGAAACTGGAAGATTGGCCGCACCGTGGGCGCGTGCCTGCTGTTCGGCGCGGCGAGCGCGTTGCAGTTCCAGTTGCCGCTGATCGGCGTGCATGTGCCGACCGCGCTGCTGGTGATGCTGCCGTATCTGCTTGCGCTGATCGCGGTGGCCGGGTTGATCGGACGGCAAACTGCGCCGCTCGCGTTGACTCAACCGTTCCGGCGGTGAGGTATCGCACGGCATTGTGCCGATAAGTTTGGCCAGTGAGTTGCGCCGGGTTGCGTCAACGAGTCTGGTCAATGCGTTTGGCCTATGTCGCTTGCCAATACCGTTGACCAATGAGTCGACCAGCAAGCCGCGCTTTACAATGCTGGCTCGTCACGCTGCGCGCAACGCCGGCGTGAGCGCCAACCGATTTTTAAAAGCAACCCGCCACCGCCCAGGCTTGCCATCCACATGACACGCGCCTCAGTTCGCACGACCTCCGCCGTATCGGTTTCCGCGCCGGGAACGACCGCCGCATCCTCATCTGCAGCCGCATCCGCTCCGGCGACCCAGCGTCAGAAACTCGCGGCGGCTACCCGTCAGCGCATCTTCAGGATTGCGCTCGCGGAGTTCTCCGACAAAGGGCTGAGCGGCGCACGCGTGGAAACGATCGCGAGCCGCTCGAAGGTCAACATCCGCATGATCTACCACTACTTCGGCGGCAAGGAAGCGCTCTATCTGGAAGTGCTCGAATTCGTGCTGGCGCGTCTGCGGGAAGCCGAGCTGAAGCTCAAGCTGGATGTCGACAAGATCGATCCGGTTACGGCCATCGTGCAGCTTTACGATTTCATCGAAGGGCACTTTGCCGCGCATCCCGAACTGTCGAAGCTGCTGTCGTTCGAAAACCTGAACCGCGCGCGCGTGATGAAGCGATCGACGGCGATCCCGGAGATGTCGTCGCCGGTGTTGAGTCTGCTGGGCACGGTGATCGCGCGCGGCGAGAGCGACGGCTCGCTGCGCAAGGGGATGGATGCGCTGCATCTGTATGTGGGGCTGGTGAGCTTGTGCTCGTTTCACAAGTCGAATGCGTACACGTTGTCGCGAATCTTCAATACCGACATGCTCGCCGCGCAATGGCAGGAAGATCACAAGGTGCAGGCGCATGAAATGGTGCGCGCGTTCGTCGTGGCGGGCGGGGTTGAGCAGGTGGCGGCGAAAGGTGGTGCGAAGGGCGCAGCGGAGAAGCGCAAATCGATGAGTGCCTGAATGCGGGCTTGCCGGATCGTTGACAGGTTGCCGCCGTTTATCTTTCCGAGCGCGTCCGTGCCGCCCGCGAGCCTATCCCCCTGATCGCGGCCATGCCACATCCCGCACGCGATTTTCCTCGCTTCGCGTGGATGACGTACCGCATCCCGAATGACCTTGCTAGTCGCCAGTTCCATTAGCTGAACCATCGCGTCCGCAGCAGAACTCATCGTTGAATCCGCACGCGCGAAGCCGGGGCGTGCAATCCCCGAGTTGGTGAGCGCTGCACCAGCGGCGCGTGGGCGGCAGGCAATTGAAAGCATCCCGAGCAGCCTTGCTCACACCCCGCACAAGCCCGCCGAACAAGGCACACAGCCGGATCGACCCCAGCGATAACGCACATGGCATACCTCCTGCTAAGTTGAGTTCAAACTTGTATTCAAGATTGAACTCAAGGAAAAACCAGTGCCAAAATTTGCATCCCCGACGGTTAAAGGTCTGCTCCGCGCTTATGCCGATCGCAGCTCGACGCCCACCCAGACCGTAGCGTCGGCGCTTGCGCGCATCGACGAAATCGACCGCCCCGAAGTGTGGATTCTGCGCGTGCCGCCAGCGGATCTCGAAGCACGCGCCCGCGCGCTCGAAGCACTATTCGACGAACAGGGCAGCGCGATTTTCGAACGCATGCCGCTGTTCGGCGTGCCGTTCGCGGTGAAGGACAACATCGACGTGGCCGGTTTGCCGACCACCGCCGCTTGCGACCCTTTCAGCTACACGCCGGACGCGTCGTCCTTCGCCGTGCAGCGTCTGCTCGACGCGGGCGCGATCCTGATCGGCAAGACCAATCTCGATCAGTTCGCGACCGGCCTCGTCGGCACCCGGTCGCCTTATGGCGCGGTGCGCAACACCGAATTTCCGCTGCGCGTGTCGGGCGGATCGAGTTCCGGTTCAGCGGTTTCGGTCGCGGCGGGGTGCGTCGCGTTTTCGCTCGGCACCGATACGGCGGGTTCGGGCCGCGTGCCCGCAGGCTTCAACGGACTGGTCGGTCTGAAGCCGTCGCTCGGACTGGTCAGCAAGCGCGGCGTGGTGCCCGCATGCCGCACCCTCGATACGATTTCGGTATTCGCGCACGATGTCGACGACGCGTGGCGCGTACTGAACGAGATCGCCTGCTTCGATCCGCTCGACGGATATTCGCGCAAGATTGCAGCGCGTGGATTGCCGCGTGGCGAGCCGCGCGTCGGCGTGCCCGATGCGCTCGAATTTTTCGGCGACGCCGCTGCAAGCCAGGCGTTCGCCGCCGCACTCGACACGCTCTCCACGCGCTTGCATCTCACTGCGCAACCGGTCGATTTCGCGCCGCTCAAGGCCGTTTCGGCACTGCTGTACGACGGCCCCTGGGTCGCCGAGCGCCGCGCCGCGCTGGGCGATTTTTTCGACAGCCATCATGAGGCAATCGATCCGACCGTCGCCAAAGTGATCGGCAAGGCGAATCAATTCAGCGCCGTCGATCTGTTCAACGGGCAGTACGCGCTGGCCGATCTGAAGCGTCACGCTGAGTCGCTGTTCGACGACATCGACGTGCTGATCGTGCCGACTACGCCGACGCATCCGTTGATCGCGGACGTGCAGGCGAATCCCATCGAGTTGAACAGCCAGTTGGGCACGTATACGAACTTCGTAAATCTGCTGGATCTGTGCGCGCTGTCGGTGCCGTGTCAGCGTCGCCAGGACGGCTTGCACGCAGGCGTCACGCTGATCGCGCCAAGCGGAGCGGACCGATTGCTGGCGGATCTGGGCGCACGAATCCAGGCGCTGTTCGCAGCCGATGCCACACCCGCCACGCCCATCACTCCGCTGCCGTTCCAGGAGCCGAGCGTCACGCTGGCGGTGGTCGGCGCGCATCTGCGCGGGCAGCCGTTGAACTGGCAGCTTCAGCAGGCCGGCGCGCGCTTTATCGAAGCGACTCACACCGCCGATAACTACCGGCTCTACGCACTCGCGAACACCCAGCCGCCGAAGCCCGGCCTCGTGCGCACCACCACGTACGGCCAGCCCATCGCCGTCGAACTCTGGGACGTGCCGCTGCGCACCTTCGGCCAGTTCGTCGCCGAGGTGCCCGCGCCGCTCGGCATCGGCACGCTGCAACTCGCGGAAGGGCTGACGGTGAAGGGCTTTATCTGCGAGCCGTCGGCAGTCGGCGACGACAGCGGCGCACTCGACATCACGTCGTTCGGCGGCTGGCTCGCCTATCTCGACAGCCTGAAAGCCTGACCACCGGGCTACCGCTCAACGCACGCCCTGACCACGCCAACCCGGCCCGCTCACTCAACCTCGACCAGGAATAGGACACCATGACCAGCCGCCGCAATTTCATCAAGAGCGCCAGCCTGTTGACGCTCGGCAATATTCTGCCCATCCAGAAGGTGTTTGCCGCACCAAACACGACGGTCGGCGTGATCTACGTCGGCGCGCGCAACGACTACGGCTACAACCAGGCGCAAGCGACGGCCGCCGCCGTCATCAAGAAGATGCCGGGCGTGAAGGTGGTCGAAGAAGAGAACGTGCCCGAAACCATCGCCGTGCAGAAGACCATGGAAGCGATGATCGAGCAGGACGGCGCGACGCTGATCTTCGCGACATCGTTCGGTTACTTCGACCCGCACGTGCTGAAAATGGCCGCGAAGTATCCGAAGGTGCGATTCGCTCACTGCGGCGGTTTGTGGAAGCAGGGCAACCCGCCGAACATCACCAGCTACTTCGGTTATATCGACGAATGCCAGTACCTGAACGGCGTCGTCGCCGGTCATATGACGAAGAGCAAGAAGCTCGGCTTCGTCGCGGCCAAACCGATCCCGCAGGTGCTGCGCAACATCAACTCGTTCACGCTCGGCGCGCAATCCGTCGATCCGTCGATCACCACCCAGGTGATTTTCACCGGCGACTGGTCGATGCCGGTCAAGGAAGCCGAAGCGACCAACAGCCTCGTCGATCAGGGCTGCGACGTGCTGACCTGTCACGTGGACGGCCCGAAGGTGGTGGTCGAGACAGCGGAAAAACGCGGCGCGATGAGTTGCGGTTATCACGCGAGCCAGGCCGCGCTCGCGCCGAAGGGTTATCTGACCGGCGCGGAATGGGACTGGGCGACACCGTACAAGCAACTCGTGAGCGGCGCGCAAGCGGGCACCGCGCAACCGAACGTGCTGCGCGGCGGCCTCAAGGAAGGCTTCGTGAAGATGTCGCCGTACGGCGCGAAGGTCACGGACGTCGCGAAGAAAAACGCCGACACGATCAAAACCAGCATGGTGGCCGGCAACTTCGTGATCTTCAAAGGCCCGATGCAGGACAACAAGGGCGGCGTCGCGATTGCGTCGGGCACGAGTCACGCGCAGACCGACTACACGCTGGAAAGCATGAATTATCTGGTGCACGGCGTCGTCGGGCAGATCTGAGTTCCGGCCATCTCTTTGCGTCGATTGAAAGGAGCCGCGATGCGCGCCCATGCCCCCCATCCCGCTGCGGCAAGAGTGATGCTGTCGCTCCTGCCAGCACTGCCGACCGTGCTGGCGGTGCTCGGCACGCTGCTGCTGTTTTCGCTGTTCCTGGTGGTGCAGGGGCAGCCCGCGCCCGATGCCATCGCGCTGATTTTCCAGGGCGCGTTCGGTTCGTCGTTTGCGTGGCAGAGCACCTTGCTGCGCGCCGCGCCGCTGATGCTGACCGCGCTGTGCGTCGCGTTACCGGCGCAGGTCGGGCTGATCGTGATCGGCGGCGAGGGGGCGCTCGCACTCGGCGGCATGTGCGCGGCGATCGTCCCGCAAGCGCTGCCGCATGGCACGCCCTGGCTCGTCGCGACGCCGCTGATGGCCGTCGCCGGGATGCTCGCGGGCGGCGTCTGGATCGGCGCGGTCGGCGCGTTGCGGCAGTGGCGCGGGGTCAACGAGACAATCAGCAGTCTGCTGATGTCGTACATCGCGATCGCCGTGTTCAAGCATCTGGTCGAAGGGCCGTTGCGCGATCCGGCGAGCCTGAACAAGCCGTCCACGTATCCCGTTCCCGACTCGATGATGATCGGCTCGATCCCCGGCCTCGACACGCATTGGGGACTGTTCTGGGGCATCGTCGCGTGCGTCGCGGCCTGGGTGTTCGTCAGATTCAGCACGAAGGGCTTCGCGATGCGGGTAGTCGGCGGCAGCAATCGCGCGGCGCGGCTGGTCGGGTTGCCGGTCAATCTGCTGGCGCTGGGCGCGTGCGTGCTCGGCGGCGCGGCGGCGGGTCTTGGCGGCATGTTCGAAGTCGCGGCGGTGCAGGGCAGCGCCAACGCGTCGCTGCTCGCGGGTTATGGCTACGCGGGCATTCTCGTCGCGTTCGCCGCGCGTCAGAACCCGCTGGCGATCATCGCTTGCGCGTTGATGATCGGCGGAATCGAAGCGAGCGGCAGTTTGCTGCAACGGCGACTCGATTTGCCCGACGCCACCACCCTGGTACTGCAAGGCCTGCTGTTCGCGAACCTGCTCGCGTGGGAAGCGCTCGGCGGACGCATCGCCGCGTGGCGCGTGAAGTTGCAGGCCGCCGCGCAAACCGATCTTCCCGTGCAACTGGAGCAGACCCATGCCTGATATGCACTCGCCCATCGTCATCCTGCTGTTGTCGCTGTTCGCCGGAGCGATCCGCGTCAGCACGCCTTATCTGTTCGTCAGTCTCGGCGAATGTCTGACCGAGAAGGGTGGCCGCGTGAACCTCGGCCTCGAGGGCATTCTCGTGTCCGGCGCGATGAGCGGCTATGCGGGCGCGTTTCTGAGCGGCTCGCCGTGGATCGGCGTGCTGTGCGCCGGTCTGGTCGGCTTGCTGCTCGGTTGCCTGCACGGGCTCGTCTGTTCGTTGCCGCGCGTGTCGGACATCGCGTTCGGCATCGCGCTGATGCTGCTCGGCACCGGCCTCGCGTTCTATCTCGGCAAGCCGTTTATCGAACCGCAAGCGCCGATGCTGCCGTTCATCGATCTCGGCGCGTGGAGTTCGTCGCCGCAACTGCATAACGCGCTGCATCTGAATCTGCTGTTCGTGATCGGCGTGGTGCTGGCCTTCGTTCTGCAATGGGCGTTGCGCAATACGCGCTGGGGGATGGTGCTGCGGCTCGTCGGCGATCACGCGGAAACGGCGCGCGCGATGGGTTATCCGCTGACGCGCGTCCGGATTGCAGCCACCGCGGTGGGCGGCGTGTTCGCGGGCGTCGGCGGCGCGTATCTGTCGCTGGTGTATCCGGGGAGCTGGAACGAAGGACTCTCCAGCGGACAGGGCCTGATGGCGGTCGCGCTGGTGATTTTCGCGCGCTGGCAGCCGTTGCGCTGCCTGTGGGCCGCGCTGCTGTTCGGCGCGGCGGGCGCGCTCGGCCCCGCGTTGCAGGCGATCGGCGTGACAAGCGGCTATTACCTGTACAACGCCGCGCCGTACGTTCTGACGCTGCTGATCATGATCGTCAACTGCCGGCCGGATCGCACGCTGGCCGGCGCGCCGGGCGAACTGAGCCTGACCCGCTGATCCACTGACCACGTTAGCAGGCGCGCGCCATGTTCGCTCCTCTCGAAACGCTATTGATCTTTTCGAACCCTCATCAGGACGTTCTCACCATGAACCGATTCATCGAAGCGAGACCCTACCCGTGGCCGTACGACGGCAATCTGCGCCCGGACAACACCGCGCTCGTGATCATCGACATGCAGACTGATTTCTGCGGCCACGGCGGCTATGTCGACAAGATGGGCTACGACCTGTCGCTGACGCGCGCGCCAATCGAGCCGATCAAAAGCGTGCTGAAGGCGATGCGCGAGCAGGGCTTCACGATCATTCATACGCGTGAAGGCCACCGGCCGGATCTGTCGGATCTGCCTGCCAACAAGCGCTGGCGCAGCCGCCGTGCGGGCACCGAAGGCGTGGGTATCGGCGACGACGGCCCGTGCGGAAAAATTCTCGTACGCGGCGAACCGGGCTGGGAGATCATCGACGAACTCAAGCCGCTCGACGGCGAGATCGTCATCGACAAACCGGGCAAGGGCTCGTTCTGCGCGACCGATCTCGAACTGGTGCTGCGCACGCGCGGCATCGTCAATCTGATCCTGACCGGCATCACCACCGACGTCTGCGTCCACACGACCATGCGCGAAGCCAACGACCGCGGCTTCGAATGCACGGTGCTGGCCGACTGCTGCGGCGCGACCGACAGAAGCAATCACGACGCCGCGCTGCACATGATCACGATGCAGGGCGGCGTGTTCGGCACGGTGTCCGACTCGGGCGCGTTGCTGCAAACGCTGGGCGGCTGATCATGTCCACGCTACCCCGGCAGGCGCTAGGCGTTGAGGTGATCAACGCGAGCAAATCGTTCGGCGCGTTCCGTGCTCTCGATGGCGTGTCGATCAAGGTGAAGGCGGGCACGATCCACGCGCTGCTCGGCGAGAACGGCGCGGGCAAAAGCACGCTCGTGAAGGGGCTGGTCGGCTACGGCGTGCTCGACGACGGCCAGATCGCCGCCGACGACAAGGAGGTCCACATCCACTCGCCGCGCGACGCGCAGGCGTTGGGCATCGGCATGGTGTATCAGCATTTCACGCTGGCGTCGGGCTTGTCGGTGGAAGAAAACCTGCTGCTCGCGCGCGGCAAGATGCCGTGGAAAATCGACTGGAAAGCGGAGCGGGCAGCGCTCAATGCGTTCATGCAGCGGATGCCGTTCCGCCTGCCGCTGGATGCGCCGGTTTCGACGCTCGCCGCCGGCGAAAAGCAGAAGCTCGAAATCCTGAAGCAGCTTTATCTGCAGCAGCGCTTTCTGATTCTCGACGAACCGACCTCGGTGCTGACGCCGCAGGAAGCCGACGAAGTGCTCGGCCTGATGCGCGACCTGACCACACGCGGCGAATTGACCGTGCTGATGATCACGCACAAGTTCCGCGAAGTGATGGCCTATGCCGACGACGTCACCGTGTTGCGCAAAGGCCGCCAGGTCGGCACGAGCGCGGTGGCCGCCACCAACCGCGACCAACTCGCCGCGTGGATGATGGGCACCGTCGCCGCGCAGGACGCGCCGGTGATGGCGGCCGTCAGCGTCGAGCGCGTGCCGCGCAAGCCGCTCGACGAAACCGCGCCGGTACGCCTCGCGTTGCGCGATGTCTCCGTGGAAGACGATCGCGGCCACACCGCGGTGAAGCACGCCACGCTGTCGGTGCGCGCGGGCGAAATTCTCGGCCTCGCGGGCGTGTCCGGCAACGGCCAGAAAGAACTCGTGGAAGCGCTGGTCGGCCAGCGTCGCGTGAAAACGGGCGACATGCAGGTGGCGGGCAAGCCGTACCACGCAACGCGCGACGAGATGACCCAACAGCGCGTGTTCGCGATTCCCGAGGAGCCGTTGAAGAACGCGTGCGTCGGCTCGATGAGCGTCGCGCAGAATCTCGCGTTGCGTGACTTCGACCGCGAGCCGTTGCGGCGCGGCGGCTGGTGGCTCGACCGGCGCGCGATGCGCGAGCGCGCGGCGCAGCGGATCGCCGAATTCAATGTTCGGCCGCCGGTGCCCGAACGCGCGATCGGCACGCTGTCCGGCGGCAATGTGCAGCGTGCGGTGCTGGCGCGCGAACTCGGTCAGCCGGTGGACGTGCTGATCGTCGCCAATCCGGTATTCGGGCTGGATTTCGCGTCGGTCGCCGATATTCATGCACGCCTGATGGCCGCGCGCGACGCCGGTGCGGCCGTGCTGCTGGTCAGCGAAGACCTTGACGAACTGCTTGAACTCGCGGACCGCATCATCGTGATTGCCGAAGGCGAACTGGTGTTCGACACGCCCGCCGCGCATGCGGATCGCGCCGTGCTCGGGCAACATATGGCAGGACACGGCGACGCGCATGCGCAAACGCACGCCGCGCCGGTCGAGAAAATCAAGGAAACGGTTGGATGAGCGACAACACTTCAAACAGCACGATCAGCAGCACGACCCATTCGATCGACGCCCAGCCCGGCCCGTTCACGTTCGACTCGACGAAAACCGCGCTGGTCGTGATCGACATGCAGCGCGATTTCATCGAGCCGGGCGGCTTCGGCGAATCGCTCGGCAACGACGTGTCGCTGCTCGCGGAAATCGTGCCGACCGTGGCCGCACTGCTCGCATTCGCGCGCCGGCAGAACTGGCTGGTCGTACACACGCGCGAATCGCATGCGGCGGATCTGTCGGACTGTCCGCCCGCCAAGCGGCTCCGGGGCGCACCGAATGCACGTATCGGCGATGCGGGACCGATGGGCCGCATCCTGATTCGCGGCGAACCGGGCAACGCGATCATCGAGCCGCTCGCGCCGGTAGCGGGCGAGATCGTCATCGACAAACCCGGCAAGGGCGCGTTCTACGCGACCCGGCTCGGCGAGGAACTGGCGATGCGCGGCATCACGCACCTCGTGTTCGCCGGCGTGACCACCGAAGTCTGCGTGCAGACGTCGATGCGCGAAGCCAACGATCGCGGCTACGACAGTCTGCTCGTCGACGATGCGACCGCCAGCTATTTCCCCGCCTTCAAACAGGCGACGCTCGACATGGTGCGCTCGCAAGGCGGCATTGTCGGCTGGACCGCACCGCTTTCGTCACTCATTCGCATCGAAGGAAAAAACTGACGCATGGACCTCAGCATGGATATCAATCAGCCCGAAATCGTCGCGCAGGTTCAGGCGGCATTTGTCGAATACGAACGCGCGCTGGTCGATAACGATGTCGCCGCGATGAACGCGCTGTTCTGGCACGCGCCGGAAACGGTCCGCTACGGCATCGCGGAAATCCAGCACGGCGGTGAAGCGATCCGTGCGTGGCGCGAGAATTGCGCGCCGGTGCCGAAGTCGCGCAAGCTGCATCGAACGGTGGTGACGACTTTCGGTTCGGACTTCGCGACCGTCAGCACCGAGTTCACCAGCGACGCGACCGCGCTCATCGGCCGTCAGATGCAAAGCTGGGCCCGGCTCGGTCCCACCGAGGGCTGGAAGATCGTCGCCGCGCATGTCAGCCTGATCGATCCTGCGGTCGTGTCGTGACGGAAATGAGGTGCTGATCCGCTTGCTGCGAAGCGCCGATAATAAGAAAACAGGACCCTGGTTTCACTTATGAACGACGACCCGACCAATCTGCTGGAGACGTCCGCCGAAGCATCCGCTGCGCAAGGTCAAGCGCAGGTGCCGGCTGCGGCCAACCCGCTCGCCGAGCAGGTCTATCAGCAGCTGAAGAACGACATCTTCAGTTTCCGGCTGTTTCCGGGCGACCGCTTTTCGGAGAACGGCATCGCGCAGCACTACGGCGTGTCGCGTACGCCGATGCGCGACGGGCTGTTCCGGCTGCAACGCGAAGGCTATCTGGAGGTTGGGTTCCGGCGCGGCTGGAAAGTGTCGCCGATCAACTTCGATCAGCTCGATCAGCTTTACGACCTGCGGATCGTGCTGGAAGTGGCGGCGGTGGAGCGGGTCGGCGCGGGTGGCGAGATCGCGCATGCGGCGCTCGAAGCGTTGAAGGCGGTGTGGTGCGTCGAGCCCGAACTACGCGAAAGCGATCCGGTGAAGATGTTTGGCATGGACGAAAACTTTCACCGCCAACTGGTGGCCGCGACGGGCAATGCGGAAATGCTGCGCGTGCATAACGAAGTGACCGAGCGCATCCGCATCGTGCGGCGGCTCGATTTTCTGAAGCCGCACCGCACCAGCGCAACCTACGACGAGCATTCGACGATGCTGAATCTGATCGAGCGCAACCGGCTGACCGAAGCGATCATCCTGCTGCGCGCGCATATTACGCAGAGCAAGCTGGAAGTGCGCAAGATCACGCTGTCGATGCTGGCCGCCGCGCGCGACAGCAAGTTGCCGTTCGTGTCGTGAATGCGGTTGACCGGACAGCGCGCACCGTTTAGCTCCGCTCGGCTTAGGCCGTCACGCGTACTCATCCGGCGTGGCGCGCTTCACACTCAATCGTAAGAAAACGCGCCGCCGAACTTCTCGATCCGCTCGAGCGCCATGCCCGAGCCGCGCACCACGCAGGTGAGCGGCGCTTCGGCGACAAACACCGGCAAGCCCGTTTCCTCCGCCAGCAGCCGGTCGAGATCGCGCAGCAACGCGCCGCCGCCCGCCAGCATGATGCCGCGCTCGGCGATATCCGCGCCGAGTTCCGGCGGCGTCTGTTCCAGCGCGATTTTCACCGCCGACACGATCTGATTCAGCGGATCGGTCAGCGCTTCGAGAATCTCGTTGCTCGACACCGTGAAACTGCGCGGAATGCCTTCGGACATGTTGCGGCCCTTGACCTCCATCTCCAGCACTTCGGAGCCGGGGAACGCCGAGCCGATTTCCTTCTTGATCGCCTCGGCGGTCTGCTCGCCGATCAGCATCCCGTAGTTGCGGCGGATGTAATTAACGATCGCGTCGTCGAACTTGTCGCCGCCCACCCGCACCGAGCCTTTGTAGACGATGCCGCCGAGCGAGATCACGCCGACCTCGGTCGTGCCGCCGCCGATATCGACCACCATCGAGCCGGTCGCGTCCGACACCGGCAGGCCCGCGCCGGTCGCGGCGGCCATCGGCTCCTCGATCAGATAGACCTGCGAAGCGCCGGCGCTATGCGCGGCTTCCTTGATCGCGCGCCGCTCGACCTGGGTCGAACCGCACGGCACGCAGATGATGATGCGCGGCGACGGCGCGAACATGCGCGACTCATGCGCCATCTGGATGAAGCGCTTGATCATCTGCTGGGTGATGTTGAAGTCGGCGATCACGCCGTCTTTCATCGGGCGGATCGCCTCGATGTTGCCCGGCACTTTGCCGAGCATCTGCTTTGCTTCCTTGCCGACGGCCAAGATGATTTTCTTGCCGTTCGGACCACCTTCCTGACGGATCGACACCACCGAAGGTTCGTCCAGCACGATGCCTTTGCCACGCATGTAGATCAGCGTGTTTGACGTGCCGAGGTCGATGGCCAGGTCGTTGGAAAAATAGCCGCGTAGAAAACCGAACATGCCTATTCCTGTCTCTCGGATGCCGGGCGCCAGAGCGCCGCATGGGAGCGCCGCGCGTTGGCGGCAGGCGACCAGGTGACGGTCGGAAGAGAGGGAAGAATAACAGTTTCGGCTGCGGGCGCGAGGTTGGCGGCCGCGGCGGGTGATCGGTTGGCGGGCGTCGCCAGCGGCTGGGCAGGGTGTGCGCCTGGGATCGGCGCGGCCCTTTTAAGGCCTTGTTGCATGATGGTTGGTGTACTGCAAATACCGGCTGCGCATGAACTTCGCGTGCCGCTATCCGCCATGCGTACGCACATTACCGGATCGTAATCTGGGGCCATGGCGCTGCCGGTATGATTGGATCGTCAATGCAAAGCGGAGCAATCGATGCGAATCCTGGTAATCGAGGACGAGCTGAAAACAGCGGCCTATCTGAAGAAAGGCCTGGAGGAGTCGGGCTATGCGGTCGACGTCGCGAACGACGGCCCGCACGGCCTGTTCCTCGCGCAGGAAGAGGAATACAACGTGATCGTGCTCGACGTGATGCTGCCCGGCATGGACGGCTGGACCATCGTCAAGACCTTGCGCAGCACGCGCACCACGCCGGTGCTGTTCCTCACCGCGCGCGACGACGTCGACGACCGCGTGCGCGGGCTGGAACTCGGCGCGGACGATTATCTGGTGAAGCCGTTCGCGTTCGTCGAACTATTGGCCCGCGTGCGCACGCTCGCACGGCGCGGGCCGCCGCGCGAAAGCGAATTGATCCGCGTGGGCGATCTTGAAATGGACGTGAACCGCAGGCGCGTGAAACGCGGCGGCCAGCGCATCGATCTCACGCCGCGTGAGTTTTCGTTGCTGCAACTGCTCGCGCGCCGTCAGGGCGAGGTGCTGAGCCGCACGCAGATCGCGTCGTATGTGTGGGATATGAATTTCGACAGCGACACCAATGTGGTCGAGGTGGCGATCCGCCGTCTGCGCACCAAGATCGACGACAACTTCCCGGTCAAGCTGATCCACACGGTACGCGGCGTCGGCTACGTGCTCGAATTGAAGGACTCCGCCTGATGCGGCGCCGCTCCCTCGCCGCCACGCTCGCGCTGGCGTTCGGCGTCACCACGTTCGCGGTGTTCGTGCTGGTCGGCAGCTTCCTGTACCTCGCGCTCGAAAAGCAGATCAAGGCGCAGGACAATCTCGACATCGTGCTGGCCGCGCGTCACGCCCGGCGGCTCGCGCAGGAACTCGAATCGGCGCAGGACATTCGCGAGCACGGCGATCGCCTCGCCAGCATCGTGCTCGGCAACGAGGCGATGTCGATGGAAGTGTTCGGTCCCGACGGCCGCCGCATCATCGATCACAACATCGCGCAGGCGCTCGCCGCGCCCGATTCGGCCAGCGGCGCAGCCACCGTTGCCGCGCTGCCGCCGCTCGCGCGTGCCTCGGCGACGGCGCGTATCACCGATGCCGATATCAGCGACTGGACCGGCCACGACGGCGCGCCGATTCGCGGCATCCTCACCGACGCGCGCCTGCAGAACGGCGACACGGCGAGCGTGCTGGTCGCGCGCAACATGAGCGACCGCTGGGAATTGCTCGACCATTACCGCGACCAGATCAAGGCGGCGGGCGTCGCCGGGGTGCTGCTGTCGATGCTGCTGGGGTATCTGCTGATCCGCGCGGTGTTGCGGCCGTTGCGCGATATCGCGGCGAGCGCGGGCGGCGTCACCGTCAACCGACTCGATACGCGGATTGCGGTGGCGCGCGTGCCGAGCGAACTCGACGCGCTGGTGGTATCGCTGAACGCGATGTTCGAGCGGGTCGAGCAGGGTTTTCAGCGGCTCTCGCGCTTTACCGCCGACCTCGCACACGACATGCGCACGCCGCTGTCCAATATGCGCGGCGCGGCGGAAGTCGCGCTCAGCCGCCCGCGTTCCGTCGACGAATACGAGGCGCTGCTCGCGTCGAATGTGGAAGAGTGCGACCGGCTGTCGAGAATGATCGAGAACGTGCTGTTTCTTGCGCGCGCCGAGCATCCGCAATTTGTCAGGCACATGCGCGAATTCGACGTCGGGCAGGAACTGACTCACATCGCCGACTACTTCGAAGGTGTCGCCGACGAAGCGAGCGTGCGCGTGCAGGTGCGCGGCACCGCCACGCTAACCGCCGACCTCGAACTGTTCAGGCGCGCGGTCAGCAATCTGCTGGCGAACGCGATTCGCTATACGCCGCCGGGCGGCGCGATCGGGCTCGATGTCGAGCCGTCGCCCGACGCGGTGCGCGTGACCGTGTCGAACGAGGGTCAGCCGATTGCCGAGGCAGACCTCGAACGGATTTTCGACCGTTTCTATCGTGTCGATCCGTCGCGCAGCGCGCTGCCGTCGGCGGGGTTGTCGCAAGGATCGGCGGGATCGACGGGCTTGGGGCTCGCGATCGTGCGCACCATCATGGAATTGCACGGCGGCTCCGTGCACGCGGAGAGCGATGCACGAAGCACGCGGTTTGTCCTGACGTTCAGACGGGCAGGGTGAGCGCCGCATCCACGGCGTCAAGCGGACGTTGACAGTCAAACCGGCGCGGCCGCTCCCCACGTCCCGCCCAGCGCTTTCATCAACGACACGCTTGAAGTCAACTGCCGCGCCGCGATCTGATCGGCGAGCCGCTGATTCGTCAGTGCGATGGTCTGCGCCGTCACCACATCCAGATAGCTGACCGCGCCTGCGTTGAAGCGGTTGGTCGTGAGCCGCAGCGACAGATTCGCGGCCGTGGTCGCGCGCTGCTGACTGGCGGCTTCGTCGGCGAGCGCGTGCAGCGCGGACAGGTTGTCCTCGACCTGTTGCAACGCCACCAGCACCGACTGCCGGTAATCGGCGACCGCGCCGTCATATTGCGCGGTCGCGCCGTGCAGGCTCGCCTTGCGTTTGCCGCCGTCGAACAGCGTGCCGGCGAGTTGCGGACCGATCGACCAGAACAGGCTCGGCGCGCTCAGCCACGGCGCGAAAAAGGTGCTTTCCAGCCCGGCGCTCGCGGACAGAATCAGATCGGGAAAGAACGCCGCGTGCGCGACGCCGATCTGCGCATTCGCCGACGCCACGCGCCGTTCGGCGGCGGCGATATCGGGCCGCCGTTCGAGCAGTTGCGACGGCAGACCGGCCGGAATCGCGGGCACGGCGGGCAGCGCGGCCACGGCTTCCTGCGGCGGCAGCGTGAAGGTCGATGCGGGTTCGCCGATCAACGTCGCGATTGCATGCTGCATCTGCGCGCGGGTCACGTCGATGTCGGTGGCCTGGGTGCGCGTCGCTTCGAGTTGCGCGGTGGCCTGCGCGACGGCGGAGGCGTCGATTGCGCCGTGCTGGAGTTGCTGCTGCAGCAGCTTCAACGCGGCGGCGTAGGCATTCACGCTGTCGTCGAGGAGCTTTTTCTGCACGTCCAGCGAGCGCAGCGTGAAGTAGTCGGTGGCGAGATCGGCGCTCATCGTCAGACGCACGCTTTCGAGGTCCGATTCGCTCGCCTGCGCGTCGGCCCGAGCGCCGTTCACGCTGTCGCGCACGCGGCCGAACAGGTCCGGCTCCCAACTCGCCGACACGCCCGCCGCGTAGTCGGGCACCGTCTTGCCCGCGAGCGACTTGCCTTCGACATTCTGCGAAGTCCGCGAGCGGTTCTGCGCGACGCCTGCGGTGATGGTCGGGAAAAAGCCGGAGCGCTGATAGTCGACCATCGATCGCGCCTGCTGGACCTGCGCGACCGCCTTGCGCACGCTCTGGTTCGACACGTCGATGCGCGCTTCGAGGCCGTTCAGCACCGGGTCGCCGAACACGGTCCACCACGGGCCGCGCGGGGAGGCGTCGGCGGGAGCAGCCTGGGCCCAGCCGGGCGCGGCGGCGGCGGTGTCAGCCGCGCCTGCATAGCGCGCGGGCATGTCGGTGGCAGGCCGCTGATAAGGCGGCAGCGTCGAGCACGCGCTGAACAGCGCGGCGATCAGCGTTGCCACGACGGAGCGGCGCAACGACGAGCGCGAAACATTCAATGAAAACATCGGCAAATCCTTTCGATGACGAGGGCCGGGCTTAACGTGGTTCAACACGGATCAACCCGGTTCAACCCTGCGCGGCCGGCATGACCTGAACCATCTGGCCGTTGCCGAGCGAATCGCCGGGGTTGTTGATCACGCGATCCGTCGCCGCGAGCCCGGTCGTGATCTCCACGTGCGTGCCGAAATCGCGGCCGATATGCACCGTCTTGAGCGCCGCCCGGCCGTGACTGTCGACCACCGCCACCGTCACGCCGTCCGGGCGGAACAGCAGTGCGCTGACCGGCAGATCGAGCGCGGGCGAAGGGTTCTGCAATTGCAGATGCACCTGCGCGTACGCGCCTGGCATCAGCGCGCCGTCCTTGTTGTCGACATCGACTTCGACGCGCAGCGTCCGGCTCGACGGATCGATCGAACCGGTGCTGCGCGCCACCTTCCCGGCGATATGCCGCCCGGGATACTGCGGCGCGGTCAGATACACGCCGGTGCCGGACGTGACGTAAGGCGCGTCGTTCTGCGGTACGTCGGCGAACACGCGCAGCACGCCGGTCTGCTGGATGTGGAACAACTCACCCGACATGCCTGCCGTACCGGGCGTGCCGCCCGCCGTCACCAGTGCGCCGGTGTCGACGTTGCGCGCGGTGATTACGCCGTCGAACGGCGCGGTGATCTTCTCGTACGACACCAGTTCGGCGAGATGCGCGACATTGGCCTGAGCCGACGCCAGCATCGCCCGACGCGCTTCCATGTCGCTGACTTTGGTGTCCGCGTCCTGTTGCGCGACCGACTGCGTTTGCAGCATGTCCAGCCAGCGTTGCGCGGTGGTTTTCGCGAAGTTGAAATTGGCCTGCGCGGTGGCTTCGTCGGCACGGGCCTGACGCAGTTGCGCGTCGAGTTCCGGCGCCTCGATGGTCGCCAGCGTCTGGCCGCCCGTCACATGCGCGCCGATGTCGGCATTCCAGTGCGCCAGATAGCCGCTGGTGCGCGCATAGATCGACGCTTCGGCGAACGGCGTCACGGCAGCGGGCAACAGGATTTCGTTGACGGCGGGCGCGGCGCGCGGGGTGACGACCGACACGCTGAGGACGCTTTGCGCTTGCGTCTGCTGGGTCAGCGCGGCGCTTGCGTGGAGCCGGGGCACGATACCGACCAGCAGTAACGCGGCGGCGAGACCGGTTAGCGCGAGCGGCCACAGGCGACGCCGGTGTGGGGTTGCGGTTGCGGTCGGCGAGGTGCCTGCGTTCGCGTCTGCGCGTCTCGGGGCCGTTGTGCCTGCATCGGCGCTTGTCGCGGCATGGGCGGTCGAACTCGCGTCGGTGGCATGAGAGGACTTTTCGTCCTGGGTCACGCCTGCGGGCACGCTGCCGCCAGCACTTGCAGCCTGCGCCTCCTGTTGTGCTCCGGCGCTTCGGTCTGCGCGCTGCTCATCGAGTTCGGGCGGAAGGGATGAATCGTTCATGGGCGAGGTCTCGTCTGAATCAATGGGTGCGTTCGGCAATGCTGGCTTCGTGCGGGTTTTTCTGCGGATCGCCCCGCCGTTCAGAACGTGCCGCGCGGCGTTTGTCGAGCCACGCATGCACCGTCCCATAGACGACCGGCACGAACAGCAGCGTCGACACCGTCCCCAGCGCCAACCCGCCGATCACCGCGCGGCCGAGCGGCGCGTTCTGTTCGCCGCCGTCGCCGAGACCGAGCGCCATCGGCAGCATGCCGATCAGCATCGCGAGCGCGGTCATCAGCACCGGGCGGAAGCGGCTGAAACCGCCATCGAGCGCGGCCTGCAGCGGCGGCTGGCCGCCGTGGTGGAATTCGCGCGCGGTGTTGATCACCAGAATGCTGTTGGCGGTCGCGATGCCGATACACAGAATGGTCCCGGTCAACGCCGGCACGCTCACGCGCGTGCCCGTGCTGAACAGCATCCACGCGATGCCCGCGAGCGAGCCCGGCAGGCCGCTGACGATGATCAGCGGATCGAGCCACGACTGGAAGTTCACGACCATCAGCAGGTACACGAGGCCGATGGCGAACACGAGACCGGCGGCGAGACCGCTGAACGAGTCGTGCATCGCCTGCACCTGGCCGCGCATCACGATCGACGCGCCAGGCGGCAGCTGCGGCCGGATCTGATCGACGAGGCGGGTCACGTCGGCGGCGACGCTGCCGAGATCGCGTCCTTGCGTCGACGCAAAAATGTCGAGCACCGGCTGCACGTTGTAGTGGGACACGACGGCTTGCTGCGTGCCGCGCGTCAGCGTGCTCAGCGCGCCGAGCAGGTTTTGCGGAGCGGGCACGCCAGGCGTCGCGGCGGCGCTCGCGCTGCCGCCCGCCGCCACCGGAATATTCGCCAGCGCCTGCAACGAGTTGACGTCGTACTGCGGCATCATCGCCATCAGCGGATAGCTCACGCCGTTACGCGGATCGAGCCAGAAATTCGGCGACGTCTGCGAACTGCCGGACAGCGCGATCAGCAGATTCTGCGACACGTCGCGTTGCAGCAGGCCCGCCTGGATTGCCCGCGTGCGGTCCACGTTCACGTTGATCGCGGGTGCATCGCCGGGTTGCTGGATACGGGCGTCCACCAGCCCGCGCACGCCGCGCAATTGCGCGAGCAGGCGGTTGGCGACCGCGCGGTTCGCATCGAGCTTGTTGCCGACGATCTGGATGTCGATCGGCGCGGGCAAGCCGAAATTCAGAATCTGGCTGACGATATCGGCGGGCAGGAACGCGAACGTGACGCCGGGAAACTCTTTCGCCAGCGTATTGCGCAGCGTCGCGACATAGCCGGCGGTCGGCTGATGCCCGGCCGCGAGCGAGATCATCACGTCGGCATCTTCGGGGCCGATCGGATCGGACGAATCGTAAGTCAGGTTGATGCCGCTCACCGGCACGCCGATGTTGTCGAGCATCGCCGCGAGTTCCGGTTTCGGAATCACGCTGCGCACGCGTGCTTCGACCTGATCGGTGATGCGCGCGGTGTCCTCGATTCGCGTGCCGGTCGGCGCGCGCAGATGCAGACGGATTTCACCGGTATCGACAGCGGGGAAAAAGTCGCGGCCCGCGAACGGCAGCAACGCGAGCGAGCCGACGCACAGCACAAGGAAAATCACGATGAAGCGGCGCGGACTCGCCATCGCCGCGCCGAGCACGCCGCGATACCGCTCGCGCAAGCGCTCGAAACGCTGTTCGAAGCCGCCCTGAAAACGGATCAGCCGCGCCACCGGCCCGTTGCCGCCAACCGGCGTCCGGCTGCGCGCGCGCATCAGATACATCGCCAGCGTCGGCACCAGCGTGCGCGAGAAGAAGTACGACGCGATCATCGCGAACACCACCGCTTCGGCGAGCGGCACGAACAGATAGCGCGCCACGCCGGACAGCAGGAACATCGGCACGAACACGATGCAGATGGACAGCGTCGACACGAACGTCGGCACCGCGATTTCACCGGAGCCGTTCAGGATCGCGTCATGCAGCGGCTCGCCGTTTTCCAGATGATGGGTGATGTTCTCGATCGCGACGGTCGCGTCGTCGACGAGAATGCCGACCGCGAGCGCCAGCCCGCCGAGCGTCATGATGTTAATGGTCTGTCCAAGCGCGGACAGCGCGATCAGCGAGGTCAGCACCGCGAGCGGAATCGACACCGCGATGATCAGCGTCGCGCGCCAGCTGCCGAGAAACAGCAGGATCATCAGCGCGGTCAGCGCGGCGGCGATCAACGCTTCGCGCGCCACGCCAAGCACCGCCGACTTCACGAACACCGACTGATCCGACAACGCGGTGATGTGCAGCGAACTGGGCAGGCCGGCCGCGATATGCGGCAGCATAGACTTGACCTGCTGGATGATCGTCAGCGTCGACGTGCTGCCGGATTTCTCGATGGTCAGCAGCGCGGCGCGTTTGCCGTCGGCCCGCACGATGTTGGTTTGCGGCGCGTAGCCGTCGCGCACATGGGCGACGTCGCGCACGTAGACCACGCCGCCGTTCACGGTCTTGACCGGTAGATCGTTGAGCGCGGCGACGGTGTCGGTGCTGCCGTTCATCTGCACGTTGTATTCCTTCGTGCCGATCTTCGCGGTGCCGCCCGGCAGGATCAGATTCTGCGCATTCACCGCGTTGACCACGTCGAGCGGCGCGAGCCCCTTGGCCTGCAACGCGCGCGGATCGATATCGACCATGATCTGCCGCACCTTGCCGCCGAACGGCAACGGCACCGACGCGCCTTGCACGGTCGCCAGTTGCGTGCGGATCGCGCTGTTACCGAGGTCGTAAAGCTGCTGCTCGGACAGCGTGTTGCTGGACAGCCCGAGTTGCAGGATCGGCACCGTCGACGCGTTGTACGTGATGATGTTCGGCGGCAACGTGCCCGGCGGCAGCACGCGCAGGATCGATGCGGAGTTGGACGCCGCTTCCGCAATCGCGCGATTGATGTCGGCACCCGGGTGGAAAAAGATCTTCACCACCGAGACGCCGTTCAGCGATTGCGACTCGATGTGCTCGATGTCGTCCACGTCGGAGGTCAGCGCGCGCTCGTAGTTCGACGTGATCCGGTTCGCCATGTCCTGCGCGGAAAAACCGTTGTACGTCCAGACGATGCTGACGACGGGAATATCGATATTCGGAAAGATATCGGTCGGCGTGCGCAGTATCGCAAGCGGGCCGACGATAAAAATCAGCACCGCGAGGACCACGAAGGTATAGGGCCGGCGCAGCGCGAGCCTGACGATCCACATGAGGGGTTCCTGAAAAGAGACCAGGGAAGCGCGCGTCCTGGCCGTGCCCGGTGAGCGGGCACGGCCGCACGGAATGCACGAATGCACGGATGCGTGACGCGAACTGTGTGAATCGGGAGTGTGCGGGCGGGGCGCTTACCGGCGGCGGACGGCCAGATTACCGTTTTGTTATCTAACGGCCCGACGGCGTAACGACAACGGACGATCTGCGCAACGCGGGACAAGGTTCGGGCGGCGACGGCGAGGCGCAGATAACGAAACCGTAATCAGCGGGTCAGCGCTCCGACAGTTCGAATGACAAGAATGCAAGCGTGGTTCAGGCCACAACACGTCCTTGTCATGACAGGTCAATTGGCCGGTCGCTAACGGAGAAACACCATGAAACTGCTTACCGCTATTGCCATTGCCGCCCTCAGCCTGCCGTTCGGCGCGAATGCGTTTGCTCAGACCAGCCATTCAGGACTGACGCGGGCCGAAGTGATGGCGCAGTTGCACGAGGCACAGGTCGACGGCATCGTCCCGACGCGCAGCAACGACTATCCGCCGTCGGCGGCCACGGTCGAGCGCAACCGCGAACTGTATGCGATCCAGCACGGCACCGATGGCGCTAAATCGCTCAGAACGGCTGACCAGGCCACGACGCAGCCAGGAGCGGCGGCAGATTGAGGTCGGGGGAATCGACGGGGACGGATCGCGGCGAGTTGCAGCGGTCGCAGCAATGGCAGCCTGCGTTGCTGCTACCGTCCCGCCGTCCCAAGTTTCGCGACCTGCTCGCGAAGGTGCTCGATAGCCCGCGCGGCAAAGCTGGACACCGGCCATTCCGACCGATGAATCAGCCACAGCGTATCGACGACCGGCGCGCCGCATTCGACGACTGCAATCGCCTCCTGACGCGCGAACGCGGTGCGCGCATAACGCGGAATCACCGTGAATCCCAGGCCACGCGCCACCGGCTCGAGAATCAAACCGATCTGATTGCTGAAACCCTGGCGGCGCAATGTCTGCACACCGGGATTGCCGGGAAAACGGCGGCTCAGCAGCCGGCTTGCCATCGCCTGGCCGTCCGGGTGGTCGATAAAACCAAGCCGTTCGAGATCGCTCCATTCGTGCATCTCGGCATGCGCGGCGGGGACGACCAGTTCCAGCGGTTCCTCGGTGAAATGACTGGCGGCCAACCGGGGATCGTCAGGCTTGAGCGTGACCAGACCGAGTTCGTACTGGTTCTGCAACACGGCGGCCAACACTTCGGAATCGGGCGCGAAGCGGTGCCGCACGACCCAGCCGGGATGGGCCTGCTGCAATCCCAGCAAGATCGGAAACAGCGCAAGTCCAATGCTGCCGGGGCTGATCAGACTGATTTCACCCGATTCGGTGTCCGCGCCGCTCAGTCTTAGCCGCAAGCGCTTGTCGGCGAGATCGGCTTCTTCGCAATACGCGAGCAACGCATGGCCGGCGGGCGTCAATTCGAGTTGACGCGGACGGCGGATCGCCAGCAACCCCAACTCGTCCTCCAGATGCCGCAGATGCTGGCTCACGGCGGCCTGCGTCAATTGCAGCCGCTCAGCCGCGCGCGTGAAGCTGCCGAGTTCGGCCAGCGTCGTGAAAGTTCGCAGCCATTGCGGATTCAGCATAAGGATAATTTATCGAATTGATAATCTGGACGTGGTTTTAATTATAGCGACGGAAGCCTAACCTTCCAGCACACCATTTGCCCGGAAGGAGCCCGCTTATGTCCACAACCTATCCTCGTTCGTTTTCCCATATTGGCCTGTCGGTGACCGATCTCGACGCGGCGGTCAAGTTCTACACTGAAGTGCTCGGCTGGTATCTGATCATGCCGCCCACCACGATTGCCGAGGACCCGAGCGCGATCGGCGTGATGTGCACCGATGTGTTCGGCGCGGGCTGGGGCTCGTTCCGTATCGCGCATCTGTCGACGGGCGACCGCGTCGGCGTGGAAATCTTCGAATTTCCGAATGCAGAAAAACCCGCCAACAACTTCGAATACTGGAAGACCGGCGTGTTCCATTTCTGCGTGCAGGACCCCGACGTCGAAGGGCTGGCCGCAAAGATCGTCGCGGCGGGCGGCAAGCAGCGCATGCCGGTGCGCGAATATTTTCCTGGCGAGAAGCCGTACCGCATGGTCTATATGGAAGATCCGTTCGGCAACATTCTCGAAATCTATAGCCATAGCTACGAATTGACGTATTCGGCGGGGGCTTATCAGTCGGGCACGGCTAGCTGATCCGCCGCTTGTCCAATGGTCCACTCACATATGTCTGACAAGGCTGAAGCAATGCAGAGGGAACTTCCCGCTTCGTGGCGGGCGTGGGTCTGGCGCGGCGGCGCGAGTCCGCTCGATCTGGTGCTGGAGCGCGTGACGCGTCCGGCCATCGCGCCCGGCGAAGTGCTGGTGCGCAACGCGGTGATCGGCCTGAATCCGGTCGACTGGAAAGTGCTCGGCGACGAGCAGCTCGGCTGGCAACCCGGCCATGTACCGGGAGTCGACGGCGCGGGAACGGTGGTGGCAATCGGCGACGGCGTGCCGCACGATCTGCTGGGGCAGCGCGTCGCCTATCACCAGAGCCTGCATCGACACGGCAGCTTCGCCGAATACACGTCGATACGCGCCGAAGTGCTGCTGCGCGTACCGGCGAACATGGACTTCGCGGTGGCGGCCAGTTTCCCGTGCCCGGCGCTGACCGCGTTTCAGGCAATCGAAAAACTTCCGCCGGGCCGGGGCCGCACGTTGCTGATCAGCGGTGCGGGCGGCGCGGTGGGCCGGTATCTGGTGCAACTGGCGGTGGCGCGCGGCTTTGCCGTCACGGCCATGTGCAACCGGCGACATTGGGAACGCCTGCTGGCGCTCGGCGTCGATGAATGTATCGAAGGTCCGCTGGGCGACAGACAGGCGTGGCCTGTCAACGATCCGAAACGCTTCTTCGCGATCATCGACAGCGTCGACGCCGATCACGCCGCGCGCCTTGCACCCGCGTTGCTGGCGAACGGCCACCTGGTCTGCATCCAGGGGCGTGTCGCGCAATGGCCGTGCGCGCCGTTTGGCCGCGCATTGTCGATGCACGAGGTCGCGCTGGGCGCATTGCACATTTATGGCGACAGCGCCGCATGGAACGCGCTCACGCAGGCCGGCGAGCAGATGCTCGGCGAGATCGCGGCAGGGCAACTGCAAGCGGAACCGGGTATCGTCGGCGATTTCGAGGGACTGGCCGAACAACTGGACGCGCTGAGACAGCGCCGTTTCTCCGGCAAGCCGCTGGTCGCCGTCGAGCCGATCCGACACACCGAGCCGGTCTAGCCAGCCTGAACAACCGATTTCTCCCGGCAACATCGGGACACACCGAGGAATAAGCATGTCAGCACTCTTCACTCCGTTTCAACTCAAGGACGTCTCACTGCGCAACCGCATCGCCGTTCCGCCGATGTGCCAGTACAGCGCCGTCGACGGCTTCACCAACGCGTGGCATCAGACGCACTACGCGAGCCTCGCGCGCGGCGGCGCGGCGCTGGTGATCGTCGAGGCGACGGCGGTGTCGCCGGAAGGACGCATCACGCCGGCCTGCACGGGTTTGTGGAACGACGCGCAGGCCGAAGGCATGGCGCAGATCGCGGCGTCGATCAAGGCGGCGGGCTCGGTGCCCGGCATCCAGATCGCGCATGCGGGACGCAAGGCGAGCGCGAACCGTCCGTGGGAAGGCGACGACCACATTCCCGAAGGCGATCCGCGCGGCTGGGACACGTTGTCGCCGTCGGCGATCGCGTTCGGCGCGAACCTGCCCAAAGTGCCGAAAGCGATGACGCTCGACGACATCGCGCGTGTGAAGGCCGACTTCGTGGCCGCCGCCCGCCGTGCCCGCGACGCCGGTTTCGAATGGCTCGAACTGCACTTCGCGCACGGCTATCTCGCGCAGAGCTTTTTCTCGGTGCACGCGAACCAGCGCGACGATCAGTACGGCGGCGACCTCGCGGGCCGCAGCCGGTTCCTGCTGGAAACGCTCGCTGCCGTGCGTGAAGTGTGGCCGGACAACCTGCCGCTGACCGCGCGTTTCGGCGTGATCGAATACGACGGACGCGATGAAGAGACGCTTGACGAATCGATCGAACTGACGAAGGCGATGCGCGCCGGCGGCCTGGACATGCTGAGCGTGAGCGTCGGCTTTTCGACGCCAAAGGCGAAAATCCCCTGGGGACCTGCGTTCCTCGCGCCGATTGCCGAGCGCGTGCGGCGTGAAGGGGGGTTGCCGGTATCGTCGGCGTGGGGCATCGACTCGCCGGAGAACTGCGAGCGCGTGATCGCGCAGGAGCAACTGGATCTGGTGATGGTCGGCCGCGCGCATCTGGCCGATCCGCACTGGCCGTATTACGCGGCGCTGGCGCTGAAGGCCGAGAAGCCGTCGTGGGTGTTGCCCGCGCCGTACGCGCACTGGCTGGAGCGGTACGCGGTGGCGGAGTGATGTGTGTTGCGAAGCCGGCGTAAGCATTTAACGCCGGATCGGGATTGACGCACGTCCGGCGCTTGCCGATCTTTATCGGTCGCGCCGGGCGTGTCTACGTTGTCTGTTAGGGACGAAGCGGATGAAGCGGCTTCGGCAAAACTACCGGCCGCTAGTCGGCCCGAGTCGCGCGGCAATCGTCCTGCACGCCGCCAGCAACGGCTCGATATAGGACGCTTGCGCGTCCGCCTTCAACCGATAAGTCGGCATGCTGATACTGATGCAGCCGACCGCACGCCCATCGGTTCCGCGAATCGCCGCACCGAAGCAGGAAATCGCGATTTCGTTTTCTTCGCGATCTTCGGCGTAGCCACGTTGTTCGGTAGCGGCGACTTCGTTGCGCACGTCGTCGAGACTGACCAGCGTGTGTTCCGTGAAGCGCTCCAGCGGCGCGTCTTTCAGCAACGCTTCGCGCTCGGCCACACCGAGTGTCGCGAGATACGCCTTGCCCACCGAACTCGACGTGAGCGACACCCGCGTGCCGACGCGCGATGCCATGCGCACCGCGTGCGGGCTTTCCAGCTTTTCGATGTACACCATCTCGCCCTGACTCGGCACCGCCAGGTGAATCGTCTCCGATGTGACGTTGCGCAATTCCATCAGCGCATCGACGGCGGCGAGGCGCAAGTCCGAGCGTTCCCAGCTACGGCTCGCCAGATTCACGAGGCGCGGGCCGAGGCCGAAGGTCGTGCCGTTGGCCGCCGCGACGATCAACCCCTCGGCCTGCAACGCGGCCACGATACGGTGAACAGTAGGGCGCGGATAGCCGCTCGCCGCGCTCAGCTTCGCGACATTGGGCGGCGTCTCGGCATCGGCGACCAGTTGCAGCACGGCAATGAATTTGGAGAACGCGGCAGCGCCGGCCACGGTTTTCGCATCGGCGGTGCTGGCGGCACCGGCGGTGGATTCTTTCGAAGAGGGCTTGGAATCTAGGGTCGACATCAGGCAGTAGTCAGGCACGGTTGAAAGATTATGCCTTCAATCACAGGCCCGAATGGTGTCGATCCACCGTGGCCTGCTCATCGGGACCGGCGCGCGGTCAGCCGTTATGCGACCAGATAGCCGCCATCCACCGGCACGATCGCGCCCGTCATGAACGACGCGGCCGGCGTGCAGAGGAACGCCGCCACTTGAGCGACTTCGTCGGGCGTGCCCCAGCGGTGCATCGGCGTGCGGTCGAGAATCGCCTGCGAGCGGCCGTCGTCGTCCTGCAACGCCTGCGTCAGCGGCGTGGCGATCCAGCCGGGCGCAATCGCGTTCACGCGGATGCCGTCGGCCGCATAAGCGAGCGCGAGCGACTTGGTCAACTGCGCGACTGCGCCCTTGCTCGCGCTGTACGCGGGCACGAGTCCGCCACCGAAAAAGCTCAGCATCGAAGCGGTATTGACGATGCACCCCGACGACGCCTTCAGCAATTCACGCGCCGCCGAGCACACCCGCATCGTGCCATTCAGGTTGATGTCCATCACGCGCTCGAACACGTCGATCCGATGTTCTTCGATGCGGCTGATCACGCCCGCGCAATTGACCACGATATCGAGCCGGTCGAACGCTTTGAGCGCGGCGGCGACGTCGTCGGTCGAGCGGATGTCGAGCGTGACGCGCTCGACATCGCGGTTCAGCGTATCGGGTGCGCCTTGTGGCAGCGGCAACCCGGCCGCGACCGTTTTTGCGCCGAGTTGCGCGAGTCCGTTGGCGATGGCCGCGCCGATGCCGGACAAGCCGCCCGTGACGAATGCGACCTTGCCTTCGAGGAGATTGTTCTGGAATGTCATAAGAGTCGGCAACGAGTGCTCAGGTTGAGGTCAGGTAGGTTGAGTCGTGGCAGCGTTGGGCAGCGGCGCGGGCGCCACTTCCTTCACCACGAACAGATAAACGAAGGCGGCGGCGAACGCGACCCCGGCGCTGATCAGCAGCGCGTTGACGAACGAATGCGTCTGATCGACGACGATGCCAGTGATGACCGGCGCAAACGATCCGCCCAGATAGCCGCCGAAGTTCTGCATGCTGCCGAGCGACGCCACCAGATGGCGGGGCGCGGCAACCGTCACCAGCGCCCACGCACTGCCGCTGGAAAGATTCACGAAGAACATCGCGAGCGACACGTAGGTGATCGCGAGCGCCGTGCTTGGCGTGTAGGCAGCGGGCACCGTGAACGCCGCCGCGCCGATCAGTCCGACGCAGACCGGCCACTTGCGGCTGCGGATCGGCGCCATGCCGCGGCGGAGCAGAAAGTCGGCGACATAGCCGCTGCTCACCATGCCGATCGTGCCGAAGATATACGGAATCGACACGAGCCAGCCGGTATGCGCAATGCTCAGATGACGCTCGTTCTCCAGATAGCCCGGCAGCCACGTGAGATACAGCCAGACCATGTAGATCACGCCCATGAAGCCGAAAATCATGCCCCACGTGTTGCGCAGCTTGAACAGCGCGCCCCATTCGGCAAAGCTCAGGCCCTTCCTCGCGCGCGCCTCGGTCTGCACCGAGCCTTCGTTCAGGTGCGCGGTTTCAGCTTCGGTCAGCGCGATCTCGTCGCGGTTGCGATAGACCATGTACCAGCCGAGCGCGACCAGAATGCCGAGCACGCCCATGATGATGAACATGGTTCGCCATCCGAATGAAAGCATCAGCACGGTCAGGATCGGCGGCGCGAGCATCGGCGCAATCGTCGACGACGAGATGAAGGTGCCGGTCGGGCCGCCGCGCTCACGCACCGCGAACCATTCGTTGACCACCTTCGCGCCCGCCGGAAAGAGCGGCGCTTCGGCGACGCCGAGCACGACCCGCGCGATCAGAAAATGGTTGAGCGTCTGGATGAAGCCGCCCGCCACCTGCGCGATCGACCACACCAGCATGCCGAGCCCGAGCATCACGCGCGAGCCGAAACGGTCGAGCAGCGCGCCCACGGGCAACTGCGCAAACGCATACGACAGGGAAAACGCGGACAGCAGCAAGCCCATCTGCGAAGCGGACAGATGAAGCTCCTGACTGACCAGATGATTCGCAATCGACAGCGTGCTGCGGTCGAGATAATTGACCACGCCCGCAATCGTCAGAAAGACGACTGCGACGACCTGGATGCGTTTCAGACGCGGTGACTTCTGAAGCATGTTTTGTCTCCTGCCCAATGTGGTTTTCGGTGGCTTTAGTAGTGGTGATTCAGGGCGCCGCTATCAGTAAGTGGCCCGTCCGCCAGACAGATCGAAAATCGCGCCAGTGCTGAACGAGCACGAATCCGAGCAGAGCCACAGTGCGAGTTGCGCGACTTCCTGCGTGGTGCCGAGACGCCGCAGCGGGCTTTTGTCGATCATCGTCTGCACGTGGGCTGGCGACATCTGCGCGAGCAGCGAGGTTTCGACGGCAGCCGGCGCAATGCCGTTCACGAGGATGCCGGTTTGCGCCAGTTCCTTGCCGAGCGACTTCGTCATCGCGATCACGCCGGCTTTCGCCGCGCTGTAGGCGGACGCGTTCGGCGTGCCTTCCTTGCCCGCCAGCGACGCCACGTTGACGATGCGCCCGCTATTCGCACGCCGCATCACCGGCACGACGAAGCGGCTCACGTGATAGGTGCCGAGCAGATTCACGTCGATCACGCGTTGCCATTCGAGCGGATCGTATTCGTCGAGCGGCATCGTCGGACCGGCGAAACCCGCGTTGTTCACGAGGTAATCGATGCGCCCATAGGCGTCGAGCGTGGCCGCAACAGCGGCTTCGATCGACTCGGGCCGCGTGATGTCCACCGCGAAGTGGCGCGGCGCGTGCGGCGTGTCGAGGTCGCCGGGCACGCGGTCCCAGTTGACCGCCGACGCGCCGTTCTGCGCGAACGCGTCGCAGATCGCGCGGCCGATGCCCGTGGCCGCGCCCGTCACGACCGCGACCCGCCCGGAAAAATCGTAGCTGGCGAAACCGGCGGCCGTGCTCATCGGATGAACTGGTCCACGTAGTCTTCGCCGAGGCCCACTGCCGCGTAGTGCTTGCGGCACATGTCGATCTTCGTGAACACGTCTTCGTAGCCGGTGTAGTTGCCGTACGGGTCGCAGTAGAACATCACGCCGTTCACCTGGAAGTACGTGATCATTTCCTCGACGTCTTCCGGCACATACAGCGTGTGCGTTTCGCCCGGCGGTTCGTAGACGTAGCTGCCTTCGGTCGCTTCCCAGTCGTGTTCGAGATAGCGCCAGCGGCCCTTGAGCACCATCCCGTGCACGCTTTGCGGATGACGGTGACGACTCAGCACGCCCGACTTGCGCACACGCAGCAGGTTCATCCAGTAGCCCTGCGACGCGTTCAGGCAGAGCGGGCGGAACGACACGTTTTCCGCCTGCGGGACCCACACGCGCTCATCGGTCGGAATCGCGAAGGGGACCACGATTTCCTGCTGCGCTTCCTTCGGGAACGGCAGCTGGTACGGCGTCATCGGGGAGTAAGCAGCCTCAGACATAAGGGGATCCTTTCTTAGAATGTCCATATTGTGGACGTGTAGTCCACTATATGGCTATTATCGGGAGGCCCGACAGCCGAGGTCAATCCTGGGGAAATTACTGATACGCATAATTTCGACGCAGTATGTCGTCGCCAGGAATGCAAAAAGCCGGCGTGTCGCCACGCCGGCTTTTCGTGCAATCTCAGTGGCTATGCCGTCAATCGACGCTTATCGGCCTCGGGCCGGATGCAGCCTCTGATTTACAAAAATATTAACTGGATAGTTAAAAATTGGTGGCCGGAATGGCTTGCCGGTGGGCTGTGCGTTATCCGTGCGCGAGCGTCAATGCGCAGAATTGGCGGCGGTTGTCCCGTCATTTCGACGAAGCGAAGGAGGGGTGTCATCCATTATCATTAAGAGGTTACGGGTGGAAAAAGTGTATTGAAAGCTTTAAACACCCTTGGATCATGCAGGTTTTCGAGGCGATTTATGTCGACGGACGCAAACGCAATCACGGATGAACTGGTCGCAGGAGCGGCCGATCGCCTGATTCAGGAAGGTCGGAAGGTGTCTCCTGTGGCCGTCTGGTCAGAGGTTCAGGGCGAATCGATCGTCGCGGTCGCCGCGGCGCTCGACCGCTGGCGCAACACGCGCGAATCGCAATCGCCGCCCGCTCAGGCTGCGGTTGCGTTGCCGGAGAATCTTGCCGAAACGCTGATCGGCGCGGCATCGCGAATCTGGTCCACCGCGCACGACGAGGCGCAGCGAGTCGCGACCCAGCGCGTGGAGGCAGTGAATCGCCATCTCGACGTCACGCTGACCGAGCGCAGTGAAGCGCTGGCCGAGTATCAAAAAACGGTCGAGCAGGTGAGGATCGAGCGCGAACGGCTCGCCGCGCTGACTGACGCGCACACTGCGTCGGAGCAGGCGGCCGCGCGTCTGTCGGCGGAACTCGCCGATGTGACCAGCCGCGCCGGCGTGGCCGAAACGCGGGTCGAAGAACTCGTGCAGCGGGCCGCACAGGACGACAGCCGGATCGACTATCTCGAGTCGGCGCTCGACGACGCGCGCGCGACGCTAGGGTCGGTCGTATCGAGCAAGGACGAGGAGATCGCGCGGATCAACCACGAGCGCGATGCATCGGACCAGGCGGCCTCGCTTCTAACGGCGGAACTCGCGAGCGCAATCAGCCGCGCCGAAGCGGCCGAGGCGCGGGTCGGCGAACTGGTGCAGCGGGCATCGGAAAACGATGCGCGGCTCGAAGCCACCCAATCGGCACTCGATGAAACGCGCGAGAAGTTGACCTCGGCTGAGTCGGCTGCTGCGGGCAAGGACGAAGCGATTGCGCAGATCACCCGCGAGCGCGACGACGCGCGCCACGAAGCGGCCACGCTGAGTGAGGCGGGCCAGGCGGCGTCGGCGGAACTGATGCGCTTGACCGCCGAGGCCGGTGACGCGTCGGCGCGCGCTGACGCCGCGACGGCGCAGGCGAACGAGCATCTCGCGCAGATCGCCGCGCGCGAAGCCGATCTCGATGAAGCTCGCACTGCGCTCACGGCGGAACAGCATACGTCGGCGGCGCGGATGGAAGAGGCGTCGATTCATCTGGAGGAGTTGCAGCGGCTGGTCGAAGCGCTCGAAAAAGCACAGCAGGAGATAGCGGCGCTACAGGGGGCGAAGGCCGCCGCGAGCGACGCGGTGGCACAGGCTGCGCAGCAGATTTCCGACGCGACACAGCGGGCGGAAGCTGCTGAACAACAGGTCGCCGCTCTGGAAGATGCAAAAGCGGCGATGAGCGATGAAGTGGCTCAGGCGGCGCAGCAGGTGTCGGCAGCGACCCAACGCGCTGAATCTGCCGAGTTGCAGGTGATGGAACTGGAAAACGCCAAAGCCGCTGCGAGCGATGAAGTGGCTCAAGCCGCGCAACAGCTATCCGCCGCGATCCAACGCGCAGAGGCTGCTGAACAGCAAGTCTCAGCTTTGGAAAGCGCAAAGGCAGCGATGAGCGACGAAGTGGCTCAGGCTGCGCAACAGGTGTCGGCAGCGACACAGCGCGCTGAAACTGCCGAACTGCAAGTGATGGCGTTGGAAGACGCCAAAGCTGCAGCCAGCGATGAAGTTGCTCAAGCGGCGCAGCAGCTATCCGCCGCGATGCAACGGGCGGAAACTGCTGAACAGCAGGTCTCAGCTTTGGAAATCGCAAAGGCAGCGCTGAGCGATGAAGTGACTCAAGCTGCGCAACAGGTGTCGACCGCGACGCAACGCGCAGAAACGGCCGAATTGCAAGCGATGGAGTTGGAAGACGCCAAAGCTGCAGCGAGCGACGAAATCGCACAAGCCGCGCAACAGCTATCCGCCGCGATGCAGCGCGCGGAAGCTGCTGAGCAACAAAACGCCGCATTGGAAGCCACAAAGGCGTCGCTGAGCGACGAAGTGGCTAAAGCGGCACAAGAGGTGTCGGCGGCGACGCAACGCGCCGAAAACGCCGAGCTGCGAGTCATGGAGTTGGAAGACGCCAAAGCCGCTTCGAGCGATGAAGTTGCTCAGGCTGCACAACAGCTATCGGCTGCAATCCAACGTGCAGAAGTTGCTGAACAGCAGGTCTCGGCTCTGGAAAGTGCAAAGGCAGCGATGAGCGATGAAGTGGCTCAGGCTGCGCAACAGGCGTCCGCCGCGACCCAACGCGCCGAATCCGCCGAGCTGCAAGTCATGGAACTGGAGAACGCCAAAGCTGCCGCGAGCGACGAAATCGCACAAGCGGCACAACAGCTATCCGCCGCACTACACCGTGCGGAAGCTGCGGAACAGCAGGTCGCGGTGCTGGAAAACACCAAAGCCGCAATGAGCGACGAAGTAACCCAGGCCTCGCAACAGGTGTCCGCTGCGATGCATCGCGCGCAAGCTGCCGAGCAGCAGATCACCGCGCTGGAAAACGCCAAAGCCGCCACCAGCGACGACGCAGCTCAAGCCACGCAGCAGCTATCCGCCGCCCTTCAGCGCGCTGAGTCCGCCGAACATCAAATCGCCGCGCTGGAAGACGCGAAAGCCGCCGCCAGCGATGAAAAGGCCCAGGCCGCGCAGCAACTGTCAGCAGCAATACAGCGTGCTGAAGCCGCCGAGCAGCAACTCGCCGCCGTCGAGACCACCCACGCGGCGACCAGCGGCGAAGCTGCCGAGGCCGCGCAACATCTCTCCGCCGCGTTGCAACGGACCCAGGCCGCCGAACAGCAGGTCGCCGAACTGAAGCAGCGTCTCGCCGAACTCAGCGCCGCGCATCAGGAGGAAACCCAGCGGGGCGACTCGTCGAAACCGGACGAATATGCGTCGCTGCAACGTCAACTGACGGCCCAGGCCAAAGCGCACGAAAAAGCCTTCAACGAACTTCATGCTCTGGCCGAACAATGGGTCGCGCACGCGAAGGATCTGAAGCAGCGCCTTAGCGTATCGAACGAAAGAATCGTGTTCATCGACGCCCGCAGCATGGGCGAAGTCGCGCTGATTCGCCGGCTTGCGACCGAACTCGAACGCTTCAAGCCCGATCACGAATTGATATCGCGCGACGCGCAGCAAAAACTCATCAGTTCGACGATGGGCGAGCGGCTCGCGCAGAAGGGTTTTCAGTACGACCCGGCTACGGCGGCGATTTCGAAGAAATAAGGCTGGCTCGACAAAGCGCCGGTCGCGCGGCGAGCAACAGGCTTGCCGCGCCAAGCCGGCAAGCGGCGAGAACAACGCACCAGACGAAGCGTGGCGCTAATCCGCCGCGCCGATCATCCCCGTGTCGCGAAGCTGGCGCAGCTTCGTGTAGAGCGTGGTCCGCGACAAGCCGAGTTGCCGCGCCGCCGCCGCGATGTTTCCGTTGTGCTCCTGTAGCGCGCTCTGGATCGCGCTGAGCGTCTGTTCCTTCAGACTGCCGCTTGCGCTGGCGGCCGTCGCAGCCGGTGCGGGATCATCGAAGCGTGCTGCGACGGTCTGATTCGTCCGGCGCGCCGTGCTCCGGTTCAGCGGCCCGCGCGTATATTCGATCCACACATGACTGCCGTCCGCGCGTGCTACCCGTTGCACGCCACGGCCCCGCTGAAGCAGCCGGCCAAGTAGCGCTGGAGACGCATCGTCGAAAATCCGCCGCAGATCGAGCGAGGGCAGCGGGCCGCTGGCAGGCAACGACAGCATGCGCCGCGCCATCCGGCTGACGGCGCGCACCTGGCCGTCGTCCTCGATGGCGATGACGCCCGCGAGCGGTGTGCCCAGCCAGCGCGGATCATGTTGCAAGCGCAATAGATGACAACCGCGCAGCGTCGCGAACAGACGTTGTTCGGCGGCCAGCGCGGCAAGCCGGAACTGCTCCTGAACCTGCGATACGTCGCGCTCTCCCGTCCCCGTGATATCCAGCGCACCGATCACTTCGCCGTGAAATCCGAACAGCGGCACGGCGACGCAGAAGGCCCGTTCGAACTCGTCGAGATAATGCTCGCCGCCCGTCACGATCGCTTCGATGCCCTCGTGGATCACGCAGCTCGGCGCGGTCGTGCCAATGTTGGATTCGACGATGCGCCGGCCACAGGTGATGGGCAGCAACAGGTCGTCGTCGCAAGCGGGACTGTGCCGCGCGTGGATCACCGTGCCTTCGGTATTGACGCAGAAAATCGTCCAGTAGTTGCCGCCGAATGCACTCCACAACTGCTCGATTTCATCGACGACGCAGCTGTAGAGACGACGGTCGGCCTTCGAGTCGGGCACCGTGCGGGATTTGTCGAGCAACTCGTATTGCGGCGCACTCGAAGGCAGAAGACCCGCGCCGCGCGAACGCTCCCACGAGCGCGCAACCGGCGCCGATAAAAGAGTGGAGGGCAACTGCTCGCCGCCGATGAACTGCGCGCGAGCCGCGTTCAGACGTGCCTGCCGGGAATCCGCTGAATCCGCCGATGAGATTTTTGCCACACGAGTCTCCTGTCAACGCGGCGCGGCCAGGTTGCCCGGCATGCGCCGCGTTTGTTCGTGCACAGAATACCTCAGCAATTGCGCGCACCGTCGGCGGCCCGGCTCGCGTGAATGCACCTCAACGCACATCAATCGTCTCAATGCGCGAACCGGAGAATCGGCTTCAGCGTGACGCCGCTCGTGCTGTCGTCGGCGGCCTGGTTGATCTGGTCGATCGAATAGAACCTGACCAGCCTGTCGAACGGAAAACGACCCTGCTGATACAACTGCACGAGCTGCGGAATGAACACTTGCGGCACGCTGTCGCCTTCGACAATCCCGCGAATCGTGCGCCCGCCGAGCAACAGGCTGTTGATGTCGAACTCGGCCTTCGTGCCGAGCGGCGGCGCACCGACCACGCCCATCGCGCCGAGACTGCCGAGCGCGTCGATGCCTTGCGACAGCACTTCCGCCCGTCCGGTCGACTCCAGCGCGAAATCGACGCCGCCGTCGGTGATCTGACGGATCGCCTCGATCATGTCGACTTCGCGGCTATTCACCGTGTGCGTCGCGCCGAGTTCTTTGGCGAGCGCGAGACGGGACGGTACGACATCGACGGCAATGATGGTGGTGGCACCCGCGACCCGCGCCGCCATCACCGCGCTCAGGCCGACCGCGCCCGCGCCGAGGCTCGCGAAACTGCTGCCGGGGCGCACCTTCAGCGAGTTGATCACCGCGCCCGCGCCGGTCTGGATGCCGCAACCGAGCGGCCCGAGCAACTCGAGCGGCGCGTCGTGCGGCACCTTGATCGCGTTGTTCTCACGAGCCAGCGCAAAGCTGCCGAACGACGACTGCGCGAAGAAGTGATCGTGCAGCGGCCGTCCTTCTTCGTCTTCGATCGCGCTACGGCCTTCCAGATCGCCGCCGCCGAAGTTCAGCCCGAAGAACTGTTTGCAGTACGCGCCGTGACCGCCGTTGCACGCGTTGCAGTGGCCGCACGCGCCATAGGTCAGCACGACGTGATCGCCGGGCTCGAGGTCCTTCACCGCCGGGCCGACTTCCTCGACGATGCCCGCGCCCTCGTGACCGAGCACCGAAGGCAGCGGCACCGGATAGTACTGATCGCGCACGATCAGATCGGTGTGGCAGAGGCCGGTCGCCACCACGCGCACCAGCACCTCGTCGGCTTTCGGGCCGCGAATGCGCGCCTGCTGGATCGAGAACGGCTCGCCCTTTGCACGGGCGACGGCGGCGGTGATCGTGCGAAATCCCGTTGTTGTTGTCATGTGTGTCTCCCTGTTGTCAGATCGGATAGAGCGGCGCTTCGCCCTTCACGGTGAGCCATTGCCACTGCGTGAACTCTTCCCAGTTCGCCGGTCCGCCGATGCTGGTGCCGTTGCCCGACGCGCCGACCCCGCCGAACGGGTTGATCACCTCGTCGTTGACGGTCTGATCGTTGATATGCAGCAGGCCGGTGCGCAGACGCTCGCCCATCTGCAACGCGCGGCCCACGTTGGCCGTGACGATGGCGGTGGAAAGCCCGTACTCGGTGTTGTTGGCGAGCGCGATGGCTTCGTCGTCTGTATCGAACGGGACCACGACCGCGACCGGTCCGAAAATCTCTTCGTGGAACGCGGGGTTGTCGGGCGTGACGCCGCTCAGCACGGTCGGCTCGAAGTACAGGTCCTGACTCTTGCCGCCGGTCTCGAGTTTCGCGCCCGCTTGCTGCGCAGCCGCGACCACGCGCGCGACGTGGTCGCGTTGCGTCGCGTTGATCAGCGGGCCGAGCGCGACATCGCCGGAAGCGGGGTTGCCGACTTTCAGGCTGGCCGCCTTCGCCACCAGTTTCGTGACGAACGTGTCGTAGATCTTGCGTTGCACCAGCACGCGGCCGGTCGCCATGCAGATTTGTCCCTGATGCAGATAGACGCCCCACGCGGTGTTCGCAATCGCGAGATCGAGGTCGGCGTCGTCGAGAACGATCAGCGAATTCTTGCCGCCCAACTCGAGCGACACCTTCTTCAGATGCCGTCCCGCCGCCTCGCCGACCTTGCGGCCCGCTGCCGTCGAACCGGTGAACTGGATCATCGCCACATGCGGATCGCTGGTCAGCGCCGCGCCCGCGCCGCCGTCGCCCGGCAGCACATGCAGTACGCCCTTGGGCAAACCGGCCAGTTCGAACAGACGCGCAATCGCAAAGCCGCCGCACACTGCCGTGCGCGGGTCCGGCTTCAGCACGACCGAGTTGCCGAGCGCCAGCGCGGGCGCAACGGCGCGCATCGCCAGATAAAGCGGGAAGTTGAACGGCGAGATCACGCCGATTACGCCAAGCGGCCGCCGGCGTGCGAGCGACAGTCGTCCGGGCGACGACGGCAGCACTTCGCCCGCCGAGCGCGACGGCAGGCCGCTCGCTTCGTGAAGCGCCTTGATGGTCACCGAGGTCTCGAAACCCGCCTTGATCTGGGTCGAGCCGCTTTCACGAACGATCCATTCGGCGATTTCCTTGAAATGCGTTTCGGCGATTTGCGCGGCGCGGCGCAACACGGCCGCGCGTTCGTCGTAAGGCGTCGCCGCCCACGCAAGCTGCGCACGCGCTGCGCTCGCGGCCGATTCCGCGACGAGCGCCGCGTCGGCCATGCCGATTCGGCCGAGGCGCTGGCCAGTGGCCGGCTCGACAACGTCGGCCTCACCGCTGCCGGTGCGCCAGTTGCCGGTGTAAAGACGTGCTTGCCAGATGTCGCTGTCGAGTAGTGTCGACGGAAGGTCCACGCTCATGCTTTCTCCTGAACGGTTCAGTATCGCCAAGGCCCGCCGCGAAAGGGCCGCCGGTCGTTGAAGATAGGGGGTCGACGACTGGGCGGCTATCGGTATTTCTTCCACCGGCTGGAAGCATTGCGGCGGGCGGCAGGGCGGCCTGAAAGTGTTCAGTTTCCGGACATGGGGTCGCGTTCAGGCGGCGTTTGCGAGTTTGATCCGCGAGAGAAAGAACGTTTGACGCTGTTCGAAGCCGAGCCGTTCGTACAGCGCGATGGCGGCGCGGTTGTCGCTGAGGACATGCAGGAAAGGTGTGTCGCCGCGCAGTCCGATCTGCTGGCGCAGCGCGTTCACGAGCCGTCCCGCGAGACCTTTGCCGCGATAATCGGCGTCCACGCACACCGCACTTATTTCGACGAATCCGTCGAGTTGCATGCGCTCGCCAGCCATCGCGATGAGACGCCCTTCATCGCGAATGCCGATGTAGTTACCCATCTGGTGCGTGCGTTTGCCGAACGGGCCCGGTTTGGCTTTTTGCGCGAGATCGAACATCTCGGGCGCGTCGCGTTCAGTCAGGCGGACAATGTCCGGGTCGTCGGCGGCTTGATCGACCGGGTGCGGCGCGATCATCTGATGAAGCTGGCCGATGCGCTCCTCGTGCAGTGTTTCGATCGGACTGAGCGCGTCGAGCGACAACATCGCGACCTGTTCGTCGGATTGCAGAAGCTCGTGCAGAGCCTGCCACGCGTCTGCGGCCTGCGCCGGGTCCGCCGACATCGCGGCGAACGGCGCCACATCGGGAAAGTAGCGGCAAACAAGCCGGTCGCCTTGCCGCAGATGCGCCTGACGGGTCGTGAGCGCCGACCAGATCGGGCGATCGAGCGGGTGGTGTGCAGAATCATTCATTGCGGTTCCTTTTGCCTTTTTGCTTGCGCTACTTTCGTGTGGTGTTGTCAGGCGGCTTTCATCAGCAGACCGAGCGGCAGAAGCGGGCCGATCGGCAGCAGGTCGAAGGTCAGCAGGTTAGCGCGACCCAACGGGAGGTTTTTCAGAAGCTGGTCGGCTTCGTCGACCGAATCGACATTCATCAGGAAAATGACGCCTTTCTTCTGGTCCTGCAACCAGAATTGTTCCATTTTTCCTTCGAGGTAAAGCTGCAGCGTCGCCGGGACTTCCGACGGCATATAGGTCTGCTGCTGTTCGGGGCTGAGGGGTTTGAGGGTGCCGATTGCCATCACTTTCATGATTTGCTCCAGAAGAAAAAAATCGTTGTGTGTCGTTGGGAAGTGGTCCGGAATGTTCGTTGTCGCGCTCCGGATTGGGGTCCACTGTAGACACCGGACAGCATCCGTACTATTGTCGCAAATGACATTTTTGGAGTCATTTGCGCCATGAAGATTGCGATCCTCGCGCTCGATGGACTGTTCGATACCGGCCTCGCCGCGCTGGTCGACGCGTTCAAAACCGCCAACGATCTGTCGGCCCGCCAGCAACCCGGCGTGGGTCCGCATTTCGACGTCAGCGTGATCGGCATGAGGCGCGACGTGCGCACCGGTTTCGGCATGCGTGTGCCGGTCAAGTCCGCCAGTACGATGGACCGGCCGGACTGGATCGTCGTGCCCGCGCCCGGCACCAAGATGCCCGAGCAGTTGCTGCCCGCGCTCGCCAGGCGCGATGTCGCCGACGCCATGGCACTGCTGCGCGACAGTCACGCGGACGGTGTAAAGGTCGCCGCGGCCTGCATCGGCACGTTCGTGCTGGCGGAGTCGGGCTTGCTGAGCGGGCAGGAAGCCACCACGACCTGGTGGCTCGCCCCGCTTTTCCGGCAGCGTTATCCTGAAGTGCGTCTGGACAGTTCGAGGATGGTGGTGCCATCCGGCGATTTCTGCACGGCGGGCGCGGCGCTGGGGCATCTCGATCTCGCGCTGTGGCTGCTGAACCAGGCGAGCCCCGACGTCGCTGCGGTGGTCGCGCGTTATCTGCTGCTGGACTCACGGCCTTCACAAGCGGCTTATATGATTCCAGATCATCTGGCGCGCGCCGATCCGCTGGTCGAACGTTTCGAACGATGGGCGCGAGCGCGGCTGGCAGAGGGCTTTTCGCTCGACGCCGCCGCCGCTTCGCTGGCGACCAGCACACGTACGTTGCAACGTCGCATCGAGGCCGTGCTGGGAAAATCACCGCTGTCGTATTTTCAGGATCTTCGGGTCGAGCGCGCGGTCCATCTGTTGCGTACGAGCCGACTCGATATCGAGAAAATCGCCGCCGAGGTCGGTTATGTGGATGGCGCGACGCTGCGTACGTTATTGCGCCGGCGCCTGGGCAAAGGGGTGCGCGAGTTGCGCGGCGGCAAGCGGGAAGCGGGGGCGGAGCTTGCGTAGCGCGACCCGCCTGGGCTGGCCACTGCTGCGAGGGCGACGATGAGTTGGAGATGAACTCCGGGTCACAAGAGCCTGGTACAACACATGCTTCAAACCCTGTGGCCACGCGCATTGTCAGCACTGCGCGGTCCAGACATCACCAGGCGGTCACCCGGTGACCAATTTTGGGGCGACGTTGAAGGAAATTTGTGCCATGCGTCTGAATTTTGCGTTACTGGCTTTCCTTGCAATTGTTCCAGCATCGGCCTTCAGCCAGACGCTGGATCACGATTTGTCGTGCGCGGAAACCGCCCACGATTTCGTCGCCGATCTCGTCGGAACACAATCGATCGAAGTCACGCCGATGCGTGTCGAACCGAATTCGGTCAACGCGTTTCGCCCCACAAAAAACAACCCGCTGACCGCGTTCGGTCTGCGCGTTCACGCTGTGTTCGGATACCAGCCGGGCGATCCGCTGTTCAAGGCGGGCGGCAATGAAACACCGTCGGGTCCGGTCTACGGTGTGGTCGTGCTGGGTTCGGCAGATGCGGTCAAACGGCGTCTCACCGACGCGGGAAGTTCCGCCGTCGTGCATCCGGTCATCCCCATGGTGCTGACGGCGATCGTATGCGAGCAGCAGCCGGCAGCGGAGAGCACCAGCAACCGCTGACCGGCGTCAACATCGAAGCCGTCGTCAGCGCAATGCTTCGCTGGTCATGACGCTAGCCGGACACCAGCGCACCCTGCTGCGACTTTTGTCGCTGCGCCCATTGACGGAACGCGACGGGGGGCGTCTCGTGCCGGCTGCGAAAAAAACGCGTGAACGCGCTTTGCGATGAAAAGCCCAGTTGCTCGCTGATCTGCGCGACGCTCAGACGCGTTTCGGCCAGCAGCCTGCGCGCTTCCGTTAGTCTGACTCGCGCTTCCAGTTCGCTGAAATGAACGCCTTCGGCCTGCAACTGACGCCGCAAGGTCCAGCGCGATATGTTCAGCCGTGCGCAAATCTGCGCCAGCAACGAAGACGACGTGCAGGCGTCGCCGGTTTGTTCGGCAAAGACTTCCTTGATCAGAGCGGCCACGCTCGCGGAAAACAGACTGTGCTGCTGGATGCGCAACATCTGCTGCTGCGTCTGTTGCAGCAGGAACGGCGCGAGCACCGCGTTGTATTGCGGGAAAGGCCGGTCAAGCGCGGCCGACGCAAACTGCATCCGGTTCGCAGACGCGCGGTACTGCACGGAGTCGCCGAAAAACTCGTCGAACGAGCGGGAGCGGGCGGGTTCGCTGCCCGACAACGCAACCCGAAATACCGTTCGATGATCGATGTCGTAAGCGCGGATTAGCGTGGCCAGCACGCGGAAATTCGCGATTGCCTGGAAGCTGCTATCGGGCGCGAATTCCGCGATGTACTCGAACTGCACGGCGTCCGCTGTTTCCTTGTAGAAAAGAAAATCGAACTCGCCAATGATGGGTCGAAACGTGATGAACGCATTGATCGCTTCGCGCAAGGTGCGCGCGTTCAGACACAGGTTGCCGAGCAAGGGGAAATCGGGAAAGAGACTGCAACGGTCATCCAGAAGCGGCTCGATGGCCGGCCCGACCGACACCATCAATTCCACGAGCCGTCGATGCCGCGCGCCGTCGATCCGGCCATCGGAGTCAGCCAGGTCCTGCGCCGCAATGCCGGTGCGCGCGACAAAAATATCCGGCGACATCCCCGCCGATTGCGCGACCTGCTGCGCGGCGCAGGCGATTCGATTCGAGACGGTGCGAAGGCGTCGGCCGACGCGCGGCAGCGGAATGTCGGGCATGAATGTCGGCATGTGACCCAAAGACAGTACGGAATCCACCGATCATGCTGCGCACCGCAAAATCAAAGCTACCAGGAATTGCCATTACATTTTGCCTTCCCGTGCTTTCATCTTCGTTTTTACGCGGGCTGCTCCGCGAAGATAAACCGTGCACCTGAGAGTCAAACCGGTAGGGAACGGTAAGGATAAGGTCATACCCGCTTGTCCAAACTCTAAAAATCCACCGAATCCGGAGACACAGATGCACCTTTTTTCCCAGCCTGCCTGCCGGGTCACGGCCATCGCGGCGGCCAGCGCGGCGTTGGCGGTCGGCCTGTTTGCCTGCGGCAGCGACATCGACAGTAATTCGAAAACGGTCACCCAGCGCGACCTGGGATACACCACGTTGCCGGTGATCTCGCAGGGCAATCTCAAGTTCAAGGACATGAACCGCAATGGTCAACTCGATCCCTACGAAGACTGGCGTCTGTCCGCCGAGGTTCGCGCGCGCGATCTGACCAACCGGCTCACGCTGGCCGAAAAAGCGGGCTTGATGATGCACGGCACGGCGCCTGTGCTCAACGATACGACGGGTGCGGGAACCGGCACGGCCTACGACCTCGATACATTGAAGAAGCAGATCAACGATCTCGACATCAGCACGTACATCACGCGGATGAGCGGCGACGCGAACTCGATGGCGTCGCAATACAACCAGATTCAGACGCTCGCAGAACAGTCGCGGCTCGGCATTCCGGTGTCGATCAGTTCCGATCCGCGCAATCATTTCCAGTATGTGCTGGGCGCGAGCGCGGGCAGCAGCGGATTTTCGCAATGGCCTGAGACACTCGGATTCGCGGCGATCGGCGACGCGGCGCTGACGCGCAAGTTCGGCGACATCGCGCGTCAGGAATATCGCGCGGTCGGCATTACCGAGGCGCTGTCGCCGCAGGCGGATCTCGCGACCGAACCTCGCTGGTCGCGCATCAACGGTACGTTCGGTGAAGACGCGGATGTCGCCCGCGCGCAGGTTCAGGCTTATATCGAAGGGTTTCAGGGCGGCAGTACCGGCATCAACGACACGAGCGTGATCGCGGTGGTCAAGCATTGGGCCGCTTACGGCGCACAAAAGTCGGGCTTCGACAGCCACAACTACTATGGCCGCTGGGCGACGTATCCCGGCAATAACTTCGCGTATCACCTCAAGCCGTTCGAGGGTGCGTTCGCCGCGAACGTCGGCTCAGTCATGCCGACCTACTCCGAGTCGGATACGCCGGTGACCATCGATGGTATTTCGCTCGAACAGGTGGGCGCGGCGTACGACAAGGCGCTGATCACCGATCTGCTGCGCGGCAAGTATGGCTTCAAGGGGCTGGTCGTTTCCGACTGGCTGATCGCGTCCGATTGCAACGCCGACTGCATGAACGGCGTGTCGTCCGGCACGCCGTCGTTCGTCGGACTGGGCATGCCGTGGGGCATGGAAAGCGCCACGCGTCTGCAACGTTTCGTGAAAGCGGTCACGGCGGGCGTCGACCAGTTCGGCGGCGAAGACGATCCTTCGTTTCTCGTTCAGGCCGTCAATCAGGGCTTGCTGAGTGAAGCACGGCTGGCCGACTCGGCTTATCGCGTGCTGCTGCAAAAATTCCAGCAAGGCCTGTTCGATCATCCGTATGTCGATGCCAGCGCAGCCAACGCGGTCGTCGGCAATGCGGATTTCAAGGCGCAGGCGCTCGATGCACAGCGTCGCTCGATGGTGCTGCTGCAGAACAACGGCAAGGTGTTGCCGCTGGCGGCGACGGGTAAGAAGGTCTGGCTGTATGGCATCGACCCGACGGTCGCGCAGCAGTACGGCCTGACGGTGGTCGCGCAACCGCAGGACGCGGACGTGGCAATTCTGCGTGTGAGTACGCCTCATGAAACGCTGCATCCGAACTACGTGTTCGGCTCGATGCAGCATGAAGGCAGTCTCGCGTTCGTCGACGGCAGTGCGGACTACGAGGCGATCAAGCAGGCGGCTGCGGCGCCGCAGTCGATTGTCTCTGTCTACATGGACCGGCCGGCCATTCTGACCAACGTGCAGGACAAGGCAACTGCCATTCTCGCCAACTTCGGCGCGAGCGACACCGCGCTGTTCGACGTGCTGACCGGCAAGGGCAAGCCCGAGGGCAAGCTGCCGTTCGAATTGCCGTCGTCGATGGCCGAAGTCACCGCGCAACTCGAAGACGTGCCGCACGACACCGCGCATCCGTTATATCCGTACGGGTACGGGCTGTCGTACTAAGGCCTGATGAAGCGTGACGCGCACCTGGAAGCGGTTGCTCCGGGTGCGCCAAATTCGTTATTGCAGTGTTATGCGCTCGCCTGCGGTCAGATCAGGTCGGATCGACGCAGCGCGGTTGGCGCGTCTGGCGCGGTAATCGGCAGGGCGACGCGGCGCGACTGTTTGTTCATCGCGGATAAAGCACAGCAGAAGCCAGACCCAAAGGAGCCTGGGGGTCCATGCAATTGCGTCGAAAAGGGGTGACAACGTGCGTGACAAGATGGTCTCCGGCGCTGGTTTTTCGACACGATGCCACGCGTGGGAGCCATCTTCGGTGCGCTTGAACACCGTTCGCCGTGCCTGCTCCCGTTCGCGCTCTTATGCCTGTTCCCGCGCTATTGCGGCGCGATATCCCGCTGCACCCGGTGGATGTGCTGTTCCACATAGAACGCCGCCGCGTCCGCATTGCCCGTCACGATCGCCTCGTAGATCAGCCGATGTTCCGCGACATACAGCCGGATTCGCGTCGGGTCGTAAATGCCGTCGTCTTTGAGTCGCTTCCACAGCGACTGGTCCATCGTCGCGGCAATCTCTTCAGCCAGCTTGGCGAGCAACGCATCGCCGGTCATGACCGCAAGCTGCCGATGAAAAAGCCGGTCGCTGTTATTCCACAACGCCCGTTGCTCGGCATCGGCGACATCGGTCAGCGTTTCCATTTGCGCGAGGTAGTGCTCGGCGAGGCGGTCGCGTTTTTTATGCGCCGCCGCCCGTCGTGCAATCGCCGGTTCGAGGATCAGCCGAACGTCTAACGTGGCTGACGGGCTGAAGTCGAATGCATCCGATTCGGCCGCGTTCGCCGTCGCGGCGGACGCGAGAATTTGCCCCGCCGTGGCGGCGACATAGGTTCCTGAATTGCGCCGCGTGACGACCAGTCCTTCATTCTGCAGCGCGCCGATTGCTTCGCGCACCGCCGGTCTGCCGACGCCGAAGCGCGCCGCCAGTTCCCGTTCGGACGGCAGACGCGCATCCGGCAAAAATACGCCGGCGCGGATTGCCGCGCGAATCTTCTCCGAGACCTGCTCGTAAATCTGCAACGGACGGAAGTTGCTCTCGAATTCGCCGAGGGGGGAGGCCATTTTCGCTTTCTGCAGGTCGGATGTGGTTCTTGAATATACCAAAGTCGGACTGTCGTCACGACGCGCAACCGAGGGTTTGTCACGAAACCGGAACGACAAAATTGGTCCTATAGTAGCCTGCATCGATGCGCTTTGCGTGCAAAATTGGTTCCGTTTTAAACCAAATAACGCAGACATTTTTGAAAATGGCTTGTTTATCTAATTTTTTTGGCTTAGATTCTGCCCAGAATTTGAGATGAGTGGTCTGAAACAGCAAATGGCCATCCTCGTGGATTGGCCGTAATTCTTTCCAGTTGTGCCTGCTCGACGTCGTGAGCGTCCTTTTTATAAGTGAGCCGAATGACTGCCGTTATCACCCGGAATTTCGACGCCCAGGCGACCGCCGATCTGCTGGACTATCCGTCGCTCGTGCAAGGTTTGCGGCAAACCATCGTCGAGTATGGCGCGGGAAAAATCGTCAGCCCGGAGCGCATGGTGATCCCGCTGCAAGAGGGCGGCCTCATGCTGTCGATGCCCGCGAGCGCGGAGGATATCGCCATTCACAAACTCGTCAACGTATGCCGGTCGAACGGAAAAATTGGGCTGCCGACCATTCACGGCCAGGTCGTTGCGTGCGATGCGCACACAGGTGAAATGCTCTTCGTTCTGGACGGCCCGACGGTCACCGGACGCCGCACCGCCGCCGTCACCGTGCTCGGCATCCAGACGCTGCACGGCTCGGCTCCGCGCGAAGTGCTCCTGATCGGCACCGGCAAACAGGCGGCCAATCACGCCGAAGCACTGGCGGCGATTTTTCCCGACGCGCGTCTGTACGTGAAAAGCCGGTCGCGCGAAGCGGCGGCGGCATTCGTCGAGCGGATGCAGCCCAGCGCGCCGAATCTCGCCGTGCTGGACAGCGATGCGATTCCCGCCAGCGTCGAAGTGGTCATCACGTTGACGACGACTAAATCGCCGGTCTATTCGGAGCCGGCATGCGCGGGACGGCTGGTGGTCGGCGTCGGCGCTTTCACGCCGGATGCGGCCGAAGTTGCTCAGACGACGATCGACGGCAGTTTCCTGATCGTGGACGACCCCGTCGGCGCCAAGAATGAAGCGGGCGATCTGATTCAGGCGAACGTCGACTGGAAGAGCGTTGCTGCGCTCGCCGACGCCATCGCCGGTGAGCTTGAAATCGATGCGCCGGTTTTCTTCAAGAGCGTCGGCTGCGCCGCGTGGGATCTGGCTGCCTGCCGCGTCGCGCGCGAGGGCCTGGCCGGTCGATAGTCGTGGGTCCGTGGGTCGTGAAGTGTCAGTAGTCAGTGGTCTGCTTTACCGAAGTCATGCCGTGCACCGGCCCGACCCCAATGGTCGGGTTCCTTCCTGGTCTACCTGGAGTTCGTATGCGCCGTCTCACAACAATCATGGCTGCCGTGGTGGCCACCGGATTCACCCTGTCCGCCCATGCACAGGTCGTCGTCACGATCGGTCACTCGGCGCCGCTCACCGGCCCGCAGGCGCCCAATGGCAAAGACAACGAAAACGGCGCGCGGCTCGCCATCGACGAGCTGAATAAATCCGGCGTGAGCGTCGCGGGTCAGAAAGTCACCTTCAAACTCGATTCGCAGGACGATCAGGCCGATCCGAAAGTCGGCGTGCAGGTCGCGCAGAAGCTGGTGGACAGCGGCGTGATCGCCGTGGTCGGGCCGTATAACTCGGGGGTGGCGATTCCGGCGTCGCGCGTGTACAGCACCGGCGGCGTGCCGATGCTGCCGGTCGCATCCAATCCGGCGCTGACGAAGCAGGGCTTCAAGAACATTTTCCGGATCGGCGCGAGCGACGAGCAGCTCGGCGGCACGATGGGGCAATTCGCGGCGAAGACGCTGAAAGCCAAAACGGCCGCGGTGATCGACGATCGCACGGCGTACGGTCAAGGCGTCGCGGAGCAGTTCATCAAGGAAGCCAAGGCGAACGGCATCCAGATCGTCGATCAGGAATTCACCAGTTCGTCGGCAACCGATTTCCTCGGCATTCTGACGACGATCAAGGCGAAGAACCCGGACGTGATTTTCTTCGGTGGCTACGCCGCACAGGGCGCACCGATGGCTAAACAGATGCGTCAGCGCGGCCTGCGCGCGAAGCTGCTCGGCGGCGACGGCATCTGCTCGGCCGACATGGGCAAGGTGGCGGGCGATGCCGCGTCCATCGTGTATTGCGCGCAAGGCGGCATCTCGCTCGACAAAACGGCGGCGGGTCGCGAGTTCCTGCAGAAATACAAGGCCGCGTACAACACCGATACGCAGGTCTACGCCGTCAGCTATTACGACGGCGTGAAGATGCTGGCCGATGCGATGGTGAAGGCGGGCACGACGACCGACAAAGCCAAACTCATGGGTCAACTGGCGAAGGAAAACTACAAGGGCGTGGCCGGCACCTATTCGTTCGACGAGTACGGCGACCTGAAAGGCGCACCGACCACGGTCTACGTGATCAAAAGCGGCCTGCCGGTTCCGTACGGCCAATAAGCGACCACGGAGCGCACATTCGATGCAGCCGTCCTTCGACTTCCCGAAGCCAACATGAAAATTACCCGCACCATCTCGACTGTTGAAGTTCACACCGGCGGCGAAGCGTTCCGCATCGTCACGAGCGGTTTGCCGAGGCTGCCTGGCGACACGATCGTCAAGCGGCGCGCGTGGCTGAAAGAGAACGCCGACGACATCCGCCGCGCGCTGATGTTCGAACCGCGCGGCCACGCGGACATGTACGGCGGCTATCTGACCGAGCCGGTCAGCCCGAACGCCGATTTCGGCATCATCTTTCTGCATAACGAGGGCTATAGCGATCACTGCGGCCACGGTGTGATCGCGCTGTCGACTGCGGCCGTCGAGTTGGGATGGGTGCAGCGCGAGGTTCCCGAGACGCGCATCGGGATCGACGCGCCGTGCGGGTTCATCGAAGCGTTCGTGCAGTGGGACGGCGAGCACGCCGGTAACGTGCGCTTCGTCAACGTTCCGTCGTTCATCTGGAAGCGGGACGTGACCGTCGACACGCCGTCGTTCGGCAAGGTGAGCGGCGACATCGCGTTCGGCGGCGCGTTCTACTTCTATACCGATGGCGAGCCGCACGGGCTCGAAGTGCGCGAGTCGTCGGTGGAGGAACTGATCCGCTTCGGGGCGGAGGTGAAGGCGGCGGCCAATCTGGCGTTTCCGGTCGAGCATCCGCACATTCCTGAGATCAACCACATTTACGGCACCATCATCGCGAACGCGCCGCGGCACGCGGGTTCAACGCAGGCCAACTGCTGCGTTTTCGCGGACCGTGAGGTGGATCGTTCGCCGACCGGTTCAGGCACCGGCGGCCGCGTTGCGCAGCTTTATCTGCGCGGACAGTTGGGGAAGGGCGAGACGCTTGTGAACGAGTCGATCATCGGCACGGTGTTCAAGGGACGCGTGCTGAGCGAGACCACGGTCGGCGAATTCAAGGCGGTCATTCCAGAGGTGGAGGGCAACGCTTTCGTCTGCGGGTTTGCCAACTGGATCATCGATTCCAGAGACCCTTTGACTTACGGATTTCTCGTTCGATAAAGCGGGCAGAGCGGTGAAGCTGACCTGAGGGGCTTAACAAACTCAGGTCTTCTTCGCCGCTTTCTTTTTCTGCGCGTAGATCAGAGCGCCCGTTTCGACCGGCACGAACGGCGCCTGAAAGTGGTCGATCAGAAAGTCGATGAAGGCTCGTGCACGCGCGGTCTGGTTGCGCTGGCTCGGATAGTAGACAAAGAGATCGGCGGACGGCAGCGGCGTCTCCGGCAGCACCAGTTTCAAGCGGCCGCTCTGAACATATTTCGCGAGATCCCATTCTGAGCGGATCAGGATGCCGTGTCCGTCGAGCGCCCAGCGCAGCACGATATCGCCATCGTTGCTCGACAGCGCGCCTTTGACTTTCAGCGCCTCGATCCGGTCGCCTTGCAGATACCTCCACACGCCATACGCTTCATCGTTCTGGCGATGAACGATGCAACGGTGGCGCGCCAGATCCTCGACGCGCTCCGGCACGCCGAACCGCTCCAGGTATCGGGGCGACGCGCAGAAGAAACGCCGGTTGCTCATGATCCGCCGCGCACTCAGACGGCTGTCGGGAAGCTCGCCGAAACGGATCGCCAGATCGAACGCATCCGCGACCAGATCGATGGGCCGATCGGTCACTTCGAACTGGATTTCCACTTGAGGAAAGCGCTTCGCGAACTCCGACACCAGCGGCGCGATGGTCGTGCGTCCGAAGCCGAGCGTTGCATTGACGCGCAACAGCCCTTGGGGATCGGGCCGTGCTCCAGATATCTCTTCTTCCATCTGCCTGACCTGACCGACGATTTGCGTCGCGTAGCGCAGATAGGTCTCGCCCTCGGGCGTCAGGCTGACACTGCGGGTAGTCCGGTTGACGAGGCGCACACCCAGTTTCTGCTCGATCAGGCCCAGACGCTTGGTCGCCGCAGGCGGCGTGAGATCAAGCGCGCGCGCCGCGCCCGACATGCTCTTGAGCCGGGCGAGGAGAATGAAAAATTCGAAATCCGATCCGGCGTCGAGAGCCATTCGATTATTCGCCAAAGGTAAAAAGTGATATGAATTCAGGCGAATTATAGGCCGCCATTTCGCGGATAAGCTACGGTCCATCGCGGCCCCAAGTCTGCAAAACGTGCTCAACACTCAGGAGACACCGTCATGAGAATCGTCGAAATCCGCGAAAAGACCGTTCCGATCAGCTCGCCGATCCGCAATGCCTATATCGACTTCAGCAAGATGACGCTGAGTCTCGTCGCCGTGGTGACGGATGTGTTCCGCGACGGCAAGCCGGTGGTCGGTTACGGCTTCAATTCCAACGGCCGCTACGGCCAGGGCAAGCTGATGCGCGAGCGCTTCATTCCGCGCCTTCTCGAAGCCGATCCTGCCAGCCTCGTCAACGACGCAGGCGATAACCTCGATCCGCACAAGATCTGGGCGACCATGTTCACGAACGAGAAGCCCGGCGGTCATGGAGAGCGCTCGGTCGCCATCGGCACGATCGACATGGCCGTGTGGGACGCGGTTGCCAAGATCGAAGGCAAGCCGCTGTTCCAGCTGCTCGCTGACCGTTATGGCAACGGCGAGCCCGATCGCAAGATTTTCGTGTACGCGGCGGGCGGCTACTACTATCCGGGCCAGGACCACGGCAAGCTGAAAGACGAAATGCGCAGCTATATCGATCGCGGCTATACGGTCGTGAAGAAGAAGATCGGCGGCGCGTCGCTCGACGAAGATCTGCGCCGCATCGACTCGATCCTCAGCGTGCTCGGCGACGGTCAGAAGCTGGCCGTCGATGCGAACGGCCGCTTCGATCTCGACACGGCGATTCAATATGCGAAGGCGCTCTCGCAATACGATCTGTTCTGGTACGAAGAGGCCGGCGATCCGCTCGACTACGAATTGCAGGCCACGCTGCGCAATTACTACGACAAGCCGATGGCAACCGGCGAAAACCTGTTCTCGATGCAGGACGCCCGTAATCTTATCCGTTACGGTGGCATGCGCGCGGATCGCGACTGGCTGCAGTTCGACTGCGCGCTGAGCTACGGTCTGGTCGAATATCTGCGGACGCTCGACATGTTGCGTCAGCATGGGTGGTCGCCGAGCCGTTGCATTCCGCACGGCGGACACCAGATGTCGCTGAATATCGCGGCGGGTTTGGGACTGGCCGGCAACGAATCCTATCCCGATCTGTTCCAGCCGTATGGCGGATTCCCCGACGGCGTGAAGGTCGAAAACGGCTATATCACGATGCCCGATCTGCCCGGCATCGGCTTTGAAGGGAAGGCCGATCTGTTTGCGGAGATGCAGAAGTTGTCGGCGTAAGCGTGGGGCGGCGGCCAGGTCGCGGCGGCGCGTTGACGGGGAGGGCGGCGCGTCGCGATGGATGAGCTGCGTTCACCCCAGCGGCTTCACGCCGGTCATCCAGCCGTGGATATAAAACGCGAACACGAACCACGCGACAACGCCGATTACCACCGGAATCACGTCGCGTGAGAGAGTCCCGGCGGCATAAACGATATGTTCGACGCGATCGCGCCGTCGCGCGGCGGCGTAATCGACCAGCGCCCAAACGAGAAACGCGCCGAACAGCACGACGGCGTTTAGCGTGCCGTTCGCGAGCAGATGCGCGACGGCCCACGGCATCACGCTGACTACCATCGGATGCCGGAATATCGCCTTGAAGTGATTCCCCGGCACGTAGGCAGCCGGAAAGAGAATAAATGCCGCGAGAGTGAGGACTGCTGCGACGTGTGGTGCCCAGGCCGGCGGTGTCCACAGAACGACCGGTTCGCGCCGCGCCATTCCGTATCCCCACACGACCAGCGCGAGCCCGATGATGGATAGAACCGAATAGGCCGATTTCCAGCCGTTGTCTCCGATCCGAGCGATTAGCGCCTTGCGCCACTCGTCCGCGAAGATACGGATCGAATGCAAGCCAAGGAATATCAGCAGCCCCAGAATCAGTACCGGCACGGTGGACTCCTCGCGACAGACGTCGACGGAGAGTCATGATAATCCCGTGTGACGTGACCCGTGCGCCGCCCAGGCTCAGGCCGGCAGTTTGCCCTTTCTGCGGAGCACGCCGACGACCTCGTCGATATGGATGCTCTTCAGCGGCGACGTACCGGCCGCGTTCCGTTCGACATTGATTGCGTCGATGCTTCGCTGCATCGACGACATTTTCGCCGAGATGTAGACGGCCATGCCGTAGCCGAAGCGCTCGATAAGATCGTTGGACAGAAAGGTTTTCATAGTTCAGAGGTCGGAGACTCGTGGCCGGGTCAAACGCAATTGAGAATCGTTCGCAATTATACAGAAATGTGGCAGTTGTGCGGATGCGGATGCGGATGCGTGTGAACGCGCGGTGTGCTGACAGCCGCAACGCGCCGGTCTGCGCGCACGACCAACATCTCGAAGTCAAAACGATCCGGATTGCGGGATAATCCGGCGTTTCATTTTCACTCCATCTCGCAGCATCGCCGACACCCCATGTCGGCCACGCGTAACAACTAACTCAATATCTTCAAATATCCATGGACCAAGGAAAAAAGGCCACGCTGATAGGCCTGGTTGCGGTGCTCCTATGGAGTTCTATCGTCGGTCTGATGCGCGGTGTCAGCGAAGGACTCGGCGCGACCGCGGGCGCCGCAATGATTTACACGGTGGCATCCGTCATGCTGTTCTTCACGGTCGGATTTCCCGATCTGAGAAAATTTCCGCGTCCCTATCTGATCTGGGGCAGCCTGCTGTTCGTCACGTACGAGCTTTGCCTGTCGCTTTCGATCGGCTATGCCGACAGCGGCCGTCAGGCCGTCGAAGTCGGCATGGTCAATTATCTCTGGCCGACTTTCACGCTGATCGCCGCCATTCTCTTTAACGGCCAGAGATCGAATCTTTTGATCTTTCCGGGATTTGTCCTTTCCTTAATCGGAATTGGCTGGGTTCTCGGAGGCGATCAGGGCTTCGATGTTGCGGAAATGCTGGCGAACGTCAAAGCGAATCCGCTGAGCTTCGGCTTGGCCTTTACCGGCGCTTTAATCTGGGCGGGGTATTGCACCGTCACAGCGCGACATGCAAAGGGAAGCAACGGCGTGACGCTGTTTTTCATGCTGACGGCCGCCGCGCTGTGGATCAAGTACGCGATCAATGGCGGCGGCGCGATGGACTTCAGTCCACACACGGTCATCTACCTGTTCCTTGCGGCCTCAGCGATCGGATTCGGTTACGCCGCGTGGAATGTCGGAATTCTGCATGGGAACGTGACAGTGCTCGCGGGCGCGTCTTATCTGATTCCGGTTTTGTCGTCCGTGCTCGCGGCGAAACTGCTGAATGCGCCGCTCCCATTCGCTTTCTGGAAGGGCGCAATCATGGTTTGCACCGGATCGATCCTTTGCTGGATCGCCACGCGTGAACTGCGCCCGGAACCGGTATTCGAATAGCGGCCGACAATCGCAACGTGGGTGAGGGCGCCTCAAGTCAAGAAATGAGGCGCGAATAGAGTGACGACTAAAGCGTCGAGGCGAGGGCGGCGCGTCAGTTCGTATGTGCCGCCACCTGCAGAGATTCCAGCGCATGACTTCCGTCGATGCGGGCAATGTCCTCTGCCGGGAAGGTTTGTTCGCTGTATGCAATCACCTTGAATCCGCTGCCCATTGCGCGCGGGACAGTGATTCCCCAGTGCCAGCCTCCGGCCTGCTCGAAAATATGCAACTCCGGTTCGGTCCGGCTCGTTGATGCATGAGAGATCATGGTCCGTTCTCCCGTCCTTTTTTCCATGGGGGCGCTTCAGACCGCGCCCGTTCTTCAGTCTAAAACATTTTTGCTGCGCCGCAATATAACCCGTTGTAAAAATGTCGCATAAATGGCAAGTCATAATTTTGAAACGTATTCACCCATTTTGAGCTGTGCCACCATCGATTAACCGGTTTAGATCTGAAGAACTGGATTCACGGGGGCTTCATGAGTAACCATGCGCTCATTTGGGCTGCGGTGCCACATAACAGTGATGGCGTCGTTTTCTCGGTTCGTATTGCCCGCGGACTACAACGCTTCCATATTTCGCGTCGCGTGCTCGAAGATGTGTTCGAGTTGGAGCGAAACACCTCAGACGCACGACAACTCGAATTGTTCTATTCATGCGTCAGTCGCATTCTGGCTAAAGCCACCGCGAAGCGCTCGACTGCAAGTCGCGATACGGTTGCGCTTCAGTCCTCCGATTTCATTTCGTCCGGCAAGTCACGCGATACGTGGGACCGACATGCCGGCGCTGCCGGTGCGATGTAGGCAGGTACCGATTGAATTGAAGGGGCGCTGCCCGCACCCGGTTGCGGTTGCCGCTTCAATCGTTACTGAGACGGCAAGGTTGGATTCATTTGCCGCGCTCGATGCTCAAGGCTCGATCCTTGAATTGGCTCGGCACGGCTGCTCGCCATCCACACCCACGCTTCCGGCCACGCGAATTACATCTCCTTCGGCGCGTCGCTCGAACGCTCCTGCACATCTCCCACGCGTCCATGACGTCTTACCGTTCCGTAAGAAAAATTTCTATATCCGTCGCGGAATAATCCCTCCCAGGTGGTGTTTACGTCGATAAGGCACAGGCTGGATTGCAAGGTGAGCCGGCGCTCGCCGATCAGGCATCCCACACGACAGCCGTGCAAACAACCGGCAACATCATCCATGACGAGACAACTTTGAGTCACGCAACGATTCAACCCGCCTGGGTGCGCATCACGCACTGGGTCAACGCGCTCGCGGTCGTGCTGATGGTCACGAGCGGCTGGCAGATTTATAACGCGTCGCCGATCTTCCGGGCCATTCAGTTTCCTCCCGCGATCACGCTCGGCGGCTGGCTCGGTGGCGCATTGCTCTGGCATTTCGCGGTGATGTGGGTGCTCGTCGCGAATTTCCTCGTCTATGTCGGCGTGAATATCGCCTCCGGGCGTCTGCGGAAAAAGCTCCTGCCGGTCAGTCCCAGGTCGCTTGTAACGGACCTGCTGGCCGCATTGCGCGGCAAGCTCGGTCACCAGGATCTCTCGCGCTACAACGCCGTGCAGAAGTTTGCCTACCTCGTTGTCATCGTCGATATCGCGCTTCTGATCGTGTCGGGCCTGGCCGTATGGAAGTCAGTGCAATTCCCGCTGCTGCGCACGCTGATGGGCGGGTACGACAACGCGCGCGTCGTGCACTTCGTCGCGATGAGCGTACTGGTTGCGTTCTTCGTGTTGCACGTCGTGATGGTCGCGCTGGTGCCGCGCTCGCTGCTTCTGATGATTCGCGGACGGTAACCATGACGTTCAGAAAACAGGCTAAAAAGCCGGCCGCAATTTTTTCGTCCCACGCCGACGCGATCATCAAGGATGTGAGCCGCGAACTGAAAAACCCCGCACGCAGGCTGCTCGGAAAGCGGATTCTCACGCTCGGCGGCATTGCGATGCTGTCGGGTTGCGACCTGTCCAATGACAAATCGGTGAACACCATGCTGCGCAAAATGTCGTTCTTCAACGACGACGTGCAGGCTCTGCTGTTCAACCCGAACGAAATGGCGCCGACCTATCCGGAGTCGATGATCACGCGGCCGTTTCCGTTCAACGCGTTCTACGACATCGACGATGTACCCGAGGTCGATCCCGCGACATACCGGCTCGAGGTGAACGGCCTCGCGCATGGAAAGCGTGTGTGGACGCTCGAAGAATTGCGCGCGTTGCCGCAGGAAAGTCAGATTACGCGGCACATCTGCATAGAAGGGTGGAGCGCGATCGGCAAATGGGGAGGCGTGCGTTTCGCCGATTTTCTCAGACGCTCTGGCGCCGATACCACGGCCCGCTACGTCGCGTTTCATTGCGCCGATAACTACTCGACCAGTATCGACATGCCGACCGCGCTACACGCGCAGACGCTTCTGACCCTGACCTACGACGGCCAGGTTTTGCCACCGAAGTACGGCTTTCCGATGAAGCTGCGCATGCCGACGAAACTCGGCTACAAGAATCCGAAACATATCGTCGCGATCAGCGTGACGAACGAATACCCCGGTGGCTACTGGGAGAACCAGGGCTACAACTGGTTCGGCGGTTCCTGAGGTTCACCGGTCTTCAGTCTTTTTTCTTTAGTCGCAGGTCAAACCAACGGTTTTTTACGGAGCATCCATGTCTATTCGTCTGAATCTCGGCGTTACTCTCGTGACGCTGGCTATTAGCGGCGTCGCGCTTGCGCAGACCCCGGCGGTCAAACCATCGCGCATCCGCGGCGATATCGTTTCGCTCGACGGCGACGTGCTGAAGGTGCACCGCCGCAGCGGCGACACCGTGTCGATCGACCTCAAGCCGACGGTCACCGTGTCCGCCGTCAAGGCCATGCAACTGTCCGATATTAAACAGGGCTCTTTCGTCGGCACGGCCGCGACGACTGGCACTGACGGCAAGCTGACGGCGACCGAAGTGGTGGTGTTCCCGGAATCCGCGCGCGGCACGGGGGAAGGGCACTATGACTGGGATCTCGGCCCGAATAGCTCGATGACCAACGCGAACGTCGACACGGTCGTTCAGGGCACCAGCGGCCGCGATCTGAAGCTGTCGTACAAGGGCGGCAACAACACGGTGACGGTCCCCGCGAATGTGCCCATCGTCACGTTCACGTCGGCCGCGCGCACCGACCTGACCGCCGGCAAGAAAGTGTTTGTGGTCGCCACGCCCGCGTCGCAAGGCACCTTCGTCGCGCAACGCGTGGTCGTGGAAAAGGACGGCGTCGCTCCGCCGATGTAAGCGGTTTTCTCGCGCTGCAAGTTCTGCGTGACGGCTTCCGCTAATCCACGGGAGCCGTCACGTCACGCCGGAAGATCAGAACATCGAGTGAGTTTCCGGATACAGCGCCGTGCGCAGTGCGAGGCCGCCGAGTACGACGAAAATAAGCGCCGCCAGGATATGAACCGCCTTGGTCGGCAAGCGGTCAGCGAACTTGTGGCCAAGATAGATAACCGGGACGTTCGCCAGCATCATGCCGAGCGTCGTGCCCGCCACGACGCCGAAGAATTCGTGGAATCGCGCCGCGAGCGCCACTGTCACGATCTGGGTTTTGTCGCCCATTTCCGCGATGAAGAACGTGATTGCCGTTGTTCCGAACACGCCCATTGAATCTTTGACGGGTAGAGCGTCGGCATCATCGAGCTTGTCCGGAATCAGGATCCACACGGCCATGACCGCGAACGACGCCACCACGGCCCAGTTCATGATTTCCGGCCTGATGATGCTGGCAAGCCACGCGCCGAGCGCACCCGAGAAGCCGTGATTGATCAGCGTCGCGACGAACACGCCGAGCACGATAGGGATAGGTTTGCGATAGCGCGCCGCAAGAACCAGAGACAGCAACTGGGTCTTGTCGCCGATCTCAGCGAGACCGACAACGCTTGTGGATACGAGGAATGATTGCATGGGGTTTGTTATAACCGGGCCGCACGGTCAAATCACGATGACACGCACTCCCGCGACCCGGCTGGTGGGAGTGTGAGTCATCGGTCTTGCCAGGCGATTGCTGCGCGCGCCATGGACGGTCTGACGACCGCTCCAAGTATGTTGACGCGAGCCCCTGAACATTTCGTCCAAGGCGGCTACTCCCCGAAGAGGCGCCGATTATAGCGGTCTGACAGCGCCCCAGGCAAGGCGATTCAGACAAACCCTCTTCGATGAAAGCATTTAGCAAGCAACGCGTTGGCGATTCACGAAACGGCTGGCTGCGTTACTTTTGCAACTACTGGCAAACTTTCGCAGCTACTGGCAAACGCGATGCAGGAGGATCGCCATGGGCGTGTCGGGAGCGACGGCTTCCATCTCGTATTTTTTGCGTGCGAGCGACTGGATGGTCGCGCCGGTCTGATCGAACCGGGCGAAACTCACGAGCGCGCCGGATTTATCCGCGCAGTTGAAGACGAAGTGATCCAGCCCGTAGGCAGTGGCGATCTGGTCACCGGATTGAATCCGCGGCGTGCTGTTGACAGCCTTAGTCCAGACGTTCACCGTCTGGCCGGTGCGCGTGATGGATTCCGTGTCGACATAAAACGTCGCGGTGGGATTCTGGCTGACGACCTCCCATTTTGCGTCCGCGTAGGCGACGGCTGCAGTGGCAAAAAGCGCGGCGCAAATGGCCCATTTTTTCAGCATCGTTTGTCTCCTTCGTATTGGTTTGGCCAGCATGATAACGGCACTTGGGGCGTGGAGGATTAGCGGGTTTGTCTGGGGTTTCTGCTAGTGGGTGGTGGATTGGGGTAAGTGGTTGATCGGCAATGGGAAAAGGAGGGTTTGGGATTGTTGTAGTTTGAAGGTGGTGTGGGATTACTAAACGGGCTGGGGACTGCATCTTAATTTGACATAATATAAATTATCAACACAAAGTCTGTAGCGGCTAAGTTGTAATGTCCGGTTTGAGCCAGTTAGAAATGTCCGGGCTGGCTGCTGTGGTGCATGCAGCGGCATCAGAGCCAGCCCGGAGCCCGACCATGAACGCACGTGGATTCATCACGATCCGCATGCATGAGCTCGAGCTCATGAAGATCATCGAGGCGGTCATCCAGCACCGGCAGACGATCGTACTGGCCGCTGAACGGCTGCAACTGTGTGAGCGTCAGGTCAGCCAGCTGGTGTGGCGCTACGAGGCTGCTGGACCGGCCGGGCTCGTTTCGGCACAGCCCACCAGCCGCACACTGCTGGCGAACCTGCGGGCACAAACCAGGGCGCTGGTGCGCGACCGCTATGCCCATTTTGACCAACACCAGACGGCCGACTAGCGCGCCAACCCACCCAGGCAGGCAACCATCCACAACCACACCCAACCTTAACGTTCCCTTAACAATCCACCCGTTTACCAAATTCCAACAATTTGTTTGCGTTTCCCCAGCACGCATTTACAACATGCTTTCTGATTTTTACAATCCATAACCGCAAATGCGAATCATGACTATTTGCAATTACCGAATCCACGCTTGGCGCCTCTAACGAACGGTCATGAGTTGTCAGGCAGTGGACCGTCGAAAACTGACTACACGCCATGACATCTTCCGCCCAGTTCAGGATGCGCACGATCGCGTCCGTTACAGCCTTGTATTGCTCCGGATTTTTCGCGACCACCGCCGTCCACGCGCAGGCGACGCCCGCCACGCCGCCCTCCCCGGCATCCACAACGGCGGCTTCGACCCCCTCCAGCAACGCCGGCAGCACCGCCACCGACGCCACGCTCCCTGCAGTGAAAGTGACTTCGTCGGCCCCGTCGGACCTGCAGACGAAATCGCTGTCTTCGTACAAATTCACCTCGCCGCTCATCGACACGCCGCGCTCGATCACGGTCATCCCGCAGGAGGTGCTCAAGGAAAAGAACGTCTCGACCTTCACCGACGCGCTGCGCACCGTGCCGGGCATCACCTTCCTCGGCGGCGATGCGGCGGCGAATCCTTCGGCGGATCGTCCGGTGATCCGCGGCTTCGAATCGCGCAACTCGATTTTCGTCGACGGCATGCGGGATTCGGGCGTGCAAAACCGCGAGACCTTCGACGTCGAAAACATCAGCGTCGTCAAAGGTCCCGACTCGGTGTACGCGGGACGCGGCTCGGTGGGCGGCAGCATCGACATCACCACCAAGGCGCCGCAAGCCGACAATTTCATCAATGGCAGCGTCGGGCTGGGTACGGATAGTTACCGACGCGCGACCGTCGACTGGAACCAGAAGCTCAACGACACCACCGCGATCCGCCTGAACGTCATGGGCCACGATGCCGATCAGGCTGGCCGCACCGACATCTATAGCAAGCGCTGGGGCGTCGCGCCGTCGATCGCGTTCGGCCTGAACTCGCCGACCACGGTCACGGTGAGCTACTACCATCTGAACACCTATGACATGCCGGATTTCAGCTCGCCGTTCCGCTCGACGGGCGGCACGCCGGTGGCGACAGACCGCGGCCAGTTCTTCGGACTCAACTCGCGCGATTACCGGCGCGGCCAGACCGACACGGGCGAAGTGAAGGTCGAACATCGCATCAACGACGCATGGAAGGTGAAGAACACGACCGTATTCGGCCGCTCGACGCTCGACTACATCGCGACAAATCCGCAACTCACGAGCGCGACCTCGAACATCCTGAGTCTGCAGGCAAAGAGCGGCAAATACGCGACCAATAGCGTGGCGAACCAGACCGAGGCGAGCGGCAAGTTCGACCTCTACGGCATGCGTCATACCGTGACAGCCGGCGTGGAATTCAGCCACGAACAGGATCTCTACGAGGGCTATCTCGTCAGCGATTCGGCGGGCAACAACATCCGTTCGGGCGGACCGTGCTCGGTCGCCTACAACTGCACGTCGCTCTTCGGCGGCTGGAATCCGGACAATCCGTGGACGGGCAGCATCGCGCTGAACGGCGACAAAAGCTTTCCGGGCCCCGCAACGCACACGCAGACGAACATCGCATCCGCCTATCTGTTCGACAGCGTTCAGCTTTCCGAGCGCTGGATCTTCAACGCGGGCATGCGCTTCGACCGCTACGACGTGACCGCCGAGCAGGCGGGCGTCGCCAATCTGAGCAACTCGTCGAACCTGTTCAGCTATCAATTCGGCCTGGTGTTCAAACCGATCCGCACCGTCAGCCTGTATGCGTCATATGGCACATCGTCGAATCCGCCTGGCTCGAACTCGGGCCTCGGCGGCGGTACCGACCAGATCACCACGACCAACAAGGATCTCGCGCCCGAACGCTCGAACAACATCGAAGTGGGCGCGAAATGGGATGTGCTGGATCAGCGTCTGTCGCTCACGACCGCGCTGTTCCAGACCGAGAAGACCAACGCTCGCGTGAGCGACGGTTTGGGCGGTACGATCAACGCGGGCTCGCAGCGCGTACGCGGCTTCGAGTTCGGCTTTGCAGGCAACGTGACCAGCAAGTGGGCCGTGTTCGGCGGCTACTCGTACCTCGACGCGATCACGACCGATGCGGGCCCCACGAGCCCGGCTCTATCAGGCTTGCCGATGGTCATGGTGCCGAAGCACAACTTCACGCTGTGGACCAGCTATGACGTGTTGCCCAAGCTCACGTTGGGCGCGGGCGCGACGGTGTCGAGCCTGACTTACGCATCGGTGGCCGCGACCTCGCGCAAATGGATTCCGGGCTACGCGCGTTTCGACGCATCGGCCACGTGGCGCGTGTCGAAGAAGATCGACTTGCAACTCAACGTGAACAATATCTTCGACAGGAAGTATTACCAGACCGCGTATCCGATCTATGCAACCTGGGCGCCGGGCCGCTCGGCGATGCTCACGATGAACTTCTATCAGTAAGTAACTGAAAGACGTGCATGGCGGCTTGGTGGACAAGCGGCCGTGCACGCGAGTTCCCGCATGCTCATGCGCGTGCTGCATCCGCCCTTCCCCGTTCCTCTCACACGCTAGCCGCCAGCATCGACCGGCGGCATCGGGCGGACGCACAGGCGCACGCATATTGCGCGCGAGCCTCTTCGTCTTCCGTTTCGTCGATGGCCAGCAGATAGTCGATGAACAACTCTTCGCCCACGACGATCGGCCGGATCGCGTGAATGAAAATGCGGCCGCGATCCTCGATGGTTTCGCAGTTCGGCGTACACGCGTGATTCAGCCAGCGCGCACTGTTGCCGCTGCGGCTACCGTCGATCACGCGTCCATCCGACAGCCCAAACAGGAACGTGTGGCCCGCGACGCCCTCGCGCCGGTGTCGACGCACCGCGTTTTTCCACGTCGTGATTTCCCCTTTGTATTCGAACACGCGCTCGCCCGCCTCGAGAGGACGCATTGCAAATACACCCTTGCCGTGAACCGGCGATCTCCGCACGATGACGCGTCGCATTCTGTTGCTCCGATGGTCGTCCTCGCGCAAGTATGAAGCAGCAAAATTTCGCGTTGACGGGTCGAACGAAGATTTTTGTTGCCGCGGCGTTCTGCTGTCGGCGCGAGTACCGGTGATTTTTTCACGCCGTATCAGGCGGTCCATCGTCGCGCGATCACGCACACGATGCATGGCCGTGGGAATCATTCTTACCGCCCGTTTCTTCATACAAAAGAGAACGCTAAAGGTCAGGTCGAGCGAGCCGATATATGTACCGAACAGTTCAAATTTCAACCGTGCGCCGTGTGCGCTAGAACCCAATGAAAGTCTCGACAAAGCTCATTCTTCTCGTCAGTACCGCGCTGGCCGGCGTGATCTGCATCGCCGCGATCGCGTTGTCGCAACTCAACAGTGCTCTGATCGAGAGTCGCCAGGGTCAGGTGCAGACGCTGCTTACCAAGGCAGAGCATCTGACGCTGTATTACCAGTCGCTCGAAACCAGCGGCAAGATGAGCCGCGCCGATGCGCAAGCCGCCGCGAAAAGCGCGCTCAGCGAACTGAACGTCCCCGGTGCCAAGAGCTACTTCTGGGTGACCAGCACGGACAGCATCAACCTCGTCCATCCGAACCCGGCGCTGATCGGCACCAAGACGGGCGGCAACAAAACCACCAACGGCAATCTGACCGATACCCAGGCCTACACGCAAGGCCTCGCGAACAACCATATCGCGCTGGTCGACGTGCTGATCCAACGCACTCAGAACGGCCCTTTCGAAGCCAAGTTGCAAGGCGTCGTGGCGATTCCGGGATGGGGCTGGTGGATCGGCACAGGCTTCTTCTACGACGACATCAACACCGCCTACTGGAAGCTCGCGAAAACCCTGGTCTCGATCGCGATCGCGATTTTCGCTGCGGTCGGCGCGATGGCCTGGTTCATGACGCGCAGCGTGACCCGCGCGCTCGGCGGCGAACCGGCCGACGCAGCCGCATTTGCCGCGCAGATAGCGGCGGGCAATCTGTCCGCCGATATCAAACTCGCGCCGTCGGACCGTTCGAGCTTGCTGTATGCGCTCGGCGAGATGCGTGTGAAGCTACGTGAACTGGTGCACAGCATCCAGCGTTCGAGCGATTCGATCGCAACCGGCTCCGGCGAAATCGCGCAGGGCAACACCGACCTGTCGCAACGAACCGAAGAGCAGGCAGCGTCGCTCGAAGAAACGGCGGCGAGCATGGAGCAGTTGACCGCGACGGTGAAGCAGAACGCCGAAAACGCGCGTCAGGCGAGCCAGTTGGCCGTACTCGCGTCGGACGCGACCGAGCGCGGCGGTAACGCGGTCGACGAAGTGATCGGCACGATGCAAGGCATCGCAGACGAATCCCGCAAGATCGGCCAGATCATCAGCGTGATCGAAGGGATCGCTTTCCAGACCAACATTCTGGCGTTGAACGCAGCCGTCGAAGCGGCACGCGCGGGTGAAGAAGGACGCGGTTTCGCAGTCGTCGCGGGCGAAGTGCGCACGCTGGCGCAACGCAGTGCGGCGGCGGCCAAAGACATCAAGGAACTGATCGGCTCGTCGGTCGCGCGCGTCGATGACGGTACCGGGCAGGTCGCAGTGGCCGGTGAACGGATGCGCGAGATCGTGCAATCGATCAAGCGCGTCAGCGACATCATGGGCGAGATCGCGGCGGCATCCGTCGAACAGAGCACGGGCATCGAACAGGTCAACCGGGCCGTGTCGCAAATGGACGAAGTGACGCAACAGAACGCGGCGCTGGTGGAAGAAGCGGCGGCTGCGGCGGCGTCGCTCGACGAGCAGGCGGCGAGATTGCGCACCACGGTCGCCGTATTCCGGCTGGAGAGCTGAGCACGCGCGCAAGCGCCTGAACGCAGTCAGACTTTAATCACGCAATGGATTTCGGCAGTCGCGGATTCCGTTGCAACGAAGGAGACCGTTCAGTGATCCGTGGACCATCACCGGTCTCCGCCATATCGCCCGCTGCAAACTGCTTGCGGTAAGCAGCGGGCGTCAGTTCCTTTAACGCCTTGAACTGGCGATTGAAATTAGCCACGTTCGGAAATCCGGAGCGTGTTGCCACGACTGAGATCGGGGTGGACGTATGCGCAAGCATCCGGCACGCATGCCCGATCCTGACCCGCGCGATATATCGCCCCACGCTCTCTCCAATGTGCTGCTCGAAGTAGCGCGACAGGGACCGCTCCGACACATTCGCCGCCTCGCAAAGATCGGACAGACGCAGCGGCTCGGCGAAGCGTAAATCGATCATCGACAGCACGCGATTGATACGCTCCGGTTCGTGGCCCGAAGGACCCTCGCTCCGGTCGCTGAACGCGGTAGGCGAAGCGAGCGGATCACCGGGTGCATCCGACAACATGCACAGCACATTCAATGCAGCGGCAAGGCGCTCTCGTGGCGCACTGGACAACAGTTTGTCGACCTGCTCGTGCATCGCCGCGCCTACCTGCCGGTCGAACGCCAGTCCGCAGGCCGCCCTGCGCAACAGGTGACGCAACGGCGCGTATTCCGGACAGACATCCGCGAGACGCCGTGCCCAGTCGCCACCGAACCAGATCACGATCGCCACTTGCGAAGACGCCGGGTCGATCGAGCGGTTCGACGACCACGTATGCGGAAGATTCGGCGGCACGAGCACGAGGTCTTCGTCGACATAATCTGCAATCGAATCGCCGATATAGCGCTTGCCGTGACTGTTCAAAGTCAGCGTCAATTCGTATTCGGGATGGTGATGCCATTCGAACGGAATACGCGGCAAACGCCGGTGGTAAACCCTGACCGAGCAGTCGTCGCCAAATTCGACGCGTTCGTAGGCTGGCTTCATGGCTGGAATCGCAAAGAAATTGTCTGGATGGTATCACTTTTGTGCAGGCGCCCAGCCTATGCTGCGGACATGGCAGAACCCACAAAAGGAGACAACCATGGCACTCAAAATTGACGATTTGCCGGTAGCCATCCGGCAGGCCAAACAGGAACTTCGCGAGCGGCTTCCGAACTACCGCGAGGTTTTCGCGCAAGTCGATGAAGCGATCCGCGCCGAAGCCAGCAGAATCGCCGCGCAACGCAGCCGCGGCGAAAACGTGATCCCCGAAATCCAGTTTTCCGATATCGCGGAGCAGCGTGTGACCGCAGCGCAAATCGAACTCGTCAAGACGCGCGGCGCATGCGTGATCCGCAACGTGTTCGACCGTTCATTGGTGGAAGGATGGGACCGCGATATCGCGGAGTACGTCGAACGCAACGACCTGGATACGCGCCTGAAAACCCGCGCCGAAGATAAATACTTCGGCCAGCTCGCATCGAGCAAGCCGCAGATTTACGGCGTGTACTGGTCGAAGCCGCAGGTGCTCGCACGTCAGGCATCATCGCTGACGGCGGCTCGCGTCTTTCTGAACCGGTTGTGGCGTCATGAGAGCGAAGGCCGCGTGCATTTCGACCCGGAACGCGTGCCGGCTTACGCGGACCGGATGCGTCGGCGGCCGCCCGGTTCCGAGTCGCTGGGGCTGTCCGCGCATTGCGACGGCGGCTCGGTCGAGCGATGGATCGAGGGCAACTTCCGCCAGGTTTACCGGCACGTGTTCGATGGCAACTGGCGGCAGTACGATCCGTTCGATGCCGCGTTCCGCCCGGACGTCGAAGAGATTGCGTCGCCCGCCGTGTGCTCGATGTTCCGCACGTTCCAGGGTTGGACCGCGTTGACGCCGCAAGGCCCCGGCGACGGCACGCTGCAACTCGTGCCGATTGCGAATTCGATGGCGTATATCCTGTTGCGCGCCCTTCAGGACGATGTCGCCGACGACGACCTGTGCGGCGCGATGCCCGGCCGCGCGCTCTCGATCAAGCAGGAGTTTCATGCGCCGCTTTTCGAGGCGCTGTCGTCGATTCCACACATGCAGGCTGGCGACACGGTGTTCTGGCACAGCGACGTGATCCATGCCGTGGAAGACGCGCACCGAGGTGCAGGCTATAGCAACGTGATGTACATCGCGTCCGCGCCCGCGTGCGCCAAGAACGACGAATATCTGAAGCGCCAGTTGCCGGGTTTCCTCGAAGGAAAGAGCCCGCCGGATTTCCCGACCGATCATTTCGAAGTCGACTTTGCGGGCCGTGCTACTGCCGAAGATCTGACGCCTCTCGGTAAAGCTCAACTCGGATTCGATCTGTAAAAAGCCCTACCTGCGCACGCTATTCCAGCGTGCGCCCGTCTGAAGATTCACAAACAAAATCAACGGAGACAGCAATGAAAAGAACACGCATGTCAGTTGCCATTGTCACTGTGGCGCTCGCTGCGGGCGCACAGATTGCAACGGCTGCCGAGTCGCTTTCTGTATTGCACTGGTGGACTTCGGGCGGTGAATCGAAGGCGATCAGGGTACTTAAGGACGACATGAATAAACAGGGCTACGAGTGGAAAGATTTCGCCGTGGCCGGAGGCGCGGGCGCGGCTGCGATGACCGCGCTGAAGACCCAGGTCATGTCGGGAAACGCGCCATCGGCTGCACAGATCAAGGGGCCGCTGATACAGGACTGGGCCGATCAGGGTGTGCTGGTCGACATAGATAAATCGGCTACCGACTGGAAAGCCCAACTGCCGGTGCAAATCGACAAGACCATGAGGTCGCACGGTCACTACGTGGCGGCGCCATTCTCCGTACACCGGATCAACTGGCTGTGGATCAACAAGGCGGCCCTCGATAAAGTCGGCGGCAAACCGCCCACCACGTGGCCGGAGTTCTTCGCGCTCGCCGACAAATTCCGTGCTGCGGGCATTACGCCTGTCGCGCGTGGCGGGCAGCCCTGGCAGGACATGACCATCTGGGAAACGGTAGTGCTTTCGCAGGGCCCGGATTTCTATCGCAAGGCCTTGATCGAGCTGGACCAGAAAACCCTCACTTCGCCGCAGATGTTGCAGGTGTTCCAGACTGTCCGGAAGATTCAGGGTTACTTCGATAAAGGCTCTACAGGTCGCGACTGGAATCTCGCCACCGCGATGGTCATCAACGGATCGGGCGGAATGCAGTTCATGGGCGACTGGGCAAAAGGCGAGTTCGCGAATGCGAACAAGAAAGCCGATGTCGACTATGTGTGCGCGGCCGCGCCGGGTACGTCGAACTCCTTTACGTACACGGTCGACTCGTTCGTATTCTTCCAGCAGAACGGCCAGAAGGAAGCAACTCCCGGACAACTCGCGCTGGCCAAAACAATCATGTCCCCTGCTTTTCAGGAGCAATTCAGTCTTTACAAAGGTTCTATTCCGGTCAGGCAGGATGTTTCAATGGACAAGTTCGACGCTTGCGCGAAGAAATCACGCGCAGATGAACAGGCGACCATCAAGTCCAATTCGTTCTTTCCGTCGTTCGCGTTTGGCGATGTTCAGTCGTCCGCAACCGAAGGTGCGATTACCGATGTCGTGACCAACTTCATGAACTCGAATGAAGATCCGCAAGATGGGATGCGCAAAGTTGCCGCTGCGGCGAAGATCAAATAGGTGTGATCTTTTGAATCGGTCTCACGAAATTAAATGGCTGTAAAAACGCATTCTCAGGCAATGAGAAAGGGGTTGAAGAACGTCTCCTCCATGTCTTCTCGATATGGATTTAGCCCGCCATTCGCGCGGGCTTTCTTTTTTCCACTTGTGTTTCGCTTTGAATAAAGCCGTTGCAGATGCGGACGGCCAGAGGAACAGATAAACACATACGATGCAACGCTGGACATTGAGTTGGAAGCACAGTGAAGCGACGATTCAATCGCTCGACGCGATGCTCGCACCTGTCCAGGTTGAACTCGGCGGAGGTCGAAGCCTATCGCCGCTGCATGATGCGCCGTGGAACGTCGAGCCGGCCAACAGTTTCTTCGATCTCGGCCGGGTCGCGGTCCCGCCCGCAGGCCACCCACTCGCGGACCGATCCGGGTTGAGGTTCCTCGTCGAAGAGCCGCGCACCCTTCGCTATCGGCTTTCATCACGCATCGCTATACCGTCACCTCGCCCGGCTGTTTTTCAAAGCCATCGTCATTGACCTTCGGCGCCCATTTACGCCGCAACAGCACCACCGTGCTGGTCGCGCCGAGCAGCAGGAACACGAAAATAGCCAGCATCGGCCACGTGTAACTGCCGCCCACATGGAGCAGCCAGCCCGACAGGCTCGCGGAAACGCCACCCGCCAGGCTGGTCGCCACCTGCTGCAAGCCCGTGTTCAATCCGACCGCCTGCTTCGGGATCAGCGTCAGTTTGACAAGCGCCAGATTGTTCGCCGTCACGAGACCGAGCAGCGACAGCGACACGACATTCCAGAACAAAGCCAGTTGCGGCGACGGTGCATAAGCACCGAGCAGCACAGTCGTGCCACCAATGAACCCTGCAACGATAAACGACTTGCGCACAACGACCGCGTCGTATCCGCGCGCGATCAACCGGTCTGCGGCGAAGCCTGCGAGTGCCGCGACGATTGCGATGCCGATGAAGCTGAAGAACGTATATAAGCCTGACTGCCTCAACGAAAGACCGCGCTGCTCGACCAGATAAGCGGGCATCCACGTCATGCAGTAGAAAGAGAAATAGCTATAGCAGAAGTTAGTGATAAGGCCGCCCCATACCACGGGACTCGCCAGAAGATTGCCGAGCGGCACCGACGCAGCGCGCTGTTTCGCCGCTACCAGTTCCGCTTTAGAAGGAAAGTCGTTGCGCAGCATCAGCAACCACGGCAACAGCCAGATCAACCCGACCAGACCAGTGACGACAAACATCACCTTCCACGAGTTCGACACGATCAGCCATGCCGCAATCGGCGCACCGAGGGCGGGTCCCATTTTCCCGCCGATCGAATAGATTCCGAGCGCCGTGCCCTTCTGCGTCTCCTTGAAATTATTCGCGAGATAACGGTAAGTGGCAGGAACGACTACGGCTTCTGCTGCGCCGATCAGAAGACGCACGAGAATCAGCGCGGAAAGTGTCGCGACCATGCCGGTGGCGGCCGCCGCGAGACACCAGATCACGAAACAGATCGAGTACGGCCACTTCACGCCATAGCGATCGACCAGCCAGCCCATCGGCAGCTGCAGCAAACCGTACGACCAGAACACGGCTGAGCCCAGCCATCCGCGCTGCACGTGTGTCAGCGTAAATTCGCTGATGAAGTGATGATCCGCGAGCGCAGCCGACATGCTCGTGCGATCCACGAATGAAATCATTAACCCGAGCGCGAGCAGCACGAGAATGCCCCAGCGATTCTCGGGGAGCAGCCGTTGTTGTCGCGTTGTCTCCATTACTTCATCTCCAGTCGATTTTCTTTATATTTGACGCCAGCTTGCTGCCCGCACGCATTGTTCAATGCGACGTACCGGCCGGATGGCGACTCGACGTCGCCATCCGGCCGGTTCAATTCAACACAGATGCATCCAACACGACATCGGCGATTACCCGAGGCTGCCGGTTACATCGTCGAACAACTCGTCGACGCTCAAGCGACGATCGATGATCTTCTGATCCAGCGCCCAATCAATCGCAAGCTGCAATCCCTTGCGGTTCGCTTCAAGCCCAATCGGCGGAAATACGGCCGGCACGCCTTCAGCCAGATTGCGGCTCTCGACCACCATCCGGTACAACTCGCGCACCACATCCGGGCGCTGCTTCGACACGTCTTCGTGCACGACGAACATGTGATTGATCGGCACCACGTTTTCACGCGCGAACCAGTCTTTCGCCGCCGCCTGCGCGTTCGGCACCAGCGTGCGCACGCGTTCGTCCTTCGGCATGTCTTCGCCGAGCAGCGCGGCGGCCAGTTCACCCTTGAGCATCATCTCCGGAATCGACGAACCGGCCGGCAGACGCTCGCAGTTGTTCGGATCGCGGTACTCGGCGAGGTGACCGTCGCCGAGCGTCATCCATTGCACCTTGTCGAGATCGACGCCGTATTCGTGACGCAGAATGCCGCGAATCCACAGCGCCGTGGTCTGCGTGTACGTGCGCACACCGACCTTCCTGCCTTCGATATCTTTCGGATCGAGATGACCGAAGTCGAGGTTGTAGCCCGCGCAGTGATGCTGGAAGCGGCCCGAGATCGGCGTCGGCAGCAGCGCGTACGGCTTGCCGTACGCCTTCGCCTGCAGGAACGTGACGATCGCGAGTTCGCCCGCGTCGAATTTATTCTCGCGCACCATCGCCTTGAAGCCGTTGTGCGCGGGCGTCGGGCCGCAGAAATCGAGGTTCACGATATCTGAGCTGACGCGGCCGTCTTTCATCGCTTTCGTGACCGCGTAATCGGCCAGGTTCGTGCGCAGCGTCGGCACGCCGGTGAAGTTCGTTGTCATTGATGGGGGTCCTTAAGCTTGATTGGATTTACAGCCTGACCTCGATCAGGCACGGGCCCGACTCGTTCGCCGAGTTCGCCATGGCCTGGTGGAATGCTTCGGCGGTATCGACGGAAACAGCGGGCACGCCCATGCTTTTCGCCATCGCGAGCCAGTCGATGCGCGGACGGTCGATGTCGATCATCGCCAGCGCGCGCTCGCCCGGCGCACCCGCGCCCATGTTCGCGTACTCGGCCTTCAGGATCGCGTAGCTGTTGTTCGCGAAGATGATCGTCGTGATGTTCAGGTTCTCGCGCGCCTGGGTCCACAGCGACTGGATCGTGTACATCGCGCTGCCGTCGCCGACCATGCAGAACACGCGCCGGTCCGGACACGCGAGCGCCGCGCCGGTGGCCACCGGTGTGCCGTAGCCGATCGAGCCGCCCATGTTGTTGATCAGATCGTGCGGTGCGGCGCCGACGGTCAGGCCCATCGTTTCGCGGCCCGTGGTCAGCGATTCGTCGACGAGGATGCAGTTCTCCGGCAGCGCGGCGGCGAGTGCCTGCGCGATGCTGGCGGGTCCGAGTGCACCGGTCGGCGGTGTGGAATCGGCGCGTTGCTGAAGCACGGCTTTCGCATTCGATGCGCCCACGGCTTCGACCAGCATCTCCAGTCCTGCAACACCGTCCTCGCCGATTTCGACCAGTTCATGCACGCTGGTACCCGCTGATTTCAGCAGGCTCGGTTTGTCCGGATAACTGAAGAACGCGATCGGCTCGGTGGTTTCCACCGTGATGATGTGTTTGAAGCCCTTCAGATAGTCGACCGCCTGATTGACTGCATACGGAATGCGTTCGAGCGTCACGCGCCCTGCGCCGCGCTCGATCCGCGCGCTGAAGAACTGCGTCGCGATGCGGCAGCCGGTGGCCGCCTTCAGCTTGCCCGCGAGTTCGACCGCACGGCCTTGGGTCGAATGACCGGCGAGCACGATCAGCGTCGGCTCGCCCGAGTGCAGCACCTTCGCGATGTGCTCGACGCGTGCGACGTCAGGCGCTTTTGCTTTCGGTGCCGTCATTGACCGCGAAGGCACGACCGCTTCACCCGCTTCCTGCCACGATGCATCGCCCGGCAGGATCAGCGTCGCGATCTGGCCGACGTGTTCGCTTGCCTTCGACACCGCCGCGGCCACGTCCCACGCGACCGTATGCGACGACTCCACACGACGCACCCAGTGACTCAACGGACGCGCAAGCCCTTCGATATCGGACGTGAGCGGCGGATCGTACTTCAGGTGCGAAGCCGAATGCTCGCCCACGATGTTGACCATCCCCGACGATGCACGCTTCGCATTGTGGATATTGGCCAGCCCGTTCGCGAGGCCCGGCCCCAGGTGCAGCAGCGTGGACGCGGGCGTGCCCTTCATCCGGTAGTAGCCGTCCGCTGCGCCCGTGCAGACGCCTTCGAACAGGCACAGCACGCTGCGCATCGCCGGATTCTCCAGCGCCTTCAGGAAGTGCATCTCCGACGTGCCGGGATTCGCGAAACAGATATCGACGCCCTGCGCTGTCAGCGTCTGGACCAGGCTTTCGGCTCCGTTCATTTAATACCCCGCCAGCTCGCGTGCTGCACCGACAACGCCATAGCTGCGTTGCGGCGCGGACATCAGGAAGCGGTAGCCTTCCTTGACCAGACGGTCGTGATTCTTCGCGGTCGTGTGCGGATTGCCGACCACCACGTTGTGCTTGTGGCAGGTCTCGACGATCTGGCGCATCGCGTCGAGCACTTCAGGATGTTCGTACTGACGCGGCAGGCCGAGTTGCTGGCTGAGGTCGCCCTCGCCGATCAGGATGAAGCCGATGCCCGGCACGTTCGACAGGATGTCGTCGAGGTTGTCGATGGCTTCGGTGCTTTCGCACATCAGGCCGACCAGGATTTCGCCTTCGGGGGCGAGCGGCCACACGTCGGCCTTTTTGTAGTAGTCGGCCATGCTCAAGCCCCAATAGCGTGCGGCCGTTGCGGGACCGTCGCCGCGTGCGCCCTTCGGCTCGTACAGCGGCGCATTCTTCGGACGTGCATAGCGGCACGATGCGACTGCGTTATATGCCTGCTCGACGGTCGCGACGTGCGGCCACACGACACCGTAAGCACCGCGATCGAGCACCTGCTTCGCAAACGCCTGATTCATCTCGACACCGTTCGCGGGGATGCGCGCAATCGGCGTCACACGCGGAGCCACCGAACCGGATTCGGCGATCTGCTTGCGGTTGAGCATGTACTGCAACGCGTCGCCGAGAGCGGACACGTCGTACGGGTTGTGCTCCATTTCGAAGACGATGCCGTCGTACGGCGCATCGCTCATTTCGATTGCGTTCTGCTTGTCCAGTTTCGAAAACGCGGTGTACGCAGTCTTGCCCGATTCGAAGGCGCGAATGATGCTGTTGAGGCGGGTGTCGCTCATGCCAGTTCCTTGTTTTGCGTGCTGAGTGCATCCGAGGCCAGAGCCGGATACAGTTGCAATGCTGTCTTGCCGAAGATCCATTCGCGATCTTCTTCGCTCACGCTTGCAAGACCTGCTTGCGCGGTTGCGAGAATTTCGGCAAGCGTTCCCGGCGACGTCGGGTAGTTCGAGCCCCACGCCAGCCGCTTCGCGCCAAAAGCCTCGACCACGCGCGGGAAAAACGTTTCCGCGCTGGCCTTTTCCTTCTTCACATCGCCGAAAATGCGCGGCGTGAGCTTGAAATAGATGTTGTGGAATGGCGCGAGATCGAACAGGCTTTGCGCTTTTGCGTACGGTGCGCCATCGAGAACATCCGGACGAGCCAGGTGATCGAGGATGATCGCGACGTTCGGGAAACGCTTCGCGAGCGCGGTCACTTGCGGCAAGCCGATCGGGCCGGTCTGGATGCACATCGGCAGACCGAGTTCGCCGCACAATTCCCATGCAGCGAACGAGCGCGGATCGTCGAGTTCGCTCGGGTCGAAGTCTTTCGTGCTGCCGCCCGTGAACAGACGCAGGCCCGCGAGCCCGCGTTCGACCGCGTCACGAATCAGCTTGGGCGCGTCCGCCTGCAATACATCGATCGAACCTACGGCTACCAGGCGGTCCGCGTATTTCGCGCAACCGTCCAGCACATAGCTGTTGTCGAAGCCATACGTGGTCGACGAATGCACGACAGCCGCCTTCGCGACGCCTGCCGCATCCATCGAAGCAATCAATGTTTCGACCGTGCTCGGACGCTCCTGCGACCAGTCCGAACGCTTGCCAAACAACGGTGCCGGCGGATACAGCGTTTCGTTATCGGAGATGATGTGCGGGTGAATATCAACGATTGATGAAGCCATAAGTTCCTCTGTCTCTTGTGGATGCACGGCGCTGCTGCGCGCGCTTACCTGCCTTGCGCCTTCAGGCGTGCATCGAGTCGCGGATACACGCGACGTGCATTGCCCTCGAAAATCTTGTAGCGATCTTCTTCCGACAGCGCCTCGCACGCGTCGATATAACGCTTCGTGTCGTCGAAGTACTGGCCCGTTGCCGGATCCTTGCCGCGAACCGCGCCGATCATTTCCGAGCCGAACAGCACGTTGTCCGACGGAATCACCTTGGTCAGCAGTTCCACACCCGGCTTGTGATACACGCACGAGTCGAAGAAGATATTGTTCAGCAGACCTTCGAGCGGACGGTCGCGCATTTCGAGCGACATGCCGCGGTAACGGCCCCAGTGATAAGGCACTGCGCCGCCGCCGTGCGGAATCACCAGACGCAGCGTCGGGAAATCCTTGAACAGATCCGATTGCAGGATCTGCATGAACACCGACGTATCCGCGTTCAGATAATGCGCACCTGTACCGTGGAAACACGGATTGCACGATGCCGCGACGTGGATCATCGCGGGCACGTCGAGGTCGACGAGCGCTTCGTACATCGGATACCACTCGCGGTCCGCCACCGGCGTGCCGGTCCAGTAGCCGCCGCTCGGGTCCGGGTTCAGGTTGCAGCCGACGAAGCCCAGTTCCTCGACGCAACGGCGCAATTCGGCGACGCTGTTCGCAGGCGCGACGCCCGGCGATTGTGGCAACTGGCAGACCGGCGCGAAGTTGTCCGGATACAGTTCGGTCACGCGATGCACGAGGTCGTTCGATACGCGGGCCCATTCGAGGCTGGTGCGTTCGTTGCCGAGGTGGTGGCTCATCAGGCCGGCGATCGGCGAGAACAGCGTGAGGTCACTGCCGCGTTCGCGTTGCAGCTTCAGTTGACCATTGCCGATGGCTTCGCGGATTTCGTCGTCGCTCACACGTGCGCCGTCGAGCGACGGTGCGTTGGCGGGGTCGTTGGCAAATTCAACCTGCTTCGCGCGCCACGCGCGGAACGAAGCGGGAACGGTCGTGAAGTGACCGTGGCAATCGATAATCATGGTGTCTCCTGTCGACCGGTGTTAGCGCTTCAGCGCTGACTCCGGACCTATCCAGCTTGTTGCGGTAATCGTGCGGTCGCAGCGCCTTAGCCAGCCAGTGGATCGACGAACAGCTCATCGATATCCATGCGTCGCGGCGTGAGCCCCTGCTTGAACGCGGTCGCTTCCAGCGTTTGAATCGTCTTCAGGTTTTCCCGCAGACCATAAGGCAGCGGATCGTGTCCGACGATCTTGCGTAATTCGAGGTAGTTCCTGTCGCTGGCAGTCGTGGCTTCGCCTGCAACGAGACGCGCGAGCCATTCCTTCTTCGCTTGCGCGAACGCGTCGTAAATCGACTTCGCGATCCACGGATGCTCGGCCAGCACCGAATCCTTCACGACGATCGTGCCGTGCATCGGATAAACGCCGGTGCGTGCGTAGTATTCGGCTTCGAGTTCCGCGGCGTTCGGCAGCAGGTCCGGGTAGTCGGCTTCGACTTCCTTCCAGCCGCCCGTCGGCGCACCCGTTCGGCCGATACCGGCAGCACCGGCGAAACCTGCCGACAGTTCGCCCGACGCCATCATTTCGGCAAGCGAGCTGCCTTCCGGCGCGTGAATCACGTTTTCCGGCAGCTTCAGTTGCTGGACGTGTTCTTCGTCATCGACCACCCAGGTGACCTTCGACGAATCCAGACCGAACTCGTCGATCAGCACCTGACGGGTCCACACGCCGGTCGTAACCGAGTACGCACGCACGCCGACTTTCTTGCCTTCGAGGTCTTTCGGATGCTTGATGCCGGCGTCCGGGCGAACCAGCAGGCCGCCGTGGTGGAAGCGGCGCGTGACGAAAATGGGCAAGCCGACGAACGGCGCACCATGAGCGCGAGCGATGATGTAAGTGGTCGGCGCCAGCTCGCAAACGTCGAATTCGAGGTCGCGCACCATCCGGCGAAACGCGCCGATTTGCGGCTGCACATTGACGAATTCGGCGTCGACGCCTTCGATTTCGATGGCCCCATCGCGAATGGCCGCCGTGTGCGGGTGACCGGCAATCGCGATTTTGAGCGGGACTTTTTTAGTCAACGGTGTCTCCTGTTTGAATAGGCTTACTGGATCCCCGCCGTCGCCGCTTGGTGCGGAGGCTAGCCGGCCTGGCCAGGCAGGTGATCGCGTTGACGACATGATCTTGCCGTGCGCAATTTCCGTCTATTGAAATAAAGAGCGGTTGCGTTAACCGTTTGGTAAAGCCCCCCCACGCAACTACGCGATGCGCCGAGGTGGGAGCAGAAAGGAAGAATGCAGTGGAATGCGTGTCCGGCAGGACAACGCAGGGCCGACGCCGACGCAGGGCGCGTCGGCAAATCGGTCGGCCCTTGCGGGGGCGAGTTTCGGTCGAAACCTAGTCGGCGTGATTGGCGACGGCGACGTCAGCCGAACAAACCTGTTCGAGACAGCGCAGCAACGACATGGCGCTAGGCGCGAGAGGTTTGTCGTCACGCCAGAGCGCACCGAGCGGACGCGTCACGAGCTTCAGATCGATCGGCAACACATTGAGCGGACCCACGTCGGCGTAGGGGTACAGCACGTCGCCGGTATGGATTGCAATCGCGTCGTTGAACTGCAGATATGCGCGGATCAAATGGTTCGACAGTGTTTCGATGTAATTGGAGGGCATGGCGAGGCCATGACGCGCAAACGCGTTTTCAATCGGCTCGCGCAGCAGCGAGCCCACCGGCGGAAGCACCCATGGGAATTCTTCGAGATCCGACCATTCGACTTTCGTTTTACCTGCGAGCGGATGACGCGGCCCGGTTACGAGTTTGGTCTGCGGCGCGAGCAACACCTGCTCACGCAGGCCGACGGTATCCGACTTGTTCGGCAATCGTCCGACGATCATGTCGAGATCGCCCCGTTGCAACTCCTGCACCAGCGCACCCATGCGGTTTTCGCGGATCTCGACGTTGGTGTGAGGCGTGTCCTGTTTGAGCAGCGTGAGTGCTTTCGGCATGATGGTCGACACCATGATGGGCGACGTTCCCACATACACTTTGCCGGCGCTCCCCGTTTGCAGCGCGCGAATTTCTTCAGCGGTCTGGTTCAGGGTGCTGAGCACGATTCGCGCATGCCGAACCACACTTTCGCCATACGCGGTGGGCCGCAGCCCGTTCGCCGTGCGTTCAAACAGCTTGACCCCCAGGGCCCGCTCGATATCGCCGAGTGCCTTCGATACCGCCGGCACCGTGATGTATGAATTGGATGCGACCTGACGCAGATTTCGGAAATCGTAAACGGCAACCAGCAGGCGCAGATGCCGCACCTTCAGGTTGACGTTCAGATACCAGTCCAGTTTCCCCATGCTGTCTCCGGATAGAGCAAAAGCGGGTGCCGCAGATCGTGACACGCAGACCATGGCGTAGAGCCTGGCGTTGCCTCTCACCGCACCACCCTGCACTTCCGTATCGATCCGATGACCTATTTCCCGGCACCGCAGATCAGCATGTTATCCGACGTGTCTCCACTAATGCCGAAGAGTCGCGGCGACGTGCGGGAGCCGATTCTCTCAATGAGAAAACTCGACGACCGGCTTCGATGGATTTTCAATCGGGTTGTCGTCGTCCGGCAGATCTTCCTGACCGGGAAAGCCGACGCGATTCGACGAAAGCCAGCCATTCGTGTTCATCGACGTCCCCGAACCATGCCCATTATTCGTGTACCTCACGGCACCATCGACAATCCCGTATAGCGTCACGGAAGATTGAGCGTGAGCGGCGCACTTGCACCGTCCATTGAATAAATGCCGCGATGCGTTATCTGTTTGGTAAAGTCGTCAGTCGCTGGACGGACCGGAAAATGCGCCTGATAACCGGCATGCCGAAGGTCCGTGGATCATCGAGATGAGAGGAGACAACGTCGTATGAATGGCAAGCCGCCTGTTATTTTTATTCACGGCTTTATCGGTACCTTTGACGTAGCAGAGTTCGACGCGGAATACGCCGCCCCACATTTGCTGGGCTATGGCGAGTACCGAGGCACTTCTTTCGACCGCATTTCGCTGCCCGCACAGGTCGAACATATTCGCGCGTTCGTCGACGCCAAATTCGGCACGACGAGCGTCGATCTTGTCGGCCACTCAGTGGGCGGTGCGATTGCGATGCTGTTCGCACACGCTTACCCCGACCGCGTGCGGCGGATCGTCAACGTCGAAGGAAACTTCACGCTGGACGATGCATTCTGGTCCGCTTCGGTCGGCCGCATGACACCCGCCGAAGCCGGGACGATGCTGGAAAGTTTCCGCGCCGATCCGCTCGAATGGCTGCGCAGCGCAATCCCCGATGCGACGCCGACAATGGCAGACTCGGCCGCGCGTTGGCTCGACTATCAGCCCGCGTCGACATTACGGGCAATGGGGCAATCCGTTGTGGCGGTCACGGGGAGTGTCGACTATCTTTCCACCTTGAAGCAGGTATTCGCGCGTCATTCCGTGTATCTGCTTTCTGGCGAGCGTTCGCACAGTAGCTGGAATGTGCCGCATTGGGCATTTGAAAAAAGCGCCGGCCGCGAGACGCTCGATCACTGCGGACATTTATTGATGATCGAAAATCCCGCTGCATTCTCGGCGGCGATCCGGCGGTTTTTGAACTGACCGCCTGCCTGAAAATGTCATCTGACTGTTATAGAGTTTGCCGATGCCCGACGAAATCGACTATCTCAATCCCGCCCTTCCCGCAGACCTGCGTCGCGTGACGATGCCCGTTGTCGACGCGACCGATGCAACGCTCGAGGGATATGGCCGCCTTGTCGCCGACCCGAGCGACTGTGCGATCGAAATCGTGCGGTGGCCGGCCACCGGATCGAGGCCCATCGATCCCGGAACCGGCGACGAAGCCGGCACGACCGAAGGCACGTTCGTCAGCGAGTGGCGCGGCGACATTCTGTATGGCCGCAACGCGGCGGTGAGCGGCCACTATATTCTCGCGTACGCCACGGAGCCCGGCGCAGCGCGCGAAGACCACGCCCGCACGCCGGAGCGCATGTTGTTATGGCACGCGAACTACCATCCGGACGGCGGACAACTGTTCTTTCCGCTCGACCATCGTCCGTTCTATGTTCCGCTGGCATTGCCCGGCGACGATGTCTCGCCGGAGAAATTCGTGTGCTTCCGGTTTGACGGACGGCACGGTCTCTATATTCATCCGGACATCTGGCACGAGGGCGTTTTCACGCTGGAAGGCACGCAGCGGTTCTTCGACAAGCAAGGTGCCGTGCATGCGCGAGTGTCGGTGGATTTCGCGCGCGAGTTTGGTTGTCTTCTGGAAGCGCCGATAGCTGAAGCGGCCTGAATCCGCGAACGCGTGATTGAAATAGCCGCCTCTCGTCTCGCGGCTGGTACAGCCGCTGTCATCATCGCTGCGCTGGATTCAGAGCGAAGAATACAAGTGTGAATTGGTGCGCGAGAACGGCAAGACCGGCGACAGCGCAAGTGAGCGATAACGCGTCACCTGGCCACATCGCGACAAGGAACGACAATACTGCGAAAAAAACGTAGATCCGCACTCGAGCGACGAGTGCGGTCACGCGGGGGGCGGCTTCCAGTAATTCAGCATCGCCAGCAAGGCGTATCGGGCAATCGCCGATTACCCAGCCCCTTCAACCCGCGCTGTCGCTATTCAGCGTCAAAGAGCGCGCTGTACCGAGCGGGATGCCCCCGAGATATCCTGACCGAAGCCGGCCACGGTATTGCAGCCCGTCAATGAGAGCAACGCCCCCGCCAGCACCAACATTCCCACACAGCGCGCAATCATATTCACCTCATGCCTTACAAAATAATTGATCCGGAAAACGGGTTTGTTCCTGGGGGCTGTGGATTGGCTTGGGCCTGAATTCGAGCGTTGTGCCGCTTCCCTCGCTTGCCCGTTCCGGCAAAGTGGCCAGGAAAGCTGCGACAGGAAGCCAGAGCCCTGCTCGAATCGACACCCAGGAACGAAAGTTGCGATTTTCGCACACCCCGCGCCGTCAAACTCTTTCACTTTGTATCTGGTAAGCGACGCTGTTACATCCCGTCGCCAAGTGCCCTCGCCTTCTGTTCGCAAGACAGGCGCAACTCTTTGCGTGACGGCATTTCCAGACGCCGTTACACCCGCGCGTTTCCTCCCGTGGCTGTCTTACCGTAAGTCGTTAGAGCGCGTTTTATGGCTCGCGCAGGCAAGTACGGCAGCACATATCCAACCTGTTCGCATGCCGAAAACATAAGTGCATCTGCGCCGCATGTGAAGCGCATTCTCTGCTCGCATCCCCTCGCCAAAAACTCTCCTGCTTGATGCGGCAAGCCATCGACGGAATCCGGGACGAATTCAGCTCACAAAAAAATAAATAATATTACGTAAAACGTTATAAAACCAACTATCGCGCACAAATATTTTGACATTACGGTTATAATGTTGAAATTTTCAGAAGTCGCCACTTCTGAAAATGCCCGCACTCTCATAAGCCTCGTAAAACCAGCCCGTGCCCCTCCTCCCGCCCACTCCGCGCCCCATCGAAACCCTGGTCCTCGCTGCCGAACTCGACGGCTCTCACGGCGCCAACCGCGCGCGACAAACCATCGCCCAGATCGCCGCCAACAACGATCTCGACGCGATCCGCGCATGGCTCGCCCGTTTCGTCGATACGAAAACCACCTTCGACAACTACCGCAAAGAAGCCGAGCGCCTGCTGCTCTGGTCGGTGCTGCAATTGGGCAAACCGTTGTCATCGCTGACACACGAGGACCTGCTCGTCTATCAACACTTCCTCGCCGATCCGCAGCCCGCCGCGAAGTGGACTGCTAGCGGCGGCCGCAAACACCCGCGCGGCGATCCGCGCTGGCGGCCGTTCTACGGCCCGCTCTCCGCGTCCAGCCAGCGTCAGGCGATGGTGATTCTCAACGTGATGTTCGCGTGGCTGGTGCAGGCGGGTTATCTGGCGGGCAATCCGCTGTCGCTCGCGCGTCAGCGGGTGCGTCGCGCGAAGCCGCGCATCACCCGTTACCTGTCGCCCGAATTGTGGCTCGACGTAAAAAAAGGCATTCAGGCGATGCCGCAGCAAACCAGTCGCGAGCGCGAACACTACGCGCGCGTGCGCTGGCTGTTCACGCTGCTTTATCTCGGCGGATTGCGTATTACCGAGGTCGGCGAAAACACCATGGGCGGATTTTTTGCGCGCCGTGACGCGAATGGCGAAGATCGCTGGTGGCTTGAGGTAATGGGTAAAGGCGGCAAGGAGCGGCTCGTGCCGGCTACCGCCGAAATGATGGCGGAGCTTTCGGTGTATCGGCGCGAACGGGGGTTGTCCGCGCTGCCTTCAGCCGATGAAGACACGCCGCTCGTGCTGCCCATCGGTCAATCGCGCAAGCCGCTCACGCGTGCCGGACTGCACCGCATCGTCAAGCAGGTTTTCGGCGACGTATCGACGGCGCTTCGCGAACGCGGTGCCGACTACGCGCAGCGCGCGAATCACCTGAAACAGGCTTCGGCGCATTGGCTGCGGCACAGCGCGGGGTCGCACATGGCGGATCAGCAGGTGGACGTGCGTCTCGTGCGCGACAACCTCGGGCATGCCTCGCTGACCACGACGAGCCAGTATCTGCATGTGGACGACGACCGGCGTCATCGGGAGACCGACGAGAAGCATCGGATCGACTGGTAGTTTCAGTGGTCGTGTTTGCTGGCAATCGCCGCTTTACAACGCGCCGTGCTCTATCGCCGAGAGCACAGCGCGTATCAAACAGCACACTCCAATCAATTCGCCGTCGGAATCCATGACGCCGTCGCTGCATCGCTCGAACGGAATGCCGGGAATTTCTCGCCGAGTTCGGCAATCGTTTTGATGTTGTTCTTCACCAGATCGTCGCGGGTAATCAGCGTCGGCTTGACGACGATGCGATGCTCCGACTCCTGACCCGCGAGCAGCAACGCGGCGGTCCGCACCGACACCGCGCCGACCACGGCGGGATTCGTCGCCGCCGTCGCGACCCACGCGCTGTTCGGCGCGCGGATCGCTTCGATGTCGGAAGTCGAAATGTCGGCGCTGTAAAAACGCAGCTTCGACGACAGATTCGCTTCGTCGGCAGCGAGCTTCGCGCCGCGCGCGAATTCGTCATACGGTGCGAACACCACGCGAATCTCCGGGTGCGCGCGATACGCCGCCGACGCCTGATTCGCCACCGACTGCGCAATCGGATTGTCCACCGTGCCCCAGCGCGCCTTCTCCTGCACCTTCGGATGCGCAGCCTTGAAATCTCGCCACACGGCATCGCGCCGGTCGAGCGGCGCGAAACCCGCTACGTAGACATAGCCGGCGTCGAAGGTATCGCCGTTATCCTTGACGGCCTGATTCAGCAGCAACTCGGCCAGATCGTGATCGCTCTGCTCGATTTGCGGCACCTTGGGATTGCCCAGGTCGACATCGAACGCGACGACCTTGATGCCCTTGTCCAACGCGCGCTGCACGACATCTTTCAGCGATTCCGGCAAGCCGTGATTGACGATGATCGCCGACACGCCGAGGCTGATCGCCTGTTGAATCTGCTCACGCTGTTCGGCCGCGTCCTGACGTCCTTCGTAGATACGCAGATCGACGCCGAGCGCCTTCGCCTGCTTCTGCGCGCCGGCTTCATACGCCTGGAAAAAATCGCCGGTCGACAGATAGTTGACCAGCGCGATTTTCACGCCGCCTTTATCGAACGGAGCCGGTGCGCCTTTGAGCGGGTCCGCGTGTGCGACGCCGCCCGCAAGCATCGCGGCAGCAGCCACGGCGAGCACGCCCGACTTGAGCTTCACATTCACGTGCCGGTCCAGCTTGCGACGAAGAAACGATTTCATCATTGATCTCCAACCAGGAATTGATGTTGTTATGAATCAAACGGTGCTATCCGGCATGAGCCGACGCGTGCGCGCGATACGCGGCGCCGGGATGCGGGTCGCTCAATCGCGCACCACGCCCATGCAATTTTTCGCGCAATGAACCCTGCGTGTAATCGGTCTTGTAGACGCCGCGACGTTGGAGTTCGGGCACGACCAGATCGACGAAATCGACGAAACTTTCGTGCGTCAGCGCATAGGCGAGATTGAATCCGTCGACGTCGGTTTCTTCGACCCATGACTGCAACTCATCGGCGATTTCCTCAGGGGAGCCCACCGAAAGCGGCCCAAGTCCGCCAATGCCGCCCCACTTCGCAATCTCGCGTACGGTCCACACGCGCGTCGGGTCCGCGCTCGACAACGCTTCCACCGCCGATTGCACCGCATTGCTCTCGACATAGCGCAGCGGTTCATCGAGGTCGTATTTCGACAGGTCGATGCCGGTCCATCCCGACATCAACGCGAGCGCGCCTTCGTCGCTGGTATAGCGGCGATAGTCGGCGTGCTTCGCGTGCGCTTCAGCCGACGTTTTGCCGGTAATGACCGTGTGCAGATTAAAGATCAGAACGTCATGCGGATCGCGGCCGAACGATTTCACGCGCGCCCTGATGTCGGCGACAAAGCTCTTCAGAATCGTGCGCGACGGTGCCGAGATAAAGATGCACTCGGCGTGCTGGGCGGCGAAATCCTTGCCGCGCTTCGACGCGCCCGCCTGATACAGCACCGGTGTGCGCTGCGGCGACGGCTCGCTCAGGTGAATGCCCGGCACGTCGAAGTGCTTGCCGTGATGATTGATCGGATGCACCTTCGACGGCTCGGTGAACACGTGCCGCGCGGCATCGCGCACCACGGCATCGTCTTCCCACGACGATTCCCACAGCTTGTAGCAGACTTCCAGATACTCCTCGGCGAGCGCATAACGTTCGTCGTGATTGACCTGCGCGGGCAAGCCCACATTGCGCGCCGCGCTGTCCAGATACGACGTGACGATGTTCCAGCCGATGCGGCCGTTGGTCAGATGATCGAGCGTCGACATGCGGCGCGCGAACGGATACGGATGTTCGTACGACAGCGAACACGTCACGCCGAAGCCGAGATGTTCGGTGACGTGCGCCATCGCCGACACCAGCAGCACCGGGTCGTTGACCGGCACCTGCGCGGCCTGGCGAATCGCCGCTTCCGCACTGCCGTTGTAGACGTCGTACGTACCCAGCACGTCCGCAATAAAAAGGCCGTCGAACTTGCCGCGTTCCAGCAGTTTCGCGAGATCGGTCCAGTAGTCGAGTTGCTTGTAACGCCACGACGTATCGCGCGGATGCGCCCATAAGCCCGGCGACTGATGCCCCACGCAGTTCATGTCGAACGCGTTGAGGCGGATTTCTCTTGCCATGATTGGATTCGGTCAGGTATTTCGGGTGGTCATCGCGACGGCGATTTTTGCCAGCGCGCTTGTCGTCGTCTGTCGCGTCAATTCCACGGGTGCCGCACGGGTTTGACGCCGTTCAGGTAGTAATTGCCCACGAGGTGATACTTCCAGCGCACCGGATCATGCAGCGTGTGCACGCGCGCGTTGCGCCAGTGGCGGTCCAGGTTGTGTTCGCTGAGCGTCGATTGCGTGCCGGAAAGTTCGAACAGCTTTTCGCCCGCGAGCAGCGCGACTTCGGTAGTCAACACTTTGGCTTCGCCCACTGCCACCGACGCACGCGCGATGTCGTCCTCGGTCGGCTCCGCTTTCGCCGCGATGTCGTCGATCACGCGCGCGGCCCGTTCGAGCAGCGCCTCTGCTGCATGCAACTGGATGTGCAAATGGCCGATCTCGCGCACCGTCAGCGGATCGTCGCTGGCCCGTTCGACGCCGCTGTCGATCCACGGCCGCGAGCGCGAACGCACGAAGGCAAGCGTGTCGTCGATCGCGGCCTTCGCGATACCCGCGTCGATGGCCGCCTGGATGATCTGCGAAATCGGGCCGTTCAGCGTCGGAAAATCGGACACGCGATGCGCGGGCAGCACGTGCGAAGCGGGCACGCGCACGCTCTCCAGCACAACGGTTCCGCTCGCCGTGGTGCGTTGACCGAAGCCCGACCAGTCGTCGATCACGGTCAGCCCCTGAGTGCCTTGCGGGATGTAGGCGAGCCAGCCCTTGCGTTCGCTGTCGAGTCCGAGCACGGGCACGAAGTCGGCGAACAATGCGCCGGTTGCATAGAATTTGGTGCCGTTCACGACGTAATCGTCACCGTCGCGCGTGACGGTTGTTTTCAGATCGAGCACGTTTTTTGTGCCCTTTTCCGAAAAGCCATTACCGAAGCGCCTGCCTGCCAGCACTTGTGAGAAGAAGTACTTTTTCTGCTCTGGCGAACCAGTCAGCGCGATCACGTCGACCAGGCCGAAATGGTTTTGCGGCAGTTGTCCGAGCGACGAATCCGCTGCTGAAACGATCTTCACGACCTCGGTCAGCGTGACGAAAGACACGCCCGCTCCGCCGTATTCCTTCGGCACTGTGATCGCCCACAACCCCGATTGCGAGAACCATTCGATTTCCTCGCGCGGCAACCGGCGTTGCACGTCGCGCGTGGCGGCGTCCTGCGCAACGCGGGCCGCCAGTTCGTGCGCTACCGCGATGGCTTGCGCGTCGTCGGCGATTACACGTACCGCAGGCCGATCCGTACCGGCTATATTCGATGAAACCGTTTCGTCAACTTCCGCCATGAGTGTCTCCGCTTGAATGACTGTTCGCTCAATCTATCAGCGGGAATCGCGCGCGCAAACTGAACGATTCGGCAATCGATATTCCTTCGGATGGCAAACGGATTACGCTGTGAAAATTCCCTGCGCGAACTGGCTCCAAAGGCGGCTTGCAACGGGCTGATCAGGCGCGCGAATCCACCCGTCGGCCCACGCTGAAAGTAAACGCCAACGCAAGCACCAGCAACACGCCTTTAATGAAATCCTGCATGTAATACGGTGCATTCAGCATCGTCAGCCCGTTCAGCAATACGCCGACGAACACCGCGCCCACCACCGTGCCGAACACATTGGGCCGCTTTGCACCCCACACCGCGTAGCCCATCAGCGCGGCGGCCACCGCATCGAGAAGCAGCGAATGTCCCGCGCTGACGTCGCCGCGGCCCACGCGAGCGGCGATCAGCACGCCGCCCAGCGATGCAATCGCGCCCGACGCCACATAAGCCGCTACCCGATAGCGCGCGGTCGGCGCACCGGCGAGACGCGCGGCGGTCTCGTTGCCGCCGATCGCGTAGATCACGCGGCCCCAACGGGTCGTCTCCATCACGATGATGGCGACGATGGTCAGCACCGCGAGAATCAGCACCGGCAACGGCACGACATCGAATAGCCGGAAGCGCCCCAACGCGAGAAACGCGTCGGTGAATACGCCGCTCGCTTCGGTGCCGTCGGGCAACACCGTGCCGGTTGCGAGCGAGCGTCCGCCGGTCGGGATCAGTTGCAGACCGGCGAGCAGAAACAGCGTGCCGAGCGTGGCCAGTTGATCGGGCACACGCAACCGCGTAATCAGCAAGCCATTGAACAATCCGGCGACGACACCGAGCACCACACAGGCCGCCACCGCCGCGAGCGCGCTGCCGTGCCATACGATCAACACGTAGCTTGCCGCCATCTGCGCCGACGCAGCCACGCTGCCCACCGACAGATCGAAGCCGCCCGCCGCCAGCGTGATCGTCACGCCGATACCGAGCAAGGCCACGATCGATACCGCCTGCAAAATGCTGAACAGGTTGTCGAGATTCAGGAACGCGGGCTCTTTGGTGGCGAACACCGCAATCAGTATCGCCAGCACGAGCAGGATGCCGGTGCGTTCGAGCTGATCGCGCAGAGTGCGCAACGTGGGCCGCGCGCGTTGCACGGCACCCGCGTCGCGGGCAATGGAAGGCGTGACGGGTTTCATGAATGGACCACTGAACTCGGGTTGGAGGTAGACGAGCGATCGAGCGTCGCGCGATCGAACCACACGACGCGATCGGCGATTTCGAGCGCTTCTTCGAGATCGCTGACGAACACCAGCGTCGCGCGTTCGTGCGCATGCCGTCGCAACGTATCGACGATATCGGCGCGCGCTCCGGCGTCGACACCCTGAAACGGTTCGTCGAGCAGCAACAGCCGCGCGGGTTCGACATGCCAGCGCGCGAGCACGACTTTCTGCTGGTTGCCGCCCGACAACCGGGTGAGACGGTCGTCCGGTCCCGTGCAGCGGATGCCGAAGGTTTTGATCGCGTCGCTGGCGGCTTCGCGCTCTCTTGCGCCGCGCACTGTGCCGCGTTTGAACCAGCGCGACAGAAACGGAAAGCTCAGCGTGCCCGCAATCGACGCGAACGGCACGCTGTCGGGAAATAGCGACGAGCGCCAGCGATCTTCGCCCGCGAGAAACACACCGGCGCGAATGGCATCGGCGGGAGAACGCGGACGCCAGCGCTTGCCGTCGAGCGTCATCTCGCCCCCGTTCGCGCGCGCCGCGCCGAAGATCGCACGCGCAAGACGCGACTTGCCGCCGCCGACCGGGCCCGCAATCGCCACGATTTCGCCGCGCTGCACGTCGAGATCGAACGGCACGCTGGTGGGCGTCAACTGCAAATCGCGCGCGCTGAAACACGCTTCGAGCGATGCCGCGCGCGTGGCATCCACGGTGCGGCTTTGCGGCATGGGCCTGCCGATCATCGTTTCTATCGCGGCGTCGAAATCGATCGGCGGTTGCAGGTCGGCAACCAGATGGCCGTCGCGCATGATCGCGACGCGATCGGCCATGCGCCGCAAATCGCCTAGCCGATGCGACACCAGCAGAATCGCCACGCCCTCGTCGCGCAACGGCTCCAGCCGCGCGAACAGCCGTCCGGCTTCGGCGGCGGAAAGGCTCGCGGTCGGTTCGTCGAGTATCAGCAGACGCGGCTGCGATGCCAGCGCACGCGCCAGCGTCACCAGTTGCTGACTCGCGAGCGACAGCGAACCGAGCGGCGCGGACAGATCCACATCGAGCCCGACTCTCGCTGCCAGCGGCGCGGCCGCGTCGCGCCGCTCGCCAGGCGGCACCCGCCACGGCGATGCGGGATCGCACAGACGGTCGAGCAGCAGGTTGTCCGCGATCGACAACGTAGGCACCACGGCATCCGCTATCGACTGATGCACGGTCGCTATGCCGAGTTGCCGCGCAGTCTGCGGCGACGCGGGCCGATAGGGTTTGCCGGCGAGCGTCAGGGTACCGCCATCGGCCGCATAGACGCCGCTCAATAGCTTGACGAAGGTCGACTTGCCAGCGCCGTTGGCGCCCATCAGCGCGACGACTTCGCCGCGCCCGATCGACAGATCGAACTTCGACAACGCGAGCGTCGCGCCGAAATGTTTGGTCAACGCGCGTGCGGTCAATACCGGTTCGTGCGCGGCTTCGTCATGGTTCGACCCGTCAGTGCACCGAGGGCAATCTTCGCGAATGGACGCCATTTTTTAAGTTTTTTTCCTGAGCGTTACGTCGATGCCGGCTGTGCATAATCCTCTGCGTCGATGTCGTATCCCGAAGGCTCCCAGCGGATCGCGAGCAGCACCAGCAGCGAAGTCAGCGGCGCAATCGCGATCACCCAGAACACCTTCGTGCCGAGCCACGCGGCAAGCACCGGAAATAGAAACAGCGAAATCGTGGACGCCGAACGCACCAGCGTCTGATTGAAGCCTACGCCAATGCCGCGAATCGACGTGGGATAGCTCAGCGACGCATAGGTCATCGAATGCGAACCGGGTCCGAAGCCCTGACCGAACAGATAACCGCCGAGCAACAGAATCGCGACGACGACGAGCGCCCCGCTGCCCGGTTTTCCGATTAGGGCAAGACCAATCAGCGACGCGAATTGCAGCGAGTGGCCGAGCACGGTCATCTTCCATGCGCCGACCGTTGGCGCGGTCCACACGCCGATCAATCCGCCGACGAACGCAAACACCAGATTCAACGCAAGCGCCGCGATGATCGTCGTGAGCGGGCCTTGGTGGAAGAAGCTCGCGATGATCACCGGCAAGCCGAAAATGATCGCGTTATAGCCGAACGACGAAGCGCTGCCGATCACGGCGGCGAGAATCGTACGTCGGCGGTAGGTGTCGTTGAACAGCACGCCGTAGTTGCGCCAGGACGCAGCGCGCGGTTTGACGATCGGCTCATCGCTGCGTTCCACTACCGCATCCACGCCATACGTGCGCTTCAGAATGCGCGCGGCTCCGTCGAGATCGCCCTGATTCGCGGCCCATACCGGCGACTCGCTGATATAGCGGCTGCGCACCAGAATAATCACGATGGCCGGCACCGCGCCGAAAGCGAGCGTCAAGCGCCACAGCCAACCTAGCTGATGCTCCGGCAAGATCGCATACAGCCCGAGGATCAGCAGATAGCAGGTACTGGTGGCCGCATACCACGCCGGGCACCACGCGGCGACGCTGGCCGCCTTGTTGCCCTTGCCCGCCACGCGCGAGAACTCCGCGAGAAAGGCCATCGCCACCGGCAGATCGAGCCCGACGCCGAAACCCATCAGAAAGCGCGCGCCACCGAGCACCCACGCGTTCGGCGCGAGACCGGCGGCAATCGCCGCGACCACGAAGAACAGCATGTCAGCCATGAACACGCGATACCGGCCGATACGGTCGGTCAGATAGCCGCCGAACAGCGCGCCGAGAATCGCGCCGAACGTGATCGCCGAAGAAACGAAACCGACCTGAACCGGCGACAGCGAGAACTGCCGCGCGATGTCCTTGATACCGTAGGCGAGCGACGTGAGATCGTACGCATCGAGAAAAACGCCGCCCAGCGCGATGGCAATCACGATGCGCGCGTTACTGCCTTGCGCTGCGCCTGCGTTGACGATGCGCGAGACATCCTGTGCGCTGCGGATCACGGCGGGACGCGCCGCACTATCCGTTGATGCGTGGGGGTCGACCGCAGTCGAAGGGAAAGCAACGGTGGACATGATCTCGTTTCTCGCGTGAATAGCTGGAACGTTGGATGGTAGTCATGTCACCGCTACCGGCAAAACGATGAATTCAACTATGCAAATCGGGAATCCTGATCTAATGATCGGCTTCTTAAAAACTTCATAAAACGACCACCTGTCACCGCTTTTTCGTCAGACATCGATCCCTCGACCCACCTGTGCGCCCGCATGTTCGTCTGGCAGCTTCGCGCGGCCCGCACCGAACAGCTTCTCGCGCAACGTGCCTTCGGCATACGAAGTCTTGTACGCGCCGCGCTCCTGCAACACCGGAATCACCAGATCGATGAAATCGCTATAGCATTCCGGCGTCACGGTGCGCGCCAGGTTGAAGCCGTCGATATCGGTCTGCTCGATCCAGCCGATCAATTCATCGGCCACCTGCTCCGGTGTTCCGACAATCGCCGGGTAGCGTCCGCCCAGTTGCAGTTCCTCGTTGAGAATCTGCGCGACCGTGCGTTCGCGGCCCGCGCCGGTCAGGTTCTTCATCACCGATTCGATTGCGTTGTTTTTCGCGTAACGGATCGGCTCGTCCGGCGCATAGCGCGAAAAATCGATCCCGCTCGAACTCGCGTAATGCGCGAGTCCGGCTTCGGGACTCGCATAGCGCACATATTCCGCGTACTTCTCGCGCGCCTGCGCTTCGGTCGGCGCGACGACCACGGAGAGGCCCATGAAGAACTTGATATCGGCCGGATCGCGCCCCTCGTTGCGTACGGCTGTGCGCACGTCCGCCACCAGTTGCCGCAGCGCGGCGGGCTTCTGCTGCGAGACGAACACGCACTCCGCGTGACGCGCGGCAAACTGCTGGCCGCGTCCCGACGAACCTGCCTGAAACAGCACCGGCGTGCGTTGCGGCGAAGGCTCGGACAGGTGATAGCCGTCGACATCGTAGTAGCGTCCGTGATGTTCGATTGGCCGCACTTTCGTGGGGTCGGCGTAGATGCGTGCGGCGCGGTCGGCGCGCACCGCGTCGTCCTCCCAACTGCCTTCCCACAGCTTGTAGGCGACTTCGAGGAATTCGTCCGCGCGATCGTAGCGTTCGTCGTGCGCGATCTGCTCGCCGAGGCCCATCGCACGTGCCGCGCTTTCGAGGTAACCGGTCACGATATTCCAGCCGATGCGGCCATCGGTCAGATGATCGAGCGTGGAGAAACGGCGCGCGAGCAGGTACGGCAAGTCGTAAGTCAGATTGACGGTCACGCCGAAGCCGAGATGCTTCGTTGCCGCCGCCATGGCCGAGACGGTCAGCAACGGATCGTTGACCGGCAACTGGATCGACTCCTTCAGCGGCAACTCCACCGATTGCTGATAAACGTCGTACACGCCGACGATATCCGCAAGAAACAGGCCGTCGAACAGGCCGCGTTCGAGCAGCTTCGCGAGGTCGGTCCAGTACGACAGCTTTTTATAATCCACCGAGCGGTCGCGCGGATGGGTCCACAAGCCGTGGTTGATATGGCCCACGCAATTCATGTTGAACGCGTTGAGCAGGATCTGCTTGGTCATGAAGATGGCTGCCGGAGAAATGCTGCGGGTTCAGGTCGTGCCGCTCTGCGCGGGCAAGCGGTCGTTCAGGTAGTAGTCGCCGACCGCGGCGATTTTCCAGCGCACCGGATCGTGCAGCGTATGCACGCGCGCGTTGCGCCAGTAGCGGTCGAGGTTGAGTTCGCTGGTCGTCGCGCGCGTGCCCGCCAGTTCGAACAGTTTGCTCGATGCGGCAAGCGAGATTTCCGTGGTCAGCGTGCGCGCTTCGGCGACGGCGATGATCGCGCGGCCGAGCGTGTCCGGTTGCGGATCGTCGCGGGCCGCATCGATCAGAATCGACGCACGTTCGACTAGCGCATCGGCTGCTTCCAGCCGCACCGCGAGGCGGCCGAATTCGCTGATCGTCAACGGATCGTCGGCGGCACGCTCGACATTGGCTTCGATCCACGGACGCGATTGCGTGCTGATGAACGCACGCGCGGCATCGTGAGCGCCGCGCGCCAGTCCCAGATCGATCGCCGCGTGAATCACCTGCGCGTAGGCCTTGATGGTGGTGCGTTCGCCGTCTGCGTCGGCTCGCAGCACATCGGCGGCGGCGACGCGCACGTTGTCGAATTTGACGGTGCCGCTCGCGGTGTTCCGCTGACCGAAGCCCGACCAGTCGTCGATTACCTCAACACCCTGCGCATCACGCGCGATAAACGCGAGCCAGGTCTTCTTATCCGGCCCGACGACGGCGGTGGGAATCCACTGCGCGTACAACGCGCCGGTCGCGTAGAACTTTTCGCCCGTCACGCGGAATGCGTCGTCGCCATCCGGCACGAGTTGCGTCGTACGCTCCGAAGCAGTGCGCGATTTGCGTTCGGCTAGCGCGTTGCCGAAGCGGTCGCCTCGCAATGCCCGCTGAAAAAGCCGGTCTTTCTGCGCAGCGCTGCCCTGCACGCGGATCACTTCAAGCGTGTAGAAGTGATTCTGCGGGATCTGTCCGAGCGAGCCATCGGCTGCGGAAATCAGCGCGACGACTTGCGACAAGGTCGCGCTCGACACGCCCGCGCCGCCGTATTCGCGCGGCACAGTGATGCCCCACAAACCCGACGCGGAAAAACGCGCCAGTTCTTCATACGGCGCACGTCGCTGCGCATCGCGCTGAGCAGCTTCGCGTGCAAACGATTCGGCGAGCGCGTGGGCGACATCGAGTGCTTCGTCGTCGGAGCGGATCAGCGTGGCGGCCTGAACGGCAGAGGTGTCGATTGCTGGGGTCATGGTGCTTGCCGAGTCCGTATCAGATCCACGCGTGCCGCTGCGGCAGCACGCCATTGAGCACATAGTTGCCGATTGCGAAGTATTTCCAGCGCACCGGGTCATGCAGCGTATGCACGCGCGCGTTGCGCCAGTGTCGATCGAGATTGTGTTCGGCCAGCACTGCGCGTGCGCCTGAAAGTTCGAAGAGTTTTTCGGCGGAGTTCAGCGCGGCCTCGGTGGTCAGCGCCTTCGCTTTGGCGACCACAATCGACGCTTCCGCCTGCGTCTGCGCAGTGACGCGTTGCGCGCGAATCCGGTCGAGCGCGCGCGCCGCGCGCTCGAGCACGGCTTCTGCGGCATGCAGTTCGACGTGGAGCAGACCCGCGTCGCGAATCACATACGGATCGTCGGTCGCGCGTTCAACACCGGCGTCGAGCCAGGGCCGCGCCTGCGTCTGCACGAAGCGCACGGTTTCCTTCACGGCCGCGCGTGCGATGCCCGCGTCGATCGCGGCCTGGATGATCTGCGAAACCGGTCCGATGAGCGACGGCTCGTCGGCGTTCTGCCATAGCGGCAACACGGCATCGGGATCGACCAGCACGTTGTTGAACACGACCGAACCGCTCGCCGTCGTGCGCTGCCCGAACCCCGACCAGTCGTCGATCACGGTCAGCCCCGCACTGTCGCGTTCGATGATCGCAGTGACGAGCCGCCCTTCGTCGTCGAGCAGTTTGGCCGGCACCCAGTGCGCGAACAGCGCGCCGGTCGAATAGTATTTGCGGCCGTTCACGCGCAGTTCGCCGTTGATTGTAGCGAGGCGGGTTTGCACGTCGGTGGTATTGCGCGAATTGCGCTCGGGCCCGGCATTGCCCAGCCGCTTGCCCGCGAGTACGCCCGCAAAATAGCGCTCTTTCTGCGACGGCGACCCAAACGTGCGGATCACATTCAGAAAGCCAAAATGATTCTGCGGGATTTGCCCGAGCGACGGGTCCGCTTCGCACAGAATCGCGAACACGCGCGCGAGCGTGACGAACGAAACATCCGCGCCGCCATACTCGCCCGGCACGGTAATGCCGCCCAGACCGCTCTCGCTGAAACGCTCGATCTCGTCATGCGGAAGACGGCGCAGCCGGTCGCGTTCCGACGCGCCCACTGCAAATTCGAGCGCAAGTTTTTCGGCGACGGCCAGCGCTTCAGCATCGCTTTCAATCACATGCGCGCGGCGCGGCGGCCGCGCCTGCAATACACCGGTGTTGGAGATGTCGTTCATGCTACCTCGGCAGAGTTAACCGAGGTTAAAGCGTCGAATGGCCGCATAGAACCATTCATTTTTCATTTACTTATCTGCGGCAACGCCATTGAGCGGCACACGCAGCGGCAACACTAACGCGACGCACCGAGGCCGCCCGAGGTTGCCGCCAGCAGCTTCGTCGCACCCCATTGAAACGCGGTGCACAGCACCAGATACACCAGACCGACGAACAGGAAAATCTGCGCCGGATACACCATCAGCCGGCTATTGACCTGGTTCGCCAGAAACGTGAATTCCTGCACGCCGACGATATACGCCAGCGACGTATCCTTGATCAACGACACCCACTGATTGATAAACGACGGTGCCATCATCCTGATAGCCTGCGGCAGCAGCACGTGCCGCAACGCCTGCGCGCGCGTCATGCCGAGCGACATCGCGGCCTGCCACTGGCCGTCGCCGACCGCGACGATGCCCGCCTGCACCGAATGCGACAGATACGCGCCGCCGATCAGCGCGAGCGCGCACACGACCGTCGCGAGTCCCGGCACATCGATATGCAGTAGCACCGGCATCAGGAAGAAGGTCCAGAAGATCAGCATCAGCACCGGAATCGCGCGAAAAAAGCCGACGAAGGCGAGCAGCAGCATATGCACGACGCCGCGCGTCATCACCAGTGCGACGCCGCCTGCGAGTCCGAGCAACGCGGACAATACGGCGGACAGCACGGTCAGCACCAGCGTCAGCGCGACGCCGCCGAGCGGCCCCGCGGGGAACGCGCCGAGCAGCAGATAACGCGCGACAGGCAACCAGTCGAGTGCGCTCATGAACGGCCTCCACGCGAAAGCCGCAAGCCGCGCGCGCCCGAAGCGCCGCGTCGCTGCCACAGTAGCAACGCAACTTCGATCGCTGCAATCGACACGACGTAAAGCACGGTCGCCATGCCGAACGACTGGAACGTCTTCAACGTTTCCGTCTCGACCTGGCGCGACGCATACGACAATTCGGCGAGACCGATTGCCATCGTCAGCGACGAGTTCTTGATCACATTCATATATTGCCCAGCCAGCGGCGGCGTCGCGATCCGCACCGCCTGCGGCAGGATCACATAGCGGAACGCCGCGAATCGCGTGAGACCCAGCGCGGCAGCCGCATGATGCTGTCCGGCGCGCACACCCTGCATCCCCGCGCGAAATTCTTCACAGATAAAAGTCGTCGTGTAGCACGTGAGGCCGAGCCATCCGGCGACGAATTCGAAGCTCGGCCAGGCGAGCGTAAGCGGGCCGAGCGCGATCGTGTGCGGCGTATTGAGCCAGGTCATCACACTGTCGGGCAGCAGGGTTGCCGCGCCGAAATACCAGAACAGCAGTTGCACCAGCAGCGGCGAATTGCGGAACACCATCACGTAACCGGCTGCCGCACGGCGCAGCGACGCATAAGGTCCGGTGCGCGCGAGCGCCAGCCCGAAACCGAGCAGCGTCGCGCATACGATCACCGAGGCCGACAGCACCAGCGTCATCGCGAAGCCGTGCCATATCCACGTGACGTAGCGAGGTTCGAGCCACGCGTTCATCATGACCACCCATCCAGAAAAACAGAAGCTATTGCAAAGGCGCAAACAAAACAAACCGGCCCGCCGTCATGAAAACGGCAGGCCGGCTGGCAGACGTGTGAAAAGTTCAGCTCTTTTGCGGATCGCCGATCTTGAACAGACGCGGCAGCGGTGCCTTGCTGGTCGGACCGAACCACTGGTCGTAAATCCTCCCGGCGTTGCCGTTGGCTTCAAGACCTTCCAGCGTCTCGTTGACGACATTCAACAGACGCGCTTCGTTCTTCGGTACGCCGACGCCTTCGTAGTCGTTCGAAATCGTGAACGGCGGGATCTCGTACTTCTCCTTGTCCGGCACGTTGGCGAGCAACGCGACGAGCTTCGGGCCGTCCTGCGTGATGGCCTGCACGTTGCCCGTGCGCAGCGCGGCGAAAGCGAACGGTGTGTCGTCGTAGGCGACGATCGTCGCGTTCGGGAATTGCGCGCGCACCTGCTGTTCGTTCGTCGTGCCCTTATCTGCGCCGATGCGCAGGCTGGCCAGTTGCTGCGGCGATTTAAGGACGCCCTTCTTCGCGATGAACTGCGTGCCCGACGCGAAATACGGCGTGCTGAAATCGATTTCCTTCTTGCGTTCGTCGGTGATCGTGAAGTTCGCGAAGACCAGATCGACCTTGTTCGACTTCAGGAACGCAATCCGGTTGGCCGGGTTGGTCGGCTGGATTTCGAGCTTGACGCCCAGCTTCGCGGCAACCGCGCGGGCGTAGTCGACGTCGAGGCCGACGATCTGATTGGTCTTCGGATCGACGAAACCGAACGGCGGATTGCTGTCGAACGTCGCGACGCGCAGCACGCCCGCTTTCTTGATGTCGTCGAGCCGGTCGGCGTGCGCGACGCCGGACAATGTCAGCAGCAGTCCGATGACGGCAGCACTGCGGGTAAAGCGTTTCATATCCAAGCCCCGTATTTTTGATTTCGATGGTTCTGCATTACGTCGGCGCGTTTTGCGCACCTGCGCGGCGACTGTAGCAGCGCGTGCTGCCATAAAGAACCAACAAATTGTCAGGTGCTTAGTCGATCGGCATATAACGGTGGCGCTTTGTACGCGCGCGCCGCGGTTCAGTGCAGATGCAGGCTTTCGACCAGACCGGCTACACCGATCCACAGTAATTGCACACCGATGCAGAACAGCACGAAGGCAAAGAGCCGCATGGCGATTTGCGTGCCGACGGTTCCGAGCAGCCGCTCCATCCGTCCGGCGTAGCGCACGCAGAAGAAGATGCTCAGGCACAGCAGAACCAGGGCAAGCGCAGCGCCCGCGACATGCACGGGCAGGATGCCTTCGTGTGGAGATCCGGTGCCGAGTGCAATCGCGACCGCAATCGATCCTGGCCCGACCGTGATCGGCAGCGTCAGCGGATAAAAGGCCTTGCTGCGTAGCGAGGCTGTGCGCTTCGGGTCCGGTGCGGGCGTCGACTCGGCGGTGTCGTCGGTCGGCGATTGCAGCAGGCCCCAGCCTGCGGTTGCGATCACGATGCCGCCCGCGACGCGCAACACGTCTTCCGAAATGCCGAAGAACTTCAGCACGTACGCGCCGACCGACAGCGACGCGAGCAGAATCACGAACCCGTTGATCGCGATGCGGCGCGCGAGTTCGGCGAGGTCTTCGTCGCTGGCGCCGCGCACCATGCTCAGGATGATCAGCGCGACCGCAGGCGGATTGATGATCGGAAAGAGCGTGGTGACGATCAACAAGGCCGACTTGAAGAATTCGCTCAACATGAACATGGCGTTCGACCTGTTGTGTTCAGTGAAGATGTCTGCTTTGACGCTGAAGCAATTTCTGGTGGACAGAACGGGGCGTGCCGGAATGCTCCGGTTCTTCCATCGCGCAGTCTAAGACGACGCGCCGCCGAAGCAGAACGGCACTATAGTGCCGTACTTCGTGCCGAAGCTTGCAACAGAATACGATCACTTTCCGCCGTGGCGGAGACGATCGAGATCGAGCCTGGGAGGGACGTTCAGTTTCGACGCCGCGTCGTGAAGCGCCGTCTGCACCAGCTCTTCGACGGCCGGATGGTAAAACGGCAAGCGCAGTAATTCCTCCGCCGTCTCCCGTCGCTGAACCGCCCACGCGAGCAGATGCGCGAGATGCTCGCCAGGCCCCTGAAAACAACGCTGCGCCAAGCAGCTTGCCGCTGTCCGGCTCGACGTACAGTCGAATCATGTTGTCGTGCTGGCCCGCGATGCTGCCGTCGTCGGCGGCTTCGTGCTGCAATGGCCGCGCATTGCCGGCAACGTCCGCGAGATAGAAGTTCGAGCCGCCGATGCGACATGGTCTGCAGATCGAACTGCACGCCGCCGTGCTTGTCGCAGCGATGAATCCATCCCTGCGCGCATCGCGTTGACGAGTTTGCCGATGCCGTTTCGGTCGCAACACGCCGCGAATAAGTAAGGGGCAGTAAGGCACCGGCCAAGTGCCACGAGAATGCCGGACATCACTCGGTGTTCTCCTGGAACTGAGCGCCAGCGAAAATTATTTCGCGGCTGCCAATAAGCCTGCGATAACAAAGCTCCGACCGTTGCGTGCCAATGCCGTCCCTCCGCCAACGGCCCTCGGCGCGCGCCAAACTCAACCAACCCAAACCCACCTTCCGCGCCCCAACCTCCGTCTCAAAAAAACGACGGAATCATTAAGCATTCGCATAATTTCTTTGTAAGAGTAAATGGGAATGATTATCATTCGCCTTTTATTTGTCTGCGGGTTGATGCGTTCCATGAGTTATCGCTTGAGTTATCGTGCAAATCATCGCTTTCCTTCAGCGGCTGCACGGCCGCCCGCTTCCGCATCCGTGCGGCGACAAGCGGGCAGTCATCTGCGTCCTATCGTCGTAATGCTCGCTCTCGCCGGCATCGTGCCGACGATGTCGTGGGCCCAGTCCAGCGACACCGGCAATACGGCCAACGCCACTACCAACGCCAGCACCAGCACAAACACCCCCGCCGCACAGGAAGCCCAGCTCCCCACGGTCGCCGTCAACGCCAGCAGCGACGACGTGCAGCCGCCGACCGAAAAGACCCATTCCTACACCTTCCACTCGACGACCGCCGGCAGCAAGATCGCGCTGTCGCCCAAGGAAACGCCGCAATCCGTCTCCGTGCTGACGCGTCAGCAAATGGACGACTTCCAGCTCAATAGCGTGAACGACGCGCTGAAACACGTCACCGGCGTCACCGTCGATCAATACGAAACGGACCGCACCGACTTCATGTCGCGCGGCTTCCAGATCACCAACTTCCAGTTCGACGGCATCGGCACGCCGCTGATCTACCAGTCGCAATACGGCGACATCGACATGGCGCTATACGACCGGGTCGAAGTACTGCGCGGTGCCGACGGACTGAATGCGGCCACCGGCAACCCCTCGGCGACGGTCAACTTCATCCGTAAGCGGCCCACTTACGACTTCCAGGCATCGGGTGATATCTCGTACGGATCGTGGGACACGAAGCGTATCGACGTCGACGTGTCGGGGCCGTTGAACAAGGCGGGCACGGTCGCCGGACGTCTCGTCGCCGTGCACGAGGACGGCAATTCCTATATCGACCGCTACAAGCCGAGCAAGGACATCGTCTATGGCGTGGTCGAAGCGAACCTCACGCCGACGACACTCGCGACGCTCGGCTTCAGCTACGAAAACAACCGCTCCGAAGGCGCTCAGTGGGGCGGCCTGCCGCTGCTCGACGCAAACGGCAATCAGCTCAGCTACGGCGTGGGCGCGAGCATGGCGCCGAGTTGGGCGTACTTCAACACACAGGAAGAGCGCGCCTTCGCGGAGTTGACCCAGCAACTCGGCCAGCGCTGGAAATGGAAGACGACAGCCGCTTTCAACGACATCTCGAGCAACGCGAAAATCTTCTACCCGAACGGCTCGCTGAATGCGGACGGCAGCGGCATCGAGTCGTATACGTCGTGGTGGAAGGAGTCGAACCGGCAGATCGTGCTGGACTCGAACGTGTCGGGCAAGGTCGATCTGTTTGGGCGCACGCACGACCTTGTATTCGGCGCAAGCTTCTCGCGCTCGGAACTGAGCAATCCGTCCGGCGAGGGCGATACCGACGGCACTGCGCTGAGCCTGTCCGAACTGCTGGCGGGCACCTTCCCGGAACCGGCCTTCGGCGCCGCGACCGACTACACGCATTACCTCGACGTGCGCCGCAGCGTGTACGCCTCGTCGCGCTGGAATCTCAGCGATCGTGTGAATCTGCTGCTCGGCATCAACTACACGCAGGCAGGCAGCAGCGGCGACGCGAGCGGCACGCCCTATTCTCAGCAATCGGCCGGCTCGTCGCCGTACGTCGGCCTGACGGTCGATCTGACGAGACAGATCACCGCATACGCCAGCTTCACGAAGATTTTCAATCCGCAATACCAGTTGAATATCGACAGCCAGTTGCTCGGCCCCGCGCGCGGCAGCAGCGCCGAAGCGGGCGTCAAGGGCGCGTTCTTCGACAACCGGCTGAATACGTCGCTCGCGGTCTTTCATGTGCGTCAGACCAACGTCGCAACCGATGCGGGCCTGAACCTCGAAACCGGCAACGAGGCCTACACGGCGGGCAACGCCACCTCCGAGGGCGTGGAAGCGGAAGTGTCCGGGCAACTCACGCACGACTGGAACGTCAGCGCGGGCGCGACGATTCTGCGCGTGGTCGGCGACGACGGCCTGTCGACGCAAACCTTCGTGCCGCGCAAGACCTTGCATCTGTCGACCACGTACCGGGTTCCGTATCTCGATCACAAGCTGACGGTTGGCAGCAGCGTGCGCTGGCAGAGCGCCACGCGCTTCGAATCCGAAGGCGTGGGCACGGTGAAACAGGGCGCGTATGCGGACCTCGATTTCATGGTGCGCTATGACGTCAACCGGCACTTCAGCATCACGGGGAATCTGAATAACGCGCTCAACAAGAAGCACTTTGCGTCGCTGGAATACTCGACCGGGATCTACGCCGCGCCGTTGAACGGCAGTGTTAATCTGACGTGGCGGTATTGACGACGGAGCCCGCCTGACGCCCCTCCCCTGCACGTCCCGATGAGTCCGGTACGCGTCGCCAACGCGGCGCGTCCACTCGTCGCCCGGGACCAGACGGCCGCCTCATCCGCTGCGAGAAATTTATTTTCCGCTCACCACAATATCCGCTCCGCTGAAACGTCTTCAGACGCATGGAACCGCCACTCACGCCGGATACGACGAACCAACGCGATAGCGACATCACCGCAACGGTGATCCGCGAGCGCACGAGGCTCGTCAATTTCATCCGGCGCCGGATTCGCGATCCCAACGATGCCGAGGACATCCTGCAAGATGTTTTCCACGAATTCGTACAGGCTTACCGGCTTCCTGCGCCGATCGAACAGGCGAGCGCGTGGCTCTTTCGGGCGGCGCGCAACCGCATCGTCGACCGTTTTCGCAAGAAGAAGGAAGAGCCGCTGACGGACCTGTCCGCAGCAGAGCACGACGACGATGCCGGCGACGAATATCGCCTCGATCTCGCGCTGCCTGCGCACGACGCCGGTCCCGAAGCGCTCTATGCCCGCGCGATTCTGCTCGAAGCCTTGCAGGACGCACTCGACGAATTGCCGCCCGATCAGCGTGACGTGTTCATCGCGCACGAACTGGAGGGACGCTCCTTCAAGGAGATGGCGGCGCAAAGCGGCATCGCGCTCAATACGCTGCTCGCGCGCAAACGCTACGCGGTCCTGCATCTGCGCGCGCGGCTGAAGACGATTTATGACGAACTGGATATCTAAAGGAGTCGACGGATGAAATTTCGAACCCGATGTATCGGCAAGGCGCTGCTGGTGGTGGTCGGCATAGGCGTGCTCGGGGTGGCGGTCATGCTGCTATGGAACTGGGTGGTGCCGGCATTGTTCGTCGGCGCGCGGACCATCGACTTCGCGCACGCGTTGGGCCTGCTGGTATTGAGCCGCATCCTGTTCGGCGGCTTTCGCGGCGGCGGCGGCTGGCGCGAGCGGCGGCACTGGCGCAAATGGAACGCGATGACGCCGGAAGAACGCGAACGCGTGCAGGCGGCGTGGGCGTCACGTCACCGGCCAGGGCGGCCGACGGCGGAGTGAGCCGCCGCACCGGCTGCAACCAGAGCCGCGCGCGACTGCCGCTGTCGCGCGCCAGCTTGTCGGACCAGATCGAGTCAGCTTCCTGGAGAACGTATGACATCAACAGCCACAACGCTTCTGCGGCGGCTTCATGAGCAGAGCCAGACCGAAGTGATGGCCCGCGCACGGGCGCAATTCCATGGATCGAGCGAAGAGTTCCTGACGCTCGCCGACGAATACGACACGCTTGCGCCCCGGTTGCGCGGACGTTTCCTCGAAACGCTCGGGTTATCGAGCGAAGACTTCGAAACCTCGCAGGGCACGGCGCTGTCGCTGGCGGTATCGGCGGAAACGGGACGGTTCTTGCAGAACATGGTGCTCTCGCACAAGCCTGCCCGCATTCTCGAACTCGGCAGTTCGTGCGGCGTATCCACGTTGTATTTCGCCGAAGCGCTTCGCACGTTGGGCGGCGGCGTGGTCGTCGCGACCGAACTCGATCCGCTCAAATGCGCGCAACTTCGGGCGCACGTTTGCCTGGCTGACGTGGACGCTTATGTCGATCTGCGCGAAGGCAACGTGTTCGAGACTGTTGCAGGACTGGACGGCACGTTCGACATGGTGTTCATCGACGTATGGGCCAATACGTATCTCGACCTGTTCCGGCACACGGAGCATCTGCTGCGACCGGGATCGATCGTGCTCGCCGACAACATGTACACCGCCGAGGACGCCGTGCGGCCATACAAACAGTATCTCGACGACAACCCGCGCTTTTCGACCACGACGCTGGATTTCGAATCGGGCGTGGAGTTCACCGTCGTCGTGGCGTGATTCAGGATTCGGGCAGAGGGGGCGGAGTCGCGCTCTGATTAGCCGCGCCCCGCGCTCACAGATCCAGCACGACAGGGGCTTCATCACCGGCGACGGGCCGGGCCATGCAAACCAGCGCCGACCCCGCTTCGATTTCCGCCTCGACCTCGCCGTCGTATCGCACACTGCCCGACAGCAAACGCGTCGAACACGTTCCGCACATTCCCGAGCGGCAACTCGACGGCGCGTCAATGCCATGCGCTTCCGCGAACTCCAGCAAACTCCCGTCGCCGGACGACCACGGCAGCGTTTGCTTCGAGCGGGCGAAGGTCACGGGCACAGTCACGGCTGGCGCGGCCTCGATTTCTGTCCCGGCACGCGTGCTCGTGCGCTTCACGCTCGCCGGACCAAAGGCCTCGAAGCGGATCCGTTCATCGGCGACATTCAGGCCGCGCAATCCTTCGTACAGATCGCGCATGAACCGCTCCGGGCCGCACAGGTAAAAGTCGTAGTCGTCGAACGGCAGCACGCGCTTCAATGCGTCGATCCCGACTCGCCCCGCCGATACGCCTGGCGCCCGCACCTCGCCCGCGCTATCGAACAGATGCAACGAAACCGCCGGATGCCGCGTCGCGAGTTCCTTCAGATGAGCGCTGAATGGCCGCTCACCATCGGTACGCGCACCGTGAAAGAAGAACAGCCGTTTGCCGCTCTGCGAGCCATCTTGCCCAGCTGGCTTCAACGCGTGATGCAGCATTGCGATCATCGGCGTAATGCCGATGCCCGCTGAAATGAACACCGCCGGTCGCGGGCTGGCTTCGTCGTAGTAGAACGCCCCGCCCGGCCGCTTCGCTTCGATCAGCGCGCCCGCAGCCAGCCGGTCATGCAACCAGTTCGATACGGTGCCTTCGCGCTTCACGCTGATCCGGTAACGCCGCGCATCGTGCGAATCGGACAGCGTGTAGGTTCGCAGAAGCGGCTCGCCGGATTGCGTCGCCGGCACGCGAATCGGCAGGAATTGTCCGGGCTTGTATGCCGGCAACGGCGTGCCGTCGATGGATTCGAAATAGAACGAGCGAATCGACGGCGTTTCATCGACAACCGCCGCGACTTTCAGATTCTGCCAGCCCGATGGTTGAGGTTGAGCCGGTGCCTGCACCACCTCACGCGCAACTTTTGCAAATTGCGGCGCCAACTCGACCTCGGACCACCGGAACGGCAACACGCCGCGACTGCGCCGCACTTCATCGATATGAAAACGCACGAGCCGCTGCGCGCCGTCGAATGCTGTCAGTTCCTCGCCTTCCCAAATCACTTCCGCGCGCACCGCCAGATTCAGCAGATCGCCCGTTGCGAAGTCGATCAACAACAACCCGGCGCGCGGATCGTGAATCAGGTTGCCGATCGTATTGAAGAAGTTATTGCCGCTGTAATCGGGCGTGGTCAGCGTATTCGCATCGTCGACGCGAACAAAGCCCGGCGCCCCACCCCGATGCGAAACGTCGACGCCGCGCGCCAGTTGCGCGTCCTCTTCGAGATTCGCGCTGGCGATAAAGAACGTGTCCGCTTTCGCGAGCAACGCGCGGTCGGCGTCGCTGAGTTGCGTCGCCACTTCGGATTGCAGCGAACCGGCCGCAGCGCCACGCTCGACAAAAGTCGGCGTACGGCTCTGAATATATTTGGCGCAATTGCCGAAACTCTGCGTCACGTCGATCACCAGCGCGCCCCCTTCCGCAGACCTCACCCGGCCGTTGATCCGGTTACGCCGACGCGTCTGCGGCTGCAACCCCAGACCGCCGATCATCGTGCCGGTCTGCCATGCCGCTTCGAGCGGATCGCCAGGCAACGCACCGCCGTCGATACGCAGCGTGTGCGCATCCGGCGACGACACGAACCCCGGCGCAGCCGCGCGCAACGTCGCCCACGGCTGCCCGCTTGCATCGACGCCGCCAAACACCATGAACGGTTGTTCCGCGAAAAACTGACGATGCTGGTCCGGCATATAACGCCGGATTCCGCGACGGCCGCTCGAATCCGCCTGACTGCTCACGCCCGCGCGCTGCTGCGCCAGCAACTCGGCGGCGTGAAACGGCGAGGCTTCGACGCCCCAACCATTCAGCGGGATAAAAGTGGACATGTGCGGACTCCAGCATCACCAGGGAGGGTCACTCAGGCTGCGAGCAGACCGGCTTTGGTCGTCGGCATCGCGATGAAACGCGGCAATGCCTCGACACGGCGCAACCATGCGCGAATGTTCGGGTACGGCTCGAGCGACACGCCGCCTTCCGGTGCGTGCGCGATGTACGTATGTGCGGCGATATCGGCAATCGTCACCTGAGCGCCCGCCGCGAACGGCTTGCCGGCCAGTTCCTGTTCGATCACGTCGAACAGTTTGACGGCCACGTTCTTCGCGTTCTGATGGTCGTACGGTGCGCCGAACACCGTCACGAGCCGTGCGGTACAGGGTCCGTAAGCAATCGGCCCCGCCGCGAGCGACAACCACCGCTGCACCGCAGCCGCGCCGACCGGATCGTCGGGCAGCCATGACGAATCGCCGTAACGCTTCGCCAGATACACGAGAATCGCGTTCGAATCGAACAGCGTGAGATCGCCGTCCTGGATGGTCGGCACCTGACCGAACGGGTTCAGCGCGAGATATTCGGGCTTGCGGTTGTCGCCCGCTTTCATATTCAATTCAACCACTTCGAATGGAAGATCGAGCATCGTCAGAAAAAGTTTGACGCGATGTCCATGCCCCGAAAGCAGGGTCGTGAACAGTCGGATTGGCTGAACTGGGCGGGCAGCAGGCATAACGGGCTCCGGTATTTGATAAGGTATTGACGCAGAATAGGCTCTCGCGCGACGCCGCGGTAGCCTGATAATCGTGGAAACACAATCAATCGAAGATGGACAATCGACCATGGCCGACGTACGCGACGTAAACCTGAACCGCCTTGTGATCTTCGTCGCGGTCGTCGACGCCGGCTCGCTGACCGCCGCGGCGGCGCGGCTTGGGCTCGCGAAGACGATGGTCAGCACGCACATGCAGCGGCTGGAAGCGGAAGTGGGCGCGAGCCTGCTGATCCGCACCACGCGACGTTTGAGCGTCACCGAAGCGGGCCGCGCGTTCTACGACGCCAGCGTGAAAATCCTGCGGGCCACCGAAGAAGCGCTGAGTGCGGTCAGCGGCGAAACTGCGCCGGTGCGCGGCACCTTGCGTGTCAGTTCACCAATCGATTACGGCGCGCTGGCGGTCGCGCCCGCGCTGGTCGAATTGCGCCGCGAGCATCCGCAACTCGATATTGAACTGATCTGCATCGACCACTACGTGGACCTCATTGCGGACGGAATCGACGTCGCGATCCGCCTCGGCCGTCTCGCGGATTCGAATTACCGCGCGGTGAAGCTCGGCACGTTCGTCAAATGGATTGTGGCGAGTCCCGCGTTTATCGAACGATGGGGCATGCCGCGCGCGCCCGCTGATCTGTCGGCGCTGCCGTTCAACGCGATGACGGTTCTGCCGCATCCGTTGACGCTGGAACTCCACTGCATGAACGGCGATACGGGCAATAAGGCTGATAAGGCCGAAAAGCAAACCGTGCGCTGCGAAAGCGCGTTCCAGGTCAACACCGCCGACGCATGCCGCGCTGCCACGCTCGCGGGCGGCGGCTTCGGCCTGTTGACCGATTTTTCGATTGCCGGCGATATCGCCAGCGGACGTCTGGTGCGCATGCTGCCGCAATGGTCGACCGAACCGGCGAGCATCCAGGCCGTTTTCCCGCCTACCAGCCACCCGCCCGCGAAAGTTCGCGCGCTGATCGAGACGTTCAAAAAGCAACTTGCTTATTCATAGTCGTCTTTCGGCCACGCCAGTCGCCAGCTTTGAACCGCTCTCGAATCTGACGCTCCCATTCCAGCGCCAGGGCGGTTAGCTTCTATCCGTCACGCCTGCCCGTTTGCTCTACTGCGATGATCCGTGCCGCGTCCGCGGCGTTGGCATCCTGTCTATGTGGAGAAGAACGCATGTCCGCCGATTCCCGTCCTGCCCAGCTGGTCCTCACCGTCGCGTGTCCGAGCGCGGCGGGCCAGGTTGCCGCCGTAGTCGGCTTTCTCGACCGGCATCACTGCTATATCGACGAACTCACCGTTTTCGACGACGACCTCAGCGAACGCTTCTTCGTGCGTTGCGTATTTCATGGCGTCGATCGTGACGAAACGCTGCAACTTGCCGCGCTCAAACGCGAGTTCGAACCGATCGCCGACCGCTTCCAGATGACCTGGGCAATCCACGATGTCGGCGCGCGACCGAAAGTGTTGATCATGGTCTCGAAGCTCGAACACTGTCTCGCTGATCTGCTGTTCCGCTGGCGCATGGGCGAACTGAAAATGGATATCGTCGGCATCGGCTCGAATCATCGCGATCTCGAACCGCTCGCGCAGCAGCACGGTCTACCGTTTCATCATCTGCCGATTACCGCCGACACCAAGCCGCAACAGGAAGCGCGCTTGCTCGATCTGTTCGACAGTTCGGGCGCGGAATTAATGATTCTCGCGCGCTATATGCAGATTCTGTCCGGCGAAACGAGCCGCGCACTTGCGGCGCGTGCGATCAATATTCACCATTCGTTTTTGCCCGGCTTCAAGGGTGCAAAACCGTATCACCAGGCCCATACGCGCGGGGTCAAACTGATCGGCGCCACCGCGCACTTCGTCACCGACGATCTCGACGAAGGGCCGATCATCGAGCAGGTGGTGGAACGGGTCGATCATTCGTATAGCCCGGAACGCCTGCTCGCGACCGGACGTGACGTCGAATGCATTACGCTCGCGCGTGCGGTGAAGGCGTTTGTCGAACGGCGCGTTTTTATCAACGGCGATCGGACTGTGGTGCTGCAATAAAAAAAACGCCGCTGAAATAGCGGCGTTTTCTGCGAACTTCCGCTTCAATGATGCGGAAGACCGGTTACCTGCAAAGCGGGCTCACTTCACCCAGCTATCCACCCGGTCACCATGCGCGCTGATCCACGCATCGGCGGCGGCGGTCGGCTTCTCGCCGTTCTGCGTCGCCAGCATCACGCTGTCGATCTCGCCCGGCTTCCACTGAAACTTCTTGAGAAACGCGACGACCGGCGGCGCTTTCTTTTCAAGCTCGGGATTCACCACGCTATCCACATGCTCGGATTCGCCGAACACCTTCTTCGGATCTTCGAGGAATTTCAGCTTGTACTTCGCGAACATCCAGTGCGGCTTCCAGCCCGTCACGATGATCGGCTTGCTCGCCGCTTCCGAGCGCGCGAGTTCAGCGGTCATCGCGCTGCCCGAACTCGGCATCAGCTGATAGTCGAGTCCGTAAGCCTTGATCGCTTCGCTGGTTTTCTGCATCACGCCCGCACCGGCGTCGATACCGACAATGCGCGCGCCGAACTCCGACTTCTTCGCCTCGAGATCGCCGACGGTCTTCACGTCTGCGTTATCCGGTACGATCAGGCCGATCTTCGCGTCGTTGAAGTTTGGCCCGAGGTCGACCACCTTCTCCTTGAAGTTGTTCCAGTACGCACCGTGCGTGACCGGCAGCCACGCGGACAATGTCGCGTCGAGGTCGCCGCGCGCCACGCCCTGCCACATCACGCCGGCCGCGACCGGCACGAGCTGCACTTCGTAACCGAGGCGCTTTTCGATCACGCGCGCGGCCACGTTGGACGTCGCGACGCTATCGTCCCAGCCTTCCACGTAACCGATCTTGATGGTCGGCTTCGTATCGGCCGACACGCCCACGCTCATCACCGCGAGCGCCGCACTCAACGCGCTTGCCATCACTATCGTTTTCATCAGTCTCATCGCCGTTCTCCCGTTCGCCGTCAAACAACCTGTTGAGCATTTAGAATCGCCAGCCAGAAATGCCGGGTAGCGTTGTTTTGCGACATCCAGTTGTCCGCGCGCGACCTGCTTCACGAATCTGGAGCGCTTTCACTGCAGAGTCTTGTCTTACTTATCGACGACGAGATCGGTGAGCGGCTTGCTGCAGCACAACAGCACCATGCCCTGATCGATCTCCCGCTGACGAATGCCGCCCGCGTGTTTCATCGACACTTCGCCGGACACAAGCTTCACCTTGCACGTGCCGCACATGCCCTGCGTACACGATGCGGGCAATCGCACGCCTGCTTTCTTTGCGGCATCGAGTACATGCTGGCCGCTGCCGCATTCCATCTCGCGATTGCTTTTCGCGAAACTGACTTTGAAACGTGTTTCGACTTCGACTTCGACATCGACAGCAAGCGGCACTGGAGCCAAGGCTGGCTCAGGCGCAAACCCCAGAGCCTCATCACGCGCCTCGGCAAAACTCTCCGCCGCGACGGGCGCGCTCGCGTATTGCAGCACGTCCGCGACATGCGCGGTGGTCAATTGCGCGGCCACTTCGCTGACGGTCTCGAACGAGAAACTTTCCTCGTGATAATGATTGCGATCGAACCCGCCCTCACCCAGCAGATTGCGCACGGCCTGCATATACGGTGCGGGCCCGCAGCAAAAGATCTCTCGCTCCATATAGTCCGGCGCAATCAGTTTTAACAGCGGCAACGTCAGAAAACCGGTGACACCTGGCCAGTTTGTACGCGCGCCGACCCGCTCGCAAACAAAGGCCGTGCGAAAATGAGCCTGATTCGACGCGATCAGATCAAGCTCGCGCGCGAAGATAATATCGTCCGGCGTGCGCGCGCTGTGGACGAACACGATGTCGCTGTCTTCACCGAGTTCGTGATGCGCGCGGCTCATCGACATCAACGGCGTAATGCCCGAACCCGCCGACAGAAACAGAAACTTGCGCGCCGGATGCCGCGCGCAGGTGAATTCGCCGGAAGGCCCGAGCACGCGAACTGTTGAACCGGCTCGCAAATTGTCGTGCAGCCAGTTCGACACCTTGCCGCCCGGCACGCGCTTGACCGTGATCGAAATCGTATGCGGCCGCGTGGGCGGCGACGAAATCGTATAGCAGCGGTTGATCGACTCGCCGTCGATCTCCAGCTCCAGCGTAATGAACTGCCCCGGCTCGAACACGAACGCCCGTTCGGAAGGCGCGCGGAAGAAAAAGCTCTTCACGTCATGCGTTTCGTCACGGACCTGGCAGCACTCCAGCGTGTCGTCGGCGTCGCAATTCCAGCGCGCGGGCAGCGCGTCCCAGAACAGCGGCCGGGTCACACGGCTGGTAACGAGACTCGCCGCGCCCTGTAGCACCGGCCCGGCGCCGGGCTGAAACGTCGCCTGATCGCGCATCATTGTTTTCTCAGCTCCTGGTTGCGGTGTCGCGCTCAGCGCTTGAAGGACACGACTTTTTCGCCGTGTGAAACCGGTGTTCCCGTGCCGGCCTCGTGAGTTTGCGGCGCATTGCCGTAATCCGCCATCCGGCCGATGTACCACTCGCAAAACTTCTCAACGAGCCCTTCGGTAAAGGGTGAATACGGCCCCGGCTCATACGCGCTGCTGCTTGCGCCACGTTGTGAATACTCGACGAGCGCGCGGTCCTGATCGTTGGTCGCGCGCCATACGGCCGTCAGATTGTTGACGTCGTAGTCGATACCTTCGCGCGCGTCTTTGTGCACGAGCCATTTCGTGCGCACCAGCGTTTTATCCGCGGACAACGGAATCACCGAGAACGTGACGATGTGATCGCTCATGAAGTGATGCCACGAATTAGGCTGCGTCCAGAACGACAGGCCGCCGAGATCGGCCTGCTCGAAGCCGCCGAGCAACTTCTTCGACGCCACTTTCGCGTCGAGCGTCTGCGACTCGCCGTCGCGATCGAGCGGCAGGCGTTGCGTGCGAAAACCCGTGACCAGATCGGCGAGCCGTTCGATTTCCGCCGACGGCAAGTTCATCGCTTCCCACTGCGCAGTTCGACGCGCGACGGTTTCTTCGAACGCGGCCATGCCTTCTTCATTGGCGGGCGTGCGCTGATAACCGAAGCCGTATTCATACAGCGAAATGGTCAGCTCTGGATGGTTCGCGACGCAGTGATAGCACTCGCGATTGTTCTCCATCGTGAGCTTCCAGTTGCCCTCCTCGACGATATCGATTGACGCGGCGATCTTGCAACTCGCCAGATCGTGCGGCAGCAGATACGGCTCCATGGCAGCGCGCATCACAGAAAAGTCAGCTGGCGGTGTGTCGGCGAGACAGATGAAAATCAGCCCGGCGAGATTCTCGACATGCACGGCCTTCAGGCTGTGTTTGCAGCGGTCGAATTGTTCACCCATATGCTCGGCGAACATCAGGTCGCCGCTCAGGTTATAGGTCCAGCTGTGATACGGGCAGACGATATTGCCGAGCGAGCCTTTGTCGCTATTGCACAAACGCGCGCCACGGTGGCGGCAAACATTGTGAAACGCGCGCACCTGCATATCGTCGTCGCGCACGATCAGAATCGAATCGCGGCCGATTTCCACGGTGATGTAATCGCCCGGTTCCGGCACGTCGGGTTCTATTGCGACCTGAATCCAGTGCTGACGGAAAATCGCTTCCATGTCGAGCGCGAAAATATCTTCGCTCGTATAGAACGGCGCTTCCAGCGTGTAATTCTTTTTGCGGCGTTCGATCATTGCGCGAACGTCTGCCGAAATTTTCATTGTGTGCTCCGTTGCATGTCACGTCTGGCGCTGCACCAGGCCCTCCTGGTCGCACGCTGGCCCGAACCGGAATTCAATAATCCACGAGTTGATGCTCGCGCAAATACGCGAGAATCACTTGTGCTTTTTCGACGGAACTCCCTTCAATTACGACGCTGCCGCCCCGGCTCTCGGTGGTGGTCGCCGACAGCATCCGCGCGTGGCCCGAGCGCTTTTCAGCGGCGGCGAGACGCACCGGTTTTGCGGTAGCGGGACGGACGCTCCACGCGAGGTGGTCGGGGTTTTTTAATGATGAAGTCGCGGCAACGGAGCGGATCGTGCCTTCGCGCAACCTTGCATAAGCGTAAGTCGGCGCGGCATTAGCGAGCGGATGCACGGCTATCAGCGCGGGCAATTCGACTTCCACGCGACGGCGCAAGCCCTTCGGCATGAACTGCCGCACTTGCGCGAGTCCGTCCCGCACATTCAGGTCGACGGCTGCGCCCACCAGCGGAATGTCCAACTCGTGCGCGACGCGATACGGCAACATACCGCTGTCGAAGGCGCCTTCTGCACGAGTGCCCGTCAGAATAAGGTCGTAATCCCGCAGACGCGCCGCAAGCCATGTCGCGGCGTCAGCCTGCGAAGCGGATTCGCCGGACAGGTCGAGTACGTCGACCGAGCGCGCGCCGAGTGCCAGATACTCCTTTAACGCAGGATTCGACGGATCGCCGGCATGCAGCACGTCGAGCGTTGCGTCGTGCGCTTTTGCGAGCGACAGTGCGATGGTCAGCGCCGCTGCATCGTTGCGGCAATAGCGCGCAACGCCGCTAACCGGATGATGCCCCACCGACACCAGAACGGCGATCTTCATGCGAGCACTCCTTCGGCAGCCGCCGTCGTATTGAGCAAGGCCGCGCCGGTTCCACGAGCCTTGCGCGCCGCTGCGGCCGCTTCGTTGAGCGCCGCGATGGTTTCCTGCGCATCCGCGATAACGGTCAGATTCGCGCGCTTCGCGATCGGCGCGCTGGCGTCCAGATTCACGGCAATCACGTGACGGCAATCCTTGATCCCTTGCAGATGCTGCACGGCGCCGGAAATGCCGAACGCGATAACCACGCTCGCTTCGACCGTCTTGCCGGTTGCGCCGATCTGCTTGTCGCGGGTGAATTTGCCGTCGTCGACGGCGACGCGGCTCGCGCCAATGGCCGCGCCCAAGGTGCCCGCCAGCTTCTCGAACGCAGGCACGTCGCTCACGCCGTTGCCTGCGGACACGATGAAATCCGCTTCTTCGAGCGCCAGTTGCGCGGCGTCGATTTCCTCGATACCGAGATCGCGCACGGCCCCTTTTGACGAAATAGTCGCGCTATCGAAGCGCCACACAACACGTTCGCCTGCGCCGACGAACGGCAGTTTCGGATCGACCGCGTTGGGTGCGAGCAGCACCACGTCCGGTAGATTGCGTGAAGCGAGCGCCGTATTCGCGTGGATATAAGCAGCGACGTGCTGCGCGTCGATTTCTACGACGTGGGTTGCGATGCTTGCGTTAGCGGCTGCGGCATAGCGGCGACCCAGATCGCCGTCGCCGGTGGCGTTGTCTGGCAGAAAAACATGCACTGGCGCATAGGCCGCGACGCACGCGGCCAATGCATTCAATTCGTCGTCGGGCGCATATTGGCGGCGGTCGAACATCGGCAGTTCGATCAGTTTGTCGGCTCCTGACGTGGCGGCGTCGCCGGTGAATTCGCCGAATACGAGCAGCACGATTTCCGTCGCTGCATCGGCGATAAAGGCCGCGGCCGCCAGCGTCTGACGTGCGTGGTCGTCCAATGCGCCACGGTCGGCATGTGCGGCTACCAGCATTACGCGTTGCGGCGCAGCGGCCGTGCGGCGCGGCCTGGCCGATTCATGATGCGCGACAACTCCACCCGGCATGTTGAACTGCATAGCCAGCGCGTCACCCGTCGCGCCCAGCGTGATGCGTTTGAGCCCCTCTGCCGTCACCGTGTACGGCCTGCGCGGATCGATTCTTTTGAGCGTATTCATCGCGTTACTCCAGCGCCGCAGCAACCAGTTCGGCAACGTCCAGCACGTCGGGACGCGGCCCCACCACGCCTTCGAGCATCGCCGTGCAATTCGGGCAAGCCACCGCGACGATGTCAGCGCCGCTCGCGCGGGCATCGTCGATACGGATGTCGGGAATGCGCCGTTTGCCCGGAATGTCCGTCAGCGGTGCGCCGCCTCCGCCTCCGCAGCAGCGTCCGCGCATACCGTTGCGCTCCATTTCGATCACCTTGATGCCGATACTCTTCAGCACCCGGCGTGGCGCTTCGGTCTCGCCGTTATAGCGGCCCAGATAGCACGGGTCGTGATAGGTGATCTTGCGGTCCGCGAATGCCGCCGTGGCGCGCGGCGACAGCTTGCCGCTCGCGACCAGTTGTTCGATCAGCGCCGTGTGATGCTGAACGTCGTAGAAGCCGCCCAGCGCGCGATATTCGTTGCGCAGGCTATGCAGCACGTGCGGGTCTGCCGTGACGATCCTGCTGAACGAGTATTGCGACAACGTGCCGATCAGCTTGTGCGCGAGTTGCTGGAACGTGGCTTCGTCACCGAGACGGCGGGCCGTGTCGCCGGTATCGGTTTCGACGCCGCCGAGCACCGCATAGTCGAGTCCCGCCCGGTTCAGCACTTTGACCAGCGCGCGCAATGTGCGTTGATAGCGCATGTCGAACGCGCCTTCGCCTGCGATCAGCAGCACGTCGACGTGACGCCCGGGTTGCGCGACCTGCACTTGCAGATCGACCGCCCAGTCATAACGCGCGCCAATGTCATAGCCGTTAGCGCTGCCCGTTTCGCGCAGATTGGCGAGCGTCAGCGGCCCCTTGCCCGGCACGATGCCTTCGACCAGCGTCTGGTTGCGGCGCATATCGACGATCGCATCGACATGCTCGATCAGCATCGGGCACTCCTGCACACAACCGCGGCAAGTCGTGCAGGACCACAGCGTATCGGCTTCGATCAGGCTCGAAATCAGCGGTTTTCCAGGTGCGCCGGCATGCTTGCCGAGCGGAATACCCGGCGTCGGGCTGCCGGCGTAATCGGCATCCGTGCCGCCCACCATCCCCGTGACGAGGTCCTGAATCAGCTTCTTCGGATTGAGCGGTTGACCCGCGGCAAACGCCGGACACGCCGCCTCGCACTTGCCGCATTGCACGCACGCATCAAAACTGAGCAACTGGTTCCAGCGAAACTCCACGGGCTTGCCGACGCCGTATTCCTTTGCATCGAGCAGCGGCGCCTTGAGCGCTGTAGGCGGCACCACATCGTTGTCGTGACGCGCGGCAAAACGCTCCTGACGCGGATGAAACGCAAGATGCAGCAGGCCGGCCAGCGCATGTTTCATCGGACCGCCGCGCGCCGCGCCAAACGTCATCGTGAATGCGCCCACCGCGATCAACAACGCAACGATGATCGCGAGCGCACCGGACATCGCCGCGGCGGGCAGCACGATAAACAATGCGAGGCCGAGCGCAAACGAACCGAGCAACAGCGGCAGATGGTCCCACGGTCCGCGAGACAGCCGCGCCGGAGCCGCCTTCGCCCCATGCCGTCGACGCCACACGAAAACCGCGCCAACCAGCATCACAAGTGCGGCCAGGAAGATCAGCCTGTCGAGCCACGGAGAATAGATAGCGAGGCCGTAATTGACGAATACGAGTGCCATCGCGAGAATCGCCCCGCCCGCCGTGGCGACGTGCGTCTTTGCAATGTACGGGTCGCGCGCCACGACATGATGCAGATCGACGAAATAGCGCTTCGGAATCGCGAGCAGATTGGTCCAGCCGTAAGCGCCTGCCGCAGTCGCGCGGCCTTCGCGCCAGTAAGCCGCGCGTTTGGCGACCGCGAACGCGAGACCGGCCACCGACAACCACAGCAGGACGGTGATGACAAACACGGGGCTCATCGTCAGAAATCCTTGCAAAGGCGCAGCGCGTCGTAAATCGCGCCGTGAATGTTGTGCATGGAAATGCAGTCGCCAACGCGGAACAGCAGGAAGCGGCCATTGCCGAGTTCTTCGTCAAGCGACGGTTGCGGCTCGGACGCGAACAGCTTGTGCACGTCGACCTGCCCGCGATTCACCGACTCCGGCTTGAGCGTCCAGTAAAGCGCGTCGTTCGGCGTGCTGCCGTTTTCGATCACCACCTGATCGACCGCGCGCTCTTCCTGCTCCTCGGTGTACTCGTTGCGGATCACGGCAATCTTCTTGCCGTCTTCCTCGTAGACCTTGTCGAGCCAGTAATTCGGCGTATGGATCACGCCTTGCGCGTAGAGACGCCGGTAAAAAATCGGGAACGTGGTGCCGCCAACGTCGTCCGCCACTTTTACGTCGGGCGTCACGATCTCGACGTTCGAGCCACGGCTCGACATGAAATCGGCGACACCGGCACCGGCATGCGTGCTGACGCCGTCGTACACGAGCACGTTCTTGCCGGGTTCGACCTTGCCCGACAGCACATCCCACGAACTCACCGCGAGACCGTCTTCGACGCCCCACGCCGCAACTTGCGACGTGAACGACGAACCGCCGGTAGCGAGCACGACGATGTCGGGCTTCTCGGCCATGATGGCTTTTTCGTCGGCGGCAACACCTAGACGCCGATCGACGCCGAGGCGCTTCGTCTCCATGTCGAACCAGCGCACGATGCCCGCCATCTGTTCACGCTGCGGCGCTTTGGCGGCAAGCATGATCTGGCCGCCCACGTAGTCGTTCTTCTCGAACAGCACCACGTCATGGCCGCGCGACTTCGCCACTCGCGCCGCTTCGAGTCCGGCCGGCCCCGCGCCGACCACGACGACTTTTCGCTTCGGCCCGCGCGTTTTCGCGATCACGTGCGGCATCGTGGCTTCACGCGATGTCGCCGCGTTCTGCACACACAGCACGTCGTGTCCGTTGTACTGACGGTCGATGCAATAGTTTGCGCCGACGCATTGTTTGATTTCGTCCTCGCGGCCGTCGCGAATCTTGATCACCATATGCGGATCGGCAATCTGCGCGCGCGTCATGCCGACCAGGTCGACCATGCCGCTGGCGAGCAGACGCTCGGCCTGCCCTGCGTCGCGAATACTCTGCGCGTGCATCACCGGCAGCTTCACGACTGACTTGATACCGGCCGCGAGATGCACGAACGGCTCGGGCGGCAACGCCATCGGCGGCATGCAGTTGGCGAGTGTGTTGTGCGTGTCCGCACCGGAGCCGATCACGCCGAGGTAATCGATCAGACCGGTCTCGCTCATGGCCTGCGCGATTTCCTTCAACTGTTCGTGATCGAGCCCGTCTTCGTGAAACTCGTCGCCGCACATCCGCAAGCCGATGCAGAAATCCGCACCGACCGCTTCACGTACCGCCTTCAGTACTTCAGTGCCGAAACGCAGACGGTTTTCGAGCGAACCACCCCATTCGTCGGTACGGAAATTCGTGCGCGGGCTCCAGAACTGATCGATCAGGTGCTGATGCGCCGCCGAGATTTCGACACCATCCATGCCAGCATCTTTCACCCGTTTCGCCGCCGCAGCGAAGTCGCCGATGATGCGGTGAATCTCCTCGACTTCGATAATCTTCGCGTTGCCGCGATGCACCGGTTCGCGCACGCCCGAAGGCGACATCAGATGCGGCCAATGCTCGCCATGAAACGCCGAACGGCGTCCCATATGCGTCGCCTGAATCATGATTTTCGCGCCGTGCGCATGCATTGCTTCGGCAAGCCGCGCAAGTGGATCGATGATTTTGTCGGTCGACAGATTCACCGATTTCCACCACCCTTGCGGACTGTCGATCGATACCGGACTCGACCCGCCGCATACCGCAAGTCCGACGCCACCCTTCGCCTTCTCTTCGTAGTAACGGATATAACGGTCGCCGGGCAGGCCGCCGGGTTCCGCATAGACTTCCGCGTGCGCGGTGCTGACAATGCGGTTGCGCAAAGTCAGCTTGTTCAGCGTGAGGGGCTTGAAAAGGTTCGGGTAACGCATTGCGATCGACCTCGGAATGAATAGGCTTATTGCGCCTGCCGTGCTTGCCTGTTTGCGTGCGGTCTACGAGACACCGTTATGAAGCGAGCGGCGATACTTCGAACACGCAGTGGTGATGGCATTCGCCCGCGCATTGCGCTTCTTTCGAATGCGACGGCGGACCTTTGCGTGTGCCATCGGGCGCGGTGTCGTTGACCCAGTCCATTGCCCCGGCGAACCATCCAGCGAACATGTAGCAAAGCTTGCCCTCTTTGCCCGGCTGAGCCAGCACGAATGACGAGTTGTGCAATTCGATCCGCGCATGCGAGGTCGACGGATCGGACTCGACGATCCTGAAGATGCCCCAGCCGCGTTGCGACAGACGGTTCAGGTAATGCTCGAATACCGCCATGCCGGAAATACCGTGCTGTTTGGCTTCCTTGTCGCACCAGAAATACGCGGACTTGTACCCCGCTTTGTAAAGAATCTCAGCGTAGGCATCGAGCCCGAGCGCCTCTTCGACAGCGGTATGGTTGTTGGTGAAAAAGTGACGCGGCACGTAAAGCATCGGCAGTGCGTCGGTGGTCCAGACGCCCGTGTCCGGATCGACGTCGATAGGCAATTGAGGTTGCATGTGGGGGCTCGCTTTTTTATTTAACGGATTTGACAGGGGAAAGATCAGACCTTCCAGACTTCACCGAACACTCGCACCCAGTTTTCGCCCATGATCTTTTTGATGCGCGACTCGCTCCATCCCGCGCGCTCCATCGCAGCAGTCAAATTCGGAAACTCGCCGATCGTGCGGATGCCTTCCGGATTCACGACCTTGCCGAAGTTCGTCAATTGACGATAACGGCCCTTGTCGTGCGTAATCCAGTCGAAGAATTCGGTGCTGTAGCCTTGCGTGAAATCGGTACCGATACCCACCTGGTCTTCGCCGATCAGGTTCACCACATAGTCGATTGCTTCGATGTAGTCGTCGACGGTCGCGTCCGGGCCGCGCTTCAGGAACGGCGCGAACATCGTCACGCCGACAAAGCCGCCTGCATCGGCAATCTCTTTCAATTGCTCGTCGCTCTTATTGCGCGGATGCTCTTTCAAACCTGACGGGCAGCAATGTGAATAGCACACGGGTTTATTGGAAGCGGCAATCGCTTCAGAAGAAGTCTTGCCGCCGACGTGCGACAGATCGACCATGATGCCGACGCGGTTCATCTCCTGAATCACTTCCCGGCCGTAACCGGACAGGCCGCCGTCGCGCTCGTAACAACCGGTGCCCACCAGGTTCTGCGTGTTGTAGCAAAGCTGCACGACGTTCACGCCGAGGTCCTTGAACGCCTCGATATAACCGAGGTTGTCCTCGAACGCATGCGCATTCTGGAAGCCGAAAATAATGCCGGTCTTGTTCTCTTTCTTCGCGCGAAAAATGTCGTCGGTGGTCCGCACCAGCGTGAGAATTTCACCGTATTCGCGGATCTGCTGCTTCATCTCCGCGATGTTATCGACGGTCTTCTGAAAGCTCTCCCAAACCGACACCGTGCAATTCACTGCGGTCACGCCGCCCTTGCGCATATCTTCGAATACCGATCGCTCGAACTTCGAAATGTTCAGACCGTCGATGATGATGCTGTTGTCGTGCAAAGTACTCATCGTTTGCTCCAGGCGTGCGGGGTAAGGGAATAGTCGCGTGATCAGTAAATGGGAAAGCGTTCGCACAGCGCGAAAATCTCGCGGCGCACGCGTTGTTCTGTGGCGGCATGTCCTTCCGGGTGGTCGCGCAGCGAATCGAATACTTCGACGATCAGCCGTCCGATCTCGCGAAATTCGCTCACGCCGAAACCGCGCGTGGTGCCAGCCGGCGTGCCGAGACGAATACCGGAAGTGACCGTGGGCTTTTCTGTATCGAAGGGAATACCGTTCTTGTTGCAGGTGATGCCCGCACGTTCCAGCGCCTGCTCGACCTGATTACCCTTGAGCCCCTTGGGGCGCAGATCGACCAGCAACAGGTGGTTGTCGGTGCCGCCTGTGACGAGATCGACGCCGCCTTCTTTCAGGACTTCGCCGAGTGCCTGTGCGTTGGCGAGTACGTTGTCGATATAGGTTTTAAAACCCGGTTGCAGTGCCTCGCCGAACGCGACCGCCTTGCCCGCTATCACATGCATCAACGGACCGCCCTGCAAGCCGGGAAACACCGCCGAATTGATCTTCTTCGCGATGTCCTCATCATTCGTCAGGACAAAGCCGCCACGCGGACCGCGCAAGGTTTTGTGCGTGGTCGACGTAACCACATGCGCATGGTCGACCGGATTCGTATGACGACCGGCCGCAATAATCCCGGCGATGTGCGCCATGTCCACCATCAGCTTCGCGCCAACGCCGTCGGCAATCGCGCGCAGCCTTGCAAAATCCAGTTCTCGCGGATACGCCGAGAAACCCGCAATCAGCAGCGCGGGTTTGTGCTGTTGCGCAAGCTCTTCGATCTGCACGTAATCGATCAGCATCGTGTCGCGATTTACGCCGTATTGCACTGCGTTGAACCACTTGCCCGACATCGCGGGCTTCGCGCCGTGAGTGAGGTGGCCGCCCGCATCGAGCGACATGCCGAGCACGGTGTCGCCGGGTTTGACCAGCGCCAGCATCACCGCGCCGTTCGCCTGCGCGCCGGAATGCGGCTGCACGTTGGCGAATTTCGCGTTAAACAGCTGCTTGATACGATCGATGGCCAGCGTTTCGACCACGTCCGCGAATTCGCAACCGCCGTAGTAGCGCTTGCCCGGATAACCCTCTGCATATTTGTTGGTCAGCACCGAACCCTGCGCTTCGAGCACCGCGCGCGACACGATGTTTTCCGACGCGATCAGTTCGACCTGCGACTGCTGGCGCTCGAGTTCTTTCAGAATTGCGCCGCGCACCGCGGTGTCGCGCGTGGCCAGCGATTCTTCGAAAAAAGGATTCGGGTTCGACATGGAGGTTCCGTGGAGTCGTTGACGGAGGGCCGGAAGACACTGCCTGCGCGGCGCTTTCACGCTGCTTGCTCGCTGCTGCGACCGGTCTGCATTGCGTCTATTCTTGACGTTCGCCTTGCGCGCCAATTTACGAATTCAGACGCGTTCTTTGCCTTTTCCGCCATAGGCGACCTTTTTCGACAAGTCGGCGTGGGCGGCGTGTGCGTGGCCGTCCTACGAAGACGCCACGAGTGCCTGAAACCAGGGTGCGTTTGCTGCACTGCGGCCGATCGCCGATGCGCTGTTCGGGTGCGCTGCTGCGCGTCTCCGGCTCCGTTCTGGTGCCGGTTGTTTAGCTATCCAACACTTTTCTATAACAACCGAGGGTTTAGCCTGATGGCACGGTAGTTGCGCTAGTCCTCAGAATTGAATGAGTCGCTGCTCCCCACGGCGACCTACATAAACAGATTCGAAGGAATCAATTCCCCCATGTCCACCGATCGCACGGCGTCGTTGTCGCACTTCGCGTTCATGCCGCTCCCGAACTTCACGATGATCGCGTTCACGAATGCCATCGAAGTTCTGCGCATGGCGAACTATCTGAGTGGACAAACGCTGTATCGCTGGTCGATCGTGAGTCCCGAGGGCGGACCCGTTACCGCGAGCAATGGCCTCGCGGTCGATACCGGGCCGGTGGAATGCGTCGGCCAACCGGACATTGTTTTCGTCGTCGGCGGGATCGACGTGCAGCGTGCCACCAGCCCCGCTCACCTCAGCGCGTTGCGCCGCTTCGCGCGCCTTGGCAGCGTGCTCGGCAGTCTGTGCACGGGCACTTACGCACTGGCTCGCGCGGGTCTGCTGGCCGGTTATGCGTGCGCGATTCATTGGGAAAACATGTCGGCGCTGAAGGAAGAATTTCCAGAAACGCGCTTCCTGAAAGAGCTATTCGTGATTGACCGCGATCGCGTCACCTGCACCGGCGGCGTCGCGCCGCTCGACATGATGCTGAACCTGATCGCGCCGCGCGTCGGCACCGCACGCGTTACGCAAATCGCCGAGCAGTTCATCGTCGAACATGTGCGCGACACCAGCGCGCAACAGAAAATGCCACTGGTCGCACGGCTCGGTTCGGCCAACAAGTCGCTATTCGAAGTGATCTCGCTGATGGAGAACAACATCGAAGAGCCGCTGTCACGCGAAGAACTCGCGCGCCTTGCCGGTATGTCGCAACGGCAATTGCAGCGGCTGTTCCGCGAACATCTGGGGATGACGCCCACGCATTACTATCTGACGTTGCGCTTGCGGCGCGCGCGTGAGTTGCTACTGCAAACCGATATGTCGATCATGCATATCACGATGGCTTGCGGCTTTCAGTCGGCTTGCCACTTTTCGAAAAGCTATCGCGATGCGTTCGGCACGGCGCCGACGCGCGAGCGGCGCAAGCAGGCGCCTTCTCTCTCTGCAGTGCCTGTGATGGCAGCTTGAGGGTCGAGCCAGATCAGCTCCTGATTGAAGGCAAAAACGCGTTGACCGGTTCTCCGTTCAACGCGTTTTTGCTTGTGCGGCCTGACACACGCAACCGTTACGCCGCCTTCAACAACCCGTGCGGATCGATCACGAACTTGCGCGGCGCGCCACCGTCGAATTGCCGATATCCTTCGGGCGCTTCTTCGAGCGACACGACCGTCACGTTGACGATGTCGGCAATCGGCAGGCGGTCCCACAAGATTGCCTGCATCAGATTATGGTTGTACTTCATCACCGGCGTCTGGCCGGTATGGAACGAGTGCGACTTTGCCCAGCCTAGCCCGAAACGAATGCTCAGGCTGCCTTTGCGCGCAGCGGCGTCGGTCGCGCCTGGGTCGTCGGTCACATACAGGCCCGGAATGCCGATCGCCCCGGCGGCCCGCGTGATTTCCATCAACGAGTTCAGAACCGTGGCCGGTGCTTCTTCATGCGAGCCGCTGCTGCCGTGGCCGTGCGCCTCGAAGCCGACGCAGTCCACCGCGCAATCCACTTCGGGCTTGCCGAGAATCTGTTCGATCTGCTCGCCGAGCGTCGCGTCTTTCGACAGATCGATTGTCTGGAAGCCCATCTTGCGTGCGTGCGCAAGCCGCGCCTCGTTCATGTCGCCGACAATCGTGCAGGCCGCACCCAGCAATCTCGCGGACGCAGCCGCGGCCATTCCCACCGGCCCCGCGCCCGCGATATAGACGGTTGCGCCCGGCTTCACGCCCGCCATCACCGCGCCGTGATAACCGGTCGGCAAAATATCGGACAGACACGTCAGGTCACGGATTTTCGCCATTGCCTGCGCGCGGTCGGGGAATTTCAGCAGATTGAAATCCGCGTACGGGACCATCACGTATTCGGCCTGGCCGCCGATCCAGCCGCCCATATCCACGTAGCCGTATGCGCCGCCCGCTCGCGACGGATTCACGTTCAGACATACGCCGGTGTGCTGTGCCTTGCAGGTTGGACAGCGTCCGCACGCGACATTGAATGGCACCGACACGAGATCGCCGACCTTCAGCGTTTCGACATCGCGGCCGGTTTCGATCACCTCGCCGGTGATTTCGTGGCCGAGTACCAGGCCGACTTCGGCGGTCGTCCGGCCGCGCACCATGTGCTGATCGGAGCCGCAAATATTCGTGCTGACCACTTTCAGGATCACGCCGTGGCCGATCGAACGACCGCGTGGATCGACCATCTTCGGATAGTCGATCGACTGCACTTCCACCTTGCCTTGCCCGAGATACACGACGCCGCGATTGCTGCTCATTGTCTTGTCTCCATGTCTTGTGAGCGGCGTTGCCGAGCGCGTTGCCTAATCAGGATAATGCGAGGCTTTGCGCGGCACGCCGTCCAATGAGCGTAGCGCCCGCCGGAACAAAGCACTCGCAGCGAACGCGACATGGGTTTGGCCGGAACCGACAAATTCGTGTTCGTCGGCGCGTGCGTTGCCTGCTTCTTCCCATAAGATTTTCTTTCCCCTCGCTCAAGATATAGTCGATTGTCGGCACGGCTTAAAAGCCCGATAGTGCAACCTCGCCATCCCGCCGACAAACAAAAGGAACCGCAGCAAATGAAGTTAAAAGCGATCAGCCTTATCGCGACCGTTGTGTTTTCACTGTGCGCCGCTCCGCTCGCCAGCCGTGCGGCCGATAACACGCAAGCGCGGATAAAGCCCGCAGTAGACGCCGCCATTCAGCCCGTCATGGCGAAATATCATATTGCCGGCATGGCGATTGGCGTGATCGCCGAAGGCAAGCCGTATGTGTTCAACTATGGCGTCGCGTCGAGAGCAAGCGGCAAGCCGGTTACGCGAGATACGCTGTTTGAAGTCGGCTCGGTCAGCAAAACGTTGACAGCGACGCTTGCTTCCTATGCGCAGGTCAACGGTAACCTGTCTCTATCGGATATGACCGGCAAGTATTTGCCTGCACTCGAACACACGCCGTTCGGCAACGTTAGTCTTCTCAATCTCGGTACTCACACACCGGGCGGACTTCCGCTTCAGGTTCCCGACGATATCCACGATAACGCTCAATTAATGCAGTATTTCAGCGCGTGGAAACCCACCTATGCGCCCGGCACTTACCGGACTTACGCGAACCCGGGCATTGGTACGCTCGGCCTGATCACCGCAAAAAGCATGGGACAGGACTTCACCGCGTTGATGGAGCAGCGCCTGTTTCCCGGGTTGGGAATGAAGAACAGCTACATCGACGTGCCCCCAGCGAGAATGCCGGACTACGCGCAAGGCTATAAAAAGGACGACACGCCGGTTCGTGTAGCGCCGGGGGTTTTATCCGCTGAAGCCTATGGCGTCAAATCGACTGCCGCCGATATGCTTCGCTTCGTCGCGGAGAACATGGAGCTAATCGGTCTCGACGGCAAACTTCAGCAAGCGGTGACGGCTACGCACACGGGCTATTTCAAGGCGGGCGTACTGACTCAGGATTTGATATGGGAACAGTACCCGTATCCGGTTGCACTGAAGACATTGCAGGAAGGCAACGGCACGGCTATGGCCTTCAACGCGACGCCGGTTGTCGAGATCAAGCCTCCGCAAGCGCCGACCCAGGACGTGTGGATCAACAAGACCGGCTCGACCAACGGATTCGGGGCCTATGTAGCGTTCGTTCCAGCGAAACATATCGGCATTGTGATACTCGCGAACAAGAACTTCCCCATTGAAGATCGCGTGAATGTAGCTCATCAGATCCTGACGGAGCTTGCCAGGCGCGAACATTAAGCCTTGATTTCGCGGACGATTCGATCCGGTAGCAAAAGGTGCAGTCGCCGGACTGCACTCTCTTATCCGCAAAGACAACGCCTGACTACTATTCCCGAAGCGGACTCAAGCCCCCCTGCGGGTCCGCTTCAACCGCTTCCGACACCAGCGTCTCGAGTGCCAGTCCTCGCGTTTCGATTCCCATTATCCACACGGCCGCAGCGGCAATCACAAAACACATCGCGCCGAGCGAGAAGACGCCGCCCTGGCCGAACATCGGCAGAACGACGCCCACCACGTAAGGTCCGATCAGCGAACCCACGCGGCCAATCGCCGATGCAAAGCCCGAGCCGGTTGCGCGTGCGCCGGTTCCGTAAAGCTCCGGCGTGTAGGTGTAAAGCACGGCCCACATCGCGAACAGGAAGAACTGCATCGCGAGTCCCGCGCAGATCAACAGCGTCGGCGTTTGCGCATGCAATGCGGTCTGCCCGTACACATACGCCATGACCGCACTGCCCGCGAGCGACGCGATACACGTCGGCTTGCGCCCCCAGCGTTCGACCAGCCACGCCGCGCAGATAAAGCCCGGAATGCCGCCGAGCGAAATCAGCACGGTGTACAGCACGGATTTCGTCACCGCGAAGCCTGCCTGCTGCATCAACGCGCCGAGCCACGATGTCAGCCCGTAAAAGCCGAGTAGCGCGAAAAACCACAGCGTCCACACCATGATCGTGCGACGCCGGTATGCAACGCTCCAGATTTCGCGGAACGCGCCCGTGCCTTTGGCCGTGACCGGCTCGGCGAGCGCCGCCGGTGCGCGCAACCAGCTCAGCCCCTCTGCGCGCATCACTTTCGATTCGATGTCGGCGAGAATCTTGTCCGCTTCTTCGTGGCGTCCGCGATGTTCGAGCCAACGTGGTGATTCGGGCACAACCCGGCGAACTATCAGCACGAATACAGCGGGAATCGCGAGCAACGCGAATTCGGTACGCCAGCCGAAAGCCGGCAACACGAAATACGACACTACGCCCGATGCGATGAAACCCAGCGGCCAGAAGCCATCCATTAATGCGATCAGACGTCCGCGCGATGCGGCCGGTACAAACTCGGACAGCAAGGTCTGCGCAATCGGAAACTCCATCCCCATGCCGAAGCCGAGCAGCACGCGATAGAAAATCAGCGCTTCAACACTCTGCGCTGTCGAGCACAGATACGATGCAAGCCCCCATAAAACCATGCTCCACTGAAAAACCGGCCGACGTCCGAAACGATCCGCCAGCAGACCCGCAATTGCCGCGCCGATCACCATACCGAAGAAACTCGCACTGGCGACCAGGCCCGCCGTCGCCGTGGACAGATGAAACTCAGTCTTGATCGAACCGAGTACGAAGGTCATCGTGCCGAGGTCGACGGAATCGAAGAAGAACGCGATCGCAATGATCACGAAAAGGGTTCGGTGATAGCCGGAGAACGGCAGTCGTTCGAGTCGGGCGGCGGCACTCGCGCGAGGCTGAAAAACGGTAGACATGCGTTCCCCTTGTCAGTGCGGCGCGTGCCGCGTGGGTGTTCCGATCAATGCTTCCAGTGTTTTCAGTAGACGCCGACATAAATCGGCCACATAGAAGAAATGCGTCATCAGGATGGAACGGGGGCGTCGTTTGCTGCGTCCCGTCATCAGCCAATGGATGCTATGGCCGCAGACGCGCGCGCGCCGCGCCCGCAATACGCGCGAGCGTGTCCGCGCTCAGATGCGCAGCGATCTCTTCGACGTATTGGTGATGCCGCGCCTGAAGCGGCGCGCCGAGTTGCTGCGCGAGTAGATAACGGATGAGCGCAATGCGACGATGCCGCAACACGATGCTCTGATCGAGCAACGCGAGTGCGGCATCGGCATCGCCTTCGTGACACGCACGCTCGGTCAGACGTGTCGTGGCTAGACGTGTTGACGTCATGGGGTGCTGAAGGCGTTACGACTTGAGTTACGACACGAATTACGGCATCAACGGCTCAGCCGCATCGAGCATGATCTTGACGAAGTAGTCGGCGAAACTGCGGCGTACGATGATGTCGAAACTATCCGCGCCAGTGGGCAGCAACGTCATCGACGCCTTGAAATAGTGGCTCTGCGCGCACTGCCCTTCGCCGAACAGTTTGGGATGCAGGTCCAGCGGACAGCCGCGCGCCAGCACTTCCCGCACACGCGTGCCGCCGATTTCGAGCACGGTATAGCCGCTGCCGACATCCACCGCCGACGCAAATACCCCTGCAAACACGGCGCCGAATTTTGCCTGCAACGGCGCGGCGCGAGTCGCGTCATGCGCGGTGGCGGAGCGCACCAGCCATTCGTCAGGACCGAGCCACAGCAGGTCGTACCCATTGCCACGGGCAAACGTGTTCGCTTTCTCGGGCGGCCGGCAACCGATCACACTTTCCACTGCCTGCATAAACGCCGCGTCGCGGGTATCGCCGCGCAGATTCACCAGTTCCAGAAACGGCCGCTCGCTTAACCTGAACGCCGCCGATGACGTTGCCTGATGTTTTTTCAGCAGCGCGTGTGCGCCCACCAGCGGCGACTCCTGCCATACGCCGGTCTGTTTGCCGACAGCGCGATCCACCATCGACACCGTGCCGCCTGTTTCATTCCACATGTTGACGTGCTCCTTCGCTGTCATAGAACACCGAGCTGGTGACTTTGGCGGCAATCTGTTTGCCGCTGGCGAGCGGAATCGTGACCGTTTCGCCGATCTTGTCGAGACCGCCCTTGACGACCGCCATCGCAATCGAGCGCTTCAGGATCGGGCTGTAATAGCTCGACGTGACGTGCCCGAGCATCGGCGCCGTGTCGCCCTGGAACGGCCCAGCGACGATCTGCGAGCCTTCGGGAATCACAAATGATGGGTCGTCGGATAGCAGGCCGACCAGCTGCTTGCGCCCCGCCTTCGCCGTATCGGAACGTGTCAATGATCGCTTGCCAAGAAAGTCTTTCGACTTCGCGACGAGCCCGCCCATGCCGAGATCGTACGGCGTCATCGAACCATCCGTATCTTGCCCGACGATGATGTAGCCTTTTTCCGCGCGCAGCACGTGCATCGTTTCGGTGCCGTACGGCGTGATGTCGAATTCGGCTCCGGCGGACATCAATGCTTCCCACACCGCGCGCCCTACGTTCGCGGGCACGTTCACTTCATAGGCGAGTTCGCCCGAGAAGCTGATCCGCATCACACGCGACGCCGCGCCCGCGATCGTGCCCTCGCGATAACTCATGAACGGAAACGCCGCATTTGCAAAGTCGATGTCGTGGCAGACTTTCTGCAATACCTTGCGACTGTTCGGCCCGACCACCGCGAACGTGGCCCAGTGATCGGTGACCGACGCGAGACGCACGCGCATGTCCGGCCATTCGGTCTGCAACCAGCGTTCAAGCCACGTGAGCACGCGCGCGGCGCCGCCCGTGGTGGTGGTCATCATGTAGTGCTGGTCGGCGAGACGCACGGTCACGCCGTCGTCGAAAATCATGCCGTTTTCGTCGAGCATCAGACCGTAGCGGCACTTGCCGACCTCCAGCTTGCTCCACGGATTCGTATAGACCCAGTTGAGCAGTTTTGCCGAATCTGGGCCTTGAATGTCGATCTTGCCGAGCGTCGACGCGTCGAGAATACCAACGCTCTCACGCACCGCGAGCGATTCGCGCGCGACCGCCGCATGCATGTCTTCGCCCGCTTTCGGGTAATACCAGGGCCGCTTCCAGTTGCCGACATCTTCGAAGGCCGCGCCGTTTTCGACATGCCATTCGTGCACGGCCGTCTTGCGCACGGGATCGAGAAACTCGCCCAATTCGCGGCCCGCGAAAGTACCGAACGTTACCGGCGTATAGTTCGGCCGGAAAGTGGTCGTGCCGGTTTCGGGAATCGTTTTGCCGAGCGCCTGCGCGAGAATCGCCATGCCGTTGATATTGCCGAGCTTGCCCTGATCGGTGCCGAATCCCATCGCCGTATAACGCTTCACGTGTTCGACGGATTCGAAGCCTTCGCGCGCCGCGAGAAAGATATCGGCCGCCGATACATCATTCTGGAAGTCGACGAATTGCTTCGGCCCGCGCGTAGCCAGTTCGCGTCCGCCGACCAGCCATAACGGCTGCATCTTCGCTTCGGTCATCTCGGCCACCTGAACCGGATTCGGCCGCGCGACGATATAGCCCGCCGCGCGTGCAGCTTCGACGCCCGCATCGACGGCAAAGCGGATGCCTTGGCCCAGCGTGAAGTCGCCCGAACATGCACCGACGCTCGTTTCCGGCTGCATCGCCTTGCCCGGCACGAAACAGGCTTTGTCGTCGTGCCAATGCGCCTTGCCGCCCGACTGCGCGAACAGATGCAGCACAGGACTCCAGCCGCCCGACATCGCGAGCAGATCGCAGGACACATCGCCCTGTTTTGCACCGACCTGTCCACTGGAATACGACGCGACTTCGACCGAGGCGACCCGCAATTTGCCATGGGCCGCTGTAATCACCGCACCGTTCATCACTTTTATGCCGTGACGGCGTGCGAGCGCAGGCAAGGTTCCATTGGATTCCGTCGCGCGCGGGTCGATCACCGTCACTTGTGCGCCGGCTGCTTTCAGATCGAGCGCGCATTGATAGCCGTCGTCATTGTTCGTAAAGACCACGGCATTGCGCCCCGGCAACACGGCATAGCGATGCAGATACGTCGACACCGCCGACGCCAGCATCACGCCCGGCAGATCGTTATTGCCGAACACGATGGGCCGTTCATGCGCGCCGGTCGCGAGAATCACGCGTTTCGCGCGGATTTTCCACATCAGTTCGCGCGTGCCCTTACGTTGCGATACGGGCAGGTGTTCGGTGAGCCGCTGCGTCACCGTGACGAGGTTGTGATCCTGATAACCGAACGCCGTGCTGCGGCACAGAATCTTTACGTCGGGCATCTGCCGCAATTCGTCTTCGATCTTTTGTACCCATTGCAGCGCGGGCTTGCCGTCGATCTCCGCGCGGCACGACAGCAACGAGCCGCCGAGTTCCGGCTGATCGTCGACCAGCGTCACGCGCGCGCCGGACAATGCAGCGGCATGCGCAGCCGCAAGGCCGGTCGGTCCGCCGCCGACCACGAGCACGTCGCAATGAGCGAAGCACTTGTCGTAGCGATCCGCATCGGTCTGTTCCGGTGCTTTGCCGAGACCGGCGGCATCGCGAATCACTTCTTCGTATTTCGGCCAGAATTTACGCGGCCACATGAAGGTCTTGTAGTAGAAGCCCGCAGGAATGAAGCGTGCGATCTTCTGGTTGATCGCCATACGGTCTTTCTCGATGCTCGGCTTCGCGTTGACGCTGGTCGCCACTAGTCCCTGATACAACTCCACTTCGGTTGCGCGAGCATTCGGCACCGTGTAGGCGCCCGTTTCAAGTTGCACGACGGCATTCGGTTCTTCGACGCCTGCCGTGACGATCCCGCGCGGGCGGTGGTATTTCCAGCTACGCGCAACGAAATGCACCCCGTTTGCGAGCAACGCCGACGCCAGCGTGTCGCCCGGATAACCCTGATATTTGACGCCGTTGAAGGTGAAGCTCAGCGCAATGGCGCGGTTGATACGTCCACCGTTGGCGAGTCGCTCTTTCTGGCTCATGATGCTTTGCCCTCTTGTGGCTGAACCTGTGCAATGGCTTCGTTGTTATCCATCGAGAGCAACGGACGTCCGAACGTCTCATAGCTCTGGATCTCATAGCTCACCGTATCGCGCTGCGCCTTGAACCAGCGGCGGCAGCCCTGCGTATGCAACCATTGCTCGCGGTGCACGCCACGCGGGTTCTTACGCATGAACAGGTAGTCGCCCCATTCCTTGTCGGAGAGTTTTTCAGTGTCGAGCGGACGGGCGATATCGGCTTCGCCGCCGCAGGAAAATTCGGTTTCGGCGCGCGGCCCGCACCATGGGCATTCGATCAGTAGCATCGCGGGTCTCCGTTTAGTGGGCAACGGCAGCAGCGCCGTGTTCGTCGATCAGATGGCCGGTATAGAAACGATCCAGCGAGAACGGCGCATTCAATGGATGTGGCTCATCTCGCGCAATCGTGTGTGCATAGGCCCAGCCCGACCCCGGCGTCGCCTTGAAGCCACCTGTGCCCCAGCCGCAATTGAAGTAAAGCCCCTTCACATCGGTCTTACTGATAATCGGGCACGCGTCCGGCGACACATCCACAATGCCGCCCCACTGCCGGTTCATCCGCACACGCGAGAACACCGGGAACATTTCAACGATTGCTTCCAGCGTGCCTTCGATAATCTGGAAACTGCCGCGCTGTCCGAAGCCAGTGTATTGATCGACCCCGGCGCCGATCACCAGATCGCCCTTGTCGGACTGACTGATATACGCGTGCACGGCGTTCGACATCACCACGGTATTCACCACCGGTTTGATCGGCTCGGACACCAGTGCCTGCAACGGATGACTTTCCAGCGGCAAGCGCACACCGGCCATGTCGGCGAGTGTCGACGTATTGCCCGCCGCGACCACCGCCACTTTCTTTGCCTTGATAAAACCTTTCGTCGTATCGACGCCCGTCACCTGACTGCCGTCGCGGCGAATCCCCGTCACCTGACAGTTCTGCACGATGTCGACGCCCGCCTGATCCGCGCCGCGCGCAAACCCCCAGGCCACCGCATCGTGACGCGCGACACCGCCGCGCCGCTGGATCGACGCACCCAGAACCGGGTAACGGCTATTCAGATTGATCGTCGGTTCGATTTCCTTGATCTGCTCGGGCGTCAGGAACTCGGCATCGACGCCATTCAGCCGGTTCGCATTCACGCGACGCTCGGTATCGCGCACATCCTGCAACGTGTGCGCGAGGTTCATCACGCCGCGCTGACTGAACATCACGTTGTAATTCAGATCCTGCGAGAGCCCTTCCCACAGCTTCATCGCTTTCTCATAGAGTGCGGCGGACTCGTCCCACAGATAATTCGAGCGCACGATCGTCGTATTCCGCGCGGTATTTCCACCGCCGATCCACCCTTTCTCCAGCACGGCGATATTGCGCACACCGTGCTCTTTCGCGAGGTAATACGCGGTGGCGAGACCATGCCCGCCGCCGCCGACGATCACCACGTCGTATTCGCGTTTAGGCTCGGGGCTCTTCCACTGTCGCTCCCAGTTCTCGTGATACGACATCCCGTTGCGCAAGAGGCTGAATATCGAATAGCGGCTCATCGTTGGTCCTTGTGGAAACTCGTGCTGAATGCTGCGTCGTTGCTTGCTGCTTCGTTTCGTACTGCGTCGTTGCCTAACACTCGATGACGTTCACGGCCAGGCCGCCGCGCGACGTCTCCTTGTATTTCGTCTTCATATCCGCGCCGGTTTCGCGCATCGTCTTGATCACGTTATCGAGCGACACGTAGTGTTTGCCGTCGCCTTTCATCGCCATGCGCGCAGCGTTCAGCGCCTTGATCGCGCCCATTGCATTACGTTCGATGCACGGAATCTGCACCAGCCCGCCGACCGGATCGCAGGTCATGCCGAGGTTGTGTTCCATACCGATTTCAGCGGCGTTTTCGACCTGAGTCGGCGTGCCGCCCATCACCGCAGCGAGCGCCGCCGCGGCCATCGAACACGCGACACCCACTTCGCCCTGACACCCCACTTCCGCGCCGGAAATCGAAGCAGTTTCTTTATAGATGATGCCGATCGCCGCCGCGGTCAGCAGAAAATCGACGATGCCCGCGTCGTTCGATGCATGCATGAACTTCACGTAGTAGTTCAACACGGCAGGAATCACACCGGCCGCGCCGTTGGTCGGCGCGGTCACGACGCGGCCGCCCGCCGCGTTTTCTTCGTTGACGGCCATCGCGTACAGATTGACCCAGTCGAGCATCGACAGCGGATCGCGCAACGACTCCTCGGAGCGCGAGCGCAATTGCGCACAGAGATCGGCCGCGCGCCGCTTCACATGCATCGGACCAGGCAATTCGCCACGCACCTTGCAGCCCCCTTCGACACACGACGACATCGCGCGCCAGATTGCCAGCAGCCCCTCACGCACTTCATGCTCGGGACGCGACGCCGTTTCGTTGCGCAACGTCACCTGTGCGATGGAAAGACCGGTTTCGCGGCAGATGCGCATCAGGTCGTCGCCGGTACGAAACGGATACGGCACCTCGGCACCGGCACGCAAACCATTCACGCGATCGCCTTCGCGATTCACCACGAAGCCGCCGCCGATCGAGTAATACTCTTTCTCCACCAGCAGTTGCCCGTTTTCATCGAAGGCCTGAAAGCGCATGCCGTTCGGGTGCACGAAGCTGGAGCCTGGACCACCCGGCACGCCTGGCATCAGCTTGCGAAAAAATCCAAGCTGCTCGCGTTCGTCGAACGCCACGGCGTGCTTGCCCAGCAGATTCAGTTGCTTCGTCTCGCGGATCGCCTGCAAGCGCGGCTCGATCAGATCCGGGTCGATCAGATCCGGCAGATTGCCTTCGAGCCCGAGCAGAACCGCCTTATCCGTGCCGTGCCCCTTGCCGGTCGCGCCAAGCGAACCGAACAGTTCGGCCTTCACGCGGCGCACAAAGCCCAGCAAATTGGCATCTTCGATATGCGACGCAAACCGGCAGGCGGCGATCATCGGCCCGACCGTGTGCGAGCTCGACGGACCGATACCGATCTTGAACAGATCGAATACGCTGACGTTCATGGCGTGCCTTGTGCGTTGCAGTGCCGGGTTGGATAGGCCCCTATTGCACCGCACGTCAATTTGAATCGATAGAATAAAAACGGCATGACAGTGGGATAGTGGCGTCAACCAGGCGGTCGGCAAAGCGCTGCGGCGCATTTGCGATGACTTCTGACGCATTTGCGACAGGCGCTCAGACCGCCGCTAGCGATGCTGCTATTCTCCAATTCACCCCGATTCTCAATGCTCTGGCTGCATGCATGAATTCCGCTGAACCGCTTCCTCCTCAATCGATCGACGGCACGTCGAAGCAGCGCATTCGCTTCGGCATCATCCTGTTGCCGAACTTCACGCTGACCGCGTTCTCGGGGTTCGTCGACCTGTTGCGCCTGTCCGCCGACGAAGGCGATTTCAGCAAACCGGTGCGTTGCTCGTGGAGCGTCATAGGGGAAACCCTCGCTCCGGTGCGCGCGAGTTGCGGCATCCAGATCACACCGTGGGAAACCTTCGACAACGCCGAGCCGTTCGATTACGTCGTCGTGGTCGGCGGCCTGCTGCATTCCGGGCCGGCTGCGAACGACGCCACTCTGGCGTTCATCCGCCGGGCAGCCGCGGCCGATGCGACGCTCGTCGGCATGTGCACCGGCGTGTTCTCGCTGATGCGCGCGGGCGTGCTCGAAGGGCATCGCATCTGCGTGAGCTGGTTTCACTATTGGGATTTCATCGAGCGCTTTCCGTCGGTCAATGAAGAGTCGCTGGTCGCCGACCGGCTGTTCGTGATCGACCGGCGGCGCATCACCTGTTCGGGCGGACGCGCGTCGATCGACGTGGCGGCGGCGATTCTGCTGCGTCACTTCGAAACCGCTACGGTGCAGAAGGCGTTGCGTATTCTGCTGGTCGACGACATGCAGAAAGGCAATGCACCGCAGCCGCATCCACCGGGGCTCGCGCCCGCTGCGCATCCGAAAGTGAAACGCGCGATTCTGCTGATGGAACAGCATGTGGGCCGCTCTTTGCCGCTCGACGAACTCGCGCGCAAGCTCGACCTGTCGCCGCGTCAGCTTGAGCGGCTTTTCAAGGCGCAAACGGGAAAAGCGCCGCAGGCATACGCGAAGCAGGTGCGCTTGCGCACGGCTGCGTGGCTGCTGACAAGCTCAGATAAAACCGTGGCTGACATTGCATCCAGCTGCGGTTTTTCCGATGCTTCGCATCTGGGTCGGGAGTTCAGAAAACAGTTCGGCTTGCCGCCGGTGATGTACCGCGAACAGCGCGGCACGGCGGCGGAAGTGGAAGACGGTTCGGGCTATGACGAGACGTTTCCGGGGCGGGCGCAGGCGTTCTAACCCACGCCGACGCAACAGCGGCGCACTATGCGGAAACAGCCTTAAAAGTACTCACGCCGACAACCGCCGCTCCACACTCGGCGCATGTCCGAATTGCGCGCGATACGCCTTGCTGAAATGACACGGCGAATGAAAACCGCAGACAGTAGTAACCCGCGCAATCGACGCATCCGTATTACGCAGCAATTCCCGCGCGCGCCGCAAACGCAAGGTCAGGTAGTAATGCGTGGGCGACACGCTGAGGAACATCTTGAACATCCGCTGCAAATGACGCTGCGACAGATGCACGAGCCGCGCGAGTTCATCGAGCGATAACGGCTCCTCGATATTCGCCTCCATCAGCCGCACCACTTCGATCAACTCGGCGCGCGAAAAGCCGACACGTGCATCGACGGGAATGTGCTGATAATCGGTCGAGCCGCGAATCCGCTCGACAATGAACTGCTCCGATACCTGCGCCGCCACTGCATGCCCCAGGCGCATGCTAACCAGCTTCAGCATCAGATCGAGCGGCGCGGTGCCGCCCGTGCACGTCATCCGGTCGCGGTCGATCACGAACAGTTCGTCTGCGAAACGCACGTGCGGGTAGCTCTTGTGCAACGGCGACATGTCCTCCCAATGCACGGTCGCGCGATAACCGTCGAGCAGACCAGCGGCCAGCAACGCGTACGGTCCCGTGCAAATACCACCGAGCGGAATGCGTTGCGACGCGACCTCGCGCAGCAACGCGATCACCGCGTCGTCCACGTAATCGCGTACATGCCAGCCCGCGCAGACGAACAGCACGTCCGGCATGCCCGCTTCAGCCAGCGTCGTGGTCGGCTTTACCGTGATGCCGTTGCTCGCTCGCGCCGGTTCGCCGTCCGGCGTGATCACCGACCAGCGGTAGTGCTGCGCGCGGCCCACGTAATTGGCCATGCGCAGCACTTCGACCGCGCTGGTGAACGCGATCATCGAAAAATTCGGCAGCGTCAGGAAGCCGACGTGCGCGAGACTGGATAGCGGCGAATCCGCTTCAGGCTCGACCGGTGTCATCGCGTCGCGCTTCATCGGCGGCTCAACCGTGTTGCGCGGCCGGCTCGCGGCGCACTTTCATCACGTTGCGCAGACCGGACAGCAGCGGCGCTCTTGCCATACCGGGTGCCCGCCCGAAACTCTCGGTGATGCGGTCGAGAATGATCGCGAGCATCACGACGGAAAGACCGCTTTCGAAGCCGAGCCCGATATCGAGCCGCTGAATACTTGCGAGCACGTCGTTACCCAAACCGCCTGCGCCGACCATCGACGCAATGATCACCATCGATAGCGCCATCATGATGGTCTGGTTCACGCCGGTCATGATCGACGGCAGCGCGTTCGGAAACTGCACCTTGTAGAGCAATTGCCACGGCGTGCAGCCGAATGCCTGCCCTGCCTCGACAATCTCGCGGTTCACGTGTTTGATACCGAGCGACGTGAGGCGCACAGCGGGCGGCATCGCAAAGATCACCGTCGACAGAATCCCCGGTACGCGGCCGAGGCCGAACAGCATCGCGGCCGGAATCAGATAGACGAATGCGGGCATGGTCTGCATCAGGTCGAGCACCGGGCGCACGATCATTTCGACGGTGCGGCTTTTCGCGGTCCAGATGCCGAGCGGCACGCCGAGCAACAGACTGATCAACGTCGACGACAATGTCAGGCCGAGCGTGATCACCATCTGATCCCAGAAGCCGGTGCCGTAGATCAGAAGCATCGCGAGCAACGTGAACAGCGCGAAACGCCAGCCCACGCGCCACAATCCGATGCCGACGAAAATCGCCATCAGCGCCCACATCGGCACGGCTTGCAAGCCGTGCTCGACCATCGCGGCAAAACTCTCGATCACCTTGCCGATCGAATCGAAAGTTTTTGCGTCGTGGTCCAGCAGATAGTGAACGCCGTGATCGACCCAGGCGCCAAGTGGAATGACTTCAGACATGGGAACTCCGATGGCGCGTGAGAACGTTGAGGACGTTCGTCTTGTTGACCGAACCGCAATAAGAGCCGTCCGCTTCGACAACCGGCAGTGGCGCACGACTCGCCACCACGCGTTCGACCACATCGTCGAGCGGCGTGGTACGGCGAATACATTCGATCTGGTTCAATTGCGGCGACGCGCTGCCCATCGCATCGCGGCACACGAAGCCGCGAATCCTGCGCTCGCTATCGAGCACGAACGCGTAGTCGGCGCTGCCGTTGAGCGTCGCGGCGACGCTCGATGCGTCGATCTGCGGCGAGTGCTGCATCAACGGCACGGCGTCGGTCTGCATCAGATCGCCGGCGGTCAGATAGCGGCTCGTGTCGATACCGTCGAAGAACGCGCGTACGTAATCGTCGGCGGGATTCGTGATGATTTCCTGCGGCGTGCCGACCTGCACCACGCGGCCGCCTTCCATGATCGCGATACGCGTGCCGATGCGCATCGCCTCTTCCAGATCGTGCGACACGAACAGAATGGTGCGCTGCTGTTCGCGTTGCAGATCGAGCAACACGTTCTGCATTTCCTTGCGTTTGAGCGGATCGAGCGCGGAGAATGCTTCGTCCATGATCATCAGCGACGGGTTGACCGCCAGTGCCCGCGCCAGCCCCACCCGCTGCTGCATACCGCCCGACAACTGCGCGGGCAGCTTGCCGGCGAACGGCGCGAGGCCGACCTGTTCGAGCACGGTCATCGCGCGCTGCTCGCGTTCCTTGCGGCCCACGCCCGCCACTTCGAGCCCGAACGCCGCGTTCGACAGCACGGTGCGTTGCGGCATCAGCGCGAACGACTGGAACACCATGCTCATGTCCTTGCGGCGCAGCGCGGTCAATTCGGAGCGCGGCACGCTGGCGACGTCGCGGCCGTCGATCAGCACCTTGCCCGCAGTGGGTTCGACCAGCCGATTGATCAGGCGAATCAGCGTCGACTTGCCCGAACCGGAAAGGCCCATCAACACGAAGATCTCGCCTTCTTTCACGTCGAACGACACGTTATGAACGCCGACGATCTGACCTGTGCGCGAGAACACTTCTTCTTTCGTTGCGCCGGCGGCCAGCATCGCGAGCGCTTCTTTCGGGCTAGTGCCGAACACCTTGCATAGCCCTTCGACCACGACCTTCGGGGAATTCATCGAGCGATCTCCTTTGTCGGCGGGAGTTAGCGCTTTAGCGCTTACTCCCGCCCCATGCAAAGCTGTCGACCAGAGTTAGCGTTTCAGCGCTTACTCTGGTCCCATGCAAAGCTGTCGGTGGGAGTTAGCGCTTTAGCGCTTACTCCCGCCCCATGCAAAGCTGTCGACCAGAGTTAGCGCTTCCGCGCCTACTCCAGCCCAACGCAAAGCCATTACCGGCGTCGCAGACGTGTGTCCGCGCTGTGCATACATAGTTGCCAGAAAAAAGTACGCGTTGCCGACTATTTGCGACAACCACATGAGGAAATACGACACCTGGGTCGCAGATGCTGCGCTAGCGGCAGGCGAAAGCCTTGCCTGGCAACGGTTTGGTCAGATGGGACAGCTTGACGGCGTATGTCGCGCCAAGGCAAGTGGAAGGGGTTTTGGTGCAAAAAAACAGTTTGGCGGGCGACACCCGACGCGCCTTGAAACGGCTCGTAGCGCGGGGCGTCGCCGTCCTGGTTACTGGCTCGCGGCTGCGCCAATACCCGCCTTCTTTTCGGCCTTCTGCAGATCGGTCGGATAGTTCGGGTCGTTAGCGGCGGGCTTGTAACCCGCGTCCTCGAGTTTCTTCAATTCAGCATTCTTCTTTGCCCGGGCTTCCTTGCGGGCCTCTTTACGCTGGGCCTTGGTCGGCTTCGCGCCGGTGGTCGCAGCCGGCTGCTGCGCCGACACGACGCCGCTTGCATCCTGCGCGACAGCGAGCGGAATACTGCCGGCCACCATCGCCATGACCGAAACCCCAAGCATGATTCGTTTAATGGCAGAACTCTTCATCACAGACATCCCCTCTTGAAAATTGGCAATAACGTTGAAGCCTGTTTGCGGATCTTCGTTCACGCGACGAAACAGCACACGGTATTCGATGACTGATTCGCCGCCTAAAGCTTACAGGCAAACGACGGATGCGGGACTGAATGCGTCGGCTCGCTTTTACTGATTGGACTATTGCACGTGGCGACATCAAGCCGACAGGGAATTCAGATAGCACCTAACACGCAGACTCTTTTTACGACCCTCTACTTAGCTTCACTTTAGTTCTGCATTGCAGAACTAAAAACAGATGACGACTCAGCAGTTCAAACCCGCCTTACCGCTAATTTTCTTCTATTACACGGTGATATCAGCGCGATAAAACACAATTCGCCCGCCAGGTGTTTTCCCTATTCAGGCCTGCATTGCAGTCCAACCCGCGATTTCCCTCGTTGACACTGCACGAACGGTCGTGCGAAATTCCGCTTGCATCCTGTGCGCAAGCTCGCAATAAAAGATCGTGCTGAAGCGCTGCCCTTCTCGCCATCAGGAGACTCATCGGCCAGGCGAGGTCAAATCCAGGAGTGCATCAACAGACGCCATATTTCGCATCCCTTATCAGGTCGCGAAGGCTTTCTGCCGCCTATCGACAACGCAGCGAGCAACAGATCGCCAGAACCGCGCAGCACCCGTTTTATCTCGTCAGGTCAGTCGATTACATAAAACAAGGAGACACGCAGCATGCCGGCAAGTTATCGCAATCGGGTTGGAGTCATTCTCGGATTGATGGGCGCGTGCGCACTCGGCGCGACGCAAAGCGCACATGCGCAAAGCAGCGTTACGCTGTACGGCGTGCTCGACGCATCGCTGCTCTACACCAATAAAACACTCGATACGGCGAACGGCCAGAGTGGCCCGCATCAATATTCGTTCAACGACAGCGGCGTGTCCGGCTCGCATTTCGGCTTGCGCGGCGTCGAAGATCTCGGCGGCGGCCTACGCGCCATCTTCCAGCTCGAAAGCGGCATCAGCATGGCCAATGGCGCGCTCAGCAATTCGAACGGCAATCTGTTCGGACGCCAGGCGTGGATCGGTATCGACAGCAAGTACGGTACGGTCAAGGCCGGTTTGCAGTTCTCGCCGTTCTTCCTTGCCGCGTACGATTTCGATCCTCGCAATATGTCGTACTTCGGCAGCGGCCTCGTCTCCTATATCAACAACGTCTACGTGACGGGGATGTTCAACCCGAACGGCGTGTCATACACGTCACCGGAGATTGCGGGCTTGCAGGCCAGCGCATTGATGGCGCTCGGCGGCACCGCCGGCGATTTCCAGGCGGGCCGTCAGTACTCGGCAAGCTTGCGCTATCACCTCGGCACGCTGGTCGTCGACGCAGCGCTTTATAGCGGCAATGCGGGCGGCAGCGCGGCAACGATCGCAGTTCCCAGTGCGATCGAATTCAACGGCCGCGCGCTCGGCGCAAGCTACACGTTCAGCAATCTGACGGTGAAGGCGTCTTACGTGCAATACAAGATTGCGGGGTCGTTCAACGACCGCGTCTACTCGGGCGGTGCGAGCTATCGCGTCACACCGGCGCTGAATGTCGACGCGGGCGTGTGGGTCACGCGCGACGCCAACAACTCGTCGAACAATTCAGTGCTGGCGTCGACCGGTGTCGAGTACTCGTTGTCGAAGGCCACGATGACCTACGCACAAGTCGGCTTCGTGACCAACCACGGCGCCACGCATACGGGACTCTCGGTCAACAATGCGCTCAATCTGGCGACGGGGACGACAGCCGGTGCGAACATCGGCATCCGCCATACGTTCTGATGGTTGTTTCGCCGAACGCGAAACAGATCGATGAAGAATGCGATGCGCCGCGCAAGCGGCGCATCGGCTAGCGCGGATCGACGAGCGGCATCATTCGTCGTAACCTGGATTGCGCCGCGTCAACCGACGCAGCAAACCAGGCCACACGAGATTGGCGCCCTTGCCCTTACTCACTTCGCGCGCCTGTTCGCCCATCGTTGCGATGATCGATTGCGGCACTTCGATCAGCTTGCCGCCCGCCTGCGCAAGAATCTGGATCCGGCACGACGTCTCGAACAGGTACATCGCCTGAAACGCTTCGGCGACGGAACGCCCGCACGTCAGCAAACCGTGATTGCGCAGCATCATGAAGTTGGCGTTGCCGAGGTCGGCGACGAGCGTCGCCTTCTCGGCATCGCGCAATGCGACACCTTCGTAATCGTGATACGCGAGGTTGGTCAACACGAAACCCGATTGCTGCGACAACGGCAGCAAGCCGCCCTCCTGCGCTGCAACGGCCACGCCATGAGCCGTATGCGTGTGCAGCACGCAATTGACGTTGGGGCGCGCTTCGTGCACGGCGCTATGAATCACGAAACCGGCGGGATTCACGTCGAACGGAGTCGGCATCACGGGATGTCCTTCGTGATCGACCTTGACCAGACTCGACGCCGTGATCTCCTCGAAGAAAAGTCCGTAGGGGTTGATCAGAAACTCATGTTCTTTCCCGGGCACGCGCGCCGAAATATGCGTGAACACCAGATCGTCCCAGCCGAACAACGCAACCAGCCGATACGCAGCGGCAAGATCGATACGCACTTGCCACTCTTCGGGCGACACCATTTGACGAACGCTGGGAATCTCGACTGCCGAGTTCATGGGGGGACCTTGATGGGTGCAAAAACACTGTGGGAAAAGAGCCGCCTTGTTTGAGAGCGGTTCACCAGCGCAAGTGCCGTAACAGCGCAAAGCGGCTCTTCATAATTTCTGCACAGCAGAATACTTGTGCGATTAAAGCGGTGTCAAGACGACTTTTCCGTCAATGAAGAAGGTCTTGCCGGCACGTCCTTGCGGTGCGGCCGCAAGTCAAAAAAACCCTATAAACGCAGGATTTTTATCGCATATGCATGACCCGCATCGAAGTTGCTGGTACTCGCCGGAAATTGTCTAAGTAACTTCCCTAACAATCTGCAATGCAGAACATGCGCACGCAAAACCCTATTGACGAAAAGTGAACGCCCGTGCCAAATTCCTCTCGCGACAGAGTACATCGCGTGTTCGAAATCCGCGCCTCAGCGCGTGCTGCACGATGCGTTCGAGTGACGTATCAACCGTCGGCAACCGTCGTCTGGTTCGATCAGCGGCTGTTGTCCCGTCCGCAAGTCCGGCGCCGGTCTGCGCATGTCCTGAAGCCTGAGACATGCTTTCGCCGGATGCCTGGTTGGAGGGTTTAAAAGCGTGGATATGTTTTTGCAGCAGGTCCTCAACGGGCTCACTCTCGGCGGCATTTACAGCCTCGTCGCGCTCGGTCTGACGCTGGTCTACGGCATTCTCGCGGTGCCGAATTTCGCGCACGGCGCGTTCTACATGGTCGGCGCCTTCGTATCGTTCTATCTGATGACGCGACTCGGCCTGAACTACTGGCTTGCGATGATCGGCTCCAGCATCGCCGTCGCCGCGCTCGCCGTTCTCGCGGAACGGCTCGTGTTCCAGCCGCTGCGCAAGTCGTCCGAATTGCATCCGATGATCGCCGCGATCGGACTGATGCTGTTTCTCGAAGCAGGCGCACAGGCGATCTGGGGCGCGGATTTTCATCGTATGCCGACGCCCTATGCGGGCATCGTCGATCTCGGCGGCGTCAGTGCGCCGCTGCAGCGTCTGCTGATTATTGCCGCCGCCTTTGCGCTGGTGGCTCTGCTGCAACTGTTCCTCCGGTTCACCGTGATCGGTTCCAGCATCATCGCAATGGCGCAGGACCGCGAAGGCGCGTCGCTGATGGGCATCGACGCGAACAAGGTGACCATGCTCACCTTCGGCATCTCGGGCCTGCTCGCCGCGGTAGCCGCTACGCTCTACGCGCCGATCAACCTCGTCTATCCCGCGATGGGCCAACTGGTGATTCTCAAAGCCTTCGTGATCATCATTCTCGGCGGCATGGGCAGCGTACCGGGTGCGATTGTCGGCGGTTTGATCATCGGCATGGCGGAGAGCTTCGGCGCGTTCTATATCTCGACCGACTACAAGGACATCATCGCGTTCGTGCTGCTGGTGGTGATTCTGTCGGTTCGCCCGCAAGGGCTCTTCACCAGGGAACTGCGCGCATCGTGAAATCATCCATGAAACTATTCGAGGGCAAGCCGGGGTGGACGCTGCTGTTCGTGCTCGGCCTGGTGTTCCCGTTCGCCGCGACCAACGACTACATGCTCACCGTGATGTCCACCGCGTACATCTTCGCGCTGGCCACGGTCGGGTTGAATCTGATCACGGGCTACACGGGGCAGTTCAATCTCGCGCACGGCAGTTTCATGGCGGTGGGCGCGTACACGGTCGGCATTCTCACCGTCGATCATCAGGTGCCGTTCTGGCTCGCGTTCATCGCATCGGGGGTAGTGGTCGCGGTACTCGGCGTGCTTGTCGGCCTCGTGTCGCTGCGTTTGCGCGGTCACTATTTTTCGATTTTCACGCTATGTGTAGGCTACATCATGTTTCTCGTCATCGAGAAATGGGACGGCCTGACGCATGGTGTATCGGACATCATCGGCATTCCGGCGCCGTCGGGCTTCGGTCTTGTGTCGTTCGAGAATCCGCGTGCGCTCTACTACCTCGTGTTCGCGTTTCTGGTGCTCGGCGTGTGGCTGATGCATCGCATCGTCGACTCGCTGCTCGGCCGCACTTTCATGGCAATCCGTAATAGCGACGGACTCGCGCAATCGCTCGGCATCAACCTGATGCGCAACAAGGTGCTGGCGTTCGTGCTGTCGGTCATTTACGCGGGGCTTGCCGGTGGTTTGTATGCGGGCTCCGTACGCTTTCTCGGGCCCGATCTGGCCGCCGTCGATCACACCTTCGACATGACCATGTACATGCTGGTGGGCGGCATCGGCACGCTTGCGGGACCGTTGCTCGGCGCGCTGATTATCCCGTGGCTCACGCAGTATCTGCAGTTTCTGCAGGAATACCGCTTCGTCGTATTCGGCCCGATATTGATCGTGCTGGTAATCTTCCTGCCCAACGGCATCGTCGGTTTGTATCAGTCGAAAAAGATGCGCCGGGTGCAACGCCCCACGTCGCAAGGCGGCATCGCCGCGGCGCAGTCGGCGCCCGCGCGAGGAGACGGCCATGCTTGAAATCGACTCGCTCAGCAAACGGTTCGGCGGCCTCGTTGCCGTCGACGACGTGAGCACGACAATCGCCGCAGGCCAGGTCAACGCGATCATCGGGCCGAACGGTGCGGGCAAGACCACGTTCTTCAATCTGATCAGCGGCACACATCTGCCGACGTCCGGGCGCATTCTCTTCAAAGGCGAGGACGTGACGAAGCTCGGCGCCGATCAGATGGCGCGTCTTGGCGTCGCGCGCACGTTTCAGTCCACCGCATTGTTCGACCGGGCCAGTGTGCTCGACAACCTGATCGTCGGGCACCGTCTGCGCACGCATTCCGGTCTATGGGACGTGCTCACGCATTCGAAGCGCCTGAAACACGAGGAGCAGATTTGCCGCGACAAGGCGCGCGACGCGCTCGACTTCGTAGGGCTCTCGGCAATGGCCTCGCGCATGGCCGGCGACATCTCGCAGGAAGAACGCAAACGCGCCGCTATAGCGCTCGCGCTCGCCACCGAACCGAGCCTGATGCTGCTCGACGAACCCGCCGGCGGCGTCAACCCGGAAGAGACCGAGGGTCTCGCCGACCTGATCCGCAAGCTGGTCAAACACGGCGTGACGGTCTGTCTGGTCGAACACAAGATGAACATGATCATGAAGCTCGCGGACCGCATCATGGTGCTGAACTACGGCAAGAAAATCGCCGAGGGAACGCCCGCCGAGATTCGCGCCAACCCGGCCGTGATCGACGCCTATCTCGGGAGCGAACATGCTGAAGCTTGACAACGTCGCACTCGATTACGGCAGTTTCCGCGCACTCGACGGCATCAATCTGCACGCGGACGACGGCGAACTCGTCGTGCTGCTCGGCGCCAACGGCGCGGGCAAAAGCTCGATCTTTCTCGCGATGAGCGGCCTGCGCCGCGCCTCGGGTGGCAGCGTGCTCGTCAACCATCGCCAGATGCTCGGCCTGACGCCCGCGCAGATCGTGCGCAGTGGTGTGATTCAGTGTCCCGAGGGACGCAAGCTGTTTCCCGGCATGTCGGTGCTAAAGAACCTCACGCTCGGCGCGTATGTGCATCGCGGCGACAAGGCGGGCAATCAGCGCAATCTCGACCAGGTGTTCTCGCTGTTTCCGCTGCTGGCGGAACGCAAGGATCACGCGGCGGGTTCGCTATCGGGCGGTCAGCAGCAGATGGTCGCGATTGGCCGCGCGATGATGGCGCGGCCCAAGGTGCTGCTGCTCGACGAACCGTCGCTCGGACTCGCGCCGCTGGTGGTCAAGCAGGTGTTCGACGTGATCCAGCAGATCAATCGCGCCGGAACCACGGTGCTGCTCGCCGAACAGAACGCATTCGCGGCGCTGAAGATCGCGCATCGTGCGTACGTGATCGAGAACGGCCGCATCGTGCTCGAAGGCGATCAGGCGACCCTGATGAACAACGAAGCGATCCGGCGCGCTTATGTGGGCGGCTGAGTGTGAACTGATCGTGAACTGAGCGGCAACTGATCGACATCGACACATTCGATGCAACAACACGCGCCACCTGAGCGCGGCACATTCCATTCATACCAAGGAGACATGTATGACGATCAAACGCTTGTGCAAGCGCACTGGACTCGTTGCCGCCGTCGCCACGACCGCGCTGATGGGCGCGGGTGCCGCGATGGCGCAGCAGGTCGTGCACATCGGCTATTCGGGGCCGTTGAGCGGCGGCGCGGCGAAGTATGGGCAGGAAGTGCTCGACGGCATGCAGATGGCCGCCGCCGATGTCAATCAGGCCGGCGTCGAAGTCGCGGGCAAGAAGATCAAGCTCGAAATCGTCCCGCTCGACGACAAGTACAACCCGAGCGAAACCGCGATCAACGCGCGGCGTCTCGCGCAGGAACAGCAGGCCGCTGTCGTGCTCGTGCCGCATTCCGGCGGCGGCTTCGCGGTGCAGACCAGCAACGAACAGCAGAAGCTGCTGCTGCTCTCATACACCAGCGTCCCGCAGATCAGCGAACGCGGCAACAAGCTGACCGTGCGGATTCCGCCTGCCTTCACGTCGTATCTGAACTCATTCGTCAAATACGAAATGGCGACGTACGGCAAGAAAGTCGCGCTGGCCGCCACCGATACCGAGTATGGCAAGGTCTGGGTCGCCGCTTTCAAACCGGCGTGGGAAGCGGCCGGCGGCACGGTCGTCGCCGACAACGCAATGTCGTATAACCGCGCGACCGACTTCTACAGCGGCGTGAGCCGCGTGCTCGCAGCCAAACCGGACGTGATGTTTATCGGCGGGCCGTCCGAGCCGACCGGTCTCGTCGCGCAGCAGGCACGCGAACTGGGCTTCAAGGGCGGCTTCATCGTGATGGATCAGGCCAAGCTCGACGAAGTGGCGAAGGTCACGAACGGTTATGCCGCGCTGAACGGCGCAATCGGCGTACTGCCGCTCGCCGCAGACGACACGCCGAGCGCGAAAGCGTTTGTCGAGCGATTCCGCAAGACGCATGGCGGGCGCGATCCTAGCCAGGAGGTGTCGCTGAATTACACGGCGGTGTACGCGACGGCCATTGCGATGAAACTCGCGGGCAGCGTCAGCGACGCGACGGCAATCCGCAATAATTTCGACAAGGCCGTGAAGATGTTGCCGCCGCAAAACAATCCGCATGGCGTGACCGCGGTCGACGATCACGGCGGATTCGTGATCGGCAATCCGCTGGCGGCAGTGGTTCAGAACGGACAGTTGAAACCGGCGGCGTTGAGTACGTTGACAGCGGCGAAGTGAAGGTTTTCTGCTGCGGATACCGGGAGTGAGTGACGAATAGAAAAGGCGCCGTGATATTCACGGCGCCTTTTTTATTGAAGCGTAAAGCGTGGAAACGTAAAACCTTTACCCCTTCAACGCCGCCACGATCTGCTCGCGCACATGCGGGCGCTCGGCAAACGGATCGGTCGGATTGCGCGGCGTGACGATATCGTCCGCGCGGGTTTTCACGGCGCTCAGTGCATGCGAATGCGAGAAAATATAAAACTGCTCTTCGCGGATCGCATCGAACACCATCGTCGCGACCTCTTCCGCGCTCACTTTGCCCGAGTTCACCGCTTTCTCGCTCAGTGCACGCGACACGTTTTGGGACAACGTGAGCGGTGTACCGTTAGCAAGATCTGCGGGACGGTTGCGATGCGCTTTGGCGATTCCCGTCGGCACGAAATAAGGACACAGCACCGAACACGCGACCTGCTGCGTGACCAGTGAGAGATCCTGATACAACGATTCCGTCAGCGACACCACCGCGTGTTTCGACACGTTGTACGGCCCCATCAGCGGCGGATTGAGCAGCCCCGCCATCGACGCCGTATTGACGATGTGCCCGCGATAATTCGCGTCACGTTTCGCCGCGTCCAGCATCAACGGCGTAAACGCGCGTACACCATGAATCACGCCCCACAGGTTGACGCCAAGCAACCATTGCCAGTCGCGCTCTGTGTTTTCCCACACGAGTCCGCCGCTGCCGCCCACGCCCGCATTATTGAAAACGAGATGCACAGCGCCGAACGTGTCGAGCGTGGCGCGCGCCAGCGCATCGATCTCGTCGCCCTTCGCCACATCCACGCGATGCGCGACTGCCCGCGCGCCTGCCGCGCTCACTTCGGCGAAGGTTTCGTCGAGTGCGTCCTGCTGCACATCGGCCAGCACGAGCCGCATGCCGAGCTTCGCGCCGAGCCTCGCGAACTCACGGCCGAAGCCGGAGCCTGCCCCGGTTATCACCGCAACTTTGTCTGCGAAATTGTCCATGTGTTGTCCTGTATCCAGTATTTTTTCACGCGCCGATCAGCGCGCCGAGGGATAGAACTGTTCGCGCAACTCGCGCTTGAGCACCTTGCCGATCGGACTGCGCGGCAAAGTGTCGACAAAGGTGATGGCCGAGAGCCGCTGCATCTTGCCGACCCGTGCATTGACCCACGCGAGCAAGGCCGCCTCGTCGATCTGCGCACGCGGATCACGCACGACGAACGCCACCGGCGTCTCGCCCCATTGTTCGGATTGCGCGCCGACCACTGCAACTTCCGCGACGTCGGGATGCTGCCGGACCTCGGCTTCGAGATCGCTCGGATACACGTTGAAGCCGCCCGAAATGATCATGTCCTTCTTGCGATCGAGCAGCGTCAGAAAACCGTCTTCGTCGAAACGCCCCATATCGCCGGTACGAATGAAGCGCTTGCCGCTCGGGTCGTACCACTCCGCTTCTGCCGTCTTGTCGGGTTGTTTGTAGTAGCCGGTCATCATCGCCGGCGAGTGGCCGACGACTTCGCCGACCTCGCCCGCCGCCACTTCGTTACCGAGTTCGTCGATCAGACGGATGTCGTGCCCTTCCATCGGCTGGCCGACCGAATGCAGCTTGGTCGGCCAGTCGTTGGCCTCCAGCTGGCACGAGCCACCGCCTTCGGTCATTCCGTAGTACTCGGTGAGCCGGCCGGGCCAGCGGCGCACCACGTCCGCCTTGATGCTCGCCGCGAACGGCGCACTCGTGCAGAACTTCGCCTGAAAACTGGAGAGGTCGTAGCGGTCGAACTGCGGATGCGCCATCAGACGCTGATATTGCACGGGCACCAGCATCGTGTGCGTGGCGCGATATTGCTGCGCGAGTTCGAGATAACGCGTGGCATCGAATTTCGGCATCAACACAACAGTACCGCCGAACGTCAGCGTCGGCATGAAACTCACGAGCGTCGTGTTCGAATAGAGCGGTGTCGAGATCAGCGTCGTGGCGTCGGGGCCGTAGCCGCGCTGAATGCTGCGCACCGCGTACGCCCAACGCATGCCGTGCGATTGCACGATGCCCTTCGGCGTGCCCGTCGTGCCCGACGAATAGATGATGTTGAACGGCCACGCCGGATCGATTTTCACCGCTTCTGGCACAGCACCGATTGGCGCGAGCCATGCATTCAGCGGAGCACTGCCGGTGTGTGGATCCAGGGCAACCGGCATCGCGTCGATCTGCCCGGCGACCGGTTCGAGCAGACGCTTGACCTCTGCATCGAGAAACAACAATCGCGCGCCCGAATTGCCGATCATGCTGACAAGACTTGCCGCGCTCGATGAAGGCGCAAGCGGCGCGACCGCTGCGCCCGCTCTCAATCCGCCGAGAAACGCGACCGTGTAATCGACGGATGCCGTCGCGCATAACGCAATGGCATCGCCAGGCTGAACGCCGTCGCGTTGCAAAGCGGCGGCGAAGCGATCGACTCGCGCGTCGAGTTCGGCATAGGTGACGACTTCGCCATCGCAGATTAACGCCGGATGGTCGCCGCGCTCTTTGGTAAAACGGCGCAGCATATCGGTGATGCAGACGAACGGTTCATCGAGTAACGCTTCGAGCCAACTCATCGCGATGCGCCTCCTTCGCCATTCGCAACCGATGCCTGGCGCGCCGCATCTTCTTCCTGCAATTTGCGCCACAGTATCTTGCCGCTGCCGGACTTTGGCAGCGAGGTGACGAATTCAACGATACGCGGCGCCTTGTACGACGCCATCTGTTCATGCGCCCAGTCGATGATCTGCTGCTCGGTGATGTCCGCCGCCTGAGCCGCGTTGGGCACCACCAGCGCCTTCACGGTCTCGCCGCGCTTCTCGTCTTTCACGCCGATCACGCACACCTCATGAATCGCAGGATGCCGGTACATCAGCGCTTCGACTTCGGCGGGCCACACTTTATAACCCGATGCATTGATCATCCGCTTCAGACGATCGGTCATGAAAAAGTAGCCGTCTTCGTCGATATGTCCGAGGTCGCCGGTACGCAGGAAGCGCTTGCCGTCGAGTTCGATAAACGCTTCCTGCGTCGCTTTCGGATTACGCCAGTAGCCCTGCATCACCTGCGGCGCGTTGACGACGATCTCGCCCGTTTCGCCTTGCGGCAGTTCCTGCAGCGTGACCGGATCGATCACGCGCGAATCCACGTCGAACACGGGAATACCGAGGCACTGCGGCTTCGGACGATGCGGCGGATTGATGTGCGTGCCCGCGATCGTCTCCGACATCCCGTAGCCTTCGACATAATCAAGCCCGGTCAGCGACTTGAGTTTCTTCGCGATCGCATCCGGCATCGCCGCGCCGCCGCCGCGCGCACCAGTCAGACTCGACAGGTCGTATTCACCGAGCTTCGGATTCGACAGAAAATCGACCATCATCGTCGAGATGGATTGCCATGCGCTCACGCGATATTTCTGCATGCATAGCGCAGCGGCGTCGCGATCCCAGCGCGGCAACACGACGATAGTCGAGCCGCAATACACCGCGCTGTTCATGCCGCCCTGCATGCCGGTGACGTGAAAAAACGGCAGGATCGACAGATGCACGCCGTCGGACGGCACCGAGAACCACACGCATCCGCCGAGCGCGGTGCTCATCACGCTGCGGTGCGTGTGCATGCAGCCCTTCGGCTTGCCGGTGGTGCCGGACGTATAGGGCATCACGCACAGATCGTCGGGACCGGCGGTTAGCGGGCCAGGTGCGATACGCCGGTCGAGCACGGATTGCCACGACGTGACGCCGGGAAGATCGAATGTCTTGCGCGGCGCGGCGACGAGTTCGGAGACGGGAATCGTCGACGGACGCTTCAGATAATCGCTATACGTCCCGACGATTGCGTGTTCGAGCCCTTGCCCGGAACCGTTGCCGATCAGCGGTTCGACGTTCTGGAAAAGGCACTGCGGCGCAATGATCGTAGTCGCGCCGCTATCTTCGACGTAATGCGCGAGTTCGTCCTTCATGTTCATCGGATTAACCGGCACTACCACGGCATTGGCTCGCAGGATGCCGTAGTAAGCGATGATCCATTGCGGGCTGTTCTGCATATAGAGCAGCACGCGGTCGCCGGCCTTGACGTGACATTCCTGTTGCAGAAAACCTGCTACGCGTTCGGCTTCGTCTTTGAACTCGGCGAACGTGATCGGGGTGTCGTAGAAAACGATGAACGGCTTATTCGGAAAGCGCGCCGCCGAGACTTCGGCGTTATAGAAAATATTGGTTTCAGGCAGAGTCAGATGCAGTGGCACTTGCGGCGGCCAATGCGGATGATGGCGTTCGTTCATGTGTATCGCGTCTCCTTTGTCGGTGGGAGTTAGCGCTTTAGCCCTTACTCCCACCCCATGCAAAGCTGTCGACCAGAGTTAGCGCTTTAGCGCTTACTAGGACCCCATGCAAAGCTGTCATTCACAACATCTCGCAAACCTTCACCGCCCCAGATACCGTCCAAGTTCCATGCTCGCAATCGCATTGCGATGCACTTCATCGGGACCATCCGCAAACCGCAACGTGCGCGAACTCGCATACGCGCGCGCGAGACCGAAATCGTCGCTGACCGCGCCGCCGCCATGCACCTGCATCGCCCAGTCGATCACCTGACAAGCCATGCTGGGCGCCGCCACCTTGATCATCGCGATTTCCTGGCGCGCGTCCTTATTGCCCACCGTGTCCATCTTGTACGCAGCGTTGAGCACCAGAAAACGCGTCTGGTCGATCATGATCCGGGCACTGGCGATCCGCTCGCGCGTCACGCCCTGATCCGCGATGGGCTTGCCGAACGCCACACGATCCAGCGAACGGCGGCACATCGCTTCCAGTGCGCGCTCCGCACGTCCGATCAAGCGCATGCAGTGATGAATGCGCCCTGGCCCAAGCCGTCCTTGAGCGATTTCAAAGCCGCGTCCCTCGCCGAGCAGCATGTTGCTCGCAGGCACGCGCACGTTTTCGAAGGCGATTTCGGCGTGACCATGCGGTGCGTCGTCGTAACCGAATACCGGCAGATGACGCAGCACATTCACGCCGGGCGTGTCCCTCGGCACCAGGATCATCGATTGCTGCTGATGCCGGTTCGGATGATCCGGATTGGACTTGCCCATGAAGATCAGAATCTTGCAGCGCGGATCGTTCGCACCCGAGGTCCACCACTTGCGGCCGTTCAGCACGTAGTGGTCGCCGTCACGCTCGATGCGTGCTTCGATATTGGTCGCATCCGACGAAGCCACCTCAGGTTCCGTCATCGCGAACGCGGAACGGATCGTGCCGTCGAGCAGCGGCAACAGCCATTGCTGCTGTTGCTCGGGCGTCGCGTAACGCACCAGCGTTTCCATGTTGCCGGTGTCGGGCGCGGAACAGTTGAACGGCTCCGCGCCGATATGCGAGCGCCCCATGATTTCGCACAGCGGCGCGTATTCGAGATTCGTGAGCCCCGCGCCGTATTTCGATTCGGGCAGGAACAGGTTCCACAAATCGGCGGCCTTCGCCTTCTCTTTCAGTTCCTCGATGATCGGCGCGGGCTGCCAGCGGTTGCCAGATTCGCGCGCCGCATCCATCTGTGCTTCGAAAACCGCTTCGGCCGGATAGACGTAGTCGTCCATGAAAGCGTTCAGGCGCTTCTGCAAACTCTTGACCTTGTCCGAGTACTCAAAATTCACGCGGCGTCTCCTTGATTTTTATCGATGAACGCAGCGCACTGATTGCGCCGCGCTTCGCAAATGGCACGCGCTCACTCAGACGATGATCGAGCCTCCGTCGACCGCGACATACTGGCCCGTGACGTGGCGCGACGCTTCGCTCGCGAGAAACACCACCGGTCCTTTCAGATCTTCGTCGCCACCCAGACGTTGCAACGGCGTGCGCTCGACGATCGTGTCGCCGAGTTTGTCGAGCAGGCCTTCCGACATTTTCGACGGGAAAAACCCGGGGCAGATTGCATTGACGTTGATGTTGTACTTGCCCCATTCCGCCGCGAGCGCGCGCGTGAAATTGATCGCTGCGGCCTTTGATGTGTTGTAGGCAATCGTGTTCATGCCGGGGGGCGAGCCCTTCAATCCGGCCACCGAAGCGACGTTGATGATCTTGCCCGCGCGGCGCGGAATCATGCTGCGCTTGCCCACTTCGCGCGCGAGGAAAAACGGCGCGTTGACATTCAGGTTCATCACCTTGTGCCACGCTTCATCGGGATACTCTTCGGCGGGCGAACCCCACGTCGCGCCCGCGTTATTCACCAGAATGTCGATGCGCCCATGCACGCCCAGCACTTCATCGACGAGACCGGGAATACCCTCGAAACGCTGCAGGTCGTTCACCACCGTCTGCACTTCGATGCCCCGCGCCTGCAGATGCGTTTTCGCTTCGGCGAGTTCGCCCGACTTGCGCGCAGTGATGGCCACCCGGCAGCCCATCTCGCCGAGCGCTTCGGCCATTTGCAGACCGAGTCCGCGCGATCCTCCCGTGATCAATGCCACCTTGCCGTCCAGTTGAAACAGGTCTTTCACAGACATTCGTCGCTCCTCCAGTTGTTCCGCTATGCAGATTTGGATTCCATATTTTTCACCCATCATACGTGCCGGAATTCGGCGTGTAAATAAAAGCACGCTCATTCACTTTCGTTATAAACTGGCACGCATCATCGACGGAAGGGTCATCGGGACTTACCCGAATACCGCACTTTTCAAACGGGTTATGCAGGCACTTCAACGAGCTTTCGCGCTACGTTTAAGCGAGCTGTTCTGCATAGCGGCTTACTTTTGGACGGATCTTTTCCCATGCAAGATGCGCTGATCATCAATTCGCGTGATCTGGATTTCCAGCTGTTCGAAGTGCTCGACGCCGAGGCGCTCACGCAGCGCGCGCGTCATGCCGACCACAGCCGCGAAACGTTCAATGCGGCGCTCGAAACCGCGCATGCGGTGGCCGTCGAAAAATTCGCGACGCACAACCGTCTGCTCGATGAGCACGAACCGCAATTCGACGGTCAGCGGGTCACGCTGCCGCTCGAAGTGAAAGAAGCACTCGACGCGTTGCGCGCCACCGGTTTTCTCGCAGCGGGCAAAGATTACGAATATGGCGGGATGCAGTTGCCGTCGCTGATTTCGTTTGCGTGCCTGTCGTTGTTCAAGAGCGCGAACATCGCGACCTCCTCTTACGCGATGCTGACCACGGCGAATGCGAACGTGATCGAACGCTTTGGCAGCGCATCGCAAAAGCGCAAGTATTTGCAGGCGTTATTCGAAGGCCGCACGTTCGGCACGATGGCGTTGACCGAACCGCAGGCGGGTTCGAGCCTGTCCGATCTCGTCACCAGTGCAACGCCGAACCCCGACGGCACCTATTCGATTCGCGGCAACAAGATTTTCATTTCCGCCGGCGACCATGAGTTGAGCGAGAACATCGTTCACCTGGTACTCGCGCGTATTCCGGGCGGCCCGCCGGGAGTCAAAGGCATCTCGCTGTTCACGGTGCCGAAGTATCACGTCAACGACGACGGCAGCCGCGGTGCGCGCAACGATGTCGCGCTCGCGGGGCTGATCCACAAGATGGGTTGGCGCGGCACGACATCGACCATGCTGTCGTTCGGCGAACATGGCGAATGCATCGGTGAGCTGATCGGCGAACCGCATCAGGGCCTCGCCTACATGTTCCATATGATGAACGAGGCGCGTATCGGCGTCGGTCTCGGCGCGGTGATGCTCGGCTATCGTGGCTATCTGGCGTCGCTCGATTACGCGCGCGAACGGCCGCAAGGACGTCATCCGACCAACAAGAACCCGCTCGATCCGCAATTGCCGCTGATCGAACACGCCGACGTGCGGCGCATGCTGCTCGCACAAAAGGCCTATGTAGAAGGGGCTTACGCGCTGTGCCTGTATGCGGCGCGTCTGGTCGACGAACAGAAAACCGGCGAGAGCGAAACCGCGCGCGACGAAGCGGGCCTGCTACTCGATCTGCTGACGCCCGTGGTGAAATCGTGGCCGTCGCAATGGTGTCTCGAAGCGAATAGCCTGGCGATCCAGATTCATGGCGGCTATGGCTACACGCGCGAATACCCGGTCGAACAGTTCTATCGCGACAACCGCCTGAACATGATTCACGAAGGCACGCACGGCATTCAGGCAATCGATCTGCTGGGCCGTAAGGTAGTGATGAAACAGGGGGCCGCGCTTGAATTGCTCGGGCGTGAAATACGCGAGACGATCAACAACGCGCGCAGCCACGCGCCATTACATGCTTACGCAGAAGCACTTGAAGGAACATGGCGTGATCTCACTGCGACTGTAGAAGCTCTATTGCCGACGCTCGCCAGCGACACCGGGCGCGCGCTCGCGAACGCGAACGCGTTTCTCGAAGCATTTGGTCATATCGTGATGGCGTGGACGTGGTTGAAGCAGGCCGTGGTGGCAAACGCCGCTCAACCCCATGCGAAAAGCGACGCGGATAAAGACTTCTACAGCGGCAAACTGCACGCGTGCCAGTGGTTCTTCCGTTGGGAATTGCCGCGCGTCACGCTGATGCTCGCGACGCTCCGCAGTCTCGACGACACCACGCTCAACATGGCGCCGCAGTGGTTCTAGCCGGAAGCTCGCCGCTCAATGCGACAGCGCGGTTTCGAGTTGGGTCACGACATCGATCAGTCGTGGCCTGACTTCTTCAAGCAGAAATTCTTTCGAAAGCTTGAACGAAGGACCGCCCACGTTGATCGCCATAATCGGCAATTCGCCGCCCGGCTGGAAAGCGCGTGCAATGCCGTTCACGTCTTTCTGCCAGTCGCCGAATGAAGTCGTGACGCCAAGCGTCTGGTATTCGTCGAGCGCCTTTTCGATTCCGCGACGTGTTTTCGGCCATGCAATATGGTCCAGTTCGCGCACCTGCTCCATGAAGCTGAGCCGGTCGTGTTCAGGAATCGCCGCGAGCCACGCGCGGCCGATCGCGGATGTCGCGACCGGAATGCGCGAGCCGACTTCGAGCGTCAACGTGAGCGCGACCGAGCCACGGCAATTTTCCACGTAGATCATCGAGAGCCGGTCGCGCGTGCCCAACGAAACTGTCGCGCCGGAAATATCGGCGAGTTCCTGCATCACGGGCCGCGCAATCTTGCGCACGTCGAGCCGCGCGAGCATCGCGCTGCCCAGCGCGAGCGACGCCGTGCCGAGCCGGTACTTGCCGCTCTCTTTCAAATGGATCAGATAGCCGAGCAGCGTCAGCGTATGAGTCAGCCGCGATACCGTCGATTTAGGCAAGCGGCAGCGCGCCGCCAGTTCCTGATTGCTCAACGATTTGTCGCCGGAACGGAAACAGGCCAGCACTTCGAGCCCGCGCGCGAGCGCCGTGACGAAGTGGCGGTCGTCCTTGTGCGCTTCGTGGGCGGTTCGCATGGCGAGAACCGCGGGCGCCTTCGCGGATGAAGACGCGGTGTGCGCCGGGTCGCCGACTGCCGGGTCGCCGCTCGCGGGGGCGTCGGACTGATCCACCGTACCAGGATAATTTTTGCTCAAAACGAAACGCGCTCCCGCGAAACGGCTGTATCTGAAGGACAAACCGCAAGGTGGATTGGGGGTGATCCGGGCTGCAAAATTATAGTCCGAAATAGTGAACGTTAATCACGGGTGCTTTGCCGCGAGCTGTCACGCAATGCAACACCCGCACCGATTTTTTCAGCATTTGCGCGTTTGCTGGAGTATTGTTTAAGCGCGCCGGGAGCGCCGTAGCAACGCTCTTCTATAAGACAGGGCGTTCCTCGTGGGCGGAGACAAGCTCGCAAGCGCGCGGTTTTTTGCATGCAACGAAGCGACACCAACTTATCGAGGATGGAGAAAACGTGAAAACAGCCAATCTTTTGAAGGCGCTCGGACTTGCAATGTGCGTGGCCACCACGTCCGGCGCCTACGCCCAGGCCAGCGACGCAATGGCACCCGCCACCACGGCCGCGCCGGCGACCAATCCCAGTACCGCCATGCGCACGGGCGACCGGAAGCTGGGCCGGGACGTCCGCCGCGCTTTGTCGAGGACACAGGGATTCAACGTATCGAACGTGTTCGTACGGGCGCGTGCCGGCGTGGTGACCTTGACGGGAACGGTGCCTGAAGGCGGCCAGATCCAGCAGGCTGGAGATGTCGCCAAGGGCGTGGCCGGTGTGAAGTCGGTGAATAACCGGATCACCCTTGGCGTGCAAGGCGGTGGCGGCGGAGGTTGAGCGGTCGGTTATCGGTCAGGGTGGCGCCACTTGCCGCGAATCTCGCGGGCAGGTGGCGTTACCTGCTGTTTCACTCACGTTGCATTCACGCCAGTGTCCTGGTATCTGGAATTTCCGCTGTAGTTCAACGTGTAATTCAACGTGTCGTTCAACGTCTCACCAGACCGACAACGTAACGGCACACGTCATCGCCCGCATTGAAAAACTCGCACTCGACCGGCGCGCCGAGTTGCAGACAATCTCCCGTTTCCAGCCGGTATTCCTGCTCGCCCTCGCGGAAATTCAGCACCCCTTGCGTCACCCATATCTGCTGATGCTGAAACACGAAAGCATCCGGTGGATAAGGCACTCTCACGCCCGCCGGCAATTCGATTTCGAGTAACTCCAGCACGCCGCCCGTAGGCGGCGATATGCGTCGCCGGATATAACCGGTTTCCGGGTCTTGCCAGATGCTCTGATCCGCGCGACGCGCGAGCCGCTCGCCGGTCTGCTCGGCCAGCGCCAGCAACGTCGACAAGGTCAGACCGAAAGCGCCCGACAGACGTCCGAGCACCGTCGCGGTCGGACTGGCCTCGCCTCTTTCGATCTTGCTGATCATCGCCTTCGACACACCCGAGCGTTCCGCCAGTTCGCTCAGCGACCAGTTTCGCGCCTCGCGCTCGGCCTTCACGCGCGACGAAATCGCTAGAGTCAGATCGACGGTAATGGATTCGGACATGGAGAGATCGTCATGGGACAAGTGAGCACCGCGAAATTATATCGAGCGAGTCTGCGTGAGTGACGGCGTCACGACGAGCACATCACGCACGCTACGCAGCGACCCTGCAATCATTAAAAGTCACGCTCATCGTCTTGCATAGTAATTTTTCGTCCACTATATTCAACGCACGAATACGACGCCACACACTGCGCAAAATCGTATTCACTGAATGGAAACCGTAAGCATTCGTCCACCTGAGCAGGAAGACACCATGCCGAAGGAAATCGTTCTCAACGCATTCGACATGAATTGCGTCGGCCACATCCAGCAAGGCATGTGGACGCATCCACGCGATCAATCGTCCCGCTATACCGACCTTCAATATTGGACCGACTACGCCCGCACGCTCGAAGCGGGTCTGTTCGACGGCATTTTTTTCGCCGATGTCGCCGGAGTCTACGACGTCTATGGCGGCAACCCGGACGCCGCGATTCGCGGCGCGGTGCAGGTGCCCGTCAACGATCCCACGCTGCTGATACCGGCCATGGCCGCGGTCACGCGTCATCTGTCGTTCGGCGTCACGTCCAATCTCACCGTCGAGCAACCGTATCTGTTCGCGCGGCGCATGTCGACACTCGATCATCTGACGCGCGGCCGGGTCGGCTGGAACATCGTCACCGGCTATCTCGACAGCGCGTCGCGTGCAATCGGCCTGACCGGTCAGATGGCACACGACGACCGCTACGACCTGGCCGACGAATACATGGAACTGGTCTACAAACTGTGGGAATGCAGTTGGGAAGATGGTGCGGTGCTGCGCGATAAAAGCCGGGGCGTCTATGCGGATGCGTCGAAAGTGCATGTGATCCATCATCACGGCAAGCAGTACCGGGTCGACGCGATGCACCTGAGCGAGCCGTCGCCGCAGCGTACGCCGGTGCTGTATCAGGCCGGTTCGTCGGCGCGCGGCAAGCGGTTTGCGGCGGCGCATGCGGAGTGCGTGTTCGTCAACGGTCAGGCGAAGCCGGCGGTGAAAAACATCGTCGACGATATTCGCGCGCACGCGTTGGCGGGCGGCCGACGCGCGGACGATATCAAGGTGCTGCTCGGTCAAACCGTCATCACCGGACGCACCGATCGCGACGCGCAGGAGAAGTTCGAGGACTACCGGCAATACGTGAGTTCCGAGGCCGCGCTCGTGCATGCGGCGGCGTCGCTCGGCATCGACTTCGCGCGCTACGACATTGACGAGCCGATCGAGACCGGCAAGAGCCAGGCGATCGTGTCGAATGTCGAAGCGATGACACGCGCCGCCGGTCCGCAATGGACCCGGCGCAAGCTGCTCGAACAGATGGTGCTCGGCAGCCGTCAGACGCCGCTGGTTGGCTCGGCCGAGCGCATCGCGGATGAACTGATTGCCTGGACCGAGGAAACCGGCGTGGACGGTTTCAATCTGTCGCGCACGGTCGCGCCCGAGTGCTTCGAAGATTTCATCGAACTGGTCGTGCCGCTTCTTCAGGAGCGTGGCGCGTATAAGCGCGCGTATCGCGACGGCACCTTGCGCGAGAAGCTGTTCGGTCACGCACGTCTGCCCGATACGCACACGGCGGCGCGATTCCGTTCGCCCGCGAGTGCGGAGAGCGCGGCGGGTTGAGTCTGTTCAACCGGGTTCAGTCGGGTTCATTCAGCACAGAGGCTCACATGCTCGAGAAAACCGCCTTTCGCGACGCCATGGCCGGACTCGGCACGGCCGTCAACATCATCACCAGCGACGGCCCAGCAGGTCTCGCGGGATGCACCGCGTCGGCAGTGTGCGGCGTCACCGACGAGCCACCTACGCTGCTGGTCTGCATCAACCGGAGCAGCCGCAACAACGCCGCATTTCGCACCAACGGCAGGCTCTGCGTGAACGTGCTCAATGCCGGACAGCAACCGCTCGCCGCGCATTTTGCCAATAGCGCGCTGCCGGTGGCCGAACGCTTCGCCGCCGCGCAATGGGAACACCTCGCGACAGGCGCACCGGTGTTGCGCGAGGCGCTGGCATCGCTCGACTGCGAGATCGAATCGGCCACTGAAGTCGGCACGCACACGGTGTTCTTCTGCGCGGTGCAGGCCACGCACACGCGTGTCGCCGGCGACGCGCTGATTTACTACGGCCGCCGTTATCATCGCGTCGGCGAGTATTCGCTGCATGCGGCGGTGCTGGCTGAATCGGCACAGTGAGTACGCCTGGCAAGCGATGCTTGCGGTCGCCGTCGTCTATTCGCCTGTTTGCGCGCAAAGCCGGGGCGAGCTTGCGCGGATTTCTCTCCCGCATTGCTCCAGTCATTTTTCAATAGCCGGGCTGCGCGCGGCGTCGATGCCGTGCCTTTGACACCGCCCTCCTCGCAAGCCTCCGGCACAAGGCCGCAGACCGGTCTCCAGAACACCGGCACGCTTTCATATTCGCCATGCATCCTGCATCGAGCCGATAAAATACGTAACATCTCGTAAGCAGTTGGCCGATGTCCCCCAGTATTCGCAATTTCCTGAGCCGCCCGAATCGCCGATCATTGCTTTGGCTTACGGTTGCTCGTGCGAAGTTTTCGCGGACGGCCGTCTCACGAAAAAAAACCAGCGGAAACCCCTATACCCGATAAAGCGTGGTCCGGCGTCGCTTATGGCATTGGCATGCCCCGCGCCGGATTCATCCACTTTCGATCAGAGCCGAAGAGGAACGATTGATCAGATTGCTTCAACGAGCCATCGTTTTAACCGCGATGCTGATATCGAGCATCGACTCGTACGCCGTGGCAGCGTCAATCCAGCATGCCGGCCTCGTGGATTCGTCACAGGGTCGTGCTTCGCAACTTCCGCGAGTCCAGCCGAGGTTTCGGGCGGAACGCGCGGTGCTGCGTTCGTCTTCCACTCGAACCTCGCCATTCTCGATCGCGCCGCCGGCCGTGATGCTGGTCGACCGGGCACAGCTGGTCAGCCTGCGCGACGATATCGATCACAGTTGGACAGGCTCAGCAGATCGCCGCTTTTTGCGCGCGCGTGACGCCTCACCGGACGACGCAAGCCTGTTCGACGACGACCCAAGCTATCTGTCCGCGGACAACCCGCTGATCTGTGCCGGCCTGATTCTGCTGTTGTCGGCCGCGCTCGGCCTGGCCGGAAGCTGGCTGCTCGGCCGTCCGATGCGAAACCTCGCGACGAGCTTCTGCGCAGTCGCGAGCGACAGCCGCGTCCGTCATGGCATCACGGAGAAAGGCCCGAAACGCTTGCGTGATCTCGCCCGCACATTCGACGAAATGCTGACCCGGCGTTGCCACGCCAGCGCCCAACAGTCGGCGACGCTGGCCGCGCTCGCGAAGGACCTCGAAGCGCATGCGGTCCGCCTGCGTGGAACCGCGCTGCAGATCAACGAGTGGCATAAGCGCGTTGCGCTGGTGGAAGATGTCGACCTGTTCTCGCATATCGCCACGCAGTTTGTCGAAGCCAGCGGATGCACGACGACGCCGGAGAGCGACATACCGGTGGACGCATTCATCCGTGACAGGTTCGTGTTGACCAGTTCGCTGGATGCCAGCCTTTTCAACAGCACACTCGATGCAGGCGCGGAGTTCTGCCTGCCGCGCACGTTCCTCGAACGCGTGATGTCGAATCTCGTCGACAACGCGCTGGAACACGGGGTCCCGCCAATCGAGATCAAAACGTCCCGAACCCGCGACGAGTGGACCTTGAGCTTCCGCGATCATGGTGCGGGCATCAAACAGTCGGAGTTGTCGAGCGCGACATCGACTTTTGTGCGGCTGGGTTCGCCCGATAAGCACGACGATGGACGTCACTGGGGGCTGGGCCTGGCGTTGGTCAAGAAACTTGTAGCAGACGCCGGAGGACGCCTCATTCTGGGCAACCACCCCGAAGGCGGCCTGTTCGTGCGGATGGTGTTTTCCGCGACGAAAAGCGCAGCGGACGGGCAGGCTTGAACGTGAGTTGAATCTGAGCGGCGGCCTCATGACGACGGCTCACGCCGCGCAGGCCCCTTCAACTCATGCGCGCACGACGCCGCTCAACGGCTTACCTGATCGTGTCTGCCCAAACAATGCCGTTGCCGTGCGCTGTGGATCGAGTCCAAGACTCTCGCTCGCGGTGCCCGCGATCAACGCATCAAGCGAGGTAGTCGGCTTCAGATCGCGCGCCTCATAGAGCTGATGCGCGGCCAGACCCGGCCAGTCCGCCATCACGCGCCCACCCTGCACGGAACCGCCCAGCACCATCGCGACCGACCCCGTCCCGTGATCGGTGCCGCCCGTGCCGTTCGCCGCCGCGGTCCGGCCGAATTCGGTGGCCACCAGCACCGTCGTCCTGCTCCACTGCTCTCCCATACCGTCGCGCAGCGCGCCGAGCATCGTATCGAGCGCCTTCAACTGATTCGCGAGACGCGCATTCTGCGCACTGTGCGTGTCCCAGCCGCCAGTTTCGATCATCGCGATTCGCGGGCCGTCTTCGCGCGACAGAAAGCTCGCCGCCAGCTTGCCGAGGCTCGCCGGGTTCTGACGTGCGCCTGCATCGCCGGCAAGACCGCGCGCCGCCATCGCGGACTCCCATAGCGGGCGCAATTGTGCATCCTGATCGTAGAGTTGCGAGACCCGCGAGAGCAGATCGTCGGGCGCCTGCGGCAACGCCGACGGCGCGTACGACGTCACCGCCGCCGTGCCGCGCAGCGCCATCGGCACGGTCGGCGCGAATGCAATCGCGTTCTCGCGGGTGGCGGGCAATTGCGCGACCAGCCGGTTCAACCAGCCGTCCTTGAGCTGATACGGCGACACGCCGCCCGTCTCCAGCACGTTCTGTCCGTCGAAATGCGAGCGGTCGCGATACGGCGACGCAACCGCGTGCACGAACAGCGCCTGACGGTCCGCGTACATCGCGGCCGTCTGCTTCAGCGCCGGATGCAGGGCGAAGGTGCCGTCGAGGCGCGGTGCGTTCGACGTATGGATGGCGAGCGCGCCGCGCAAGGTCGCGTAGGCGGGTTCGGCGTACGGCACGACGATGTTCAGGCCGTCGGCGGCACCGCGCTGGATCACGAACACGAAACGGCGGTCGGTGGCGACGCTGGCGAACGCGATCTGCGGGGCGACGAGCATCGCGCCCGCTCCCGCAGCGGCGACGCTTAGAAATTGGCGGCGTGACAGCATGGTGCGGGCTCCTTTGTTTCGTGGGCTTGGGCTTGGGCTTCGGCTTCCAGTTTCGATTTACCGCCGCTGAAAATCCGGCGACACCAGCAACAGCGCAATCGCCGTCGAAGCGCTTTCCGCTCGCGACACCGCCGTCGCCGTCGATTCGCTCAACGATCCCGCCAGCAAGGTCTGTCCGAGCGAGCGGGCATCGAGCCGGTCGCCGACGCGCGCCGCGAAACGCTGCGCCACTTCGACCCGCCGCACGAGCGCGTCGGGCGCGGCCCAGCTGGCGGCGATATCGTCGTATCCGGCGGGCGAACCGGGACGCCACACCGGTTGTCCGAGCTGCGTGAAGACCGGCGCGCTCTGCAGATTGCCGAGATCCTGCCAGCCGAGCCCGCGCATCGACGAAATGGTCCATTCCCACGGTGTCTTGAACTTCACCGCCGCAGGCGACCAGGTTTGCGGCATGTCGATCAGCGCGCGGTACACGCTCGGCAAGTCGCCGCCGCTGCGCTCGAATACGCTGGCGAGATGCGCGCTCGCATCCGGCGGCGGGTTGTCGGCGATAAAGTGACGGGCCAGCTTGCCGCCAATATGCTGCGCAGTGGCGGGCGCGCGCGCGAGGTCGTGCAGGATCGCGAGCGCCTGCTGTTCGCCCGGCTGATCGTAGGTGCGTCCCATGATGTTGCGCGAGCCCGGCTCGTGCAGCGCGGCTCGAAAGACAAAGGTACCAGGTTCGCCGTTCGGCTGGACGGCGCGTCCTGCCGCGTTGCCCGCACCTGCCTGCAGGTTGGACGAAGCATTGGATAAACCATTGGCCGGATTAGCCGCCAGGCTCCAGCCGGTCAGCGCGCGAGCGAACTCGGTGACGTCCTCCTCGCTATAGCCGCTGCGCACGCCGAGCGTATGCAACTCCATGATTTCGCGAGCCAGGTTTTCGTTCAGACCGCGCTTGTGCTCAGGATCGCGTTGCGCCGCGCGCAGCGCCGCCACGCTGTCCGGCCCGACCGAACGCGTCTGGTCGAGAAACAGTTGCATCGCCGGATGACGCTCGACCGCGACCAGCATGTCTTCGAAACGGCCGAGTACGTGTGGGCGGATCGCTTCCGCTTCGAATGAACCGGCCAGCACCGCCACGCCCGGCTTTTCCGTCGACACCGCGAAGTGATTGGCCCAGAAATGCACCAGCCTTTCGACGAACGGCGTCGGGGTAGTCAACGCGCTCACGACCCGCGCATTGACCGAGGCGCGATACCGGTCGACGATTTCACCGCGCATTGCCTTGCGTTCGACCTGGGTCGCAGACTGTGATGCGGCCTTGGCGTCCGGTGGCGCACTGCCGGCCCCATCGCCCGGCGAGACGGACTGCGCATTAGCCTGCGCGCCCCCCGTCCCCTTGCTCTCGCGCGCCTGCTTCAACTCCATGCGCATCTGCGCGAGTTCGACCGACAACGTGGCCGAGTCAGGCTGCCCCGCCCACGCGGCCGGCCGGGACTGATACTGGTCGAATTGCGCGAGCAGCCACGCTTTCGGATCGGCGGGCGGCGTCTCGCCGGCTCGCGCGCCGAGGCCGAAACGGTTCAACGCAATCGTCGCGGCGTTCAGGTTCGGTGAGTTGGCCATACCATCCTCGTCGGCATCGGATAGTCTTTAAACGGCCGCCCGACGACAATCCGTCGCCGGCGTCCGCGTTTTTTCATTCCCCCGACGTTTCACTCGACGCCTGTTTTCTTGCCTGCGCTTTCGCATTCGCCGCCGGCACCGTTTCGCGCCACTGCCCGCGTAACTTCAGGCTGTCGGCGAATTCGACGCGCTCCTCGGGCGACAGGGTCGCCGCGAAATCCGCGACGCTGCCTTCCACCTTCGCGCGCAGATTACTGTCGGCGGCGCGAGTGCGGGCGAGCGCGGCATCCAGCGCCGCGCGATCCAGTTGCGGCGCGGCCAGCAAGCGCAATACTTCGCGCCGCCCTTCACGGCCCTCGCGGGCAAATTGCCGCCCGTCGCGGCGCGCGTCTTTCAGGCCGTCGATAAAAGCCTGCTGCTTTTCCGCCGACAACGGCTGCGCGGCGAAGCGCAGCGCGCGCTGCTGGGCCAGCACCTGCGCGGGCGTGTTCGCGCGATGCGCCGCGAACCATTGATAAGCGCCGCCGGCAATCGCGCCAAGCAAAAAGACGTTGAGCACCAGCGAGACCGCCAGCACGATTTTCCACGAGCGGCCGTTCATTCTCCGCTCCAGTCGGCTGACGTTCCGCCGAAACTCGAAGTCAGATACGACGATTCGTACGCGTCGTGGATGGGCGGCACCGTCTCCGTCAATACGAAAAACGACACCGCGAACGCACCGGCCACGCCGCCGAGCAGTCCGACGCCGGCCACCGCCGCACCGGACCACCAGAGCCGCCGGCGCGTAGCAGGTTGCCGCGGTTGCCGCACCGGCGCACTGCCGATCACGCGCTGCTGTAAAGCGACACTCGGCGGATCGACCTTGTCGGCGGCGAGGAATGCGTCGAGGGTGGCGGCATCGGCGAGCACGGCATCGGCCTGCTCGCGATGCCGTTGCGCCCATGCCTGCGCCGCCGCGCGTTCGTGGGACGGCCAGCGGCGCGGATCGGCACCGTAGGCCTCGACGATCTGATGAAATCTTTCGGGCGTCATGACTTGTCCTTGCTAAGGCCGCTGCCGGCCAGTTGTGCGCGCAGATTGCGGCGCGCGCGGGCCAGCAGACTTTCCAGCGCATCGACCGTGACGCCCATCAGCGCGGCGGCGTCGAGGTTCGACATTTCCTGGTAATAGGTCAACACGAGCGCCTCGCGTTGCCGCGCCGGCAACGCGGCAAGCGCCTCACGCACGCGCGCGTCCTGCGCGCGCGCTTCGAGACGGGCGTCGGGCGGCGCGGCGGGATCGGCTTCGTCGGGCATCTCGTCGTGCGGATCTTCGCGCCGGCCTCGCAGCCGGTCATAGCAAAGGTTGAGCGCCACGCGATGCACCCACGTGTCGAATTTCGCGTCGCCTTCGCGCCAGCGCGACGCCTGCTTCCAGATGCGCACGAACACTTCCTGCGCGACATCTTCCGCGTCCATCCGGTCGCCGAGCATGCGCATGGCGAGCGACAGCAAACGCGGCAGCTTGCGCGCGACGAGCGTACGCACGGCCGCCGGGTCCTGACGGCCGATCTGTTCCAGCAATTCCGCGTCGGGGTCGCGTTCGCTCAACGGACGACGCTCCACGACGTGTGCCTCGACATATGCATCGACGCGCACGTCATCGCATCCCGCCATGCGCAGACGCGCACAACACGCCGCACAACCGGCGCGCCGCGAGCGGACCGCGCCGCTGTCGCAGCAGAAAGAACCTCGTTCATCAACCGCCGCTCCCTGATCTGCCATTCACGCTGGCTTGTCTTGTCGATAGTCGCATGCGCAACATGCCGCAGGCTGCGCATGCGACGGCTCATCGCTGTGCTCGAGCCACGTTCAATATACGACGACCGCCGGCCGGTAATAAGCCGGACGCGCCGGGTACACCACACAACCGGCGAGCGTGATCGCCAGTAGAATCACCACGAGTATTTTCATGTCAGCCTGCCTGTATCGAAGATGGGTCAAATCAGGCCCAATGCCCTTCGATCCAGCGCCAGTGAGGCCCGCGCTGCGCCCAGTGCCCCGGCACCCAGTGATAGCCGACCCGCACCGGCTGCCAGTGACCCGGCGCCCATACGTAACGGCCATGGTCCCAACGCCAGCGGCCCTGGTCCCACACATAACCGTCACGCGGCGCGGGCACCACTTCGACGCGTGGAGGCGGCGGCGCCATTGGCGCGATCACCACGGCCTGCGCGGCTGCGGACGTCGAGTCGAGCATCGTTCCGCTACCGAGCATGACGGCCAGCAAGACGCCTGCGATAGCGACGGGTTTTCTTGATGTCATGTTGATCTCTCCCATAAAAATCCGCAGCCGGAAGCGGCTCCGCTATGGCTTTAACGCAGCAGCGGCGAAAATCCGTCGCAGAAAACTGCAGGAGAAATATTTAGAAACACGATGAAAGCAATCACGTGGGTGAGATGCGTGAAACGCCCGTCCAGAGCCAAAGCGAGCAGTAATAACTTCAGCCGGAAAAACGTCGTTGTCAGCTTAATAACAGCACTAGTTATTACAACGAATGGCGATTGAGAGCCGACGTTATTTATCCGCCCCGAAACTTTAATCGGCAAAGAGTTTAATGCGCGCAGTTTTGTTGCTTGATGCAGTAAGACCATGCGCAGTTTCTCTAACAAGATCCCAGCGAATATCCCCTCGTATATCGATGGAGTCGCTGCACGGCAAAGTCGATTCTGGAGCCAGTCAAACATGTTGCGTAGAACGCTACTCCCCATCCCGTTGGCCGCGATGCTCACACTCGCTGCCTGCGGTAATAACAATGTCAGCTCGTCGGCCAGCACTGCAGCCGCGGTGTCGACCCAGGACGCCGCGACGACGGCAACGCCGATCAAGCACGTCGTCGTGATCTTCGGTGAAAACGAATCGTTCGACCATTACTACGGTACCTACCCGAACGCGCAGAATCCCGACGGCGAACCGGTCTTCACTGCCGCATCGGGCACCCCGACGGTCAACGGCCTGACGACCGCGCTGCTGACGAACAACCCGACGGTCTCGAATACGGCGAACGGCACCTCGGCGATCAATCCGTTCCGTCTCGATCGCACGCAGGCGTCCACCGAAAGCCAGAACCACAGCTACACGCCGGAGCAACTCGCGGCCGACAACGGCAAGATGGATGCGTATCCCGCGAACACCGGCAACCCGTCGACGGGGACCGCCACCGAGTTCGGCAAGGCCGGTCTGGTGATGGGCTACTACGACGGCAATACCGTGACGGCGATGTGGAACTACGCGCAGCACTTCGCGATGAGCGACAACGCTTATACCGACACGTATGGTCCGTCGACACCGGGCGCGATCTCGGTCGTGTCGGGCCAGCACAACGGTGCCGTGGTGACGAGCAACGGCGCGGTGGTCGCCGGCAGCGCGACGACCAGCCCGTCGACCGACGTGGTGTATGACCTGCAAGGCGGCTGGTCGCTGATCGGCGACCTCGACCCGACCGGCGACGTGTGCACGATCAAGGCAGGCTCGACCACGACAGCGGCCATGACCTCGAAGAACATCGGCGATCTGCTGAATTCGGCCAACCTCACGTGGGGCGGCTTCATGGGCGGCTTCGACCTGACGGCCACCAACGCGAACGGCACCACGGGTTGCTCGCGCTCGACGTATTCGTCGGTGCTGGGTGCGTCCGAAAACGACTACGTGCAGCATCACGCGTGGTTCCAGTACTACACGAGCACGCAGAACCTCGCGCATACGCGGCCTTCGTCGACGGCGGAGATCGGCTATACCGATCCGCTCGACAACACGGCCACGCCGGTGCATCACCAGTACGACGTCAACGACTTCTTTACCGCCGTCAAGGCGGGCAACTTCCCGTCGGTGAGCTTCCTGAAGGCACCGGCTGTCGCCGACGCGCATCCGGGCAACTCCGATCCGCTCGACGAGCAGGCGTTCGTCACGAGCGTGGTGAACTTCCTCCAGCAGCAACCGGACTGGAAGAACACCGCGGTGATCGTGACCTACGACGATTCGGACGGCTGGTACGACCATCAGTACGCCACACCGACCACCTCATCGTTCGACTCGACCTCGGCCATGTCGACGGGTGACGGTACTTTCGTGAAAGCGGTGACGGGCGCCGACCAGCTCAATGGCGCGGGCGTGTGTAACGCCGCGGGCGCGGTGCAGGGCGTGGGCATCAACGGCGGCGCGGTGAATGGCCGCTGCGGTCCGGGTACGCGTATTCCGTTCGTCGTGATCTCGCCGTATGCGAAGGCCAATTACGTCGACAGCACCGACCTGATCACGCAGTCCTCGGTGGTTCGCTTCATCGAAGACAACTGGCTCAGCGGCACGCGTATCGGTCAGGGTTCGAACGATGCGAACGCCGGCAGCATCATGGGCATGTTCGACTTCACCAAGACCACGCCGAATGCGGCGCTGTATCTGGATTCGAACCTGGGGACGGCACTGACGACCGCACCGGCTGCGATTACGACACCGTCGCTCTAAACGAAACGTCAGAGCATCGACAGGCGTCCCGACCGCGTTCAGCAAGGTCGGGACGCTTTTTGCACATGGCGCCGGCAGTCGCCGGACCCATGTTCCTGCTGAATTTTTCCGGATCGTCACTCGCTTCGCTTCGCCAGCTCCACCGGCTTTGCAGGCCTCTGCTTATCGCTCGTCTATGTCAACGCAACCGCTCCACCCTACACCGTCCACCGGATCCACCCAGCGCAACGAACCTCCTGGCGCCAATCGGCCGCGCGGCCGCCAGCGTCTGATGGTGGGCTGCACGGTCGCGCTCGTCGCCGTCGCTGGCCTGGCCGGTTATGCACTCGCGTACCCGGAGCGTATGCCCGACTCCGTGGGCGAGATCGTCGAAAACCTGACGGGCGCGAACCCGCACCCGGTGCAACTGGTCTTGCCGGCGCAGGCACCGCTGAGCGCGGTCGCGAAACTCGGCAAGCAGATTTTCTACGACACGTCGCTGTCCGCGTCGGGCAGGCAATCGTGCGCGTCGTGTCATAGCCCGACGCACGCGTACGGCCCGCCGAACGATCTCGACGCGCAACTGGGCGGCCCGCATCTCGATCGCCAGAGCTTCCGGCCGCCGCCGTCGCTCGCGTATCTATACCGCCAGGCCGTCTTCAGCATCGGCCCCGATGCCGCCGATGCGGCCGCGCCGCCCGATTTCAACGCGCTCGCTCAAGCAGCACAAGGCACGCAACGCGCCGACAAGGTGGCGGGCACGGCGCCCGCTACCGTCGCGATGGTGCCGGTGGGCGGCATGTTCTGGGACGGCCGCGCGGATACGTATCAGCGTCAGGCGCTCGGTCCGCTGATCAACCCGACCGAAATGGCGAACGCCGATTCCGCTGCGGTCGCCGCCAAACTCGCGCGTGCGCCTTACGCCGCCAGCTTCCGCAAACTGTTCGGCCCGGGCATCTTCAACAACGCGGACATGCTGACCGCCGAGGCGATGTTCGCCGTCGGCCGCTACGAATTCGAACAGCCGGACTTTCACGCGTTCACCAGCAAGTACGACTACTGGCTGCGAGGCAAGGCGCGCCTCACGCACGCCGAACTGCACGGTCTGAACCTGTTCAACGACCCGAAGAAAGCGAACTGCGCAGGTTGCCACCTGAGCCAGCCCAGTTCGGACGGACTGCCGCCGTTGTTCACGGATACGCAATACGAGGCGCTCGGCGTGCCGCGCAACACGCGTCTTGAAGCGAACCGCGACCCGAAGTTCTTCGACTTCGGACTGTGCGGGCCGCTTCGTCAGGACCTCGCGAAGCAGACGCAGTATTGCGGCATGTTCCTCACGCCGACGTTGCGCAATAGCGCGAATCGCAACGTGTACTTCCACAATGGCGTGTATCACGACCTCAAGCAGGTGATGGACTTCTACAACCTGCGCAATACGTCGCCGGACAGGATCTATCCGAAGGACGCAGCGGGCAAGGTGCAGAAGTACGACGATCTGCCGGCTCAATACCATGCCAACGTCGATATCGCCGACGCGCCGTTCGACCGGAAATACGGCGACCAGCCCGCGATGAGCGATCAGGATATTCAGGACATCATTGCATTCCTGCACACGCTGAATGACGGTTACAAGCCCTGAGCCAACTGTGACGTTGAAGTAGTTTTTTGAATCTGCGCACCGTCGACCCGTTCGTGGTCACGGCGCAGTGTGAGAGCCGTGCGGGCCGGTGCGGTATGCTTGACGGTCCCACGACTCTCATCTCTTCCCTACCCGATGGCCGATTTTCCCTTCGACGCCGTACTCTTCGACTGCGACGGCGTGCTTGTCGACTCCGAACCCATCACCAACCGCGTGCTGACCGAGATGCTCGGCGAGCTGGGCTGGCAATTGAGCGTCGAAGAGACGATGCGCATTTTTGTCGGCAAAGCAGTGAAAGACGAGGCCGCGCTGATCGAAGCGCGCACCGGTTTCGCGATCACTAACGAGTGGCTCATGCAGTTCCGCGCGCGTCGCAATGAAGCGCTCGACAAGGAACTGGCGGCGATTCCCGGCGCGGCTTCGGCGGTGCGCGGGTTGTTTCCGCTGTTGAACGGACGCATTGCCGTTGCCTCGGGTGCCGACCGGGTCAAGATCGAATTGCAACTCGCCAAGGCCGGCATCCTCGACTGTTTCGAAGGACGTATTTTCAGCGGACACGAAACGCCTCGCAGCAAGCCGTTTCCCGATGTTTATCTGGCAGCGGCAGCGGCGCTGGGTGTCGATCCGACACGCTGTGCCGTGGTGGAAGACACAGTGACGGGCGCGACTGCAGGTGTCGCCGCGGGCGCTACGGTGTTCGGTTATTGCCCGATGGAATTGGGTCATAGCAGCGCGACGGCGTTGCATGGCGCGGGCGCGGTGCATGTTTTCAGGGATATGGCAGAGTTGCCGGGGGTGCTGTTGGGATGGGGGCGGGGCTGATCGGCTGCATTGAGTTTGGCGGGTAGCGCAGGCGTTCGCGGTTCAACGACACTCGGGGGCGCGCGAGTTGATCGACGGAGATTAGTTGGCGGGTTCGAAGGCGAAAGCGACTTTCAATCCGCTGACCGGGACCGATGCGCTCACGCATATAATTCGACCTCAACAAAATATGAAAAGAGGGGTCTGGCATGGCGGAAGGTGGTATCGAGTTTCAGGAGTCGCAATTTTCAAGAAGTGTTCATACACCGCGCCAGGTTGTTTCCGATCCGGAAGATCCGCTTTTCGGCATCAAGACAGCACTTGTCACGTTGCGCTTCACGATGGATGTCGCCGAGCGCTCAGAAACGCTTGCCTTCCTGACGGAAGAGGTAACGAGTCTCCCCGGTTCTGATTTCGATTCTCTCGTCGCGTGGAGGTCGAAAGGATATGAGAAGCTGCTGAATCTGCTACGCAGAGGCTCCTCCGACCAGGATGCATTGCTCGAACTGTGCCACATGTTTCGTTGGGCCCAGGACGGTGTGACGAAAGATGTGCCGTTCGTCGAGAGTATGCTCGAATCGATCGCTCCGATGAGGAGCGTCGCGGCTGATCCGGCGGCATTCCCGCAGATCCTGTCCTACAGATACGCCACACTCCTGCAGGACAAGTGGAACACAGCCAGATCTCCGGCTTCGAAGCGGGTCATTGCCGGCAGCAGCCTGCCTCTTCTGAAGCACCTCATGGCAGCGACCGATTACTTGAAGAATCGCGCCACCTTCATGTACGCACAGGCAAGCCTGCTCCTTGGTGACCGATCGGGCGCCTTGACGAATCTGCTGGCTGCGTTGCGCGATCCACAGGCGCTGACGTACCAGCGCGAACTGCTGTCTCAGTTGATTCTTACCGAGACCTTTCCGCGGCTCCCGCGCGAACTGAACCAACTGTTCCTGGCAGATCAGCGCTATCTGAATGCCCAGTTCTGGCGCTATGTCGAGCGCCTGCTTTCCGGATACGCTGCCGGCCAACGTGCCGGCGCCTTTGCCGCACTGTTGGAGAAGGCCGGACTGTCCTCCGACAGCGCCGCCCAACTCGACAACCGGCAAGAGTCCCTGCTGATCGACCTCGCAAAATTCTGGAGCATCGGATTTTCCGCTGACTCGGTACGGAGCATCGAACATTGTCGCTCCTTGCTCGACCGCGAAGAATTGAAAAGCCTCCTCTCGGACATCCACGCGCGGCTCTGTTTCCTGTACCTGGATGGCGCTGAAAGGGATCTGTTCGCCGCGTTCGAGCATGCAACCGAATCGCTGTCAGCCGCTTATTCGCCGGACGTCGCGGTGGCGATGCAACGGATCTTCCTGGCGTTGGATCAGAAGGGAATGCTGGAAAGCCTTGCACATACGTACGCGCATGGTTCGGTAGGCGCGTCGGCGCGCGAACGCGCTTTTGCCCAGATCCACGCTGGTGCGCTTGAGCCTCAATGGATTCGACCTGACGGCGTTGACGAGTTATCGGCAATGCAATACCTCGCCGACAAGTCGACCAGCACGGCCGCGCGTCATCTCGCAATCGCGCGAGCTGCGACAATCTCAATTCGAGGTGAGTGCTCGCCCGGCCAACATCTGAAGATTCAGCGCTACCGGACCGGGCAGGAATACTTCGAACACTTCGGCGATGCCGCCCCCTTCGCTCGACTCAAGGCGAGTTTGCAGAGCTTCGGTTTTTTCCGGCAACAGGGATCGCTGATCCAGTCCGGACCGCATGGAGACTGGATATGGCTCGACGAGCCAGAGAGCGACGAGCTCATCATTGCGTTTGCGGACCGGTTCAGCTATCACGTTTTCCCATCCGTTCCGAGCCTTGTCAAAGAACGCCGGACCAATGTTCTGTTCGTCAATAATCCCGTCTGCAACTGGTACAGCGATGACGAAGTCGCCCGCATCGACGCCCTGATCCGTGAACGCGTGATCGGCCGTTTCGCCCCTGACAAGGTGACGTGCTATCACGGCTCGATGGGTGGCTACGGCGCAATTCTTTTCGCTCGTCGCTTTGACTTCTCTGCGATTGCAGTCAATGCGCAGGTGAACCTGGATCTATGGGCGATGGACCGTCCCCAGGACGCAGAGCGAATCATGTCCATTGAAAATCGGGTGAATCTCGACCAACTGCCGACCAGCGCATACGAAGGCGCAAGGTTCTGTTTGATGGTTGGACAGCATCCGACCGACTCAATCGCGTTTCAGGCGCTGTTGGCGAAGTTTGCCCACGTGAAGAATTTGAGCCTGATCGTCGAACGATTCGCGATTGCGCAGCACGAGGGGCTCATTGCGAAAGCGTACGGTAACAAAGTCGTCGAGACGGTCGCCGCCCGCGCCGCCAGCCTGACTCAGTTGGGCTGCATGACGAAACCAGGAACGGAATATCGCTCGATCGACCCGGAGGAGCGACGTAATCTGTTTCAGGTTATCAAGGACAGCGCGGCGGGTCGATGGGAGCTTATTGCGCGAGATGGGACCTGGTACGTGCGATGACGCGGTTCCCGGATGACTTCAGACAAACACGGTGTATGGACCGGCGTAGCCGGTCTGTGAAGTCTCTGCCGCAACGGTGCGTAGGCGTTAGGCCGGGGAAAATGTAATGCTCGAAAGTTGACCTGGTTCGTGCAGGTCTTCAGAGAAATGGTTGAGCTGCCGGGAGTGCTGACCGCGTCGAGTCCGGGCTGACTGGCCGGGCGCCGGTTGGGTGCCTTCCCGATACGAACAGGTGTTGGCGGTTCGATAACAGTCGGGGCCCGCGAGTTGCCCGGCGGCCATCAGTTGACGGGTTCGCTCGTGCGATCGATTTCCGCTCAATCCCGGCCGCATGCGGTTTGATGGCAGATGGCATGACACGTGCAACTGGAACGCACGAGCGCGACACAAAAGCGTGCTCGTTGCCCTTCCACCCTTGCCGGAGATCCACCATGACCTGCCTCATTTTTAGCGACCTGTCGCATTGCAACGAACTCGATCGCGCTGACGCGCAAAACGTACGCGGCGGCAGTGCCTGCTTCAACCGCGAAGAACCGAACTGGTGTCATCCAGCACCGCCGGGGTATGTCCCTCCTCAGTGGAACCTCTGCTCGCCGCCAGTGCACTATGGCTGTGAGCCGGTTCGGACGCCGGTCTGCTATCCGCAGCCGCCGCATATCGTGCCGCTGTGAGTGGACCTGCGACTTTAGTTGTCGGTACCGCAGTGCATGCTGCGCTTCGTATCCGCGCGCGCAGTGTTGCAGGCGCTGGGGCCTCGGCTCGTGTGAACGGGGCCCCAGCGTGCTTTTTACCTGCTTATTCAAAGGCCGGCTCGATCGGGACTCGATAGCTCACTGCGAGCCGGTTGGTCTCATTAGACATACCGACAATCGCGAGCAGTTCGCCGAACATTTCATCGGTCATACCGGCGCGGCGCGCTGCCGCCGTGTGACTCGCGACGCAATAGCCGCAGTTATTGGTCACACTGACCGCGATGTATAGCAGTTCCTTGACGAGCGGATCGAGTGCGCCAGGGGCCATTACCTCCTGCAGACTGTCCCAGGTCTGTGCGAGCGTGGGCGGGTGCTAAGCACGCACTTCTAGAAGTTGTTAACGTCATCGACCTGACGGGTTTGCTTGATGTCGTCGTAGACTGGCTTTTACCTCTGGCGGCGCGCCAGTGTAGTCGACCGGATTGGACTGGGGCATACATTCTCCTTTTCCTGATGGGGAAACCTGATGCACAAACCACTCAATGCGTTCCGAGCCACTCCATCCGCACTGACTCGAGTTCGCGCGGTAACCGGGGCGACATCGCCGCGCGGCGCGGCAACTCGACGAAGCCGAGTCGCCGGTATAGATCGTATGCGCGTGTATTGCTCACCAGCACGTCGAGCACGAGTTGCTGCTGCGCGTGCGAACCACTTGCAGTGCGTTTGCGTTGCCGCGTCGTAACGCTCGCTTGCATTGCATCGGCGAACAGCGCGCTAAACACGCCCGTGCCACGCAGGCGCTCGTGCGTTGCGCAGTGCGCAATCAACGTCTGCGCGGACTTCGGAGCCAGCAATTCGCTTTCCAGTATGAGCCCGCGCAACAGCATGCGGATCGTCTGGATCAGTCCAAAAAACAGCAGCAGTATCAGCGCGACATGCGGATCGTCGAACCATGTGTGACGGCCGTCATGCATGGCGAGCACCGCCACCGGACAGTCGTCCGCGTTCACGGCGACGCGGTGACGTCGGTACGAGAAGCGCCCTGACCTCGATGCGAACGCAAATGCCAGAAAGCTGATGCAGGTCTCGGCCGGTTGGCCGAGAAAGAAGCTGAATTCGCGTACGCCCGACGCGAAAATCAGCGGCGCGCACGCGTTAGCGTCGTCAGGGCGCGCTGCGCGGAAACGGGGGGCGGTAAGCTCGCCGTCCAGAGACGGACCCGACGACAAGCCGGGCATGACGTCTGGCGTCGTATACATCGAAGCGATACTAGATGACATCCTGGTTTTCCATTTACTTACGCCGATACCTACTTCTTTCCTGCCACGACCAATACAGCACCATCCCGAAACCGACACAGACGGTGACGTTCAGGGGAATCAGAACATAATTCCCGTGCTGAAGAGCAACCAGAACTGCCGTCGCCGAATAGAAAAAGGTAAAGATCTCGCCCGCCAGCAACACCGAATTTATACGCGGTGAGTTGGCGCGATAGCCTTCCTTGCCCTTCGGCGTCCGGTGAAAATCACCGTAAACGCCAAACAGCGCACGCACGCCACCAGCGAAGTAGTACCACGCCATCGGCAAAAACATCGCAATGTATCTATAGGTGTCCCACAAGCTTTTCAGCACACTCGACGCGCCCTCCAGGCGGGCGCCCTTGCGCGCACCGAACGCATTCTCCAGCCCCCACAGCACGACCAGACCAAAGAAAATGAGTGCGCCCCAGCGCATCCCTGCTCCGTCGAAATGCATCAAATAGGTTAGAGGCAGGCTCAGCAATATCAGAATATAAATCGATGCAAGCAACACTGACGAAAACATCGTGGAAATCGCATGCATCCGTTTTATCAACGGCATACGTTGCGATAGCATTTGCCTGACATGCTTGAAGCCGCTGTGAATCAAACCCCGGCCCCAGCGTTCTCGCTGAATACGGTACGAGCTAACGGTTTCGGGTAACACAGACATTGAGACCACATCGCGCAAATAAGCGTACTTCCACTCCCCAAATTGCGCGCGGTATCCAAGATCGACGTCTTCTGTCACGGTCGACGCGTTCCAACCTCCCAACGCATCCACGCATTGCTTGCGCCACACGCAGGAACTGCCGCTGAGCGACGCCATATCGCCGTCTTCGCTCAAGCCCACCGTGACGTACTGCTGATGGCCCATTTCCATCGCCTGGAAACGCGTGAGAAACGACACATCGCGATTCTCGTAACCAATACCCGTTTGCAGGAAACCTAGTTTCGAATCTTTGAAACAAGGAATGGTTTTAAGCAGGAAATCGGATGGCGGCACAAAATCGGCGTCGAAGATCGCAAAGAATTCTCCGCGCGACTGCTGAATTCCGTTGACCAGATTGCCCGCCTTATAGCCATTGCGATTGCTACGCTTGACCACCCGAACACTGACGCCCCGCGCCCTGTGTTGTTCGGCACGCAATCGGGCGAGTTCGCTCGTGCAGTCAGTCGAATCGTCGAGCACCAGAATCTCCAGCAACCCGGACGGATAAGACAAACGGCACGCAGCATCGATCAACCGCTCGACAACCTCCGATTCGTTATAGATCGGCAGCAGCACACTCACCGACGGGCAGAAATCGGTCTGTGTCCTGGAAGATGAATGCACAAGCTCAGTTAATTTGCGCTGTTCGACCTTCCGCGAAATGAGGAATACCCGCAGTTCGAGCAGAACATACAGCGCAAAATAGACGACCACGACGAAGAAAACTGCCTGGCAAAACCAGGAAAGCAACGTAAGCATTGTGATCAGTTCCTCACCGCTTCACGACCGCGCAGACTTCCTCCAACCGATGTGCCCAGGTGTGATGCTCCCGCACGTATTTCGCACCGGCTTCGGCGCGATCGCGATCTTCCTGCGAAGGACCGTGACGCAAGCGGCCGAACAGTTCGCGGGTCTCTTCGTAGGTATTCACAACGTGGCAGAAATCGCGGAAATGACGGTCGACGGCCCGGCTCGGGTTGGTAACCGCGATTCCCCCGCACGCGATAATCTCGAGCAGGCGTCGCGAGAACATCGTCTCAGAGCTCGTGACCGAATTGACGTTGATCGATACCGCGTGCGATTTGTAGACATTGGCGGTTTCGCGATGCGCGACTTTGCCGTGCAAGCGCATCTGACTGGTCTTCGGAAAGCGAAACTCGAAATGGCGCGACAGCCGGTCGTGATTGCGGTCGAACACGTTGATCGGCATTTCATTGTGCTCGCAGAGTTCGAACACCATGTCCAGAAAGCGACGTCGCTCGTTCAGGATGCGCCGGTAATAGCTGCCCGTGAAACAGACTTCATTGTGCGTAAAATTGAAACCCGTGAAGCTGTGAAACGCCGGTTGAAACGGCATGATCAGCGTATTCACCGGCACATGTGCGGGCACCTGTCGGCGATAGCGTCCGAGGCATTCTTCGTCGGTCGTGAATACGTAGTCCGTGGCTTTCGCCACGTCGATAAACGCGTCGAAGAAAGGACCATCATCCTTGTTCCAGAACACGGTAGGAACGCCCGCCTTTCTTGCGAAATCGACCAGACGGAAAATCGCCGTGGGCTTAGTCAGACGCAGCAGCTTTGGCTGTTTTGCCAGTTCGTAGCGCCAACTGCCGTCCACGCCGTGAAAAGCCGACTCGACCAACACGAAATCCGGCTTCCAATGGCTGATCACATCGCGGTAATTGCTGGGCGTCATGACCCGAACACGACATTCCGCGGACAGACAATCCGCAGTGAAATAATCCGTCACCAGCGCGATTTTCAATCGGCCGAAGCGGCCGGTTCGCTCGACATCTTCGGCGACCTTTGGGTAATCGTAGACGATTGAACCCAGTTTTCTAATAACCCTACCGACCATTTCCCTTACCCCGCACTTTGCGGTAGTGCTTCGATGACAAAGTCGCGCCAGCAACGCTGCGTGGTCGCGTATTCTTTTGCTTGTTGGCCCAGCGCGGCAAGTGCCGCGCGATCACTCATCGCAGTTTCAATCACGCGCGCGAGATCGGTCGCATCGCCGGCATTGAAAAACCAGCCTGCGGGACGCTCACCCATTTCGTCGCGAAACACCGGCAGATCCGGCACGATCACCGGCTTGCCCATCGCCATCGCTTCGACGAGTTTGATCGGCGGCACGATTTCGCAGACCTTGAACGGCTTGCGTGGAATGCACACGAGCGAGCAGAGGCTCAAAGTTTCGTGCGCCTTTTGCGGTCCCATGCGTCCCAGAAAGCGAATATGCTCCGACAAGCCGAGACGCTGTACCTGGGCCTCAAGCGACGCGCGCACATCACCATCACCGATGATGTTCACCGACGTTTGCGCGCCGCGCGCACGCAATAGCGCGACGGCCTCGATCAACGTATCGAGCCCTTCATAAGCCATTAGCGAACCGGCGTAGCCGATCGTGTCATGCTCGATTTCCCGTGACGCAAATGCTGCAAATCGCTCCGGTTCCACGCAATTGGGCAGCAGAAACATACGTTCCTCTGCAATTCCCCAGCGAGCGCGCGCAAAGCGGCCCAATTGCTCCGAAATCACAAATACGCGATCTGCGTGGCGAGCGACGAGGCCTTCGAGTTCCAGACCTTGCAGGAAACCTTCGCGCCCTTCGTAATGCGGCGTGCGTGAAATGCGCGTCAGCTCCCATAGGCCGCGCATTTCGTACTGGAACGGAATGCCCAGTTGTCGCGCGGCCAGCAATGCCGGCAACGCATTGACATGATTCGACGCCGCATGAATGACCGACACACGATGCTGTTTCGCCCAGCGAGCGATCACTCTCGCTGCTTGCATGGCATACAGCAACACGGGACGGTTGTTCGCCGGCCCCGCCGAGTGCAGATAGCGCACATCGCCTACCTGCGTTTCCGCGCCCGCTGCGTCACCCAGGCGGTCGAATCGATCGAATGGATATCCCGGCCGGGTCAATGCGTGCACACGGCCGCCTGCCGATGTCATCGCGCGAATGACCTCGTGCGTACGCGTCGTGTAGCCGCTCGTGTGATACGGCAATGCACTCGCCGCAACATACAGAAGGCCACCGTGACCTTTGTGCGGGGTTGCGACAGACGCACGCTGCTTCGCCTTGCGCTCGAGCGTGCGGACTGTCAGCCTTCGGCTCAAACCCAGATAGGGTTCGGTGACACACGTCAGCAGAGATTCGAATATACCGCTCATGCCCGCGCAGTCCCCTGCGGCTTGAGTTCCGCGTGCGCCAGGTCTACGGTTTGCGACATCTTGATTTTTCCGCGCGCATGCAAATCGAGAAATTCCGCGGTTGTGATCACGTCATAGTCTTTGGTCAGGCGTCGCAGCAGCTTACGATAACCCTCAACACGCTGATCGTCGCGATACGTCGCATGACCCTTCTCGTCCCAATAGAGCAACGACCACGAATGCAGCAGAAAAATCGAAAACGACGGACTACCGCTGAACGCATCGAGTAGCAATTTTCCCCACCATGGACGGAAGCGGAAATAAGGCGACTCAGGATACGTAAGACGCGCCCACCATTCATCCTTGCCAACTTTCGGCAAGATTTTCTTTTCCGTCATCGGTACTTCCAACACCCCGTTGGACCATGCGTACGGAAGATTGGTCGACTCGCTGAAAACAGCCTGCTTCGCGTGCACAGCGCACATCGAATTATTGAACGACACGGGCACACCAACGGTTGCGAGCGCGCGAATCGTCGCAGCGTTCCAGCGGAACGAACCCGCCCGATGCCCAAGCACCGGTTTCCCAGTCTCTGCGGAAATGAGGTCGCCGAAATGCCTGATGACGAATTCGGCACGCGCGTCGTCGACATAACGATTCATGTACTGCGGCCGGTGAGGAAGGCCATGCTTGGCCCAGAACGAATCGGGCAGATACTCGGGATGCGTGTGCAACTGAACGTCTTGTCCCACCGAATCAAGCCAGCGCACGACCGCTCGCGTCTCGTCGAGATACGACCACGCACCGCATTGGTCGACGAAGAACACGTGCTTGACGCCAAATTCATCGCCAATCCCCGCCATTTCACGAATTCCTGCCGTTCCGCGTTCGTGCACGCCCCACATCAGCCGTTTGACGTGATCGTGCGGCGCGCGCTTGGGCAGCGCCTCCGTATCTACCGTCAGCATGGCATAGCGATTCTTTTCCATTCTTCTCAACTCAATTTCAACAATGCATTCCACTCTGACTCGCTGGCCAATCCTGCGCTCAGCGGCATGATGCATGCATCGCGATAACGCCATGCAAGGTACGCCTGCTTTCTCTGCAGCAAGGACGGCCCTGCGCCGCTCAAATTCGGGAGATATTCCACAAGCCATCCAAGCCGGGAATAAAAGCCGAAGTCCGAAATATCGGTCACGAGGACCGGCGCCAGATGACCGGCATCTTTTAGCCTCGTAGAAAACCCCTCGCACGCAGTTCGCACGCCAGGACGATCCGCGCCTAGCGCCCAGATCATCACAGTCGTTAGATCCGACGATGCGGACCTGTGTTTGAGGGTAGATAGCCACGGATATGGCGTGACCTGCGGCGGCATCATGCCCATCGCCGCGAGGCACCGCCGAAAATCCCGCCACACACGCTCTCTCGACGATAGTGGAGGTTTATCAGCGAGCAGATCGTAGCGCGTGAGCAACGCCCACTCTGGTTGGGCCGCAAGCGATTTCAACTCCCGTCGCAATGCATTGGCTTCGGTGATCACACTCACTGCATGCGCTCCTTCGTTACCGCTAATGTAAGGATGGCTTCTGCCGCCAGCGATGCGCCATTCATGGGGATCGCAACGTTCTTCACATGCGACGCGCCGAGCATGCCGAGCAATTCGCCAACGGCGATCTCACGTTGTTCATCTGTCTCACACGCGGAAACGACAGCCGGCATGGCTTCAGCGACCATGTGTGCGCGGCGAACCTGGTCGTCGGCGAGTCCGGCATTCGGCACGAGCAGCGCCGGCACCCCTGCCTGCACCAGTTCGCAACACGTGTTGTAGCCTGCTGCACTGACGACGACATCGAAGGCGCGCAGAAAGCGCGCCAGTGGATATACCGTGAGCGGCATGACGCCGGCCGGCAATTCGACGTCACGCACCGAAATGGGCGCACGCACCCACACGATCTTGAAACCCGCCGCTTCGAAAACGCGGATCAAACCGTGCCCAATCTCAGCCACATCCTTGAGATTACCGGGCCCGAGAGTAAACAACACGAAGCGGCCACTCTGCGCGAGACCCAGCGCATCGCGTGCCGCGGCGCGGTCAAGCAACTCCTCCTCTTCGAGCACGCAAACAGGCGGCACGAGCATGCGTTTTCCACCACCTTCCAGAACTGTCTCACTTTCAGTTGCACCGAGTTCACCGGGTTGAACGACTAGATCGAACCCCGACTCGTCGACGGGCACTGTCTTCGTGCCCGCCTTCAGCAGACCGCGATTGGACCAGACAAGCGCTGGCGAACCGTACGCTTTGCACGCAGCAAGAAAGCCCTGGAATGGCCAGGTGCCGTCGAACACGATCACGTCCGGGCGCACACGTTCGAGCATCATGCCGAGGCGCACTGCCAGTTCGCTATTCCAGGAAAACGTCGAACTCGCCGACCAATACGGCGAAACGAAATAATCCGCTTCGAAACCCATGTCTTCGATGAGCTCGATCGCTGACGCCAATGAAAAGAAAACCGGCCGGGCACGCCCGTGCAAACGCCGCGCATAGGAAAGACAACGATTCAAATGGCCCATCCCCGAGCCATTCACGTTGAAGAACAGGATGCACGGATGCGGTGGATCGATTGAATCCTGATGAACCTGATTCAGATCATTCATGCGACATCGTTGAATAGATCGCGCGAGCACATGTTGACTGCTACGTTCGCCAGACCGGTTTTCATGCCACGTCTCGTTGCAGCGAGCCTACCGGCTCGCGGATTCGTTCAAATGCGGTACCTATGCCAATCATTGAGCCAGTCCGTTAAAGCGAAACCCGAGACTCGTCAGAACACGCCGGTAACCCTTGTCGATACCCGACGTCGATGCTTCGGCGCCACCAGGAGCGCGCGAACGCAACGGCTCGTTGAGCGGATGCTGAGTAACCTTGAGTGCCAACCCCTCGCGCATCAAGCCACCCGCATTGCAGACCGAGCTCAGCTCAATTGGCCTTAGCGCCTTCACTGCCGCTGGTTGAAGATCGGGGGCATAGCTGAATGTCGAAGAGCCGCCGCCGTCGAGATTGATTGCGTCGGAAACCCCGCATGCACGCATCAAGCTCGCCAGCCCACTGAGCGATAGCCCCTTCGAATCCGCCTGGCGTCCTTCGACCATCACTACGATGAGCCGTCCGGTTTCCTTCTGGATGCCTACTGCCGTGCGCGGCGCAACATCGAGGGTTTCGTCTTCGTCGCTGCCATTGACCAGCAGGTTCTGGTGCACCACGCCTGCATCTTTATCGCGAAGCCGGTCGCCGGACAGGATCACATTGAAGCGATCAGACTCGAGATTGTTCGCATAGCCGACTTCGGATTTACCCATCGTCGTCAGCCCCAGCATGCCGGGAGCTGCACCGCTCGCCTTCGGCAAACTACGCTGGAAACCCCCTGCCTTATATGGATACGGAGGAAGCTGACAATCCGGCACATTGTGCGGAGGCATCCAGAAATATCCGCCGTTGACGGCGAGCAGCATGTGGTGCTGCATCTGCCACGCGATAGCCGATTCGCGATGCAGTGGCGCAGCGCCACTACATTGCGTCTGATCCGGTTCGGTCGCGGCCGGCACCAGGTCGTGCGACAACTCGACAACGGCGATGTATCCCTTGACCGGCACCGGTGCGCTGCCATTGCTATAGCTGCCTTCCAGCGTGCCGACGCCGAGGCCGCCTGCGAACGACATCGCCGGCAACAATGCGCAGCATGCTGCCGCAACCCATTTTCTACTTTGCATATTCGCGAATATCTCCATATCTGTAATGCCAGGTCCCGACCCGCCCCGCGGAAGAATCAGGTAACCACCGGCTCGCCATGCCGGCATATTGCTTTTCGACTTCAAGACGACGAGGGTTCACCGCCACCCGGGCAGACCTTTGCGCGGAGACTACGCGTGGCCATCGGCGTCGACATACGCTATATCGACGTGCGGAAAATCCGCCGGCAAGTTGCTCCCGTCGTTGATGGCAGAAACCGAAATGGGCACGGACGAGCGCCGCCCGGTTCTCGCCGGCACGGTGTCGCCCGCTTTGCGCGCTGGCGTTCCCTGGCTGGCGGCAAAAGTCATCCACGACATATGCCGCACAGCGAGATCGAGATTATTGTCGGCCAAAGCCGTGAACGCCGACGCTTCGAATTCTCGCCACATACGTTCGCGTGCCCGCACCTCATCGCCCGACCACCACAAGGCCACGGAGAGCATGCGTGAAGCGTGACGTTGCTCCTGTACCGACGAAGCGATTTTCTCCAGTTCCCCCGACGCAGCGATGGCGAGCGCCCAGTCTTCCCGTTCGATCGCCAGTTGCGCAAATTCAGCGAGAGCGGCAGCATTACCCGGTATTCTCGCGAGCAGAGCCGAGACGATATTCTGAGCTTCGTCGAGTCGCCCAAGTCCGCGCAGCGCTTGAGCGAACCCGATAAGATCCTTGACATCTGCCAGCATCCCCTCGGGCGAGCTCAACTCCACCACCGTGCGCCAGGCAGCGAGCGCGTCATCCCAACGAGACTCCGCGAACGCGAGAAGCGCACACGCACGCGCCAGCGGCAAGTCGTTCGTCCTCTGCGCAGTGGCAGCCGAAGCGAGCGCCTCCAGGCCATCAAGCTTGCCAAGCGTCTGTCGCGCAACGACGAGACCACGGGCCACGCGCTTCAGGCTTGCTGCGCCTGGGGTCCCGTATGCCTTGGCGAACTGCTCCTCCGCGTCGACCAGGTTGTTGACAGCCAGTGCGAGTTCGGCTGCTTCAAGGTGCACGAACAGGTCGTCCGGATGGTTTTGCTTGACGCGATTCAGCACCTGTGTCGCAGCATCCATCTCGCCGCGCGCGCGGTGCATTGCGCAGAGCGTCAACGCGGCATCGAGTTCAGATGCCGCCTCGCTCGTTGCCGGGGCGTCGAGCGAATAGGCGAACATAGACGACGTTTCACGCGCTTCTGTCCAGCGAGCGGCAGACCAGTTTTCCTGTTGATCGACGACCGCGTCGAATCCGGCTGCGTACGTCTCGCCGGATTCATCCGAGCGCACAGCGCGCATCCACAAACTGCGCGCCATCATCAGGTCGTTGCGCTGTTCGAAAACCGTGGCAAGCGTCGCTATCGCACACGCCGCGCTCGGCTTGTGGGCACTCGTGACCGGCGAATTGAGCACGGCCAGAGCAAAGCGCCTTGCCAGTGCCAGGTCGCCCGTCCCCAGCGCAACGTGACTGATCTCCGCAAACGCGGGCAACACGACGCCTTCCTCGCCCGACGAGTCAAGGAGTCGCGTAGCAACGGCAATCGCATCCGATTCGCGCCGTGCATGCAGCAGTGCGCGAATGAACTCGTTCTGTACATACAGGTGCTGTTTGTTTTTTTCTTCCCTGGCCTCGCCGAGCCGATTCAATGCCGACTCCCAACGCGCAACGGCCTCGCTCCAATCGGCGCGCATCGTTGCGATCTTCGCCAATGCCAGCGTCACCGCGACATCGTTCTGGACCTCCAGGCTTTCGCTTTCGAGCACACGTTGTGCCGCATCAAGATCACCAAGTTCACGATAGGCCTGAGCGCAGTATCCGGCGGCCTGAGCGCGCTGTGCCGCCGGGATGCCGCTCATCGCCAGAATCCGTTCAGCGCGTTCGGCTGTCACGCTCCACTTGCCCACGGCGACCGCCTGTTCAAGTGCTTCCAGCGCATCCTCGACACGCACTGGCGAAGCTACCGCCGGCTTGTCGAGCGCGAAGATGGCCTCAACCGTACGCTCGCAGTTGCGACCATCGCGCAGCGGCAGAAAGGCTTCAGCGCGCGCGAAATATTCCGGCGCCATCGCACCGCCGCGCTGCAGAACCGCGCTGACCTCTGCGACCACTTCCTCGCATTGTTCAAGGACAGGACCGAAACCATCGGTCTCGTAATCGAAATACCCCTTCTTCCAACTATGAGTACCAGCAAACACTTCTTGCCGGTCGAACTGGAAGTAGATCAGCGGGCGGCGCAAGTGTGCAAATTCGAAGTTCACGGACGAGTAGTCCGTGATCATCATCGCTGCGGACCTGAACATATCCTGGATGCTTCCATGTGTATGGGAACGCACCTCGACGTTATCGGACACGCGGAACAGATGATCGTATTGCTGCATGTTCGCATGTTGATAGAACACGATCTTGTAACCGTGTTTGCGTGCGACAGCCAGCAACGCCTCGTTTTGGAGAAGAGCGCTCCATTGCCTGAAATACTCGCTCGACGTGAACTCCGGGTTAATTTCGCGAGCAAAGGTGCCGGGCTTGGATGCGCCCAACGACGATTTCCGCCACGTCGGCATGATGAGGATCATTTTCTCCACCGACGCGGACGCAAGCAGCCTGTCATGACGAGGCAAACCCGTCATGACTACTTCCCGGCCCGAGAACTTATACCGGCTATTGGTTCCAATGATCGCATCGCGCTCACGGGGCGCAGTGGTGACGAAAAGATCAGGGTCCTTACTATTCAGCCAGTCAGCAAGGTCATTCAGAATGACACCGTGCTGCAAGAAAATCAGCCGATGGTTCAAGCGACCACCAAATACAGATTTTTTTACGGCGTTGACAATGTAGTTGTCAATGTTCGATGAGATCAGGTGCTTTGCATTCAGCATAAGCAGTTTGTGACGAACGCTGCCGAATGGAACCAGCCGGAAGCCATCCTGTTTGAGGCGTTTCCAGTCGTGCGACGAGCGCCTCAGAACAAACCACGCATTCACGTCCGGCCGTGCGCTCTGGAGATATCGGTACAGATGTTCGGCGTTGTCATCGGCCTGAATATCTCGATCCACGAACACCCACGCATCGCCATATTTCTCCTGCACATTGCGCCGCGTCGCGAGTCGCGCCACCGACTTGTCGGACAGGCTCGCAGCGCGTGACAGGCTCCGGCTAACCAATGCAAAGTGTTTGGCGATATCGGCCATCGGCACAGACGAATGCTGTTTCTTGTTAAACGATATCGTGACTTTTTTAGAACCAAGCTCGACCGATAGGGTTGCATGCTGCTGAAGTGGCAGCCATACAATTCGCTCCTGCACAAACGGCGAGTTCGCGAAAGTGTGGATCTGGCTCGTCGTGAAAACAGGCTGGATTTCGGCGCCATTGAATTTGAACGACTCGAAGCCAACAGATTTCGAAAAATAGCGAACCTTGACCAGCTTTCTCGGCAAATCGGCCGACTCGACATAGACGATCTGGTAAGTCGGCTCTTCTCCCTTGAAGGTCAACATCATGCCGACCTTGTACATGAACCAGATACCGGCCAATTCGAATGCGTTAATCGTGCTGAAGTCGATATAGGCAAAAATCAGGTGCACGAGGTCAACAAAGCGCACCTTCGCGCGATCGTCAAGGAATGACAGACCATCGTCCTTGTTTATCAGGCGTTTGAAATACCAGGTCAAATGGTAAAGCGCCACGCGCTGCACGAATACCGGCACACTGCCGGTATGTTCCGCCCACGCACGCAAGAGCGCCAGCACACCATGCTCGAGTACGTCGCCATAAAGCCCCTCTTTTTCCCACGCCGTATCGAGCGACGACGTGCCATTGGAGCGCTTCCGATAGAAGTATTTGGCCGACGCGCAGAAGACGGAATTGCGGTCCCTGACATACATCAGATAAAGATTGGCGAACTGCGCATCCTCGAAATTCGGCTTGACCCGTTCATCGAATCGAATTTCATGACGTTCGATGATTTGCGCATCAAAGAACGCTGAATTCACCGACAGTTGAAGATGAGACGTCGGCTTGGAGAAATCGACCGTTTGGGTACCTTTAGCGAAGCGAAACTTCATCGGATGCGTATCCGAGAAACGCTTGTCGTCCTCAAAGTAAAAAATAAAATTGCACGACACGATGCCAAGCGGCGCTTTGGACGCCGCCAGCACCTCGTCGACTTCCGCGAAGTAGTCTGCCGCAATGAAGTCGTCCGGATCGATGAACGTCACCCAACGACCGGTGACGTGTTGCAATCCAAGGTTACGTGCAGACGCCTGGCCTCCATTTTCCTTTCGAACGTATTTGATGTTATTCGGATACTTACGTTGCCACTCTTTAATGATCCGTGCCGAATCGTCCGTGGAACCGTCGTCCACCATCACGAACTCAATACAGTTGCGGAAGTCGAGCGTTTGCCGGAACAGGCTTTTGAAGAACTCGTCCAGATAAGGACTGACGTTGTAAATAGCACTCACAACAGAGTACTGCTGGGTGCTCTTCACCGACCCCGGCCCCAGTGCTGTTTTAGGTTTGCCCCGAAATACCGCCATCTGTTGCTTCCGGTTTTTGATGAACTCTGCGAAAAACCTACCCGAATTGGTGCGCAAGTTTTGAAATTTATTTACGAATTTTGTCATTATTTACTCTAAATACGCTCAAAACAGTAACACCGGTTACCCGGGAAAGCGCTAAGCCTATCAATTGCTGCATTTTTTCAAAAACAGGACGAAGCACAATATCCCTGCTGTCGGACTGTTGTCCTCTGCCGTGCAGAAGGGATCCAGCAACGTCATATACTGTGCATTCTTTCATTGCAAGAGCCGACCAACAGATCCATCAACTTCACCCTTCTAACTTCAAACTCCTGAAGACACTCGTCTGGCGTCAGTCCTTTAAGCCAGTGCATCCGCTTTTTCATCGCTTCGTTCCAGGTATCTAGCAAAACTGCGCTGTTCGGATGCCTGACTACCCGACTATGGGCGAACTCCAACACGTCGAACGCTCTGAGTCGACGACGATCTTTCACATTGGTGAGCTGTGGCCGCTGCTCGAATTTCCGATGTGTCACCACGACTTCGTTGCCGTATCCGATATGAGTGGCACTCAACACGCTCTCCCAGTTAAACAGAACATCCTCAGAAAACGAGCCCGCGCCGAAACACAGTGCGGCGTCGTGCAACAACTGCGTCTTGATGATCCGGTTCCACGGATAATTCACCAACGCCAACGCCAGCCCGCGGCACTCCTCGATATCTTTCGCCGCAGGAAAGCCGTTCCACACGACCTCGTCCTGACCGAACATTCCCCCAACCCTATGTTTTTCATAGAATTCGATCTGGTATTTCATGAAGTAAAGATCGTGATCTTTTGCCTTCGCGTCCGTCACGGCTCTGGCGAGTTGCACGCCATCTACCACGTCGTCCGAATCCAGAAAAAACGTATACGTTCCGGTGCAAAGCGGAATCAATGCATTACGCGCCGGCCCTGCACCACTGTTCTTCTGCTGGAAGAAATGGAAATTGGCATAAGTCTCTTCTATCTTCCGGCAGATGTCCGCTGTGCGATCATCTGAACCGTCGTCCATGACAAGTACATTCGTCGTCACGCCGGGCAAATGCAGAACAGAGAGAGCGGCCTTCTCGATGAAAGCCTCACAATTGAATGTCGGGATGACAATGGTCAGATCGTGCTGCGGATATCCGCCCGACAATTCCTTGATCAGATGGGGGAAATCCGCAGGAATTTTCTTTGCCGGAAGCGTCTTCCAACCCTTCTCGACAATCTGAGCGAGCCGCTTGCCGAGGATCGCTTTGACATCACCCCGCTCCTGACGCTGCCATACCGATCTGCTTCGATAGCAATAGTCGTAAAACGCGTCGACTATGGATTGATCTTTCGAAAAAGCCACGGAGTTTATCAAAAAGCTTCCAATAGTGTTAAGTTGGAAGAATATCGACACAAGCTTGTAGTCCGCCACGCCGGTTCGTTGATCTGCACACGACACGTGGCGATAACTAATGATGTCGTTTATCTTGACAATCCTGCCGTGCGACGCAAGCACGAACCAATGCCATGCATTGTCTTCATGGCCGTAGTCGCCATCGGGAAATGCAATCCGGTTATCCGAGAGGAAGTTGCGTCGATACAGCTTCTGGCATACCAGTGCCGAAGTATGGAACACGTCCGGGTAGTTTGTGGCCGAAAACACCTCCCCCGTTGGCAACGTGTCTAACGCTTCGAAATCACGGGCATCCTCGATAAAGGTTCGGCCGTCACCGAGAACAATATCGGCCTGATGTTCGTCGGCGGTCGCAATCAGCTTTTCAATGGCAGTCTTCGCGAAACAGTCGCCACCATCGATAAAGCCAATATAAGTTCCCCTCGAGATATCCATGCCAATATTGCGCGGAATTCCGCTTCCGCCCGGCGTGTGATATTCCAGATATACGGCGCGAATGCGCTTATCCAGATTTGCGTGCGCGGCGATGATCTCTCGGCTGGCATCGGTAGACGCATCGTCTACGATGATCAACTCGAAATCCTGATAGGTCTGATACCGGACCGAAGCAATACTTGCATCGAGATGTTCAGCGGCGTTGAAAACCGACATGATGATCGAGACTGTAGGAACGACTGGAACCTTTTCGTGCGTCAATTCCGCTGCATCGGCAACCGGGCGGTCAGTGTCATCGCGTTCGCTATTCGAGTTGGCGAGCGCTCTCGCACTCTTTGCCCGCTCCTCCGGGTGGCCGATCTTTTTCTTTGCTTCTCGCTGGCACGCAAGCCGCGCGTCGATGCGCAACTGATTTGCCAGACGAACTTCGGACTCGCTAAACGGGATGTCCAACGACAGAAGATCCAGCACTGCCGCTGCGTCAATCGAATTACCGGATTTGTAGAGTACGAAGGCGAGCCACTTCAGACGATAAGCCTTTGGATCGGACCGGTATGCACGGCTTGCCGCTTCGGACGCTGCGGCGCTATCAGTAGCGAGTAGATGCCTACCCAAGGCCGTATACGCGTTGGCGTGCAAGACGGGAGAAATGGGTCGGGACGACAGTAATTGATCTACCGCACCGAATCCACCTCGGTCATAAGCTGCGGTTACTTTATCGAAACCTTCTCCACCCAGAGATTTTGGTGGCGTGGTGCGGCAGTGGAGCAATGCGGCTTTGATCAGTTTCGCTGGCAAAGACAGCAGTGCCCAAGGCGAACGAACGCCCGTGATCAAGAGATCCCCGAGTACCTCGTTCAGTGCCTTGCTAGTTGGCATCTGTCGCACTCTGAGCATTGCGCCCAGCCGCTCATTCGCCGCTATCGCGTTGATCAGTTTATCGTCGTCCCCCTCATCTGCCATGAGGTTAATTTGATTAACCATAGTTCATTCCGGTACCACGATTATCGATGGAAAAAAACATCATGCCAGGTGCCTGCAGGCTCGCGGCACCATGCCGGTTTTACCTCATCGTTTAGACGTGCTCAGTTCGAGTGACCTCTCGGCGAGCAACTCCCAGTGGCGACGCGTTTCCCGCCATACTTCGTTCCCATCCGCCGCATGTATCGACAAGGCGCTGGAAGCCGGACAACTGTGGACGCACATCCTTGAACTGCGCATGATTGACTAGCAGAACGAGGACAGTCGCGCGTTCGAGCGCCCACTCCAAGCCGGCCAGGACGACGTTCGCATCGACCAGCCTGTCAGGGAGACGTTCAAGGTTCGGCTCGACGACATCGACATTGCCGGAATAGCGCAAGGCCAGCTCTTGCGTGATATGGAGCGCCGGGCTTTCTCGCAGATCGTCAATATCGGCTTTGTAGGTAATGCCAAGACAGGCGATCCGGATATCTTCTTTCCGCTTACCCGCATCGACCAACTCGGCAACGATCTGTTCAACCTGACGAATCACCCACTCAGGCTTTGCGTCATTCACCGTGCGGGCAGTGCGAATCAACCTGGCGTCCGCGGGCGCGCCATGCACGATGAACCACGGGTCGACGGCAATGCAATGCCCCCCCACTCCGCAACCCGGCTGGGCGATATTCACGCGCGGATGCCGATTCGCAAGTCGAATCAATTCCCATACATTGATGCCCTGACGATCACAAATGACCGACAGTTCATTAGCGAACGCGATATTGACGTCGCGAAAGCTGTTCTCTGCCAGCTTGCACATCTCCGCCACGCGTGCTTCGGTGACAATACAGCCCCCCTGCACAAACGACTTGTATAGCGCGACCGCCGCTTCGGAACAGCGCGGCGTCATACCGCCGATCACGCGATCGTTTTCGACGAGTTCATGCACGATGCGCCCTGGGAGCACTCGCTCGGGACAATACGCAATGCGAATGTCGGACTCTTCTCCGGCGCTCGGCGGGAACGTCAGATCCGGACGCATGTCGGCGAGCCAGTTCGCCAGTTTCTCCGTAGTGCCAACCGGCGAGGTCGACTCAAGAATCACCAGGTTGCCTTTCCTCAACACTGGCGCAATCGAACGCGCTGCGGCCTCGATGGCGCTGACATCCGGCTCATGCTCGTCGGTCAACGGCGTCGGCACTGCGATGACAAACGCATCGGCAGACTCCGGCTGCATCGTGGCGCGCAGATATCCGGCACTGACCGCCGCCTGAACCAGCATATCCAGCTCGGGTTCGACGATATGGATATCGCCACGGTTGATGGTGTTGACGACAAACGGCGAAATATCGACGCCAATCACCCGAAACTTGCGCGAAGCAAATAGCGTTGCCGTCGGCAACCCGATATAGCCAAGACCGATAATTGAAATTGTGTTTTGCATTCACTCACCAGAGTATCGCCGATGTGTTTAGAGGCCTTGCCTCGCTCCACATTGTGTTGAACGCGGCCCGCGTCTTGCTGGCCGTAGCCAGCAGCGTCTGTTTAAGCGCAAGGATGCCGGGGTCGCAGCCAGGGCAACCAACGAACGCGTCTGCCGCCAGGCGACGTGCCGTCATGCGGAGTTTTTTCTCAATGCATACGGCCAAAGACGCGCTCCCATAACACGCAGGAATCTCACTGTCGTGCGCTCTTAATCCACGTGATCGCGGATGATGCTTTCCAGCAACTTGATCACGCCAATCAGCGAGAACACGATCAGCAGCGTGACAAACGCGTTATAGAAGCGCTGCGGTTGCGTCGGATAGCCCGGCATGGTCGGCTCCTGCAGAATCGACACCATCTTGAGCTTGCGAGCGGCATCCATCCGGCCTTGCTCCAAAGTCTGGAGCGCCGTTTTATACAAATCTTGTGCAAGCTGCTCCTGCATTTCCAGGCGCTTGTATTCCGCAACGGTGTAGTTGAGCGTGCGGCTTTTTGGGGATGCCAGTTCGGCATTCTTCTCTTCGATCAACTGCTGGACCGCTGCAAGGTTCTTGCGAAGCATGACCACCACCGGCTGATCCCGATTGATATTGGCCGGCAACGACGCAAGCTGTGTCTGCAGGTCCGTTTTCTGGCCTTCGAGTTTCGCAATGATCGCGTTGATGCTATCCGCGGTCGAAGCCGGCGCTACCAGCCCCTTTGCGTTCTGGAAATTGATCAGATCTTGCGATGCCGACAAAATACTGTCGTGCGCGAACGCGACCTGCTTCGAAAGAAAGTCCACCTGCGACTGCGCCAGCTTGTGCCCCATTGCGTTCATGTGCGCTTCGCCAAGCTGAACCAGCATATCCGCAATGGATTTCGCCGTTGCAGCGTCGTACGCTTCCACCTTGATGCGCAACACTCCAGCGTAATCGTCGTATTCAATATCGACGTGATTCAGCCAGTATTGATAGAACCACTCGTGCGGCGCGCTCTTGAACCACATACGCGAGATGGGATCGCGGCGCGCGTTGCTGAAATGCGAGCGGAGATCGAATTTTGCGTCGAGTTTATCGAGCATGTCGTCCGACAGCAGATATTCGCGCAGCAATAGCTGATCGGCGCTATTCGGAGCTCCGGCGCCGGCCGGCAGCGCCACAGTCGGACCGTCCACCTGATCGGTTCTCTGGACGAGCACAGTGGCTTGCGACACGTAACGATCGGACGCTACGAACAGCCAATACGGCACGGACAGGATCGCAAAGATGACCATGAGACGTATGATCAGCTTGAATATCCTGATGGAAAGCAGAGTGTTTCTGGTTTTCTCGTAGGCAGCGGTCCACCTGCCACCCGAGCGTGTAAATTCAGTTGCCGACAGTTCTTTCATGGGAGGGTTTTGGTCTTGTAGGCTTCCAGTCCTTCAGCGAGATCGTCGAACCAGTATGCCTGGCCCTCGTCAATCCAGATCGCCGACTGACAAAATTGCTTGAGCGTGCTTTCATCGTGCGACACCATAATCACGCTCGCTTTGCTGGCCATGCTTTTGAAGGCATCAGCCGCTTTCTTTCTGAAACGGGCATCGCCCGCCGCAGTCACCTCGTCGGAAATATAGACATCGAAATCGAATGCCAGTGACAAGGCAAACTGGAGTCTTGAGCGCATACCCGAGGAATATGTCTGCACCGGCTCCTCGAACGCATCGCCCAACTCCGAAAAGCTTTGAATGAACGCAAGCCGCTCTGCCAGTTCCTTCCGATGGCAGCCGTGAATCCGGCAGACGAACTTGGCATTCTGGCGTGCCGTGAGTGTTCCTTCCAGACCGCCCCGCCCCATCGGCCACGACACGCGGCACTGGCGTACCACGCGACCTTTGTTGGGGAAGTCGATGCCGCCAATGATCCGCAGCAACGTGGACTTGCCCGCACCGTTGCGCCCAATCAGGGCGACACTGCGGCGCGCTGGAATCGTCATGTTGATTCCCTTCAGGACCCACTTCCCAACACCATGGTCGGTCATGTAACGCTTGTGAACGTCTTCAATCACTATCACTGCATCACCAGCTTTCTAGAGGAGCGCTTATACATCGCCAGACCGAGGAGCAATGTGCCCAATGCCCAAACGTAGAGATAGGCCAGACTCGCCCCCCGGAGCCCGTGATAGGTCGGCATGAATCCCTGCCGCATCGTTTCGAGCCCGTTGACCACGGGATTGGCCAGAAATATGTACTGGTAAGGCTCCGGCACATAAAGCGAAAGTGGAAGCAGCGCGCCTGAGATGTAGTAAAGCGGCAGGTACAGAAGCTTGAAGATATGGCCCACTTCCGGAACGGCATGCATGGCCACCGACGTGATCAAGCCGAGCGCGAAGCCAAGCACCCAGAGGCCGAACAGGCTCTCTATAACCAGAAACGGGTCCGAAGGCAGCCAGGACGGATTGATGGTATCGGGCGTAACGCCGTGCCCGGCCAGAATCGCCACCGCGATAATCACAATCGAAATCGGAATCATGAGAAAGAATTCGATCAGCGCTCTCACGATGGCGACATCGAACGGCTTAACCTGCCGATAGGCAAAAAACGCCTTGTTGCACTCGACTCCGTACATCACCTGTGTCCAAGTGTGACGCCAGAGAAGAAAGCCGATGAATCCAGCAATGATCCACATGTTGATCGCCATTCCACCGACTTGATGAATGTGGAATGTCTCCAGCCCGAAAGCGTGGAGCGCGATATAAATGATAGGTTCGGCGAGCAGCCACAACCATGCGGCCCGCGCCTCGAACAGACGGTCGAGCGCCTCTCGCACGAATAGAGCCCGCCAGACCGAGTAGGCGACCTCAAGCGGCGAACGAACTCTTACCGTCATAACCCGCTACGCCCCACATCGTAAGTGGCAGCCGCAGCCGGCGTTGCCACCATCACGACATACGTGAGGAACTTCCTGAACTCCGCGCCCGGCGAGTTCGAAACATAAACCACGTCGCGGTTCTGAATCGGGAAATTCTGCGTCACGAAAAACGCTGCGGGGTCGCGCAAATCGATCTCGTACACCACCGGCACTTTACCGTTCTCCGCCTTGACCGAAGGATCAACGTTATCCACCAGCTTCGCATCTTCGAAACGGAACACGAAAACACCGCGCGCATCCGCGCGGTTGTCATTGAGACCACCCGAGCGCGCCAGAGCCTGCGCCAACGAAATACCCTGCGCCTCGAACGGAATCTCGTCGTTTTTCCCGGTCGCGCCGAGCACCGAAAACGTCTGCGGCTGGAATAGCGCCGTCACGACGTCACCAGGCTTGAGCATGACGTTTTGCTTCGGATCACGAATAACCGAGTCGAGTGACATGGTTGCCGTGGTCTCGCCGCGCGACAGCTGCACCGCCATGTGACTGACGGTCTGCTTCAGACCACCAGCAAATGCCAGCGCGTCAAGCAGACGCTCGCCCTTTGGCGTGAGCGGCATCATTCTGCTGTTGTTGACCTCACCCACAATGGTGACATTGGACGCGTTGTTTTTTGCCACAGCAACAAGTACCTGCGGCTGATTCGCCTTGCCCTTGAGATAGGCGACTACGCTCGACTCGATCTGCTCGGTAGTACGTCCCGCGACATTCACACGTCCCGCAAAGGGAATGGAAATGGTGCCGTCGGCGGCGACCATCTGCGTCGGCAACGTGACGCTCGATGCGCCCGAACTGGTCTGCGACAAGTCCACTTTCGAGCCAAACAGCATGGCCGGAGGCGCTTCCCAGATCGTCACTTCGATCACGTCGCCCGGACCGATCACATAATTGTTCGCCGTCTTGCTCGTGAAGGTATTCGAGAACTGATCCAGTTGCTTCCCGGCGGCCAGCTTGCGCGCGATCGCGTCGTTCACGTCGACGACCTGAATGCCCTTGACGCGGCCGGAATCATTTTTTTCAAGAACCTGCTCGCGGCTCGCGCCCGACGACGGAATCCAGCCCGGGAATGTCCCGCACCCCGACAGCGTCAACACCGTCGAAAGGCAACTTACTAAAAGACTCTTCTTCATTAAACTTGAAATCTCAATTTGGCGATATTTTCCCGCCGGGGTCTGCCACAACTTTGACGATGCGCAACCGCTTTCGGCCGACGCATGCACATGGCAAGCCCGCTTTGGTGAGCGCGCCTTTTAATAAATTTTTCGGAGCTTGAACCGACCGGGTTACGCTATTCGTGGACCCGGCCTGCGATTGGTCAACAACACCACAGAAAACCTGGCAGTCGTTCGCGACACGCCTGCGGAAAGCTCTGCGACTATTGTTTTCGTTCTTCTAATTGCCCGAATGGCTGTTATCCTGGACGCGAATACCGGTGTGTGCTCCTCACCTTCGACCCTCTTTCACGACATACATAAAGATGTCATGAATCGCGCGTACCCTAGCTTCAGATTATCGCATAGAGTACATTTTCTTTGTCCTCGTGAAAGTCATTGCTGTGAAAAACGCGGCGACAACACCACAAAATTTCGCGCAGGAATGAATCAGTTACAGCCAACCGTCTACACAGTACGAAAACAACTCCATCGAGCTAGCTACGCTCAATGCATCAGTTAAAGCGGCTTAGCGAGCCAACCGCGCCACCGCCCCCACCGTCCGACTAATCTGCTCCGCCTCATGCGTCGAGCAAATAAAGAACCGCAACCGTGCTGCCTTCTCCTCAACCGCCGGATAAAAAATCGGCTGTACGTTAATCCCTTCTTCGAATAGCGCATTCGCCCACTGCGCGGCCTTCAGAGAACTACCCGTAATAACCGGCACCACCGCATACCCCGCACTCGTGCCGACATTGAGTCCGGCCGCGCGCGCCTCCGACAAAAACTGATGACCACGTTCGCGCAATTGCGCAACACGCTCAGGCTGCGCAATCAACGCCTCTAGCGAAGCAAGCGACGCTTCCGCAAGCGCCGGTGCCAGACCCACGCTATACAAAAAACCCGGCGCCAGATGACGCAACATATCCGCAAGCGGCTGACATCCGGCGATAAAACCACCGCACCCCGCCAGCGTTTTACTCATCGTGCCCATCCACAAATCGACGCGATCCGATGCCACGCCGAAATGTTCACGAATGCCGCGTCCGGTTGCGCCGAGCACGCCGAGCGAATGCGCTTCGTCGACGAGCAGGAACGCACCGTGCCGCTCTTTCACTTCACAGAAGCGTTCGAGATCGGGAAAATCGCCGTCCATGCTGTATAGACCTTCGATCGCGATCAGCACATGCCGATATTCGCGACGTACACGCGTGAGCAGTTCGTCGAGCGCGCGCCAGTCGTTGTGCGCGAAGCTCAAACGTTTCGCACCGCTGAGTTGCGCGCCCTGCACGATGCTGTTGTGCGCGAGCGTGTCGTGCACGATCAGATCGCCCGGTCCGAACAGCGCGCCGATCACCGTCACGTTCGTCGCATGGCCGCTCACGAACGCGACGCAGTCGTCGGTTTCGTAGAACGCCGCAAGCGCGCGTTCGAGTTCGCGATGCACGGGCCGTTCGCCCGCGACGATGCGGCTCGCCGATGCCGACGTGCCATAGCGGTCGATCGCCGCTTTCGCACGTTCGGCAATCGTGGCGTCGCCTGCGAAACCCAAGTAGCTGTAGTTCGCGAAGTTCACATACTCGCGGCCGCCGATCTGCGTCGTCGCGCCCGCAATACCGTCGTGCACGCGGAAGAACGGCGACTCGACGCGCAGCGTCTCGCCCATTTCGCGCATCAGTCTGACCTGCTGGAATTGCGGCATCGCCTCGAAGCGGCTGCGCGCGGACAGCGGCTGCGCGCTCTGCTGCTCAGCCGCGATCGGCACGCCTGGTGCTGAAGCCGCATCGGTCGCGCGCTCCAGTTGACGCTTCAGCGCCTTGGCCGCAAGCTGCTGACGTAGTGTTTCCCCGAGTCCCATCTGTCTGTTTAACCTTTGTGTGCGGCACGCGTTACGCGTGCGCCTCGACCCATTCGTACGCGCCGGGCGTGCCCAGCAACGCGGCGAGCAGCCGGTAGTTCATTTCATGCGTGGGCCGCCGGGCGGTCACGTGCCCGAGCAGCGGCGCACCAGCCAGCGCAAGATCGCCGACCAGATCGAGCACGCGATGACGCACGAACTCGTCGGGTTGACGCAGTCCGCCGACCACGCGCTTGCCGACAATCGCCGCCGTGCACGACAACCGCGCGCCACGCAGAATCGGCCAGCCGCGCAGATAGCCGACGACGATCGCGGGCACGGCCCATTTGATCTGTCCGTACGAGCGCGACGACGCGATTTCGTCGGCAAAAGCGCGCGGCGTGAGATGGCCGTGCCATTCCATGTCGCCGAATCCCTTGAGATCGTTGTTGTGCACGCTGAGCGCGTAGTGATCGGCGGGTTCGACGCGCATCTCGCGGCGCGCGGCACCCTCGCCGTCGGCCACGCTCACGCTTTTGAGCACACGCAAAAAGAGCTTCGGTTGCGGCAACGCAGTGCGCCCGCACGCGCGGATCGCATCGATCCACGGTCGTGCGCTGCCATCAAGAATCGGCACCTCTTCGGCATCCAGTTCGACGATCGCGTGATCGATCTCGCACGCCAGCAGCGACGCGAGCAGATGTTCGACCGTGCGCACGCCTGGGCCTTCATCTGCGCGCAGCATCGTGCAGAGCGGCTGACCGCGCCGCAACGACGGATGCGCGGCGACCGTGCCGAGTTCGTGTCCGCGCTGCATCCGCCGGAACACGATGCCGTGCCGCTCACCCTCGACCCTCGCCGACTCGACCGGCAGAATGCGCACGTTCACGCGTCGCCCGGTATGCAGGCCATGGCCCGCCAGTTCGAGAGGACGCGCGAGCGTGCCTTCGCTTGCCTGCCAGCCGGCTGGCAGCTTCACTCCGCAAACGCCGGTGTCGACTGACATGGCTCCTCCCCCTGTTGAGCTTCGTTGTGATTGCCAGCGTTCCGGTCGCGTTCGAGCAACGCGCGCGCCTCGTCTTCGTCGAGTGCGTGGCGCGCGGCGAGCGCCGCGACCTGGTCGCTCACGCTGTTCGACGCGGCCTGCTCGCCGTCGGCATTACTGTCGTCAAGCATGTCGACGATGCGCACGGCCAGCGTGTGCACGGTCGCGCCCTCGGCAATCGCCATGATCGACAACTTGACGTTGAACGATTCCTGCACCGCCATGCCGAGCTCCATGCCCATCAGCGAATCCATGCCGAGATCAAGGACCGAGCGGTCGAGCGCGATCCGTTCCGGCGACATATGCAGAATTCGCGCGATATGGCCTCGCAATGCGGTCTCGACCAGCCCGACCGCGTCGACCTTCGCCAGCGAGCGCAATTGTTCGAGCAGCGCGCCGTCTTCGTTCGCCGTTTCGGTCGCGCCGCCTTGCAGCGACATGTACCGGTGCGCACGCGCGGCGGGCATGCCGCGCGCGATCGCCGCCCAGTCCATCCGCACCACGGCTTCACCAGTTACGCCGTTCGCGAGTGCGCGTTCGAGCGCGGCCATCGCTTCGTCCGACGTGATCGACGCACCGCCGATGCGCGCCTGCAACGCTTCACGCGTCGTGCTGTTACGCGCGAGGAAACCGACGTCCTCGATCGGCCCCCATGCCATGAAGGTGGCCGGCTGCGCAGCCGCGCGGCGATGCGCGACGAGCGTTTCGAGGAACGTGTTGGCGGCGACGTAAGCCCCCTGACCCGGATTGCCGAGATAGGTCGTCGCCGACGAATAGAGCACAAAGAAGTCGAGCGCACAGCGTTGCGTCGCGCGATGCAGGTTCCACGCGCCCGCGACCTTCGGTTCGAGCACGGCAAGGAGCCGCGCGTCGTCGATATTGCTCAGCAGGCCGTCGTCGATTCGCATCGCCGAGTGCAGCACGCCCTTGAGCGGCGTACCGCGCGCTTCTATGCTGTCGATGAGGCGTTCGATTGCCGAGGCATCGGCCACGTCGCACGATGCCAGCGTCACCTGCACCCCGTGTTCAACTCGCAGACGTTCGAGTTCCTGCTGCTTCGCCGCGTCGAGCTTGCCCCCGCGGCTGGCCAGCGTGAGATGCCGCGCGCCACGCGCGATCATCCAGCGCGCGCTCGCATAACCAAGACCGCCCGTGCCGCCGACGATCAGATACGCCGCCTGCGCATCGAGACGCAACTCCGGCTGCACGACGCCGCGCGTCGGCGCGGGCGTGCCCGACGGATAGGTGACGAGCACCTTGCCGATCTGACGCGCCTGCTGCATGTAGCGGAACGCCTCTTCCGCACGCGCGGCCGGGAACGCGCGATACGGCAGCGGATGCAGCACGCCGTCCGCAAACAGCGCCATCACTTCCGTGAACAGACGCGTGGTGAGTTCGGGCAGGATGCCCATCAACTGATCGGCATCGATGCCGAAATAGCTGATGTTGTTGCGGAACGGACGCAGACCGATCTGGCTGTTTTCGTAAAAATCGCGCTTGCCGAGTTCGAGGAATCGGCCGAACGGACGCAGCGTGTCGATGCCTCGCACCATCGCTTCGCCCGCGAGCGAGTTCAGCACGATGTCGACGCCCTCGCCATTCGTGCAGGCGCGCACGTCGTCGGCGAAAGCAAGGCTGCGCGAATCGAACACGCGATCGGCGCCGAGCAGGCGCACGAATTCGCGCTTCTCCGCTGCCCCAGCCGTGGCGAACACTTCCGCGCCGAGATGCCGCGCGATCTGGATGGCCGCAATGCCGACGCCGCCCGCCCCGCCGTGCACGAGCACGCGCTCGCCGCGACGCAGCCGTGCAAGCTCGCACAGCGCGTAGTAGGCAGTAAAGAACGTGGTGGGAATCGTGGCTGCTTCTTCGAACGACATGGCCTCGGGCTTGCGCGCAATTGCACTCGCCCGCGTGACCACGCGCGTCGCAAACGACGCCGGTGCAAAACCGAGTACGGCGTCGCCGGGCGCCCAACCTTCCACGCCCGCGCCGACGCTCACGACGCGGCCCGACAGTTCCATGCCGATCGTCGCACCCGCGAAGCCAGTCTCGACCGCTTCGTCGGAAAGCAGGCCCATCGAATACATGACATCGCGGAAATTCAGGCCGGTCGCCATCGGCGCAATCTCTACTTCGCCGGGCTGCAATTGCCGTGTCGGCAACGCGAACCATTCGAGGTTGCGCAGCGAGCCGGGCATGTCGAACGCCAGCACGGCGGGTGCGGTTGCAGCTCCGGTTGCAGGTGCAGCGTCGTCGCGCGGCGACTGCCGTTCGGCGATCTGCGCGGGCAACATGCGCGGCACGTAGCGGCCTTGCGCGCCGAGCAGCACTTCTTCCTCGCCGTCGTCGTGGGTGAGCGTGTGTGCAAGTTGTGCGACCGCTTCATCTTCCGCGAATGCGAGGTCGATCAGACGCAGTGCAAGCGCCGGATACTCGTTCGCCATCACGCGACCGAGACCCCACAGGCTGCCCTGGTCGGGCTGCACCGCTTGACCCAGCGCGAACGGCGCACCGCCGCGCGTCACCACGCACAGACGCGCCTGCGCAGCGAGTCCGGCTGCGTCGATCTCGCGCACGAGCGCGGCGAGCGCAAGCGCGCCACCCTGCTGCGCGCGCATGACGTCGGCACCGCTTGCGTGATCGAGTTGCGCGACCGGCGCGACAAACACGATCTGCGATGCTGTCTTGCGGCGTTCGAGCCACGCAGCCGCCTTCGATGCGGACGACGTTTCGACCTCGCAGCCGAGTTGCGCGAGCGAATCCGCAAGCGCGGCAGCGAAAGCGTCGTCGCCATGTCTGACGATCAGCCAGGGCTGCGGATTCAGCGCCGTTTGCGGCTGCGGCGCGGCAAGTGGATCGCGCGCGGGTTTGCGCGCGGCGATCAGCGTCGGCGTGCCTTCGAGATCGAGATTCTGTTCCGTGTGACGCACGACATCGTGCAGCCCCACACGCTCGCACAGCGACTGCAGCGCAGCCGGCGTGAGCGCACCGTGAGTCTGCGCGCCGACTTCATGACCTGCGACGCCGAACACGATGTCCGAGAAACGGCTCCGGGACGCTTCCGCCAGCACGACGAGGCCGCCCGGCGCGAGCCGTTCGGCAATCGCTTCGAGCGCCGCGTGCGGATCGGCCTGTTCGCCGATCATGCGATTGACGACGATCAAGTCGAACGGCGCGGCGTCGCGGCAATGCGTGAACAGCGGTTCGTTCTCGCCGAGCAGCAGCGTTTGCACATGCGCTTGCGCGTCGGCATCGAGCGCGGCGAGTTGTTGATGCGTGCCCGCGAGCACATGCTCGCACTGCGATGCCGGAACGCCGATGTCGAGCGGCTGCAACACGTCGCCCGTGGTCGCGCCGATTTCGAGCACGCGCAGACGGCGTGCACGCGGCCACGCAGCGAGCGCTTCCGTCACGCACGACGCCAGCATCGCGCGCGCATGCGCCCACGTCGGCGACGCGTCGAAAAATTGTTCGATGAGACTGCGACCGGTCGACGACAGCAACGCAGTCACGGCAGCACCAGCATCAGCGGACGCTGCGTCGGTCAGCACACGCGGCAACGCCGCGCCGACATGTGCGAGCAACGTCAGCTCGGCGACATGCGCGGGCGACGCGGCCAGCACGTCGCACCAGACGTCGCCGAGCGCAGGCATATCGGCGCACGCCGCGTCGTCGCGTACGAGACGCTCGCCGTCAAAACGTGCGAAACCGTCTTCGACGACGATCTGCGCCAGGCGCGCGAGCAACGGCGCCTGAGCCGATGCGGGAAGCCGCGGCTGGCCGAACGCGCCGAGCGTATCGAACGCCTGCAACGCATACAGACCGGCGAGCACGTCGAGCAACGGCAGCGTTTCGGTCAGATGACGCGAGCGTTGCGCGCCGTCCATCTGCGACCCGAGCCGCGCGCTGGCACGCTCGACGAGCGCTTCGGGCGCAGGCAACGCCGCCGCCGTGAAGTCACCCGGCAGCGGTCGCGCCTCGAGCGCGTACGCATAGCGGGCAGGTGCGGTGTGACGCCGGCTGATCAAATCCACGCGGCGGAAACGGCACACGGCAAGACGCGCGACGACGGCGTCGTTGGCATCGAGAAACTCGAACGACGCCACGATCGAATGCGGGCTACGGCGCTGCACGCGGGCCAGCACGCGGCGCACCGTATCGCCGCGCAGGAAATCGACGCGGCCGATCTGCACCGGCACGAAAGCCGCGCGTGCCGTATTCAGCGCGGCACCGGCCTGACCGAGCACGGCAAAGAGCGGATGAAAACCGCTGTCCATCAACGCGGGATGCAGCAGCCAGCCGGCCAGCGCCTGGGCGCCGCCGAGCGCTTGCGGCGTTTCGACATCGGCGAGCGCGTCGTCGCCGTGGATCTGCACGCGACGCACCCAACGGAACGCCGGGCCGTAGCTCAGGCCGATCCCGGCCGTACTCTCATAGAGCGCGTCGCCGCGCATTGCGGGTTGCGCTTCCAGACGCGCCAGCACCGAGTCGTCGACCGTGCTTTGCGAATCGAGCGTGCTGCCGCTTTCGAGCAGACGCCCCGTCACGTTGAGATTCCACGGGCCGTCGGTCATCCTGTCGCGCGTCTCGATCCTGAACGACGCGGTGCGTGCGTCGATCACGAAGCGGAACAGCTTCGCATGCTGCGGCTGGAACACGACCGGCATGCGGATCTCGACGTTTTCGAGCGCGACGGACGCGGTGCGGAAAAACACTCGCGCCGCAGCCAGCGCCATCTCGACATAGCCCGCGCCAGGAAACGCGACGCCGCCGTCGACGACGTGATCGGCCAGCATCGGCACGCGTTGCGGATCGAGCTGGTTTTCCCACGCAAACGCGTGTTCGAGCAGACGGTAGCCGAGCAGCGGATGATCGACGCGGCGGTTCGTGAGGTCATAGCCCTCCACGGTCGCCTTCTGCCAGTGATGTTCGCGCTGCCACGGGTAAGTCGGCAACGCAACCGGGCCGTTGCCCGGCGCGCGCGGAACGAAGCGCTCGAGATCGACGCGCGCACCCTGCGCGACGGCCAACAGAATCGAATGCGCGAGCATCTCCGCCGTGTCGTGATGACGCTTGAGCGTCGACACGACGGCGCCCCCGAGCTTGAGCGCTGAAAGCGTCTGCTTGACGTAGTGGCGCAGGATGGAATGCGGCGCAATTTCGATGAAGACGCGTACTCCGGCTTCGGCCAGACACGTGACTGCATCGCTGAAACGCACCGGCTCGCGGATGTTGCGCCACCAGTAACCCGCGTCGAGTGCGCTGCCAGACAGCGTACCGCCGGTCACGGTGGACACGAAGTGCTTGTCACCGTCGCCCGGCGCGAGATCGGCGAGACCGTCGCGCACGACCGGCTCGATCGCGTCCATGCGGCTGCTGTGGAACGCGTAATCGAGATCGAGCATCTGGAAAAAGCTGCCGCTCGCGACCAGCGACGCGTCGATCGCTTCCAGTTCTTCAAAAGAACCCGCGAGCGTGACAGCTTCGGGGCTATTAGTACCGGCCACTTCGACCGTCGACTCGAAACCGAGACGCGCGATCAGTTCGCGGGCGTCGGCCTCGCCGATGCCCGCCGCCGCCATCCTGCCAGTACCGCGCGTGAGACCCTGCGCGCCGCTGCGAATGCGGATCACCCGCACTGCCTGCGCGAGCGTCAGCGCGCCCGTGGCCCACGCGGCCGCGATTTCGCCGACGCTGTGGCCGAATGCAGCATCGAAACCGATACCGCGCGCTTCGAGCACGCGCGTAATGCCGACCTGGATCGCGAATAGCAGCGGCTGCGCGTTCTCGGTCGATGCCAGCCATTCGGCGCTCGCTCCTGCGCGCAGCACGTCGACCAGCGAATCGTCGCCGTCCGCGCGCCACAGCGCATCGACCTCGTCGAGCGCGGCGCGGAACACATCGTCCTCGGCATAGAGCTGCTGGCCCATACCTGCCCACTGGCAACCATTGCCCGCGTAGACGAACGCCACCTTGGCGCCCGCCTCCACCGCCCGGTCGCGCACGACGTGCGTCGGCAGCGGCTGATCGGACGACTCCTGCAGCAGTCTGAGCGCGGCGCAGCCCTCGGCGGCATTGCGCGGCGCAATCACGGCGCGCTCCTCAAGCCATTGCCGGCGACGCGCGACGCTCGCCGCGAGTTCCGCCCAATCGGCGCCGTCTTCGAGGCGCGCGAGATAGTGCGCGGCCAGCGCCGCGAGCGCGGCCGACGAACGTGCCGTGAGCACAAGCGGCGGCAGACTTGCGTTGTTGTTATAAGTGGTCTCGGGAAACTTGGCAGCATGGTCCGTCGCGGTCGCGGACGGCGTTGCCTCGGCAAGCACCACGTGCGCATTGGTGCCGCCGAAACCGAACGAGTTGACGCCGACCATCAGCGGTTCATTCTCGCGGCGCACGAGCGGCGTAAAACGGTCGACCACGCGCAGGCGGCCGCCGTCGAAATCAATCGCGGAATTGGGGGTGTCGAAGTGCAGCGAGCGCGGCACCGCACCGTGCTTCAGGCACAGGACAGCCTTTAAAAGGCCAGCCATACCCGATGCGGTTTCGAGGTGCCCGATATTGGTCTTGACCGAACCGATCAACAGCGGATCGTCGGCGGAACGGCCGTTCGAGAGCGCGTCGATCAATGCACGCGCTTCGATCGGATCGCCGACCGACGTGCCCGTGCCGTGCGCTTCCAGATAAGCCAGCGCATGCGGATCGACGCCCGCGCGCCCGTAGACGGCCTTCAGCAGTTCGGTCTGCATGGCCGTGGTCGGCACGCTGATGCCGCCTTGCGAATGACCATCCGAGTTCACGCCCGAACCGGCGATCACAGCATGAATCGTGTCGCCGTCAGCGAGCGCGCGATCAAGCGGCTTGAGCAATACGAATGCACCGCCTTCGGCACGCACATAGCCGTCGCCGCTCGCGTCGAACGCACGGCAACGCCCGCGCGGCGACAGCATCGACGCCTTCGCGAAACTCACAAAGCCAAACGGATGAAGCAGCAGATTCACGCCGCCGGCCAGCGCCATGTCCGTTTCGCCCGACTGCAGCGCCTGCACTGCCTGATGAAGCGCGACGATCGACGACGAGCACGCGGTATCGACCGACATACTCGGGCCGCGCAGATCGAACAGATACGACACGCGATTGGACGCGATGCTGAGCGCGTTACCGGTCGCTGAATACGGATCGATCCAGTTCAGGTCGTCCATGCTGCGATTGGCGTAGTCCATGCTCGCCGCGCCGACGAACACGCCGCAGTTACGGCCGCGCATGTCCGCCGGAAGCACGCCGGCGTCTTCGAATGCTTCCCACGCGAGTTCGAGCAGCAGACGTTGCTGCGGGTCCATCTGGGTGGCTTCGCGCGGCGACACACCGAAAAACGACGCATCGAAACCGGCGACGTCGTCGAGCACGCCCGCCGCGAAGGTGTAGCTCTTGCCCGGCTCGCGCTTCGACGGGTGTTGATAGAAAGCTGTTCCGAAACGCTCTGGCGGAATCGCAGTGACTGCGTCCCGCTCGTCACAGAGCAGTTGCCAGAAATCTTCAGGTTTCTCGACGCCACCGGGAAAGCGACATGCCATCCCCACAATTGCTATTTTCTTATCCATCTTTTATGCCGGCATCTGCCGCAATTCGTTTCGCGATTCGGCGCGAGGTGAATTCGCACCGCTCATCGCCCGCTGTATTGCGGAACCGAGGCTTTCGACGGGAACGTCGCGCCGTTCGCCAGAACCGGTTCCGAAATTGCGCCAAATAAAATAGTCACTATTGACCGGCTCCGCGCCGAGCGCGTCGAACACGGAGGTCAGCGCGGGAACGTGATCACCATAAAAACACAGGATGGTCGGACGATTACGCTCGCGCAGGTAACCGGTCAATTTGCCGATCATCGCGTCCGCGTTTTCCACGTGCCGGAGGTAGGCGGTCAAGTCGCGCCATTGCGCGTCTTCGCCGAGCGTGTGCCGCGATCCGGATTCACCTGGAGAAACCGTCTCCAGATGCAGGGGGCCGTGATTTTCCATCGTGATCGCAAACGCGAAAAGCGGGTTGTCGTCACGCTCCTCAAGGATCGAGATAAGCGCATCCGCTACCGCGTCATCCCCGACGTATGGACCTACCCGCGCGGCACTTTTAAAGCTCTGAATGTCGAGAAAGCGATCGAACTGCATGTGCGCGAAGGCCCGGTCACGGCCGAAAAAATCGGCGTAATACGGATGCACCGCCACCGTGCGATATTTGCCGCGCCGGAAATAACCCGCCAGCGAAGCGCACGCGCGGCGCACAAACATATACGGATAAAACCGTGCATAACCGAGTTCGGCGGAGGCAAGACCGGTGAGCATCGCGAACTCGCTGCGCATGGTATTCGCGCCCCACGCCGGCACGCTCAATTCGCCCTGCTCGAAAGACTCGCGCCGTATGCGCTCGAATTGCGCGTACGGTTCGGGACGCACGCATGCGCTGAGGCGCCGCGCATCGAAATACGATTCGCTCTGGATCACGATGACGTCCGGCCGCGCTTGCGGCGTGCCGGACGCGAACGGCCCCGCGCCGAGCGCACGCGCAAACGCACGCACCTGCGAGCCGCTGAGCCCCTGGATCAGATAAGCGGCGAAGGCCGCGAAAAAGCCAAAGCGCCGCTGATCCGAAAATGGCTGCAATGTAAGCGGCAAACGTCGCGCGATAACAAAACAGGGCAGCAAAGCGAGCACCACGAGCAACCCCGCGATGCCACGTTGTGGGAACGCCACGGGCTGCTCGAACAGAAATCCTGCGACGGCCAACGAAATACCAGCGATCACCGCGACAATCTTGCCGGCGCCGAGAAACGGCAAATACAGTCGCGGATGCGCGAATACCTGGCTGAAAAGACTCAGGTCGGTAAATACCAGCGGCTCGCGCAGCGACTCGTATTTGGCATTGCCGACCACCGCCAGCAACACGATCAGCACGAGCGTCGCGCACGCGGAGAAAAGCGGCCTGCCGGTGAGAGCGACGCACGCGAGCGCGATCGCCGTGAACGCCGCGCAGTGCAACATCAGCGCGGCGAACGGACGACGCGGCGATGAGCGGGTGACCGCGATTGCCTCGGCTGCAAACGAGCAGACGAGCGCAGCAATCGGGAGTGTGGGTCCGGGCTGCACGTCAGGTCTTCTGATGGGGAATGTAGAACAGGCGCCCGAGGATGAAATCGGCGATCGCGGGCGGCAACAGACGCAACAGTTTTGTGCCGAATGCCAGACTGAACGGGAATGCAATTTCGACGCTGCGGCGCGCGAGTCGCTTGCGGATGTAGATCGCGGCCTTGTCGGCGCTCCAGATAAACGGCTTGTTACCGGGGAAAACGTCGCTCATCGCCGTGCGCACGAAACCTGGCATCACCATTGAAATGCCAATGCCATCGCGCGCGAGAAGCGGACGCACGGAATCGCAATAGGCGAGCAGCGCGGCTTTGCTCGCGCAATAAGCCGGCGAAATCGCCATCCCGCGCAAACCGGCGAGCGAACTTATCACCGCGATCTGACCGCGTCGGCGCGCGCGCATGCGTTCGACAGCGGGCAGCACCGTATGCAGTGCGCCGTATAGATTGATGTCGACTACTTCTGCGGTGCGCTCGACACCTTCCCAATCGTCGAGCGACTGGATGGTGCTGGCAACGCCTGCGTTCGCGATGAGCAGATCAAGCGGATGACGGGTGTCGAACTCGAACAGCCAGGCTTGCATGGCGGCCGCGTCCCGTACGTCGACGCAACCGGTTTCGACCTGGGCGCCTCGCGCACGGCACTCGCCGGCCACAGCCTCGAGGCGTTCGCGGTTTCTTCCGATCAGGCCCAGCGTGACGCCGGGCGCGGAATAAGACAAGGCCAGCGAACGCCCCAGTCCGGCGCTGCTACCCGTAACGACGACCACGCGTGGCCCGCTTACGCTCACCTCATTTCCCCATTTGCAAACAACATTCTCGGTATCTCATGGTCGATAAATACAATCGGCCAATGTTTAAATCAATTTATCCATCGCTTTCGAAAAGCCGCAAATACCATATGCCGCCGGGTACGCCAGTCAGGCAGAAAATGGGAAGGCCATCGCCCGTCATGCAATGATTTGCAGTGGATAGGATCACGTTCGCCGTCACTCACTGAATGACATGTGCGATGAGACAAATACGGTGAAATATTCGTTGCAGATGCAACGAATGTATGTATTACCGGACTACGGAGTTGCAAAAACAAACGCCATGCACAACACGGCTACACCACCTTTTTTACATCGCTATTTCAGAATCTTACATCATCGTGAATCTCAGGCGCTACCCGCAAGCCCTTGATTTCTCACCACTGTAGTATTACGACAAATAACAGCAGCCATTCTTTTCGCTGTCGCCCCTTACTCGACACCACAAGAAACTTGCAAAATATTCCACGCTGGGTACTCTTCTAATGTGCCTGTTTTGTCGCGCAGATGCTCTCGCCTCAACCGCAGCGGCACCGCATTTCTCTCCCCGAAAAAGAGAGACCGCCGAAGCGTCGCTAAAGACACTTCGACGGCGCTCGGTCTACTCGCGCCTTCCTGTTGAATCTTTTAGGTTCTATTTTTTGCTATAAAAAATACAATGATTCGGATGAGACTTGGCGGGCACGGGTCGGCTTGCCGGGCTTATCAGGGAGGCTGCGTGATCGGCATTTCGCGGTCCTGCAACGAAGAGAAATGCATCGCACTATCTGCTTTTTGCCGCTTTAAAAAAGCACTCGGAGAGCTGATCGAAATGCCGCAATGTTGCTTGTGAGAGTTCGATCTGCTCGCGCCGCGCATCTTCGCTATCGCTGAGAACGAGCCATCCTTTTTCCCGCATCGATTTCAAACGCGCATGCAGCATGGTGGGCGAATCCAACTTGCTTTTCGCCATCATGTTCTTGATCGACAACCGCGTACGCGTCTGACTGGTTCGCGCGACCAGCGCAAGAACACATTCCTCCAGCGGATCGAGCGACGTTAGCGACGGTAGCCGCGCAATGCATCGGTTAATTGATGGAAGCGAAGATAGGTATCCGCAGGGCGCGGCCATAGATTATTGCGCCGTCAGATTATTCAAACTGAATAAAAAAGGCGTGCATTAGCATAGCGATGCTCACTAATTAAAGCTCAACGATGTTGCCCTGAGCAAATCGATGTTAGGCGTGAGTCTGCATTTTTTGCCTGTTGTCGACACCGCCAAGGTATCCATCTTCTCTCTGTGAGCTAATCAGAAAAATCTTTACGCACAGCGGATTCGTGCTTGGCGTGAACTGGATTATCTGCGCGCCGGCACCTGCCTTCTCACCGCACTGCTACTCGGCGGTGATAGCGCACCTGGCTTACTATGCGCGAGCTGGCTGGTCGTTTTCTTCTCTTTCTTTCCGAACGATACATTCCGCTCGTTCGCCGGCGATCTGCTCGGAACACTGATCGTGATCTACACGATGAAAAGCCTGCTCGCCCTTCTGCCTCGCCGCAGCAGCGTGGCGGCATCTGAAGAAAGAAACCAGTTACTCCAGCGACCACAAACAAAAAGCCCCGCAAGACTTCCGTCTTGCGGGGCTTTTTTCAAGCTAGAAGCGTTAAACGCTTTAGCGCGACATCATGTTCATGCTGACGTTGTGCAACACCCACAACGTGCCGCCGATCACGATCACCGCGGTCAACGCCGTGAACGCGAATGCCGTCACGTTCCAGCGCTGTTCCGACGACGTGTTCATGTGCAGGAAGAACACCAGATGCACGACGATCTGCACGAGCGCGAGGCCCGAGATCGCGTACAAAGCGTCCTGCCCCGTCAACGTGCCCGTCAGGACGAGAGCAAATGCCGCGACAGTCAGAATGACCGACAGCACGAAGCCCGTCATGTAGCTGCCGAAGCTGCCGTGGCTTCCACCCGAGTGTGCGTTATGGCTATGGTCCATTTAGATCACGCTCGCAAGATAGACAAAGGTGAAGACGCCGATCCACACGACGTCCAGAAAGTGCCAGAAAAGGCTCAGGCACGTCAGACGGATCATGTCGCGTTCGGTCAGGTCTTTGTGACGCAGCACCTGAATGGCGAGCACCACCATCCAGATCAGGCCGAACGTCACGTGCAGACCGTGCGTGCCGACCAGCGTGAAGAACGACGACAGGAACGCGCTACGGCTCGGACCTGCGCCTTCGGCGATCAGGTGCGAGAACTCGCGCAGTTCCAGCACGAGGAACGACAGACCCAGCAGGAACGTCACGGCGAGCCAGAAGAGCAAAGCGCCCTTGCGGTTCTTGTACGCACCCAGCATCGCAAAACCGTACGTGATACTGGACAGCAGCAGCATCGTGGTTTCGAGCGCGACGCCCGGAATCTCGAACAGATCCTTACCGGTCGGACCACCGGCAAACTGGTGGCTCATCACCGCGAACACTGCGAACAGCGACGCGAAGATGATGCAGTCGGTCATCAGGTACAGCCAGAAGCCGAATACCGAATGCGACGGCGGGTGATCGGCGTGATGCGCGTCATCGTGATGATGCGCGTCGGCCGTAAGCGTAGTGTTTGACATCAATCCACCTCCAACGCGACCTGCGCACCGGCGCCGGAGCGTTTCTCTTCAATCGCCGCGACCGTAGCGGCCGGGATGTAAAAGCCTTCGTTCTTCTGGAAGCTGTACACGATCACCGTTCCGATCGCGCCGACCAGACCGACGATAGCGAGCCACCAGATGTGCCACACAGCGGCAAAACCCAGCACCAGCGAGAACATCGCTGCCACCACACCTGCCGACGTGTTCGACGGCATGTGAATGTCGGTGTACACCGGCTTCGGCTGGTTCTTGCGCGACTTCATTTCAGCGAAAGCGTCGAGTTCACGCACTTCCGGAATAATCGCGAAGTTGTACGACGCCGGCGGCGAGCTCGTGGCCCATTCCAGCGTGTGACCATCCCACGGGTCGCCCGACAGGTCGAGGCTTTCCGGCTTGTTGCGGTCACGCAGGCTGACCACGATCTGGATCACCTGGCAGGCAATACCGATTGCGATCAGAACCGCACCGACCCACGCCAGTTGCAGCCACGGGTGCCACGCAGGGTTGTCATAGTGATTCAGACGACGCGTCATGCCCATGAAGCCCAACACGTACAGCGGCGTGAACGCAACCCAGAAGCCGATCTGCCAGAACCAGAACGATGCCTTGCCCCACTTCTCATTCAGCTTGAAGCCGAAGGCCTTCGGGAACCAGTAGTTGAAGCCGGCGAGGTAGCCGAACAGCACGCCACCGATAATCACGTTGTGGAAGTGAGCGATCAGGAACAGCGAGTTGTGCAGCACGAAGTCCGCACCCGGAATCGCCATCATCACGCCGGTCATACCGCCGATCGTGAACGTGACCATGAAGCCCAGGGTCCACAGAACCGGCGTCGTGAACTGCAGACGGCCCTTGTAAATCGTGAACAGCCAGTTGAACACCTTCACGCCGGTCGGGATCGCAATCACCATCGTTGCAATACCGAAGAACGAGTTCACGTCAGCGCCCGAGCCCATCGTGAAGAAGTGATGCAGCCACACGAGGAACGACAGCACCATGATCGCGCAGGTTGCCCACACCATCGTCTTGTAGCCGAACAGCGGCTTCTTGGCGTAGGTGGCGACGACTTCCGAGAAAATACCGAACGCCGGCAGGATCAGGATGTACACCTCAGGGTGACCCCATGCCCAGATCAGGTTCAGGTACAGCATCGCGTTGCCGCCGGCATCGTTCGTGAAGAAGTGCATGCCGAGGTAACGGTCCAGGCCGAGCAGCGCGAGCGTGACGGTCAGGATCGGGAACGCAGCCATGATCAGCACGTTCGTGCACAGCGCGGTCCACGTGAACACCGGCAACTTCATGAACGTCATGCCCGGAGCGCGCATCTTCACGATCGTCACGAAGAAGTTCACGCCGGTCAGCAAGGTGCCGATACCGGAGAGCTGCAAGCTCCACAGGTAATAGTCGACCCCGACGCCTGGACTGAACTGCAATTCGGACAACGGCGGATAAGCGAGCCAGCCCGTTTGCGCGAATTCACCGATCACCAGCGAGATGTTGATCAGGATGGCGCTGATTGCGGTCATCCAGAAGCTCAGCGAGTTCAGGAACGGGAACGCGACGTCGCGGGCACCGATCTGCAGCGGCACGATGATGTTCATCAGGCCGACCATGAACGCCATCGCCATGAAGAAAATCATGATGACGCCGTGCGCGGTAAAGATCTGGTCGTAATGGTGCGGTGGCAGGACGCCAGGCGAGTTATACGACAGCGCTAGCTGGGTACGCATCATGATCGCGTCCGCGAAGCCGCGGAACAGCATGATGAGCGCAACGACGATGTACATCACGCCGAGCTTCTTGTGGTCGACCGACGTGAGCCATTCGGTCCACAGGTACTTCCACTTGCCGAAATAGGTGATCAGACCCAGTACCAGAGCACCGCCAATGGCGATGCCCGCGGCCGTCACCATGATGATCGGCTCGTGGTACGGAATCGAGTCTAGTGAGAGTTTTCCGAACATGCGTTACCCCTTAACCTTGGGCGCGCAGTTGGCGTCCTTCATGTTGTCCATGACATTACCGTTGTTGTAGCGGGCGATGATGTTGTGGAAGAGCTTCGGATCGACTGCGGAGAAGTAGCGCACCGGATCCTTCTCGCTCGGCGCCGATACCGTGTGGTAGCGGTCCATGCTGAGGTTGTCCGACGATGCGCGCACTTTCGCGACCCACGCGTTGAACTCTTCCGGCGACTTCGCGAGCGTGCGGAACTTCATGTCCGAGAAGCCCTTGCCGCTGAAGTTGGCCGACGTGCCTGCGTAATCACCGGCTTCGTCAGCGATCAGGTGCAGACGCGTCTGCATGCCTGCCATCGCGTAGATCTGGCCGCCGAGTTGCGGGATGAAGAACGAGTTCATCACCGAGTCGGACGTGATAACGAAGTTCACCGGCGTGCCAACCGGAATCGCCAGCTGGTTCACCGACGCAATACCGAGGTCCGGGTAGATGAACAGCCACTTCCAGTCGAGTGCGACGACTTCGACGTTGATCGGCTTGACCTGCGACTCGAGCGGCTTGTACGGATCCAGCTCGTGCGTGGTTTTCCACGTGAGTACGGCGAGGAACAGAATGATCAGCGTCGGAATCGTCCAGATGGCGATTTCGATACCGGTCGAGTGAACCCACCCCGGACGGTATTCAGCGTTTTTGTTCGATGCGCGATAACGCCACGCGAACAGCAGCGTAAGCGCGATTACCGGAACGACCACAATCAGCATGGCCCAGGTGGAGGTCGCGATCAGATCGCGTTCCGCCAGACCCACACTACCCTTCGGATTCAAAATATCGAGGTTGCTGCAACCCGAAAGCAACAACGCAAGGCCGGCAGACAGGAAACTTACCGACCCACGCAGAGTCTTTCCTTTCATATCCATTGCCTCTTTTTTACGACTTTCACGAACGTCATTCGACCGCTCTCCATTAGTAAGCGCTCGCATAATAGGGGCACGACGAGTTGTAATAAACCCTCGAATTTGCAACGATCTATTGCGCCGCAGCGCATTGCGACACGTTGCCGCACACCTTTGTGCAAGCGGTAGGTTTGCAATGCCTCATCGGGAAGCATCGAAAACTTGGCGCATCGCAAAACCCCCTTGAATAAACGCTAAAAACGCGACACGACCTGGAAGGTGGCATCGCGCGGCATGTATCTGAAAGAGATTCTGTCGATGCGACAAAGCGCGTCGCGAGCGTTGCATCCGCGCACACGGATGTTGCAATTGCGACGCGCCTCGTTCTATCAACCCGGCGTGCGAACCGCAGCAGCGACGACCGGCGCGGGCGCCGCTGCCTGCAGATGCTCGCCACCGTCTGCCGGCGCATCTTCCGGGTGAACGGAACGCTCCGACTGGGCCAGCAGCGTGCCGACCGACGGATCGATTGCATCGGTGAACGGTTTCGGGTTGAGACCAATGGCGAGCACCAGCAGCGCCATCACGCCGAGCAGCGCGAATTCGCGGCGGCTGACGTCCTTGAGTTTGGCGACGCGCGCATTCGCGATCGCGCCGAAGATCACGCGCTTGTACATCCACAGCGTGTAGGCGGCGCTCAGAATCAGGGTGGTGGCGGCCATTGCGCCGATCCAGAAGTTGAAACGGATCGCGCCCATCAGCACCATGAACTCGCCGACGAAACCCGACGTGCCCGGCAGGCCGATGTTGGCCATCGAGAACAGCATCAGCAAGGAGGCGAAGCGCGGCATCGTGTTGGCAACGCCGCCGTATTCGGCGATGGCAGCCGTCTTGGTACGGTCGTAGAGCATGCCCGTGCACAGCAGCATCGCGCCCGACACGATGCCGTACGACAGCATCTGCACGATCGCGCCGGCCTGGCCGATGCGGTTGAACACGAACAGGCCCAGCGTGACGAGGCCCATGTGCGAAATCGTCGAATATGCGAGCAGGCGGCGCATGTCGGTTTGCACCAGCGCGACCAGGCTCGAATAGACCACCGCGATCAGCGACAGCGTGATCATCATCGGCGCGAAGAAGTGGCTGGCCTGCGGAGCGATCGGCAGCGCGAAACGCAGCAGACCGTAACCGCCCAGCTTCAACATACCGATCATCACAGCAGCGCCCGTCGGACCGTCGAGGTGGACGTCCGGCAGCCACGAGTGCAACGGCCACATCGGCACCTTCACGCCAAACGCGGCGAGGAAACCCAGGAAGATCAGGATCTGCGGGATCGTGGCGAGGTGCGTCTCACGCCATGTTGCGAGGTCGAAGCTGTGCGTCTGGCTGTAGAGGTACAGCATCGACATCAGCATCATCAGCGAGCCGAGCAGCGAGACGAAGAAGAACTTGACCGCCGCGTACGTGCGGTTCTTGTTGCCCCACGTGCCGATCAGCAGGTACAGCGGGATCAGCGTGGCTTCGAAGGCGACGAAGAACATCATGCCGTCGAGCGACGTGAACACGCCCTGCATGAAGCCCGACAACATCAGGAACGCGCCGTAGTACTGCGCGGTGCGCTGCGTGATCGATTCCCACGACGCGACCACGATGATGATCGTGGTGAGCGCGGTCAGTGCCACCAGCCACAGCGAAATCCCGTCTACTCCCAGATGCCACGCGATGTCGAACGTGGGCGACCAGCGCATGTTCTCGACGAACTGCATCGACGTGACGTCGTTGCGGAAATTCGCGACCAGCGGGATCACCGGCAGGAACCCCGCTACCGCGCCGATCAGCGCGATCCAGCGGGTGCGACCACGTGCCGCGTCAGATCCGGCACGCAAAACCACGAGTCCGGCGACAATAGGGATCCAGATGAGTAGGCTAAGAAGAGGCAATGGCATTGTGCTCTGTCGAAAACTTTAAGTACAAAACGCCACGTCAATACCTTCAGGCCCGAAAGCATTGAAATGGATATGTAAGTTGGATTGCGCTGAAATGGACGTGTAAGCGGTGATGGCCCGTACACGTTTACCCGCAGCCAAGTGACCAAGGGTGGGAGATTACCAAGATACGAATACTTTTGCAGCGCAACAGCGCACCGGGGCGGCGGACAATACATTGTTGCCACACGTGCCATTGCAGAAGATCAAAAAATGTGCACCTGCACAAAGTTGTATCCGCGTAATATGCGTGCCGAATTTTACAAACAGAAGAAAACATTTTGACCGCTACTTAGCGACTCTTGCAAAAATTGCCGGAGTCGCTTTTTGCACGGGAATGGTTAGTGCTGACAGCCCATCTCTAATGAACGCCGATTTCAGACGCGTCGATAAAATTTCTCGCGTTTTCAGGCAAAAATAAATTTTGGTCCGGCACTCTAAATCAGGCGCTTTCAAGTACCTTAAAAATCCTGCTTTCCTTCTGTTGCGATGACCGCCGACTCCGGGCAGATCGCCGGGAATTCCTTTCTATTGCATTACAAAATTCACATGCAATGCGGCCATGCGAGCGAAATTTCGTCCGGCAAGGCACACTGAAGTTGCCGCGCCGATCCCCTCCCGGCAGCCCCCTTTTTCGGATAACGCATGACGCTTCGCGACGAAGTTGTCGTTCCCGCACTCGAATGCCGCGGACTGAGCAAGCAGTACGGCCAAGGTCGCATCGTGCTCGCACGGCTCGATTTCACGCTGCGGCCCGGAGAATTCATCGCGATCATGGGTGATTCCGGCGTCGGTAAATCCACGCTGCTCAACCTCATAGCCGGGCTCGACCACGCGGACAGCGGCGAGGTGATCATCGACGGCAGCCCCGTGGCGCGTCTGGACGACAACGCTGCCACCCGGTTGCGTCGGCAGAAGCTGGGGTTCGTGTTCCAGGCGTTTCACGTGCTGCCTCATCTGACGCTCGCGCAGAACGTGGCGCTGCCGTTATTGCTGAACGATCTGCCCGTCGACGCCGCGCTCGAGATGCTCGCGGCTGTCGGCCTTAACGGCCGCGGCGACGATTTCCCACGGCAACTCTCGGGCGGCGAAACCCAGCGCGTCGCGATTGCGCGGGCGCTCGTGCATCGGCCGAAACTGATTCTCGCGGACGAACCCACGGGCAACCTCGATCCCGATACCGCGCACGACGTCCTCAGCCTGTTCCGTGCGCAAAGCAAGGCGACCGGCGCGGCGACGATCATGGTCACGCACTCGGAAGCCGCGGCGGCGGTCGCGGATCGTGTGCTGATTCTGAGTGACGGCGGTCTGCACGCCTCGGCGACGGAGGCTGCTTATTCCACCGCCCGCTCCGCCGATAATGCGCGCTGATGCCCGCCCCTTGCTTCGCTCACGCGGACATCGCGTTCTCGCGCGCTGGCTGCTCGGCGCAGAATGGCGCAGCCATCGCGGACGCGCACTGGTTGCCGTCGCGACGATCGCGCTTGGCGTGGCGCTCGGTTACGCGGTGCAACTGATCAACAGTGCCGCTTTCAACGAGTTCTCGGCGGCGGCCCGCAGTCTTTCCGGCGACGCCGATCTGCAGGTGCACGGCGCGCAGCCTCTAATCGATGAATCCATTTATCCCCAGCTTGCGACGGACCCGGCCGTGGCATTGGCCAGTCCAGTGCTCACGCTCGACGCCACCGTGCCGGAGCATGGCGCCGCGCTGCCCCTGCTCGGCATCGACGTGTTCAAGGCGAGCCGCATCGCGCCCGATCTGACCGGCGTGCCTTCGCCTGATCGTCCTCTCGACACGCTCGCATCCGACACGCTGTTTCTCTCGGCGGCCGCACAGCAATGGCTGAAGGTCAAAACCGGCGACGACCTGGCGCTGCAAAGCGGCACCTCGAACGTCCATTTTCGAGTGGCGGGCGGCCTCGTGAGGACGCGACCAGGTCAACGGCTTGCCGTGATGGACATCGCTGCCGCACAGTGGAAATTCGGCCGGCTCGGCAAGCTGTCGCGCGTCGATTTGCTGCTCAAACGCGGCGTGGATCGCGAGCGGTTCAGACGCGATCTGCAGACGCGGCTTGGTAATCAGTGGGTTGTATCGGAGACGCGCGATGCCGAAAGCCGCACCGACCGGCTCTCTCGCGCGTACCGGATCAATATGAACGTGCTTGCGCTGGTGGCGCTGTTCACCGGCGCGTTTCTGGTGTTTTCGACCCAGGCGCTGAGCGTCGTGCGACGTCGTGCGCAATTCGCGATGCTGCGCGTTCTCGGCCTGACGCGCACCCGTCTTCTACGTCAGATCCTGATGGAAGGCGCGCTACTCGGCCTGCTGGGTTCGCTGTGCGGACTCGTGCTGGGCTATGCGATGGCGAGCGGCGCATTGCACTTTTTCGGCAGCGACCTGGGCGGCGGATACTTTCCTGGCGTACAGCCGCAGGTCAGCTTCGAACCGCTGGCAAGTGCGGTATTTCTGGCGCTGGGTATCGGCGTTTCGGTCGTGGGCAGTCTGGCGCCTGCGCTGGAAGCGGCTCGCGCTGCGCCCGCCGTAGCGCTCAAGGCCGGCGCAGAAGAAGGTGCGCTGGCGCGGCTCGCCACACCATGGCCCGCGTTGCTATGTCTCGCGGCCGCCGCGCTGCTCACGCAAATGCCGCCGTGGTTCGATGCGCCCATTGCCGGCTACGTCGCTGTCGCGTTGCTCCTGATCGGTGGAATTGCGTTGATGCCGCGCGTGACCGCGCTCGTGTTCGGCGCGGCCAGCCGTGCGTTCGGCGCGCGACGCCGCTCGGGCGCGACTGCCACAACCGCCACGCTTGCGCTGGCGCGGCTCGCCAATGCGCCCGGCCATGCGTCGATTGCAATGGGCGGCGTGTTGTCGAGCTTCGCGCTGATCGTTGCGATGGCGATCATGGTGGCGAGTTTCCGCGTCTCCGTCGAAGACTGGTTGATGCATCTGCTCTCCGCTGACCTCTACGTCCGTGTTGCGCCCAACGGCGACACCGGCGGTTTGCGACCCGGCGACCAGGCGCTCATCGCGCGCGTGCCTGGCATCAGGAGCGCTGCGTTTGCCCGCACGTCGCATCTCACGCTCGATCCGGCGCGACCGGATATTGCCGTGCTGGCGCGCGAAATCAACGCCGACGATCCGGGCGCGAGTCTGCAGATGACTGGCGCGGTGCTGCCTTCGTCCGGGTTTCGTCGAGACGAGATACCTGTTTGGGTATCCGAAGCAATGGTCGATCTGTATGGATACCGGCTCGGTCAGCGAGTGCCATTGCCGCTTGGCAAAGGTGCACATCAGTTTGTGGTTGCCGGCGTCTGGCGGGACTATGTGCGGCAGAGCGGCGCGATCCAGATGCGGCTCGCCGACTACCGGCGTCTCACCGGCGATGCGAGCGCGACCGACGTCGCCGTCACCGTTCAAACGGGTGAGCGTGTCGAGCATGTGATTGCGGGGCTGCGCGCGTTGCCTTTTGGCGCATGGCTTGATGTATCGCAGCCGGGCGATATCCGCGCGCGAACGCTGGTGATATTCGACCGCAGCTTTGCGGTGACCTATCTGCTGGAAGCCGTGGCGATCGTGATCGGATTGTTTGGCGTGGCCGCGACCTTTTCCGCGCAAACGCTCGCTCGGGCACGAGAGTTCGGCATGCTGAGGCACGTCGGTGTAACTCGCACTCAGGTTCTGTCGATTCTCGCGCTCGAAGGCGGCATGCTGACTGCCTGCGGAATCGCGATGGGTTTCGTGCTCGGGTTTGCAGTGAGTCTGATTCTGGTTTTTGTGGTCAATCCGCAGTCGTTTCACTGGAGCATGTCGCTGCATGTGCCATGGGCCATGCTCGGCATCGTTGCAGCGGTGATGCTGGCGTCGTCGTGTTCGACGGCGGTGGTGGCGGGACGCGGCGCGGTATCGGTGGATGCGGTGCGCGCGGTGAAAGAGGATTGGTGAGATACGTGTAATTTTGAGGACGATCTGAACTGAGGGCGCGATGTTGAAGTCGATCGTGGAGAGTTATCGCGAGATCTTCTGCTTGATGATGCGAATTCCGTGTGCGCGGAGATGCACGCAGTCGGATATTTTTTTGGCGATGCAGAGGTTTGGGAGGCCGGGGGTGTCGGTACGTGGGAGGACGGCGTTGGGGTCGGCGTCTGTTGCTACGGCTACGGCTTCGGCTTCGGCTTCGGCTTCGGCTTCGGCTTCGGCTTCGGCTTCGGCTTCGGCTTCGGCTTCGGCTTCGGCTTCGGCTTCGGCTTCGGCTTCGGCATTATTTTCGTGCAGAACTTCATTGGCCACTTCTTCCGGGACGACCTTGCCAGCGGCCGAATCCCCCTCCAAGAGGAGACCATCTTCGACGCGCCCGGCTTCAGGAACCACCCCGGCTTCTTCGTCGCTAGTGTTGTCGTCCGCTCCTGCAATTGTGTCTTCGACCTCGTCTCCTCCAATCTCGAGCGCGGCGACCTGCGAATCGACAATGGCATTCTTATGCGCGAAAAGTCGACGAAGAATGCGCCCTCACCTTCAAAGCCTGCTGTGGATTGGCATCCTGCTCACTACGCCCACATTCGCGACACCGCCCGAATTCGCCGTTGTCACACGCGACCACGCGATTTCTTTCCCTCGCGACAGTGGCGCCCACTCCGCTTTCCGCACTGAGTGGTGGTACGCCACGGGCTGGCTCACGACGCCGGACAATCAGCCCCTCGGCTTCCAGATCACTTTTTTCCGCTCCGCCACGGATCACGATACGGCCGACCCAAGCGCTTTCGCGCCCTCGCAACTGATCATTGCGCACGCGGCATTAAGCGATCCCACATACGGACGACTTGCACACGATCAGCGCATTGGCCGCCAAGGCTTCGGGCTCGCTTATGCAAAAGATGCCAACACCGACGTCAAACTCGATTCGTGGAAAATTATCCGCGCCACGGACGGTCATTACGACGTCACCGCCGATGCAAGCGGCTTCTCATTGCATCTAACGCTAACGCCCACGCAAGCGCCGCTAATTCAAGGCGAGCACGGATATTCGCAAAAGGGTCCACGCCCTGAACAGGCGAGCTACTACTACAGCGAACCGCAATTACGCGTAGCGGGCAGTGTCGTGCGCCCGAACGTGGCTGGACTTCCATCGCATGGCGATACTGTTGTAAAAGGCACGGCGTGGCTGGATCACGAGTGGTCGAGTACCTTGCTCGACGCCCGCGCGCAGGGCTGGGACTGGCTCGGGGCGAATCTCGCCGACGGCTCGGCGCTGATGGCCTTCAGGATCCGTGCCCGCGATGGACACGCGATGTGGGCGCATGCAGTGCTTCGCAATCGCGACGGTCAGGTCACGACCTTCGCTGCCGATCAGGTCGGGTTCATGCCGGTTCGTACGTGGCGCTCACCGCGCACGAACACGTCCTACCCGGTTTCGATGACGCTCAGGACGGGCTCGCTGGCGTGGCATCTCACGCCGCTGATGGACGATCAGGAACTGGATTCACGCCAGTCGACCGGCGCGGTGTACTGGGAAGGCGCGGTGCGCCTGAATCGTGATGACGCGCAGGTGGGTCGTGGCTATCTGGAACTGACCGGCTATGCGGATGCGTTGCGGCTGGGGAGGCACTGAGGGGGCTTCGCTGCGACGATCGGGCGTCATTCGCGACGGCGGTAAGCTGGGGTGCCTGGGTGCCCCGGCTTGATGCTCACCGCTATCGCTTCCCTGCCGTGGCCGGGGTTCCTCTGCTGCCTGCGGGATGCTTCCCCCGACGCTTTCAGGATGCTGAATCGGTGCTGGTAAACGCAGAAACCCCACCTTTGCGGGGTGGGGTTTCTGATGCTGCTGGGGAGCCTGACGATTACCTACTTTCACACG